>JAZUOO010000044.1:0-48572 GCA_045604705.1 Eubacteriales bacterium
TTTTCAATAGTTCTATTACTTTTGGTCTGCTTTGTGAATTGTAGTTTTTTATAAACTCAACAAATTCTGCATCATCTTCATCGCTTTCTATCCAAGGCATATCACTTCTTGGTTTTCCTTTTCTCTCCTTAATACCATTAAGACAAACATCTAATGGATAGTCAAGAAAAATAACTGTATCACACTTTTGCATTCTCAATTCCATTGTGGAACCATAATTGCCATCAATTATCCACTCAATATTTTCGATTATTTTTAATAGTCTATCAAGAAAAACGGATTTTTCAACAGTTGTTTTATCTTCATTCCAAAACAACATATCTAAATGATACAATGGGATTTTTGTGATATTGTGTAATGACTTGGAAAAGGTACTCTTACCACTTCCAGGACACCCGATTACAATAATTTTTTTCATATCTCACTTACCTACAAATTCTTATTTATCTAATTCTTTTATTATCATATAGCCATGAAAATCAGTAAAAAGTTCTAAATTATGACTATATTATAGCATACTTTCTCCTATTTGTCACGTATAAGAGATAAAATATGCATTATTATTAACTAAAATGCATATTTTGGTTTATCAATACTCATATAGGACAGAGACTATTATAATGGTAGCTTTATTGACTCATAAACAGTATACGTGAACTAAAACACAAGACTACACTTACGTACAGGTATTTGTTATAAAAGCACAAAGATTTCGTGCTGACACACAAAAAGGAAGGGAGCATAAAACCGCAACCTTCCTTTACTGTGCAATTAAATTTGATTGTCCGTAAGTACAAGCTTAAACTCTAAAGTTTATTAAGCTCTTGTTACCTTGCCGGATCTGAGACAACGAGAGCAAACGTAAACTGTCTTGTGTTCGCCGTTACCAACAACAGCCTTAACTCTTCTGATGTTGGGCTTCCAAGCTCTGTTTGTCTTTCTGTTGGAGTGAGATACATTGTGTCCGAATGTAACACCCTTACCGCATACTTCACACTTTGCCATTTCTGTTGCACCTCCCTGTAAAAGAGAAATTCTTACCGTCCTGCACGTGCAAATGCTCGACGGAACTTCCTTTTGATAGCTTCAGATACACATAAATATTCTTATGCATACTGAACAACGATACTATTATAACACAATTATTTTTATTTTGCAAGTGTTTTTTTGCATTTTTTTAAATTAAACAAATTTTTTTACAATTTACAGAAAAATACAATCCTTTTACCCCGTCTTTTGCACATTCTGTATTGCAAATCATTAAGTTTGGACTGAAACGCTGTCCAGATACTTGAAAAATTCGGTGTTTTTTGTTATAATGGATTTGTAACGTAAACTCGATGAATTGCCTTGCAACATGAATTGAAAACTGCGATTTCGTGAATTGATCCTGATAGTTCATTAAAGGTAATTCGATACATGGAATGAGGTGAGAAATCATGGCAAGGTCAATTCATGATGATGAAGTTATTGATTCATTAAAATTTTAAAAGCTGGAAAGAAAAACATCCGCAAAGACACCTAAAAAGGGGCATAATGATTTTATTGCATCCAAAATTACGCCGATAATGTAAAATATATTGTGAAATTTATAAATTACAAGGCACAAATATAGTTGCACCTTGTAGAAAAATTAGAATATATTTACAAACCTATTGACAATTCACCGTAACATGACTATAATAATAGACGGGAAATTTTATAATACGAAGGAGACAAAAATGAAAACAGTAAGCGACATCCTCACCATCATTAAAGAAAATGACATTAAGATGGTGGACTTCAAAATGGTAGACATCAACGGCCAGTTCCGTCACGTTACCATCCCAGCAAAGAACTTCTCCGAAAAGACAATGAAAAACGGTATCGGCTTTGACGCTTCCAACTACGGCTACGCAGTTGTAGAAAAGAGCGATATGGTATTCATTCCCGATCCCGATACCGCAGTTATCGACCCTTTCTGCGAAATTCCCACACTCTCTATGACCGGTAACGCAATGATTATCGACAATCCCGAGAACAGACCTCTTGCTCAGTACCCCAGAAACATAGTTCTCGCAGCCGAGAAGTACCTCAAAGACAGCGGGATCGCAGATACAATGCTCATTCTTCCCGAATTTGAATTCTATCTTTTCGACAACGTAGCATGGGAAGTAAAGGCTGATTCCGTAGGCTACAGCGTTGATGCTGCACAGGCTCACTGGAACAGTGCATCCGAGGGTCTCGGAAATATCGTTGCAAAACAGAAGAACTATCATATCGCCAAGCCCTTTGATGTGTCCTACGAGGCAAGAAGCGAGATGTGTATGCTTATGGACGATGCAGGCATAGCCCTCAACTACCACCATCCTGAAGTAGGTGCAGGCGGTCAGTTTGAAATCGAGCCCGAGCTCGGACAGATGTCCAAAATGGCAGACAACACAATGATGATAAAGTACATCATCCACAATACCGCAAGAAAGTACGGAATGTCCGCTACATTTATGCCCAAGCCCATTATGGGTGAAGCAGGTAACGGTATGCACGTTCATATGCTTCTTCTCAAGGACGGCGAACCGGTATTCTCCGATGACAACGGCTATTCACATCTTTCACAGGAAGCTCACTGGTTCATGGGCGGACTTCTCAAGCATATTGCATCTCTCTGTGCCCTCACAAACCCCAGCACAAACTCTTTCAAGAGACTTGTACCCGGTTTCGAAGCTCCCGTAACAGTTGGCTATGCAACCTCCAACAGAAGTGCGGTAATCAGAATTCCCGCATATGCAAAAGAACCTACCTTGCGCAGATTCGAGCTTCGTAACCCCGATGCAACCTGTAATCCTTACTTCTGCTATGCTGCAATCCTCATGGCAGGTATCGACGGTATCAAGAACAAGATAGATCCCCACGCAAACGGCTGGGGTCCCTACGATATGAACCTGTTTCACCTTCCCGAGGAAGAAAAGGCAAAGCTCAAGCATCTTCCCACATCTCTCGGTGAAGCACTTGACGCACTTGAGGCTGACCATGACTACCTCACAGCAGGCGGCGTATTCCCGGAAGAGCTTCTCAAAAACTTCATTGCAACAAAGCGCAAGGAAGTAAACGAGCTTAATGCTATTCCTCATCCTGCCGAATTTGACAAGTATTATAACCTTTAATTAATATTCAATATTCAATATATCAAGAGCTGTCTTCGGGCAGCTCTTTTCTCGGCACAAAAAAGCAAATTTCTGTCGGTTTTTACTTGATTTCCCGTTTATTACATGATAGGAAAATTTCATCATTATACGTTTTTTACACAAAAAGGAGACCATCAATTCTTGATAGAACTGAGGTAGAGGCATCAAACATCACATTGGAGTATTCATCAGAAGCAATGATTGAGGTATACTTATATTCTGTTGTAACATATTTATATTTGTGAAGTCTATGTCATACATATCCGACACCCGTGAATCATGGCACACAGATTTCTTTACAGCAGTGTCAGTATAAAGACTCGACTACGCATCCGGAACGACCCTCAAAAGTTTCCCGGCATAAAGCTTTTTTCATTACCAAGTTCACCCTCGAATATATTGGAATTAGCATCAAAACAATAATTTTGTATAAAAATCGTCTGATTGTAAACAAAAAATATATCATAAATGTGGAAATATAATCTAAAAATGTGAAATTTAGCGTAAATATACAAAAAGTTAAATTTTATTTCATGATTCTTTGTTCGGATATGGTATAATATCACTACAGAAAAAGATAATAATATTTATACGGAGGAATCAATTATGAAAAACACACTTTCACTTATCGGCGCAATAGTTCTTGGCATCGGCGTAGTTGTTGCCGGCGGACTTATCTTAAAGAAATATTTTGATAAAAAAGCAGAACAGCGTAAAAAAGAAGAGGAAGATTTTATGGACTGTGACTGTTGTGACCTCGGCTTTGACGACGAAGAAGGTCTTAATTGGGAAGACATCCCTGTGGAAGAAGATGAAGAAGACATCCTCTCCGAAAGCATTAAAGAGCTTGATGACCTCGATGGCACAGACAAGTAATACCCGAAAAAATTCAAATTCTTTCCCCGACAGCAATGCCGGGGGATTTTTTTGCCCAGAAAAGAAAAAGCCGAGGATGCAATCCTCAGCTGTAAAAATATTACATAAAGGTACAGAGCACAATCGGAACAAACATTGCGGGAAGCATATTCATTACCTTTATCTTCGCAACTCCGATAAGATTAAGTCCGATACCCATAATAAGAATGGAACCCGCACAAGTCATTTCATTAATAAGCACATCTCCTTGGAACAGTGGCGCTGTAACACCTGCAAGAAGTACCAATGTCCCTTGGAATAAAAGTACAAACACCGCAGAAAGCGTAACTCCAAACCCAAGCGTTGATGCAAAAACACAGGAAGAAACAAGATCCAGCATAGACTTCGTGTAGAGCATGGTATTGTCCCCGTAAAGCCCCGCATTGAGCGTTCCGACAATAGTCATAGCACCAACGCAAAACACGAGGGAGCTTGTAACAAATCCTTGCGCAATACTCGGTCCGTCTGTCTTACCTTTTGAAAACCTTTTCTCAATAGTACTTCCGAGCTTTGACAAACCATCATCCAGTTTCAATAACGTTCCAATAATAGTTCCCAGAACCACCGATAAAATAAGAATAAGAGTATTCTGTCCTTTAAGAGCTCCCTGCACACCTATAAAAAGCGTACAAAGCCCCAAGCCCTGCATAAGCATATCACCGAGCGATTTCGGGATAACCTTTTTAAAGATAATTCCAACAAGACTTCCTACAACAACCGTCACCACATTTGTAAAGACTCCGCTCATATTTGAAACTGTTTCGAGCAAATTCATTTTTTATTATCCTTTCAGTATTTCCTTTGTTCAGAAGATTATACATCCCTTTCTTCAAAAAATCAATGTACACAAAGTTAATTATTGACATTAACACCGACGTATGCTATAATATTTGTGTAATTTTTATAAGCAAACGGAGGTAACCTTTTGAAAAAAGTGCTGTATCTCATAGTATCTTTTTTGATACTGATTACATTTCTCACCGGATGCTCTTCAAGCACCAAACCCTACACCTATCGGCACGACGGTACAAGCTATACAATAAATCCCGTGGAGCAAACAATAACCCACGGGGAACATACATATGTTTACACCTTTAACGGAAATGTCTCACGGTGTGACATTGAAATAGTATATCCCGACAACTCCCGCTATTACGTTACAAAAAACGGAAATGTCTCCTACGGCGGTAACAGTGAGGACTACAATTCCGAAAAATACGCCGACGGAAGCATCCTGTGCGATGCAATACTGCAAAACGCTCCGAAAGAGCAGGGGAGAACCAACCCCTTTATAATAATACTCATTATCGCAGTCGGTATCTTCGGAATTGCATCCCCGAAAACCGTATGGCAGCTTGAATACGGCTGGAGATTCAAAAACGCCGAGCCCTCCGACCTTGCTCTGACCTTAAACCGTATTGGCGGAGCAGTCCTCATAGTGATTGCAATAATATTCATATTCATATAACAGTCAAACACCCAAGTAGAAAACAATATGCTTATCACAATATTTGAATTTGCCCCTCCGTATTCGCTGCCGGAGAAAATTGGCTTGTTTGTGTAACCGCAGTAAACGAAGCAACCGTGTGTGTCTGTGTCGGAAATGAAGCCTTCTACCATGCCTCAAACGCTATTCTTCGCTCTAGGGAAGTACCTGCACATGGTAGAAATGCCTCAGGAAATTCTCAACAAAGAAAAGCAATGCACAATAACAGTTCGTGAGTTCATCGAAAGAAATCCCTATTTTCCGCCTTCAAAGGCTCGGTTGAATACACGGTAAATTTCAAGCCTCTTGAAAAAAACGTAAACATCAATATCACGACATTATTTTCATAGACAGCAACGGCAGTGTCATAGAAAAACACAAAATCGATCTCTGATCTCATATAATTCCAATAATAGTCCCCGGATAATAAGTCGCAAGAATGGAATAAAAGCTCTCACCTTTCCTCGCCATTGCAACGGCACCCAGTTGACTCATACCCACTCCATGTCCATAGCCTTCGGTTATAAAGGTGACAGTATCCTCGCCAAAGCCTATTTCAAAGTCGGTGCTCTTAAGCCCCAAGAGCTTTCTTACTTGGGCACCGGTAAACTCTTTTCCGCCGATGGTAAGATTTGCAACCCTCCCGGACGAACTTCGCTCCTTATTGCCTATCCACAGGTGAAAGGGGCTTTCTTTATACTCCGAAAGACCCGGAATATCCGCATCCGCAAGCCTTGCCAAAAACTCCTCCCTCGTAAATACAACCTCGCTTACAACCTTGCTTTTCAACGTCTCATCATATATCTCCGCTGTTTCTACAGCCGCAAGATATGCAAGATCTCCGCCCCAGACCTCTTTTCCCGAAGCCGTAGAACCTCCGCTTGATGCATGGAACACCGCAACAATGGGTTGATCATCATAAAGCAAAATAAGACTTCTTGTAGCATTTGCTGCATTACGTGCATTTTCAAAGACCTGTGTCCCTCGTTCTCCGTACCTCGCCTCAAACTCCTCCTTCGTTACAAAGCTCTGACAATGACCCGAATCGGTACAAATATCAGCCTCCATATGTCCTGCCTTACTCTCCGAAAGAATATAATTCACAGCAAGAGTCCTTACCGCAACCGCCTGAGCACAAAGCGCCTCAAAGGGCGAGTCCGCAGGCATTTCCGCAGTAACAACACATGCAACATATTCTTCCAGTGGCATTTTGGATACACTGTTCGTCTTATGATTGAACACACTCACCGTCTTTATCTCTTTTCCCTCGTCCACACTCTTATTCCCGAAAGCCTCACCGCTAACAGTATCATCCGTATCTCTATCGGTTATACCATCGGGGGCTGAAACAGTCTCTATGTTTTTCGCAACAGTTTGTGCATCAATATTCATATCCAAAACCTCATCCTCTGCCGCCATAACAGTACTTACACTTAAATTTGCGGGCATACTCCTGTAAAGCGTATCCGAATAAAGTCCCCGTGCCGAAGAAAATTCAGCCCTGCCTCCGATAATATAAACCGTGACCAATGTCGCGGAAAATACCGTTATAAGCAGCATCACAAATTTAGCTATTACTCCGTTTCTCATATTCTCAGGCTCCTTTAACACAATATATTAAAAAACAATCCAAACTTTCGTGCCGTATTCAAAAAGATTCCATAAAAAAAGACACCCGAATAAAAATCCGAAGTGCCTTTCAAACTATATCAAAAGCCTTTAAGAATCCGACCTCGGAATAACAACAGCCTTCCTTGAACCAAAATCATTTTCCGTAAGCTCCATCCCATTGACCGCAAGCAAAGCCTTTGGTGAGACCTTATACTTTTTAGCACACGACCAAACCGTATCCTTGTCGCAAGGATAATAAAGTATGTATTCCGATTTGTCACGGCAAAATTCGCATTCCGTGTCAATTTCAAGAGCCGTGACTGTTCGCACCGTTTTTCTTCCGTAAGCACAACAGCATATCCCAAGCGTTATCTCGCATTTTATCTCGCCGTTTTCTATCTTGCAGTCACACTTCTTCACATAAGCCTCAGCGTCAAACCTACATCTGTCCGGGATAAACTCCAACTCGTGCTCCGACTGCGCCTTGAAATTAAATGCCGTATTCACGCTTTCAAGTCCGCCTTGTTCATTTGTTCCGAGGAGTCTTAGTGCCGCACGCAGATTAAACACCGGCGTTTTTCCAAGGAGCTCTGTGGAAACAACACTCACCGAAATACTTTTTGAAACAATATCGGTAATACTTCCAAGATTTGCCCTTATATCCTCATTTACACGGACAGTTTCATCCGTACCGCACACAAAGGAATCATAAACAATATTTTTCAATTCACAATCACACTCGTATCCTGTACAAAAAGCATCACAGAGAAGCTCCTCTTGCGCAGTGTAAAAAACTTTTGAGGAAAGAACTATCCCCGCAGAAACCGAGCACATTGATGACTCTCCGTAATTATTCTGAACAGGATCGGTACTAAGTGACAAGACAGCTGCCCGTGTAACAATAAACGCTCCATCGGGAATATCACCGGCATCTATAGTTCCGTTAAAATCCAGCTCCTTTTCAAAGGATATATATTGTTCTCCATCCTCGTCTTGCGCGAGATAAAGGCAACAAAGTTCCAAAGTTCCGTTGTAATTCACCTTGCCGTCACGGCAATAAGCGGACACCGAGGACACACCGCAGTCGGAGAAAACCATTTCCGTTATCTCCGGCATCCCTTCGTCAAGAGGAACATTGTCCTCAAAGGTCACTTCACACTTGGGAAGCTTCGTAAGCTCCAAAAGCTCGGTCTTTTTACACAGCTTGTGCACAGTATCGCTTTCCTCAGTATCAAAGATTTCCGTCTTTTTCACCGTAACAGCCTCTGCACAGACGGATACCTTGCATGATACCCCGAGCTTCCTTGGTGACATGAGCTGACCTCTCTCCTCTGAAACCGAGCAGTTGAGATCAAAATATCCCGAATCCTTCACCGCATCTTCAATACCTTTTGCGGGGAAAGTATGGGAAAAATCCGCAGACGCCGAAGCACATTTAAGTTTGTCCTTAAAATCTGAAAGATATATGACAAAAAAATTAATGTGACCCCTTACATAAAGCGAATCCTTTACCGCCTCACACTCATCCGCACAAGCTCTTGTCGAAACCTTTACAATCCTTGAGGCGTTTGGCAGATATTCCGGAAGACTTATCTCACAGGAAACATTTTTCTCCGTTCTTTCAAAAAAGCTTTTCTCATAACAGGGTAGATATTTTTCCATAAATCCAACTCCTTTTTAAAATTTCAGTCTGCACATTCCATGCAAACCACTCTTTATAAGAATATATTCAGAAATAACTCCATTTATGACAACAAAAATAAAAAAAGAGCCGAACGCTCGGCCCAATAATAAATTCCGTATTTCGTAAAACTGTAAAATACCTATTGTTTTCCGGGGATTCCCGCAAACCATCTGATAAGCGGTGCAATTATCTTTGGAGCTTTAAGTACAATAATCTTCATAGCCATACCTCCGCAAGGTACAGTCAGTGAACGGAAAAAATATAGAAGATACCTGCAGCAATAAGAAGCGAAGCCTGAACAAACACTATCGCTGCGGAAGGAAGTATCGAGCACATAAGGATACTTACCCCGAAGGAAAGTATAAATATTCCGATAAGAGCCGACAGTTTCTTCATTTTCCGTTACCTGCTTTCCAAAATTTCCCAAAAGTCGGGATACCATATTATATGCGGAATACCTTTATACAGTTCCTATTTTAAAAAATAATATTTCAGATTTTCTTTTGAAATCCAAAATACAAACAGAATAGTGTACAAAAACTTCACCGAACCTTCATCCTTTGCCGAAATCTCGAACCCACACGCATTGACACACACAGAGCCCGATTCATATAATACCGTAGCCGAGTTATCGGCACATTTGAAAGGACGGTACATATGAATAATATAAAAGTCGCCTTCATATCCGGAGGTAAAAGAATGCTTTACTGCGCAGAGTATCTTGGTGAAAAAGGTATAGAATGCGCAGTCTACGGTTTTGATAACATCTTTGCAAAAAGCCGGTCAACACGTTGCACAAGTCTTGAAAGCTGTATGGGGAATGCCTGTGCTGTTATCCTGCCCACCCCCTTGTCAAAGGACGGCATAAATGTCAACGGTTCAAATATCCCCATAAAGCTTTGCGATGTATTCTCAAGGATTCCAAAGGAAGTCCCCGTTTTCGCCGGTGCAGTCACCGAGAAAGCACGAGTTATCGCAAAACAGTATGACATAGAAATCTACGATTACTTGGAAGACGAGAACCTCGCAGAAAAAAACGCCCTCGCCACCGCTGAAGGAGCCCTTTATCTTATGATGCGTACCGGCGATAAGACCATTCGCGACAGTGCGTGCCTTGTCTCAGGCTACGGCAGAATAGGAAAATACATTTCAAATATACTTACAAGCCTCGGTGCAAAGGTAACGGTTCTGGCACGTCGCGAACTGTCAAGAACTAAAGCTCGTTTAGATGGTTGCAGTACCACCGACCTCGAAAACCTCCCCTCAATAATCGGAAGCTTCGACTATATAATAAACACAGTCCCCGCCAGGATTTTTACCGAGAGGGAACTGTCAAAAATGTCAAGCAAACAGATTTACATTGAGCTTGCAAGCGATCCCTACGGTACTGAAAAAAAGACCGCCGACAGATACAACATCGAGATTACCGACGGCAGTGCACTTCCTTCAAAATACTGTCCTGCAAGTGCAGGCGGATATATTGCTGAAAAGCTATTAATTGAATTTGAGAAGGGAGGACTCATATGACAGGCTTTGCATTTTGCGGCTCATTTTGCAGTCACGAAGCATCTCTCACGGTTATGCACGAATTCCTGGACAAAGGATGTGATCTGCTTCCCATAATGTCCGAAAAAGTCTACACAACCGACACAAGATTCGGGAAAGCCGCCGACTTCATAAATACTGTAGAAGCTCTCACCGGGAAACAAGTGATCCACACAATAGAATCCGCTGAACCCATAGGTCCAAAAATAAAACTCGATGCCCTCATAATTTGTCCCTGTACAGGCAACACCGCTGCAAAAAT
The DNA here is from genome assembly GCA_045604705.1 of Eubacteriales bacterium. Lineage (GTDB taxonomy): Bacteria > Bacillota > Clostridia > Oscillospirales > CAG-382 > SIG622. The sequence goes on from JAZUOO010000044.1 coordinate 10,668, forward strand.
GGCACACGGTATATGCGACACCTCCGTCACAATGGCGGCAAAAGCCCATCTTCGCAACGAGAAACCCCTTGTTATTGCCTATGCCTCCAACGACGCACTCTCCATGTCTGCTCCAAACATCGGATTGCTCCTACAGCGAAAGAACGTCTACTTCGTTCCACTTGCCCAGGACGACCCTCAAAACAAACCCCGTTCCATGGTCTGTGACTTTCAAAGAGTATATGAAACCTACCAAAACGCCATCTGCGGAAAACAGACCCAAAAGATAATGCTCTAAAGAGAATTCCAATGCGGTAAGATTGTTCTGCCGCATAATTTTTTTTGCAAACAACGGTATTGTGAAAACCAAAAATATAATTCTTAGTGATTGGGTTTCTTATGTTAGATTTGGATAAAATTAACATTATTCCATCAGAAGTCAATTGCTTTTGCTGTATTTTTTCGTTTTGGTTTTACATCTATTGTAACTCTACAAAATCATTTAATATGTAAACATTTAAATCCCCTCTTGAAAATTTCGTCAAACTGTGATATAATAACATGAATTTATATACATATATTGAAAGGAAACCAAAATGTCCGACAAAAAAATAAAAGTGGGTTTTGTATCACTGGGCTGTGAAAAGAACAGAGTTGATACCGAAGTGATGCTTAAGAAACTCATAGACGCGGGAATGGAGATAGTCCCGGAGGATATAGATGCAGACGTAATAGTTATAAATACCTGTGCTTTCATAGAAAACGCAAAAAAGGAAGCAATAGAAAACATCCTCGACGTTGCATGGCTTCGTGAAAACAGAGCTTTAAAGGGAATTGTCGTAACAGGTTGCATGGCTCAAAGATACGGTGAAGAGCTGTTCCGTGAGCTTCCTGAAATAGATGCCCTTATCGGTGTCGGTGACCTTGGAAGTATAGTTGAAGCCGTAAAAACAGCCTACGAAAAAGGCGGTGCAGGCGATGACAGAGAAAGCAAATATTGCTGTATCACCAAAGCGGAAAATCAAGTGCTTGGCGAGGATAGAGTAATAACAACCCCCGAATACTCCACCTACATAAAGATTTCCGAGGGCTGTGACAACCGCTGTACCTACTGTGCCATCCCAATGATTCGCGGTAAATTCAGGTCACGTCCCATAGAAGACGTAGTCCGTGAAGCAAAGGAACTTGCCGAAATGGGAACAACTGAGCTTATCCTTATATCACAGGACACAACAAGATACGGTCTCGACCTCTACGGTGAACTCAAACTCCCCGAACTCCTGCGTGAACTCTGCAAAATAGAAAAGCTCCACTGGATAAGAATCATGTACTGCTATCCCGAGGAAACAACCGACGAGCTTATTGACGTTATTGCAACCGAGGAAAAGATAGTAAAATACATAGATATGCCCATTCAGCACATCTCCGACAAAATCCTAAAGCTCATGAACCGCCGTGGTGACAGTGCCCTTATCAAGGATAGAATCAAAGCCCTTCGTGAAAAAATCCCCGGTGTAATCATAAGAACTACCGTAATCGTTGGTTTTCCCGGTGAAAAAGGCGAAGATTTTGCCACACTTGCAAAATTCCTGAAGGAAACAAAATTCGACAGACTCGGTGTGTTCACCTACTCCGAAGAAGAGGGTACAGCTGCAGCAAATTTCCCGGACAAAGTCTCGGAAAAGCAAATGCAAAGACGCTGTGACAGCCTTATGCATGACCAGCTTGACACCCACGAAAAGCTAAACGAAAAGATGATAGGCGAAACCCTTGAAGTCCTGTGCGAAGGCTTTGACCCGGTATCCGAAACATATTACGGCAGAAGCAAATTCGATGCACCGGATATAGATGGTAAGGTATACTTTGAAAAAACAAGAAACGTCCTTGAGGGCGAATACGTAAACATAAAAATCCGTGAGGTTGTGGAATATGACCTTGTGGGTGACCTTGTATAAGAGAGGAGCACATCATGAATCTACCGAATAAACTTACAATGCTCAGAGTAATACTCGTACCCTTTTTCCTCGCAGCAATGATGATACCGTCCGATGTTGTAGCAGAGCCGATTACAAGAATCGTTGCGGCAGTTATCTTCGCAGTAACGGCATTCACTGATTTTGTTGACGGAAAGATAGCAAGAAAATATAACCTTGTTACAAATTTCGGCAAGTTTATGGATTCGCTCGCAGATAAATTCATGGTCATATCTGCATTCTTCGGTGCAACCGCAAGATATGATTATCTTACTGACATATTCGTATGGATTACACTCATAGTAGTATTCCGTGAGCTCGCAATAACATCTCTTCGTCTTATTGCTTCAAATACCGCGGGTAAAGTTATCGCAGCAGCATGGGCAGGAAAAATCAAGACATTTTCACAGTGCATCTGCATTCTCGCAATATTTCTTGAGCCGTTGATTCCCTTTGCAATTTTTAATCAATATCACGTTATAACATGGGCTTCTGCAGCAGTAATGACATTCTTCACAATCTATTCCGGAATTCAGTATTTCATCTCATATAAAGAATTCCTCTCACAAGATTAAACAACAATGATAAAAATAACATCAGGAGAACAACCATGAAGCTATTCAACTCACTTTCAAGGCAAAAAGAAGAATTCACTACAATAGAACCCGGAAAAGTAAAAATGTACGCCTGCGGACCTACCGTATATAATTTTTTCCATATCGGTAACGCCCGTTGTTTCATAATTTTCGACTTTCTCCGTCGTTACCTCGAATACAGAGGCTATGAAGTAACATTTGTCCAGAATTTTACCGACATCGACGATAAAATGATAAAGAAAGCCAACGAAGAAGGTGTAACGGTAAAGGACATTGCAGAAAGATATATCGCAGAATACTACACCGATGCGAAAGGTCTAGGTATAAGACCCGCCTCTATACACCCCAAGGCAACTGAAAATATAGACAGAATCATAGACATCGTTGCAACCCTGGAAAAAGGCGGTTACGCATACGCAGTAAAGCCCAACGACGAAGCGGAGGGTATGGACGTTTACTACTCAACTCGTGCATTCAAGGGCTACGGTCAGCTTTCACACCAATCGGTTGACGACCTTCTTCAGGGTGCAAGCGAAAGAACATACATCGACGATATAAAGAAAGATCCCCTCGACTTCGCCCTCTGGAAAGCCGCAAAGCCCGGCGAGCCCTCCTGGGACTCTCCATGGGGTAAAGGCAGACCCGGCTGGCATATCGAATGTCCCGCAATGGTGAAGAACTTCCTCGGTGACAATATAGACATCCACTGCGGAGGTCAGGATCTTACATTCCCTCATCATGAAAATGAGATAGCACAGTCCGAAGCTTACGATGAGTGCTGCGGCTGCAAGGATACACAGTTCGCAAAATTCTGGCTTCACAACGCCTATATCAACGTAGATGGAGAAAAGATGGCAAAATCAGCAGGCAACTTTTTCACAGTAAGAGATGCTGCAAAAATCTATGGCTACGATTCCATAAGATACTTCATCATCTCCGCACACTACAGAAGCCCGGTAAACTTTTCCGAGGACACATTAAAGCAGGCAAAATCCGCACTTGAAAGACTCCACACTTGCGAAGAAAACCTCAAATTCAGACTCGGTGTAGCATCTGACTCCGCAATTACGGACGAGGAAAAGACACTTCTCGAAAAGCTCACAGCCCACAAGACAGACATGATAGAAGCCCTTGACGACGACTTCAACACAGCCAACGGCGTAGCGTCAATCTTTGAACTCTGCTCCGACATAAACATGGCACTGCGTGACAACAACCTCTCCAAGGAATTCCTCTCCAAGGCGAATGACCTCTATACAGAGCTTCTTGTACTCTTCGGTTTTGAAAAGAAAATCGAAGCAGCAGGCGACGAGGAAGAAATCGAAGCAATGATAGCCGAAAGAACCGCCGCAAAGAAAGCCAAGAACTACGCCGAAGCAGACAGAATCAGAGACGAGCTCAAAGCAAAGGGCATTATTCTCGAGGATACTCCACAGGGCGTTAAATGGAAAAGAGCGTAAAAGATAAATGCAAAATGCAGAATGCAGAATTGTATGACCTGTAGGGCGTGACGACCCGGCACGCCGTTCCATGTCATTTATGCAGAATCCCCGTGAGAACCAAAATTTTAATATATTGGTTCTTACCCTCAATCCATTGTATAAATTACAATCATTGCAATTCCTGCAATGACGTACCATAGATGTTTATATCTTCATCGTACGCACTACAAAAAGGAACTTTTCACATGACTCCAACACTCATCCCAACCCTTGCACTTGCATACCTCGGAGACTCGGTAATAGAACTCCTTGTCCGTGATATGCTTGTGTCAAAAGGCATCTGCCACCCAAAGGACTTAAACAAGGCCTCCCGCGACTTTGTAACACTTGAATCCCAAAGTAATGCCGTGGAAAACATTCTGCCACTCCTCACAGAGGACGAGCTCTCAATGTTCAAACGTGGCAGAAACTCCAAACCCAACACAGTTCCCAAACACGGTGATAGAATCCAGTATCTGCGTGCAACGGGACTTGAAGTGTTGTTCGGCTACTTATATAAATCCGACAAAATCGACAGAATGAATGAGCTTTTCAAAATCGCATTTTTAACCGAAAAAGAATCCGCAAAAACAGCGGAAGAATAAGGAAAAGGAAAATAGCTTTGGCAAATATATTCGATTTATTCAAACAAATAGAAAAAAAGGACGAATCATCGGGGTCTCCCATAACCCACCTTATAGTAGGTCTCGGCAATCCCGGCAAGGACTACGCTTTCACTCGCCACAACGCGGGCTTTCTGACACTCGATTATCTTTCCGATATATTAAAAGTCAAAATTAACCGTTCAAAGTTCAAAGCTCTTATATCGGAAGCGACAATCGGTGAAAGAAGAGTCCTACTCATGCAGCCGCAGACTTTTATGAACAACTCAGGTGAAGCAGTAATCGAAGCGGTAAACTTCTACAAAATAAAACCGGAAAATGTCATAGTAATTTTCGACGACATAAGTCTGCCGGTAGGTAAAATGAGAATCCGTAAAAACGGCTCGGCAGGTGGACACAACGGCATAAAATCCATAATCACTCACCTCGGCACCCAGGATTTTCCGAGAGTGAAAATCGGAGTAGGTGAGAAACCCCGCAAAGAAATGGATCTGGCCGATTGGGTACTATCCAAATTCGGGCAGGACGAACAAAAAGTCCTCTTTGAAAAATTTGGTGACGCTGCGGAAGCGATAAAGCTTATGGTTGCGAGGAAGACCGATGAGGCTATGAATAAATACAACTGATCAGTGTGCAAGATCCACCCCAAATGAGTAAACATACCTCTTAATAAACAAATAGAAACGTGCTATCATGTATCAAAGCAAGACAGCACGTTATATTTTTTAATAGTAAATTCTAAAACATCACAAGTTCCATAACAAAAAAAGAAGAAACAACCATGTCAAAATACAACATCGTAGCCTGCATCTGACCCTCATCTACCTATACGAACCAAGAACAAGGCTCTTTCGTTAGGAGGGAATGGACGAATGGCAGTCCATACTATTCTTGATCTGCAATAATATCTTCTTCTCGGAAAAAGGTACTTTCTCTCTGCCTATAAGCTGATAATCCTCATGCCCCTTACCGCAAAGAAGCACAACATCACCGGGCTTTGAACTTTCAACAGCATACCGTATAGCTTCTTCTCTGTCGGGAATTTTCACATATTTCGTCGTGTCACCAAAATAAGAAGCGATCTCATTAACAATGGCACAAGGATCCTCACACCCCGGATTATCACTTGTAATAATACTGAAATCCGAAAGCTCATTGCAAACCGTTCCAAGCTCTCTGCGCCTGTTTTTTGTCCTGTCACCGACAGAGCCGAATAAAGTAACAATACGCATAGGTCTGTAGCTTCTGACGGTCTCAATCAACGTCTTCATACTTATCTCATTGTGCGCATAGTCAATAACAAAAACACGATCGGAAAACAACGGCACAGTCTCAAATCTTCCGGGAATTCTTATGTCACTTAAAGCTGCAATTACCTTATCCGTATCCGCACCGAGTTTTTTACAAACAGCAAGAGCTGCCAGCGCATTAAGCACCGAGAATTGCCCTGGGAAGGGAAGAGTCGCCACAGTCCTTTTGCCGTCAATAATTGCATCAAAGGAAACGCCGAGAGTGTCGGGAATCATATACGGTACAATGTTTTTCGCAGTAAAATCCGCTTCCTTTTCAAGGCTATACGTCGTAATACTACAAAAGCATCCGTCCGACATATCCGGATAATAATCATCATCCATATTAAAAATGCCATGCCTGCATTGACCGAAAAGACGTTTTTTACAGTTCTTGTAGTGCTCAAAATTCGGATGCTCTGCAGGTCCGATGTGATCGGGAGAAAGATTTGTAAATATCCCAATATAAAAATCTATTCCGCAAACCCTGAAATTGAAAAGTGCCTGCGAGGAAACCTCGATAACGCAGGTGTAAACCCCGGCATCCAGCATATCACGGAAAATTCTGTGAAGCTCAAGACTTTCGGGCGTTGTATTCTTTGTACCAAAATGAAGCCCCGCATATTCCGTACCGCTTGTACCGATATAACCGCAAGGCATCCCCAATTTATTAAGACACGCCGAAATCATACTGGCAACCGAGGTTTTTCCCTTTGTCCCGGTAATCCCGATAATCTTCATCTTGTCCGCAGGATTCCCGAAGAACGCCGCCGAAACATAGGCGAGAGCCTCTCTTGTGTTTTCAAACCTTACAATCACGGCATCAAAAGGAAGTTCAATATCTCTTGAAAGTGCAAAAACACGGCATCCGTTATCATATGCATTCTTTGCAAAGTCATGTCCGTCACTTGTACTTCCGATAAGGCAGAAGAACATAACCCCGTCCTTCGCTTCTCTCGAATCAAAGGTAATATCGCAAACCTCAATGTCCGCATTTCCGGAAATTTTGTATTCAATTTTTGAATTAATAAGCAATTCCGATAATATCATTTTTCCGTCTCCGACGTTTTATTTGTTTACTGCAATCGCATAGTCAAGTATAACATTTCCGAATTTATTGGGCGTTGTATATCTCGGGCAGTTGTATCTCTGAAATGTCAGACTCCCCTCCAATTTACAGATCAAAGCCTATACATTCCTTACCGCAAGCCTCAATTGCTCTTTTTGCGAGCACCTCAAGCGAATCAACGAACCTCCCGTCGAGTCTCTCGTTCCTCTTAATAAGACTAAGCTCGGTACATCCGAGAATTATTTTTTCTGCACCCAACGCAAAGAGCGAATCGGCACAAATCATAAATTTCTCCATATTTGCTCTCTTGCCCATCTTAATATTACCGTAAATCATCTCGGAAACAAGCCTCTGATGTTCCTCGTCCGGCACAACACACTCTATTCCGTGTGCGTCGAGATACCTGTGATAAGTCCTTGACAGGACAGTCCCATCCGTTGCAAGAACACCTGCTTTTTTAACACCCATACCTTCAAGATAAGCAGCCGTTTCATCCATAATATTAAGAAACGGAATATCAATGGCATCCGTCAGCATATCATAAAAATAATGAGCTGTGTTGCAGGGAATTGCAAGCAAAGTAACACCGTATTCCTTGAGCCTCTTTGAATCCTCCACCATAATCTTCAGCGGATTTTCAGCGGATTTTCCGACAATATAGCTTGTTCTGTCGGGTGTTGTAGCACGACTATTTATTACAATATCAATATGCTCCTGATCACAGCTTGCCTTGGTATGCTCGGTTATCATCTCATAAAAATAAACCGTAGCCATGGGACCAAGTCCCCCGAGAATACCCAAAACAGGATTTTTATTATCTTTCATAAAGCCTCCGCCATAATAATTACAAAACCCTAAATCCTAAATCCTCACCGTTTACAATACTTCTTATACTTCTTAAAATGATTAAACACCATAGCCGAAACATAAAATCTTCTCTTCAAATTCCCCTTAAGGTCAGCCTTATACCAAAGCGAAGAAATATACTTGCCCTCTTTAACAAGAGCCTTTGCCTCATCTGAGTATTTCTTGTCCGCACAGTACTTGTAAATAACCTTCTTCGGAATATAAGTCCAAAGCACCTTTGTGTCAACGAACTTAGTTTCCATGTCCCCGAGAGAATCGAGTACATAGTCCTCATAAAGATACCTTGCAATATTCTCACCGGAAGCCGTCACATAGAAGTTAGAACGTCCCTGACGAAGATTAATCTCGAAAGCACGGTAAGAGCCATCTCTTGCATCGTACTTTATATCAAAATTCGCAAATCCCACATACCCAATATCTTCAAGGAATTTCTTAAAGCCCTCGCAAAGTTCGGGGTTATACTCGGGAATTATTGCCGCATGATTACCTCTGCCCTTGGGCGTATGTTCTTCCAGCAGCACATGACCGAGACACATCATCTTAACCTTGGCATCCTTACCGCAGTAAGCCGTCAGAACGTACATACGGCTGTCATCTCCCGGAATCATATCCTGAAGAATTATGCTGTCATCATAACCGGAAGCAAAAATAGTATTTAGTATCTCATCAGCTCTTTCCTTAGACTCTGCCACATAAACCTTGTTCATGCCGTCAAAAGGATGCTTCCAGTAAACAACACTGTTCGCAGGTTTTACAATAATCGGATACTTAAACCCGAGATTTTCCTCGGAAGTGAGGGAGTAATCGGAATCCATATAGAAGATTTTTGTGTTGGGGTAGAGAATACCATGCTTATCACAAGCCTTGTAAAACCTCTCCTTTGAAACAAAATCATCCATAATATTCATAGAACTGTACGGCACAATAAAACGAGGTCTGAGCTTCTGTGCATTTCTCGCAATAAGATTAGCATAATCATCCGTACAACCCAGAATGAAGAACGCCTTATCCTCGGACTTCTGCTGCTCATAGAACTTATTTACAACCTCAAGGAAAGTTTCATCCGTATCCATAGAGGGAACCGTGATAAACTTTATAAATTTAGAGGCCTTTGTCGCACCAATCTCATATCTTCCGAAAGCATAAGAGCAAACACCGTATTCCTCATGGAAAGCTCTTGCCACATTATAACAGTTAAGATCCGCCCCTATAAGCACGGGAACAGGAATTTTATTATAAGACATATACAGTTTCCTTTCATTAACTATTCACTATTCACAAGAACACTTGCAGTCTTTTTCACTATTCACTTTTTTCATCGACAAAAAATCTCTTATACCAGACAAGGAAAGTAAAAACTGTCCATATCTTTCTTCCGTTGTTTGCTTTACCGCTGTAGTGATCCTCAAGAAGTGCAATTATCTTATCAACCTCAAAGAATTCCTTCGTATATTCAGCCGTAAAGTATTCTTTTACTATGTTGTAGTACTTTTCCTCTCTCAGCCAGAATCTTATCGGCACAGGGAAACCCTGTTTCTTTCTGTCAGCCCATTCATCCGGGAGAGTTTTGTTAGCCGCCTTTCTGAAAACGTACTTTGTGTCCTTTTCATTAACCTTGTACCCATGGGGAATCTTCTCCGCCATTTCCATAACAACCTTGTCAAGGAAAGGAACTCTCAGCTCCAGCGAATGTGCCATGCTCATTTTGTCAGCTTTAAGTAAAATATCACCGGGAAGCCATAGCTTCATATCAAGCTGCTGCTTCTTTGTAAGCTCATCCTTGTGTGAAACTTCCTTATATACGTCCATGACGATGTCCTTTGCACTCTTACCGTTTCTGCATTCCGGTGAAAGGAAGTCTGCAGCTTCTCTTGCCGAGAATACAAGTGCCTGACCAAAGAAATAATCCTCCGGTCTTCCGCTTGAACGAAGAAGAAAGCTCTTACCCTTGAAGTTGGGGAGGGGCTTTACACAGGAAGCAAGAAAACGCCTCAAAGCCGCCGGAACCATTTTCTTGAACCTCTTAACTTCCTTTGTGTCGGTATACCAATCATAACCCGCGAAAAGCTCATCTGCTCCCTCACCTGAAAGAACAACCGTAACGTGCTCGCATGCCAACTGTGCAAGGAAATAAAGCGGCACACTTGACGGATTTGACTGCGGTTCATCCATATGATACTGAATGGTCGGAAAAGCATCAAAACATTCATCCGGCGTGATTATTTTTGTAAAGTTGGAAATGCCTAATTTTTCGGAAAGCTCCCTTGCGTAGGTGGTTTCATTAAATTTACCCTGACCCTCGATAAATCCAACCGAAAATGTCTTATCAGGCATAAGGCAAGCGGTAATATAGCTCGAATCAACACCTCCGGAAAGGAAAGAACCAACCTTAACATCCGAAATCCTGTGTGCCGCAACCGACTCGTTGACAGTCTTGTCAATTATCTCAACATATTCATCAAAGCTCTTGTCCTCAGCCTCAAATTCTTCATCCCAGTATCTTCCGAAGGAAAGCTCGCCATCCTTGAAAATATAATAAGTCGCAGGCTCCAGTTTCTTAACACCTTTCCAGAAAGTATCCGTACCACTTGAATACTGGAAAGTAAGATAAGGACGAAGCGCATCCTTGTTGACTTCCTTTTTAAATGCGGGAAAATCGAGAAAAGCCTTTATCTCCGAGCCGAAAAGCAGTTCTCCCTCGTCCGTAACATAATAGTAATGAGGTTTAATACCGAAAATATCACGGGTACCGAAAAGCAACCTCTCTTTTACGTCATATATAACAAAAGCAAACATTCCTCTAAGCTTTTTCAGCATCTCAACACCGTACTGCTCATAAGCATGAACAAGCACTTCACTGTCGCCCTCAGTTTCAAACTTATGCCCAAGGTCAATAAGCTCACTTCTGATACTCTGGAAATTATATATCTCACCATTGAATATAACCGCAACAGTCTTATCCTCGTTGTAAAGCGGCTGGCAGGCATTTTCTGAAAGGTCTATTATTGAAAGTCTGCGAAAGCCAAGGGCTACGTTTTCATCGCAATGCTCTCCTGCCATATTCGGACCCCTGTGGATAATTCTGTCCATCATTTTGTAAAGTATTTCTTTTTTATCACTGTATTTATGTTTAAAATCGGTAAAGCCGACAAACCCGCACATCTGCAATTCCCTCGCATTCTTTGTACAATATGATTTTGATTATCTTTGCATAACAATAGCATTATACCATAATTAACTATATTATTATACCACAAGTGTACTGCAAATTGCAATAGAAAATTATAAAAAATATTAATTGTTTTATAGTGTTACAATAGATGTGAGACCAATTTATATCGTTCAAATCGCATACCTTTGGCTACTTTAACAAAAAATCCTCAATTTAGAGGTGTACTGAACTAGGCGACCGAGATTCCCGAAACTTTATTATAATACTAATTTGATTTTATATTTTCTGGTTTCACATAATCGACAAATGTACAGAAAACAAAAATAATTTATATGCGGCAAAGAAAGGTTAGAATAAAACATTTAGTAAATAAGTATACTTTTTCTATTTACATATAAATGTTACCATGTTATAATATAACAAAAAACAAACGAGGTCATGCCAATGAAAACAATAACGGAACAAGCAAAAATCCTCGAACTCAAACACGAATACGACGTAATAACCGTCGGTGGCGGAATAGCAGGTGTTGCGGCAGCCCTTGCAGCAAAAAGAGCAGGTGCAGAAAAAGTCCTCCTTATAGAAAAAATGTATGGTCTCGGTGGTCTTGCAACCCTCGGACTTGTAACAATATATCTCCCCATATGTGATGGTGCAGGACGTCAGGTATCATTCGGTCTTGCGGAAGAACTATTAAAGCTCTCCATGAAGCACGGCATAGAATGTAGAAATCCCGAGCATTGGTTGTCCGACTACTCGGTTGAAGAAAGAGCCAACGCCGAAAGATATGAGGTTCAATACAGTGCCAATGTCTACACGATTCTTCTTGAACAAAAGCTGCGCAAAGAGGAAATAGACATCCTTTACGGAACTTCCGTGTGTGAAGTAAATACAGAAAACGACAAAATAAATGCACTGATCGTAGAAAACAAATCCGGAAGATATGCCCTTGGATGTAAATCCGTGGTTGACTGTTCGGGTGACGCCGACATCTGTAAATTCGCAGGTGAAGAAACTGCCATCTATGACCAAAAGAATGTCCTTGCCGCATGGTACTACGTCACAGACGACTCGGAATATAACCTACATATGATTGGTTACACCGAACTTCCCGACAACGAAAGAAAAACAGAAAAAGTACAAACGGATGTGAAAGAAAGATTTACGGGCATAGATGCGGAGGAAATATCCCATATGATGGAGCTTTCCCACGAACAGTCACTAATGGATTTCCTCAAAAAAGGCGATGTCAGTCAGACACACGCTCTTTCAACCATTTCAAGTATCCCGCAGCTGCGTATGACAAGAAGAATAAAAGGCATACTCGACCTTGACGAAAACGACGATAAAGTATATAAAGAAACGAGCATAGGTATGATATCCAACTGGAAAAAAAGAGGTCCCGTATACGAAGTCCCCTTTGAAACTCTATACGGCAAAAAAATCAAAAACCTTATAACCGCAGGAAGATGCATTTCCGCAATGGATAATATGTGGGACATCTCAAGAGTTATCCCATGCTGTGCAGTAACGGGGGAGGCGGCAGGCGCGGCAGCAGCAATGACGGACGATTTCTCAGCTCTCGATGTCAAAATATTACAGGACCACCTCTGTACCCAAGGTGTAGTACTCCATTGGAACGACGTAAAAGACAAAAAGTAAAAAATCAAACGACGGCAAACAACCGTCGTTTTTTATGTAATATCCAATCAATTATCTGTTTAAATCATCCTTTGGCATATATATCGAAACAGGTACACCAAGCCTGTTGCAGTTCTCAATCACAAATTTCGAACCGGTGGATACCCCATCCCAGAAAACCAAAACCATATCCGAATACTCAATAATATCAAGATTTCTCAAAAGAGGTGCAATCTTGCCGTTGCTATAATCAGGCAAGAATTCTGTATACTTCAAGTTGTGCTTAATGGCATAGTCTTTTGCAAAACTGTCTACACCGATGGCGCCGCCGGAAACAATCTCTGTAATTCCCGCGGGAATGTATGGCGATAGATCAAAAAAACCGAATTTTCTCGACCCGACAATGGCAACTTTCATTTTTCCCTCCAAAATGTTTTTTGTATTGTATCATACATCTATGACTTCTTCAACACAAATAATGGTGTATTTTGAAAACATTTCCCCAAATCCTGTCGAATGAAATCTGGTTATTTATAACCTCATATTGGACAATAATCACGCAGCTAAAAATCATATTCCGATGTGGAATCCTCATATCGACTTATAAATTCTTTAGCAAAGATACGCCGAATTTACACATAATATACTCCGGCAATTCGGGAAAAATCCCCATACCGCACTTGACATTCTCACAAGAATATGTTACAATATAGTATTATAATAGTACAGAAATCGAAACAAAATAAAAAAGGAATAAATTTTATGCTCATAAAAGAACTTCCTCGCGAAAACTACGAAGACTACGTATTAAACTATACCTACACCTCCGACAGTCACTACAAGTCACAGCTTGTTGAAGATGATAACGGCTTCTCTTTCAGATTCACAAAGGAAAAGCTTCCGGAGATTCTCGAGCGTGACTGCTGTGATACCTTGTTCCAGCCCTATTGGCAAGGAGTCACCGCCTACGGAGTATTCAACGATGAATCGGAAAAAGACCCATACGCCGTAATGGAGCTGGCAAGAGAAGAATGGAACAACCGCCTTGTCATAACCCAGCTTCTCGTTGTGCCGGAAAAGAGAGGACAGGGAATAGGCAGAAAACTCGTTGACCTGGCAATAAATATCGCCGAAAAGGAAGATTATCGCCTTATAACACTCGAAACTCAGACCTGCAACATCCCCGCAATAGAATTCTATAAAAAATGCGGCTTTAAATTTGCCGGTACCAATCTCCACTTCTACTCCAACGATGACATTTCCGAAAACGAAGTAATGATAGAAATGGTAATGCTTTTCTAAAAAAGCACCCCAAAAGTTAACACCCCATAATCCCCTTGTATGGGGAGCGTATGCGAGCCTTGTAAATATAAAGTTCTTTGCCTCTCTTTCTTTCAAGAAAGAGAGCCGCCGGAGGCCCCCGTAATAATAACCCGAAAGGATAAAATATATATGGATACAACAAAGCTTTTAAAACTCACAAGCCTCATGTTCCCTGAACTGACAGACACAGACACGATCGAGTCTCTCGAGGAAAAGTTCCCGAAAAGAAACATCTCGGAGAACGCCAAGGTAACAAGAATAGCCCCCAGCCCCACAGGCTCAATGCATCTCGGTAACCTCTACGGTGCACTTGCAGATGAAAGAATAGCCCACTCTGCAGCACCGGACGGCGTATTCTACCTCAGAATAGAAAATACCGATGACAAGAGAGAGGTTCCGGGTGCCGTAGAAAAAATAATCAAATACCTCGGTGCATTCGGCATCTCCTTCGATGAAGGTGCAACAAACGATGGCGACATGGGTGAATACGGTCCATACCGTCAGCGCGACAGAGCAAAGATATACCATATTGTCGCAAAGAAGCTCATCCTTGATGGTAGAGCATATCCCTGCTTCTGTAGTGAAACCGACCTCGAAGCGGCACACAAAGCTCAGGAAGAAAACAAAGAAAACTTTGGCTATTATGGTAAATACGCAGTTCACAGAGACATGGATATTGACGAAGCAATAACAAAAATTGAAGCAGGTGAAAGTTACGTTCTCCGCTTCAAGTCCATGGGCGATCCTGCAAAGAAAGTGGACTTCAAGGATCAGATAAAAGGCAAGCTCTCCTTCCCGCAGAACGATCAGGATTTCGTACTTCTCAAATCCGATGGTATCCCCACATACCATTTCGCTCATGTAGTTGACGACCACTTCATGAGAACAACCGACGTTGTAAGAGGCGAGGAATGGCTCTCAACTCTCCCGTGGCACGTAGAGCTCTGGCAGGCTTGCGGATTTAAAATGCCAAGATTCTGTCATACGGCACAGGTTATGAAGCTGGACGAGGAAACAGGGACCAAAAGAAAAATGTCCAAGCGTAAGGACCCGGAATGTACCCTCGGTTTCTACTTTGAAAAGGGTTACCCCGCAAAGTCGGTAATAGAATACCTCATGACACTCCTGAACTCAAACTACGAGCAGTGGAGAAGTGCAAACAAGGAAGCATCTTATAAAGACTTCGCATTCAAAGCCTCCAACATGGGTAACTCCGGCGCAATGTTCGACCTTGCAAAGTTCAACGACGTATCAAAGAACATTATTGCCATGATGCCCGCAGAAGAAGTATACGAGGGCGTTGTCGCGTGGGCGTCCGAAAACGATGAGGAATTTGCAAAGATACTCACTGCTGACGAAGCATACGCAAAAGCATACCTCTCCATCGGCAGAGGCGGCAAAAAGCCGAGAAAGGATTTCGCTTGCTGGTCTGAAGTGAAAGCATTCGTTTCCTACTACTACGACAACCTCTTTGCCATAGAGGACGAGTATCCCGAAAATGTACCTGCCGATGAAAGAAAAGCAATGCTCGCCGAATATATCGGAATGTATGACATCTCAGACGATAATAATACCTGGTTTGAAAAGGTAAAGACACTCTCGGAAAAATACGGTTATACCTCCGATATGAAAGCCTATAAGGCAGACCCCACAGCTTTCAAGGGTAGTATCACCGACGTTTCCAACATCATCAGAGTCGCAATAACCGGTAGGCTTAACTCTCCCGACCTGTGTACGGTAATGAGCGTTATCGGTGCGGACAGAGTAAAGACAAGACTCGAAAACGCCGCAAAGTAAAAACGGAATATAAAATTTTAATGTAAAAGAGGAAAAAACAATGTCAGAAGAAATACTCTCCACATCCAATTTCATTCACGACGAAATCGACGAAGACATAGCATCGGGTATCTGTAAAAAGGTACACACAAGATTCCCGCCGGAACCCAACGGCTACCTCCACATAGGCTCCGCAAAGGCTATCTGGATTAACACCATGACAGCAAAGAAGTACGGCGGACTTTTCAACCTCAGATTTGACGATACCAACCCCGCAAAGGAAGACAACGAATTTGTAGAATCCATTCAGGAAGACCTCCACTGGCTTGGTGCAGATCCAACAGGCGGTATATTCTACGGCTCTGATTATTTCGATAAATGTTACGAATACGCAGTAAAGCTTATAAAAGACGGAAAAGCATATGTATGTGACCTCTCTCCCGATGAAATGCGTGAGTACAGAGGCACACTTACAGAACCGGGTAAGGACAGCCCCTACAGAAACAGAACAGTGGAAGAAAACCTCGACCTCTTTGAAAGAATGAAAAACGGAGAGTTTGAAGACGGCTCAAGAACTCTCAGAGCAAAGATAGACATGGCATCCCCCAACATCAATATGCGTGACCCGGCAATCTACAGAATAGTCCATGTAACCCACCACAGACAGGGAAACAAATGGTGCATCTATCCTCTCTACGACTTCGCACACCCAATTCAGGATGCAATGGAAGGAATAACACACTCCCTTTGCTCCATAGAGTTTAGAAACCACAGACCTCTCTACGACTGGGTTATAGAAAATATCGGTGTTGATAACAAGCCCAATCCCAAGCAGAGAGAATTCGCAAGAATGAACGTTACCTACACAGTAATGTCCAAGAGATACCTGCGAGCACTTGTCGAGGAAAACCTGGTTGACGGCTGGGACGACCCCAGAATGCCCACACTCTGCGGACTTCGCAGAAGAGGTTATACTCCCTCTGCTATTTTTGAGTTTGTAAAACGTTCCGGTATCTCCACAGCTCTCTCCCTTTGTGACATCGGACTTCTCGAACACTGCATAAGAGAAGAGCTCAACGAAAGTGCAACAAGAAGAATGGCAGTTCTTGAACCCTTAAAGCTTGAAATCACAAATTTTGGCGATGAAACCGAATACTTTGACGTAGCAAACAATCCTCAGAACCCGGAAGCAGGCACAAGAAAAGTCCCCTTCACCAAGGAAGTATACATCGAAAGAGGCGACTTCTCCGATAATCCTCCGCCAAAGTTCCAGCGTCTTAAACCCGGCGGAGAGGTAAGACTTGCAGGTGCATACATCGTAAAATGTGAAGAAGTAATTTATGACAAAGACGGCAACGTAGAAAAGGTACTCTGCACTGCAGACCTTGAAACAAAGAACAATATGCCCGTCGACGGTAGAAAGGTGAGAGGCACAATCCACTGGGTAAGCTGCGAACACAATATCGAAGCAAACATAAACCTATATGAACACCTCTTTACAATCGAAGACACAGGTGCAATTCCCGAGGACAAATCCTTCCGTGACTACCTCAACCCCGAAAGCCACAAAAAGATAGTCGGTGCAAAGCTTGAAGTATCTCTTGCTGACGCAAAGCCCGGCGACAAATTCCAGTTTGTAAGAACTGGCTACTTCTGCCTGGACTCAAAGCACCCGGGTGAGTTCAACAGAATAGAAACCCTCAAGGACAGCTTTGGTAAGACACTTCAGAAATAAAACACAAAACTCCTCCCAAATAACGGGGGGAGTACATTTTTTACTCACTAAACGCAAACCTGAAACCCTTACAAACAAAACAGCATACCAACGATAGCAAAAACCATACCAGTGAAAACAGCACACATATCTGTCCTCCCAAATTCAACGGCAGTCCAGAATAGTCCCAAATACCTAACCCCAGCCACACATTAAGTATAAGTCCGAAAACAAGCTCCGTAAAAGTAATGACAAGAGCATACAAAAGATTCCTCACAATAAAAGAGACCCTGTCCCGAAACCGACCTTCAAAATAATAAATAAAAACAAGACAACTCCCTCCGAGAATCAACATTGCAGGATGCGTATATCCCCGCCATAAAATCTCCAGTGCCCCGTAAACAAAAGAACCGAATAAAAACACCAATACTCCAAGTCTTATATCCGTCATCACATTTTTCGATTTTTCCATATATCAACCATCCTTTTTGCAATACACAAAAGCTATTTTTACCACCAAAAATATTCCTATTCGTTCCAGGGGAAATTTTCTTGTTGAAAAGTTTTTTATCGTATGAATTTCCAATGCCGGAAATTATAGTAAAACTATTGACAGATTAATGAATTTGTGATATAATGCCGCGTATTGAACTAAAAGTAGGAGAAGCTTAATGAATCGTCGAAAACAAGAACTGTCAGTGCTTAATGTTCTTTTTTGCCTGATGGTAATAATGATACATATTTTGTCATATCCCGTAACAGGCTATGAACCGGGAAGCTTAAAGTATAATTTTTTCATACTGCCATGGCGAATGATCACCTTTGTGGTTCAGGGCTTTATTTTCCTCGCAGGCGTAAAGCTTTTCCTTACAAAAAAGGACGAGGTGAGCTATGGTTTATATCTTAAAAAACGTTTCAAAGCAATCCTCTTGCCCTACGTGTTCTGTAGTGTATTTTACTGCATCTTCTATATCTTTAATTACAAATATACCATAACCCTGGATTATTACCTTACTCATCTTATTTCCGGGAACCTCTGTGCACACTTTTATTTTGTGCCGCTTCTTGTACAGTTCGACCTTTTGTTGCCCTTATGGAAAAGAATAGTCAATAAATATTCACCTTTGCTTGTAATTCCGGTGTTTTTTATCGCAAGCACATATTTTGAAATCCATATGCAATCAATAGTAAACATCATCTTAAAGGACTCAGTTAATATTTTCAACGACAGACTTTTCACAACCTATATGTCCTACTGGATTATCGGTTGTTATGCCGGAAAATATTACGACGAATTTTGCAGCATCCTGAAAAAGAATTTCAGATTCATATGTATGGTGTTCGGCATAATGTTTGCCTTGTGTGTCTCGGCAAGTATTGCAGTATATAACGGCATAGCGGCAATACCGAATTACAGTACAATTCTCTACTTATATTTCATTTGTGCAATAATATTCCTTTTTGCAGTGTCTTTGAAGCTTCCGGAAAACATAACAGACAGAATCCCACTTTTTAAGTTCATTGACAGCCAAAGCTACGATATATATCTCTGGCATATGCTTGTATTGCTTACAGCAGACATCTTTGTCAGAGAACTTGGACTTGTAATGCAAAGTCTTGCCTTTATGTTTAGAGTTTCGTTCGTATATATCTTTACAGTATTATTTGTAATGATTTTGAAAAAACTGCGTGAAAAAATCAACCCAACACCAATTCCTGTAATCAAATTTGTAAAACAAAAGCGTTTTAAAGTCAAGTATAACAAAAAAGCCGGCCGCTGAAGCCGGTTTTTACTTGCATCAATTTCAAATAAAAATCAAAGCTCAAATCACAGTATCAATAAGTAAACTTACTCTTTACCAGTGACTTGATATGTTTAAAAGTTTCTTTCTCACCCTTATCTCTGAGCATTACAAGAAAGCTCTCCAGCAAATCCGAAGTCTCCTTGTGAATTGATCTCGAGGGCTTACCTCTTTCAAAGTAATCATAAGGATGACTATCCGTATATTTGTCACCCTGATAAATTTTGCTGGCAGCAACCCTGTCGCAGAACATCTCTACAACAAAAATGAAAGGCATCTTCACCGGCATAACACGACGCTCAACCATATTGTAATCCGTCCAATACTCAAAATGATGCCTGTTTCTACCCTTGTGATGAAGCCACGCCGATGAATATCCTTTCTCGTTTCTCTCTGCTTCATTTGGGCTCCTTGTCCCGAGATAATACTTTGCTCCGGGTATAAACTCTGTGGGCGTATATTTTGATAGATCATGCAGAAGTCCTCTCTTAAGTATCCCGCATTTAACACAGTGATAAATAACCTTGTGCCTGTGTTTTGTAATAGTTATAAAATGTCCGATGGGATTCATTTTTCCTGTCCTTTCAATGTGTCAAATAAAAATCAGAGCAGCCAGATAAACTCTTGCTTTTTCATATCCTCTGCCGGTTTCTTAACCTGTTCTTCAGTCTTAATACTATTCTTTACATCTGCAGACTTTTTCTTACCTCCGGACTTAGTCACGGATGCTTTTTTATCTCCAGTTGCTTTCACTGGCTTCTTTTTTACCACATGCTTATCAATATTACCACAGGAAAGAACAGCTTCACACAAAGCCTTTGCACTATCCATCGCCGCCCCTTTAACTGGAGCCTCAAGCCGTACAACCATAGCACCTGCTTCCGAAAGTCTCTTTTCAAGCTCATCATTTCTTCCAAATATAACAAACCCGTCAGCTTTCTTCTGCTGTGTAATCTTCAGGCATTCATCAATATCCGCCTTTTCTTCGGGACTTCCGACAATAATAAGATTATACCCAAATGTCGAAAGAGCCGAATTTAGCCCTGAAATAATATCTGCAAGACCATTCCCCGGCAAATCCGCAAAAACAAGTGCTGCATACCCGCATCTTCCAAGCTTTAGCATCTTCGAGGCGGCACTCGGGCAATACTCCATCTTTTCTGCCATTTGCAAGACTTTCAACTTTGTATTAGCACTTATTCCCATATCATTCTTACCGGAAAGCACAAAAGAAACCAGTGTTTGACTTACTCCCAGCGCCCGTGCAATATCCGTCATAGTAGTTTTCTTACTCATGTCAAGCTCCTAATAAGTATTAGTGATCTTATTATATCACATCGTCCCGCTGTTGTCAACAATAACTTTGAGGTGCAAACAAAAAAGGAGAAGCCGAAGCTCCCCCCGAGAACCGAACTCGGTTTTCAATCAGCCACCGCAGAAGCAGCAAAGGAAAATAAGCGCGATGAGGATAATAAGCCAGATGTTGTCATTGTTAAAAGCATTAGCAAAGCAGTTACACATAATGTCCTCCGTTCCGCCGCCCTATCGCGGCAAGTAAAGCTGCAATATTTTAGGAAGCTACGGGTACCAAACTCCGAATATCGGTAGGTAAAAAATTTCACCCGAGAGCCTCCGACCCGTGTAGAGTGCCGCTTTCGCACTCTGCTATATAATATGCACCCACTGAATTTTGTTTAAATGCTCCGCCATATCCTCATGCCAAAAAATCCCCGCATTCCACACAAAAAAGAAAAAGCCGTATCGAAAAGATACGGCAAAAGCAAAAAATCAATAAATATCCGAATTATCCTCAAGGAAAATCTTACCCATATCAAGAAGTGTTTCAAAGAACCCGGTATCAAAAACATCAATGGTAACACTTCTACCGCACTCGCGGCAGGTGAGGGTAACAGAATCGTCATTCATGGAAAGCTCAACTCCAGGTGCGGTCTTATTCTTCTGACACGGACAAAGAATATTACCCGTCTTTGCACACTCATCAATAAAGGAAAGAATCAGCTTCATCTGTTCAAGAGCTTCCTGGTCAAACTCATCATCTTCACCTTCAAGTGCTGCAGCCTCATCCATCATAGCCTGAAGCTCCTTGCCGTTCTTTATAAGCTCCTGGTTAACCTTATTTTTGTTTCCCATAAAGCAAATATCAAGCCTTGTAAAGGAGCATTGCAGCAAAAACAAATCCTTTGTAAACATAGTTTCCGCAGACAACGTAAACGGATGGGGGTGAGGACACGCAACACAAGGCACAGAAAGCCTTACCTTACCGTCCTGCGAAAGTGTAATTTCAAGTGAGTTTTTGCCGCAGTTCGGACAGTCCGCCTTGATTCTGCCTCCCGATAAATTAAACACGGAAATCTCCGTTTCAATAACCGCACAGCAATGAGCACATCTTGCCGCAACGCTGATTTTATTCTGAGTAAACATAAAAATTCCTTTCAATATATTGTATGTAATGGACTTTTGTAAAAATTCGTTTTCTCTCTTCCTGTCTGCTTCGCAGATAGGCTTTTCCCGAATGGATTAATTCAGAAAGACATTATTTTGACATCTTTCATAGTAAAACAAATACTGCTGACAAAGGCCCGCATATTTTCCGAAATACTCTGCACCAACCTTGCCGTCATAATATTTCTCAAGTATCCTCTTAACCCAGACATCCACCGGGAAAGCATTATACTTCCGATAGGAAAACAGCAGAACACAAGAAGCGACCTTAAGTCCGACACCTTTAATCTGTTGCAGGTACTTCGCACCATCCTCGTAACTCATATCATATGGTGCAGACAAATCAATCTCACCGGATGCAACCTTACTTGCAGCATCATATATGTATTTCGCACGAAATCCGGTTCTCAGCTCTGCCATAGCACTCTCGCCGGCATTTGCAACAGACACCGCATCAGGGAAAGAATAATGTACCTTGCCGTCACTGTCCGTAAAAATCGGCTCACCGTATCGCTCGCACAAATTACGTATAATACCCTTAATCCTCGGAATATTGTTGTTCTGACTTATAATAAAGGAACACAAAGCCTCCCAGTTATCCTGATGCAGAATTCTTATACCGTTTCCGAAAAACGCAGCCTTTGATAGCACATCATCCTTAGGAAATTCTGAAACAATTCCGTCATAGTCAAAATCCATGTCAAAGAAATCACGGAAAAGACAGCAATAGTCATCCTTTGTGCAGTTGTGCAGGACAATGTCGTTACCCTGTCGTTCAACCTCAATATATTTACCCTTTGCAACACCGAAGTATCTGCCATGTTCGTTTTTGTCAAATCTGAAGCACTGACCGCAGTCAAACACCTGATCCGGTATAAAGTTTTTGGCAGATAAAATCCGTACAAGGTTATCCCCGAAAATAATATTATTCATCAAAAAAACTTACCGCTTTCGCAAATATTTATATTTATCACTTGAAATCACAAAAAAATCTGCTATAATAGCATATGTAAACCTCCCAAAGAAAGGAGTGCGGATTTTACCGCAACCAAACACACATGGACGAAAAAATATACACCATACCCGTTAATATGGCATTTGAAAAAAAAGACGGCTGCCCCTTCTGCACACTTTTGCGTGATCTTGAAAACGCAGAGCTGGATCTTATCCTGGGGGCATCAATGATGGAGCCGGACATCCGCATTGAAACCAACAAATATGGCTTCTGCGGCAGACACTTCGCAAAAATGTTCACCATGAAGAACCGCCTTGGTATGGGACTAATGCTTGAAAGCCACCTTGACACTCTCGGAGATAAAATCAAAGCCAAGTCCTCAATCATAAACAGAGATCCCGGAACCAAGGTCGCAGACTTCATTGATAAACTCGAGGATAGCTGTTACGTCTGCAAAAGGGTGGAGGACAAGCTCTCAAAAATGTTCATTACCGCCGCATACCTGTGGGAACACGAAAAGCAGTTCAGACAGTATCTTCGCGAACAGCCCTACATATGCCTTGACCACTACCGAATATATCTGCGCATCGCACAACGACATCTCCCCAAAAAGCTCTACCCCGATTTTCTCGAGGATATAAACGAGCTTCAGATGAAGTACTACGAAAAGCTGTGCGGCGACGTATCCTGGTTCTGCAAAAAATTCGACTACCGCTATGACGGGGAGCCTTGGGGCGATTCAAAGGATGCCGTGGAAAGGGCGATAACATTCCTTACGGGCGACAGATGGAAAGACATGAAATGAAATTCACAATTCACAATTGATATGTGTTTGACTACAAATTAAATTGTCGTTTTACCACCAAAGGATACCCATACTTTATCGTTAATGGGTGTCCTTATTTTGTTTTTATGTCAAAGAATATCGATATCTCCATTTCCATTTTCGTTATCCTCTTTTGCAAGCTCGTAGCAGAGAGTCATGAGAGTGTCACCGAGATGAATATTCTCAATCTTGACATTGTATTCCGGAAGATTCAGCTCCATGTTGGAGAAATTCCAAAAACCTCTGATTCCTGCCTTTGCAAGTAGCTTTGCTGCCGCAGGAGCCTCAAGCTTTGGAAGTGTCAATACGGCAATGTCAATCTTGTGCTCTCTGCAAAAAGCCGAAACATCGCTCATGTCCATAACAGTCAGCTCGCCGACTTTTGTTCCTATAACATTGGGAGATACATCAAAAAGTCCCTTAATATCAACATTTCTCTTTTCAAACAGCGGATTATTTGCCAGTGCACGACCGAGATTACCCATGCCGATAATAATGGCACTGTAATTTTTGTCCACCCCGAGAATATTTGAAATTTCATTGTACAGATACTTTACATTGTACCCGTACCCCTGCTGACCGAAACCGCCGAAGCAGTTGAGATCCTGACGTATAAGTGATGCCGTAACGTCCATTTTTTCTGCAAGATCCTTTGAGGATATTCTCATAATATTGTTTCTTATAAGCTCCCTAAGGTATCGGAAGTACCTCGGGAGTCTTCTTATTACCGCCGATGAAATTTGCTTTTCATTTTTCTGTTTTTTGTTCATTTGTACGCCTTTCAATATTTCTGAGTAAAAAGCTGCTTATTTACATTTATTTTTTGTCACAATCCTTAGTAGCATAAGCATTGAGCGACAGATCCGAGAAAGCCTTTTCCCGTTCATCCTCGGGCACAGCCACATACTCATAATAGCCTTGTGCACCGGTCATAACACCGTTGTCACCGCAAAGATTTTTCGGGGGAAGATAAAGTGAAACACCATACTTTCCGCAAAGTTCCTCAAGCGAAGCCCTGAGATGCGAATTTGCAGCAACACCGCCCGCAATAACAAGCTTCTTTGAGGTAAAATCTTCGCTCTCAAAAAGTATCTTTATCCTGGATGTTATCGCATGAACAACCGCAGCAGTAAAGGATGACGCAAAATCTTCTTTGTTTATATGTTCGCCTTTCTGCTCAGCGGTATGAAGTGCATTCACAGCACTTGTCTTAAGTCCCGAAAACGAGAAATCCAGCGGGGCATCCTTGACATGAGCATCCGAAAACTTGTAAGCCTTTTCATTTCCCTCAAATGCCGCAGCATCCATCTTTGCACCGCCGGGGTAGGGGAATCCGAGAAGCCTTGCAACCTTGTCAAAGCACTCACCTGCAGCATCGTCACGTGTCACACCAAGTATCCTGAAATCTGTATAAGAATCTGCAGCAATAAGCGAAGTGTGCCCCCCGGAAGCAACAAGCGCCGCAAAAGGAGGCTCCAGCTTCTCCGTGCCGTTTTCACCGTTGTAAACCGTATAAATTGCCGAGATATGCGCCTTGATATGATGCACCGGAATAAGCGGCTTTTTATATGTATAAGCAAGACTCTTTGCAAAATTCACACCTACAAGTAAAGCACCTATAAGTCCCGGACAATTGGTAACCGCCACCGCATCAATGTCATCCATTGTAACATCGGCATCCGACAGAGCCTTTTCGCAAACACCGTATATCGCTTCTGAATGTGCCCTTGAGGCAATCTCCGGAACAACACCTCCATAGAGTGCATGAGTTTCTATCTGAGAAGCAACAACATTGGATAAAACCTTTCTTCCATCCTCAACAACCGCGGCACAAGTCTCGTCGCAGGAGGATTCAATTGACAAAATTTTCATTTATATTCCTTTTCTTTATTAAGATGAAGCTCAAAGACAAGCTTCAAAGATTGATTTCAAGATTATAAAGCAGCCCGTTTTCCGTGGGCTTCTTGTAATAATTCTTTCGTACTCCGACACGTTCAAAACCGAACTTCTCATAAAGACCGATTGCAGGAGCATTACTTTCCCTTACTTCGAGCGTCAGAAGTACAATACTATTCTTTTTACAATATTCACAAAGCTCACCTATAAGCCTTGCCCCAATGCCGTGCCTGCGATACTTCGGCAGAACACCAACATTATTTATATTTCCCACATCAAAGGAAACATACATTCCCGCATATCCCGCAATACAGCCACTATCCAAGTCTTTTGCCACAAAGTATACAGCATACTCACAAGTAAGCAATTCCTCAAGCGACTTTCTCGACCACGGCTCGGGAAAGCAATTATTTTCAATAATCTCCATACCGTCAATATGCGACGGACAGAGCCTTTCAAAACTTATTGACATTAGGAGAAAACCTCCCGCATAATAATATCAATTCCCTCTGAAATCTCGGAAAGCGTCTTTCTGTAGACATCAATATTTCCACCAAAAGGATCCGAAACATCAAAAGGAAAAGAATACACCTTGTCACAATATTTCGGGTACTCCGCAATAAGCCGTGCCGCATGACGTGAAGAAATCCCGATAACAAAATCGGAATCTCTGACATCATCCTCCGAAACCGTCCGCGAAATATGCACAAAATCGGAAACACCACCCTCCTCCAACGCCATCACAGCATTATCGGATATAGCCGATCCATCCGCACATAATCCCCTGGAAAAAGCCAAAGCCTTAATATTAAGCTCTTTAGCTTTCCGATTAAACAAAGCCTGCGCCATGGGACTCCTGCAAGTATTCCCCGTACAAACAAACAAAACCTTTTTCATACTGTATCTTTTATTAACCAATTAAACCAAATAATCCAAATCAAACAATCAATGAAATCGAACAACTAATTATGCATTATGCATTATGAATTATGCATTATATTAATATCCCATTCTGCCGTCAAGACTGTCATCATCCGAAATCCAGTCCTGCACATTATAAACGGTATAGGTATCCTTTGTGTTTCTCACAATGACTTTCTCAATACCCGCATTGATAACAAGCTTCTTGCACATCTGACAGCTGCAGGAATCCGCAACAAGCTCACCGGTTTTGCCGTCAATACCGCAAAGATAAATGGTAGCACCGAGCATCTGCTCACGGGACGCCGCGATAATTGCATTAGCCTCCGCATGAACACTCCTGCAAAGCTCATACCTCTCACCTCTCGGTATGTTCATTTCCTCACGAAGACACTTTCCCATGTCCGTACAGTTCTTTCTTCCTCTTGGAGCACCATTGTACCCGGTAGAAACAATAATGTCGTTTTTAACTATAATCGCACCGTACTTCTTTCTCAGACACGTAGCCCTCGACGCAACGGTACAGGCAATATCAAGATAATAGTTTTCCTTGCTTATTCTGTCAGTCATAAAAGCTCCTTTCAAGCACCAAGACTCATTTCAGGTTTTTTACAAACTCGCGAAGATATTCCTTGAATTCCTCGCCGTATTCTTGATTGTTCACAGCACATTCCACATTAGCCTTAAGGTAGCTCAGTTTGTTACCAATGTCATACCGTGTCCCCTCAAATTCCAAAGCATACATACCGCCATCACGTGCCATGACTGCCATAGCATCCGTAAGCTGAAGCTCACCGCCAAAGCCTCTCGGTATTCTGTCAAGAATGTCAAATACCCGCGGTTCAAGAATGACCCTGCCAAGTATCGCAAGATTTGAATAAACCTGTCCCGCCCTTGGCTTTTCTATCATGTCATTGACACCATAAACACCGTTCCCAACATCTTCAACCTTAAGTGAACAATATTTCCCGATAACATCAGGAGCAACCCTTTTCACTCCCGCAACCGACTTTCCGTACTTTTCATATACCTCACATAGCTGAAGTGTTGCAGGCTTCTTTGAAATAACAAGATCATCACCGTAAAGCACCGCAAAGGGATCGTTTCCGACAAAGCTTCTCGCCATTCCGATAGCCTGTCCGAGCCCACCAGTCTGATGCTGATAGAGATAATGAATATTCGCTATTTCATTAATACTCTTTATTTCCTTGTAAAGCTCATCCTTGCCCGATTCAAGAAGATTCTTTTCGTATTGGGGACAAGCCGTAAAATGCCGCTGTATACTTTCCTTGCCGATAGCCGTAATAATAAGAATATCAGTAATTCCCGATTCTGCCGCCTCTTCAATAAGATACTGCATCGCGGGCTTCGCATCAACAGGGAGCATCTCCTTGGGAACGGATTTTGAAATGGGAAGCATCCTCGTCCCAAGACCCGCCGCCGGAATGACAGCCTTTGTTATTTTCATGACATATGACCTTTCTATTTCACTCACCGTAATCTTTTATTTTAAACAGACCTCAAAAAATCACAGCAGCTTTTTTCACTTCACCTCAGGCTCCGGCAGATGTACCGGAACAGGAATGGTAGAATTATTCTGATCCACTGCCGTATTCTCAGGATCAGACTGCACATTGCTCAACACATCTACGTAAGACGACTTTGTCATATCAATCCTTGCGGAATCCTTGACGGTACATACATCAGAGACCTTGTCCGAAATAAGCTTTGACTTTCCGTCTCTGTAAAGATAAAGACTCTTTCTGATTTCTCTGCTTTCTTCGTCTGCCTCGGAATTCACATAGAAGATACCCGAAAGATCATCAGCTGCTATTGCAGACATATTTACATCAAAGCCGTCACAAAGCTTTTCCGTTTTGCCCTTCTTATCAATAATGCTCGCCGTACCGCCGGATACCGTAAGGATCATATCACCATTATCGGAAATTTTAACAATCCCGGGATCAACCGTAAGCTTCACACGGTCAGCCCCATCCTCACCATACTGCGTGCGGAACATATTTCCGTCAGCGTCCGTATAGTAAACAAATTTTCCGTCGGGAGAAATATCAACAAGCGTACATCCGGAAAAAGTCATGATTCGGGTTATTTCATTGTTTTTCTTGTCGAGCTTTCCCGTGTAAAGAATATCGTTCGATACAAACGCACACCTGCCGTTATCCGAAACACGAAGCTCATCTATACTATGAGTGTCAAAAACGGATTCTCTCGTACCGCCCTCGGAAACCTTGTAAACAAACCTGTTTTCCCTGTCGTAGTAATAATAGGGGAGAAGGTCCTTGCCGAAAACATTCAGAATTTCCGGGATTTCTTTAAATGTGATATAGTTGTGACAAACATAGTCGTTGAAATCATATCCGAAAAGTGAACCCTCATATGTATTGGAAATAGAATAATCCTTGTCGGTACAGGTATAAAATACCGTTCTGTCCGTATACTGTACCGCAAAGGTACGTCTGTCTTCCGAGAAAATAACGGACTTCAGTGATGTCTCCTTAAATATCGGTATCTCGATCCTTTCGGTGGTGCTCTTTTCGACAATAATATCCGTCGAATCGGCAGTGTTCTTTCTTGCGTAGACCATATACTCACCCTTGTTGTCAATGGAAAGAGGATGAGCATTCTTGATACCCGGATTTGTAAGTTCATTTTTCGCTGCGGAATAGACAATCATCTTAGTAGTTCCGTTTTCCTCAAGACTGAAAAACGCAAATCTTCCGCTGGTGGAGACCGCAAGCTCTCTGACACTCTTTGCAACCAACAAAGGTTTTTCACCGTCTATCGACAGCGTCATGTCGAAAACATTACCTGATTCATCCTTCGGGGTCAAAATGTAAAGATATTTGTTGTTGCCCCCCGAAACAATATGCGGAACATACTCCTTGCTCTCTGCAATCTTCTGAACCTTTTTGCCAAATTTCGAAATTCGAAGAACATAGTTTGAAGTCTCGGCAGAAGCAAATTCACCCGTATAGGTGAGATAAACGCACTTGCCGTCAGCGCAGGAGAGATAATCTACAAGTTCACCCTTACCGATACTGCAACCCTTGTCATTGGGAAAAGCACAGTGAAGCACCCCATCCTGCGTATGATAGAAAACAGGCTGATTCTCATAGTTACCGGTCTTGTAAATAAGAGCATCCTTATCTCTGAAGAAGAACAGCATCAAAGCAAGGAACAAAAGCGAGAAAGCAACCGCAAAAACAGAAAGCTTTATAAGTGTCCCGAATCTGTTCTTCTCTCTCTTTTGGCTCGCCTCGCGAACAGCCCTGTCACTGTACTCCGTTCCGGATACCGTGCCGTCAGATTCCTCAAATGAAACCGTACCTGCCGCAGCCTCTCTTGCGTTCTCAACATAAACATCATATTCCCTTGGAAGTTTGTATTTAAGTCCGCATCCCGGACACTTACACTCTGCATTTATGTCATGTATCGTACTGCATTTCGGGCAGGCAACCTTGGGGGCTTCAGAAACAAAAAGCTTTTTTACGGAAGATATAAGTCCCATAACACACCAATCCTTTCCAACATTCATCCGAACATATCAAATAGTTTTTAAATTTATAAACATACATAATAAATTATAACATAATACTCGAATATTGTCAAGCTTTTTAGCCTCACAGCGTATCATGTTCCCAAAATGAATCATACATAACCCCAACACAAACAAATACGCCGATATACACGGATTCCGATTAAGTTTGTCACATAAAAAAACAAAGACATCTCCAAGCAAACGTCATCGATTTTCGTTAACATATTGTAAAAATAAAAAAAATTAAGTAAAATTTTGTCATGTCCCTTGCAAAAACGGAAATAATATGCTATAATGGCAAATGGTGTAGTTTGTTAAATAAATGACACACTACTGAAAATGTTTAAAATTTTATAATAATAGGGCAGGTTCAAAAGGACTGAGCCTTCCGGGAAACCGGGAAAGGAAGGACACTATGCTTAACAAGAAGACAGTTGAAGATCTCAAAGTAACAGGTAAAAGAGTTCTCGTTCGTTGCGATTTCAACGTACCGCTTAAAGACGGAGTTATCACAAGCGATAAGAGAATCGTAAGTGCGATTCCCACAATCAAGTACCTGCTTGATAACGGAGCAAAAGTAATCCTCACATCTCACATGGGCAAGCCTCACGCAGTTCTCACAGAGGGCTTCGGACTCACAAAGAAGGAAAAGGCAAAGGTAGAAGCACTTCCCGCAGAAGAACAGGCAGCAGCAAAGGCAAAGATGCTTGAAAAGGCAGCAAAGGAAGACCCCATCAACTTCACACTCAAGCCCGTAGCAGACAGACTCAATGAGCTTCTCGGCGGCAAGGTAGCCTTCGCAAAGGACATCATCGGCGAAGACGCAAAGGCTAAGGTTGCAGCGCTGAAGGACGGCGAAGCAGTTCTTCTGGAAAATGTAAGATTTGACGCAAGAGAAACAAAGAACGATGCTACATTCTCCAAGGCTCTCGCTGAATTTGCAGACCTCTATGTAAACGATGCATTCGGTAGCGCTCACAGAGCACACTCATCCACAGCAGGCGTTACAGAGTTTGTTGAAGAAGCAGCTTGCGGCTACCTCATTCAGAAGGAACTCGAGGTTATGGGCGGTGCACTTG
Source organism: Eubacteriales bacterium (assembly GCA_045604705.1). GTDB lineage: Bacteria > Bacillota > Clostridia > Oscillospirales > CAG-382 > SIG622. The sequence continues at coordinate 41,672 of JAZUOO010000044.1, forward strand.
CTGATCCCAAGAGACCTCTCGTAGCAATCCTCGGCGGTGCAAAGGTATCCGACAAGATCGGCGTTATCGAAAACCTCATCGACAAGGTAGATACACTTATCATCGGCGGTGGTATGGCTTACACATTCTTCAAGGCAGTAGGTCACGAAATCGGTACCTCTATCTGTGAGGACGACAAGGTTGAGCTGGCAAAGTCCATGATGGACAAGGCAAAGGCAAAGGGCGTTAATTTCCTCCTCCCCGTTGACAACGTTATTGGTAAGGAATACAACGAAAATACAGAATTCAAGACAATCGGCTCCGATGAAATTCCCGAGGGCTGGATGGGTCTTGACATCGGCGAAAAGACAAGAGAAATCTTCGCAAACGCTATCAAGGGCTCCGGAACCGTAATCTGGAACGGACCGATGGGCGTATCCGAATGGGATAACTTTGCAGGCGGTACAATTGCCGTTGCAACAGCAGTTGCAGAAAGCGGTGCAATCTCCATTATCGGCGGCGGCGACTCTGCAGCAGCGTGCGAAAAGCTCGGATTTGCAGACAAGATGACACATATCTCCACAGGCGGCGGTGCGTCACTCGAATTCCTCGAAGGAAAGGATCTCCCCGGCGTTTCTGCACTTAACAATAAGTAATTTATTCTTTTGAAATTGCTCGGCGGCTGAGAACTTTACTTGGTCGCCGGGAGAGTATAATAATGCATAATGCGTAATGCATAATGCATAATCGAGGTTGAAAACTTCGTTTTCTTCCGTATTGATTATAAATATTTGCATATACTGACTTTAATAATTTAATTCAATAAGATTTCCGCAATCAAACATTCAAAACTCAACCGAGGTTTGTGCGGAAATCATCCATGATTATGTATTATGCAGTACGCATTTTCAAATCAGCATATATTTCAAATTATCATCTATCACACAAGAAAGGAATTACACTATCATGAATACAGCAAAAAGAAGAACAGTTATCGCAGGTAACTGGAAAATGAACAAGACTCCCACAGAGGCAGCAGCTTTCGTTAAGGAACTTGCTCCCATGGTTGCAGGCAAGGACAATTGTGACATCGTAGCTTGCGTACCTTTCGTATGTCTCCCCGCAGCGCTTGAAGCAGCAAAGGGTACAAACGTACAGATCGGCGCACAGAACGTACATTTTGAAAAGTCAGGTGCATTCACGGGCGAAATCTCTGCCGACATGCTACTGGACCTCGGCGTAAACTATGTAATCATCGGTCATTCCGAGAGAAGACAGTACTTTGGTGAAACAAACGAAACTGTAAACAAGAGAGTACTTGCGGCTCTGGGTGCAGGTCTTAAGGTTATACTCTGTATCGGCGAGCTTGAATGTGAGCGAGAACAGGGCATCACAGCCGAGATTTTAGGTCTTCAGACAAAAATAGCTCTTCTCGGAGTAACAGCCGAACAGCTTAAAAATGTAATCATCGCCTACGAACCCGTATGGGCGATCGGTACAGGCAAGACAGCTACAGATGACCAGGCAGACGAGGCTTGCGGTATCGTTCGTGATACAGTAGCAGCCCTCTACGGCAAAGACGCAGCAGAAGCAACAACAATCCAGTACGGCGGCTCCATGAACGCAAAGAACTGTGCAGGACTTCTCGCAAAGGTAAATGTAGACGGAGGTCTTATCGGCGGTGCTTCTCTCAAGGCTCCCGACTTCACCGTAATCGTTGATGCAGCTCAGTAACAAAATCAAAAATATCAGGCGTGATTCACAAGAGTCACGTCTTTTTTTGTACAAACAAAAAATGGGAGGTATCTGACCTCCCGCACTTGCCAAAACAAACAATCAATAATTCTGACTATTATTTTTGGAATTTTGTGAATTACTGCTATTGGAATTACTCTGTGAGCTCTTGGAATTCTGAGAACTATTCTGAGAATTGTTGTTTGACTTGTTCTGAGAACTATTCTGAGAATTGTTGTTTGACTTGTTCTGAGAGCTATTCTGAGAATTGTTCTGAGACTTGTTTTGAGAATTGTTGTTAGAGTTGTTCTGTGACTTGTTCTGAGAGTTGTTCTGATTATTCATTTTAAATACCATCCTTTCTGAGATGTAAAAATATTGTACCCCCGACTTGCAATAAATATACATCACTCTTGACACAACAAAAAATTTTTGATAGAATGAAGAAAAAATGGCAAAAAATGAAAATATATTCCGTAAAACTCAAACGTGTTTTCAAAGGCATAATCGGAGACGGTACAACCCATTCCTTTAAATTCGGTCTCGGTGAAAAAGAACAGGCAATAGCCGAAACATGGACATTAATACACAGGAAGTATACTTGTTCCCGCGGTTGTCACATCATTCAAGCCCGCAAAAAAAGCGGATTTTATCCTCTCAGGTATAAACACTACCGATTGATTTTGTCGCATTTTTAACGAAATTGTAGATTTATACGAATTTTTCCAAAATAGCTCTTTCAAATCGTCAACTCATACATTGTAAGTTATAGTAAAATATGGTATAATTAAGGAACAATCAAATAAATTTTGTAGGCATAAGTCTGAAAATAAATTTTCAGAACGAAGTTTGTGATTTTGAGGTCACCGACATCAATCTTGCTTGGCAAGACCGCACAAACTTCATGCCACACGAAAGGAATGGTCATAAAATGGCACAAACTCAAAAACAGTCCTTCTTTGCAAGAAAAAACATCATCTTTTCCCCGAAGCTCTACTTCGTGGACTGCATGGGCTCCCTTGCTCTCGGACTCTTTTCAACACTTCTCATCAGCACAATCTTCTCAACAATCGGCAAATACATGGTCGGCGTTTCGTTCTTTAATAACATAGGACTTTTCCTTAACGAAGTCGCAGCCTTTGCCAAAACAGCCACCGGCGTAGTTCTCGGTATAGCCGTAGCCCATTCTCTCAAGGCTCCTCCGCTTGTCCTTTTCAGTGCAGGTGTCGTAGGACTTTGCGGCAATGATCTCGCAACAATCTTCACCTTCAGCGGCGTTGAAAAATCCATAACCGCAGGTCCCGCAGGAGCATTCATAGTAACAATTATAGCCGTTGAAATAGGCAAAATGGTGTCAAAGGAAACAAAGGTAGACATCCTCGTAACTCCCACGGTAACAATATTTACGGGCGTTCTTGCGGCAAAGCTTATCTGCCCCGCAATTTCTTTCTGTATGTATCACCTCGGAAACTTCGTAAATACCGCAACGGAAATTCAGCCTTTCCTTATGGGTGTGATCATCTCGGTGGTAGTCGGCATAGTCCTCACACTTCCCATATCCTCCGCCGCCCTCTGCGCAATGATAGGCATAACCGGACTTGCAGGCGGCGCGGCAACCGTAGGATGCTGTGCACAAATGGTAGGCTTTGCCGTGATCTCATTCCGTGAAAACAAATGGGGCGGTATCGTAGCTCAGGGACTCGGAACGAGCATGCTCCAAATGGGCAACATAGTAAAGAAACCGATAATCTGGCTTCCCGCGACTCTCGCAGCAGCAATAGTCGGCCCCATTTCCACACTTGTATTCAAGCTCCAATGCACGGGAGTATCAGCAGGCATGGGTACCTGCGGAATGGTAGGACTTCTCGGAATTTTTGCAGATATGGGCTTTAAGAGTTCAAATGCGTGGGTAGGGGTAATAGTTTGCTGTATAGTTCTTCCTGCGGTGCTTTCTTTTATATTTAATGAAATTTTACGCAAAATGAGACTTGTAAAAACAGGGGACTACAAATTAGACCTTTGATAATTTCCGATAGTTGCAAATTAAAGATAGAAACGGGTGTATCGACAGCATGAGGCTTGTCCGGTACACCCGTAATTTTATTTGTAATTTTTCATTTTTGCGTAGGCACATTTCCTGCAAAGTTTCTCTGTAACGTTCTTGTCAATAAAGGATTGACGAAGTCGTTTTGCTCTATCTGAGCTTAGTATTTCCGAAAGCGGAGTGTCAAATATGTTTCCCAGGTTCACAGCCCCATCAGCATCAAGACAGCAAGGAACAACAGTCCCGTCGGAAAGTATTCCAATCTGATCCCGAAGCCCGTAACAGCCGTAATTACCATCGTATTCCTTACCGTCAATATCAGGCCATTCAAAGAGATTTCCCCATTCCAGAAATACTTTTTCTTTTATCTTATATCCGCTGTAAATCTCTTTCCATTCTACCTGTTCTCCATCATCAAAAGCCTTGTGCATCATCGAAATAATTCTCTCATTCATTTCATCAAGACCGCCGATATTCCAAAGCCTCATAACCGAAATAATACCTTTTTGTGAAGCTCTTTTGCAGAACTCAAAGCAGTACTCAAGATAGCTTTCGAGACTCTCACAAACCGCATTCGCCTCATAAGAATGAAGCGAAATACTGACTTTAAAAAGGGCAGGGGACTTTAGCAAAACCTCACCAACCTTAGGCAATAAAGTCCCATTGGTGGTAAGAATGACCTTGAAATCAAGTTGCCTTGCAATATCAAGAAACTCCCCAATCTGCGGATGAAGCAGCGGCTCACCCATAAGATGAAAATACAGATACTCGGCAAAGCTGCGGATTTCCGTTGCGGCTCTGCGAAACTCCTCAGTTGTCATATATTTGATTTTTCTCTTTGTCCCGTGGCAAAACGCACAGGCAAGATTACACTCGTTTGTAATCTCCAAAAACGCTTTATTCGGCAAAGCAACTCTCCTTAATCATAATACATAAAAACTCATTGAGGTTTTTAGAAATACCCAATTCTCCAAAAAATACTTTTACAAAGATTATACCACATATTTTAAAAAAAGTAAAGCCATACAATTCCCGACACAAAAAATTTTGCATTTTTCCCTTTGCGTTCTGCATTACACTACAAAGTGTATAATTCCCATTAACAAAATAGGAAATATGAACAAAAAAGCCCCAACGTTATTAATTTTGACACAAAAATGTCTTGATTTTTAATTGCAAATATGGTAGTATATGTATACGGCAGAGGGTTTTGCCATATAAATAAAAATTCTGCATTATGCATTAATTATTTACAACGGAGGATACCATTATGACAGACAGAATCAGAAGATTTTTAAACGATTCCAATAATAAGGTACACCACAAATACAGGAAGAGTTTTGACACAGCACTCGTTCCGCAGTACAGAAGCCTTAAGACTCCCACGGAAAGAATGGCAAAGAGACTCCAGCTCGTCCTTGCATCCGAGACTCCTGTAGTTGACAAGGAAGCAAAGATAGTTCTTCTTCGTACCGTTCACGATATTCCCTCCATCTTCACAGACGAAGAATTTGACGCTATCCACAAGGATCACTATTTCCATGAACTCGGTTACCTTTCAAATCTTTGCCCGAGCTATGCTAAGGTTATAAAGATTGGCTTTAGCGGTGTCCGTGCAATTATCGATGAAAGGTATGACAGTGCGGATGCAGACGGCAAGCTCCTTTACGATGCAATAAGAATGGAACTCGATGCTGTTTCTGACCTTATGGCAAGATATAAGGCAGAAGCCGAAAAGGTTGGCAATACTGTAGTTGCCGATATCCTCTCCAGAATCCCGGAAGAGCCTGCCAAGACTTTCAATGAAGCACTCCAGTTCTTCAGAATACTCCACTACACTCTATGGGCAGAGGGCACATACCACAACACAATCGGAAGATTCGACCAGTTTATGTATCCCTATTTTGCCTCTGACATTGCAAGGGGTGTTTCGGAGGAAGAGCTTTACGAGCTTGTCTGTGAATTCTTCATCTCATTTAATCTGGACTCTGACAAGTACGTCGGCGTACAACAGGGTGACAATGGTCAGTCAATGATGCTTGGCGGTTGTGACAAAGACGGAAAAGATGCTTATAACAGACTGTCGGAGCTTTGTCTTGAAGCGTCAGGTGAACTTCTCGTAATTGACCCGAAAATCAATCTCCGTGTTGATAAGAACACACCACACGAGCGATATGTCAAGGGTACACACCTTACAAAGGCAGGTCTTGGTTTTCCGCAGTACTCCAATGACGATGTTGTTATTCCCGGTCTTGTAAATCTTGGATATGCTCTTGAGGATGCACGAGATTATGCGGTTGCCGCTTGCTGGGAATTCATTATTCCCGGAGTTGGTATGGATATTGCCAATATAAATGCAGTATCTTTCCCGAAAGTTGTTACAAGAACAATCGACAAATACCTTGTAGGCTGTCCCGATATGGATACCTTCGTAGGTCACTTCAAGGATGAGGTGAAGGTTGAATGTGATGCTATCGAAGCAAATCTTAAGAACCTCTATATTTTCCCATCACCCTGGATGTCCACAATTATGTATACCTGTCTTGAGGATGGCAGAGATATTACTCTCGGTGCAAAGTACAACAACTTTGGTATACACGGTACAGGTATCGCCTGTGCAACAGACTCGCTTGCATCCATCGACCTCCACGTATTCAAGGAAAAGGATGTTGATGCAGAAGAGCTTGTTAAGGCTACAAAGGCAAACTTTGAGGGCTACGAAAACCTCAAGACTCAGCTTCGCTACGGTACTCCCAAAATGGGTAACGATAACGACGATGTAGATAAGTATTCGGTAATGCTTCTTGACACATTTGCAGATAGCCTCAAGGGCAGAGTAAATGAGAGAGGCGGTATCTATAGAGCAGGAACGGGCTCCGCTATGTTCTACCTCTGGCACGCAGCTGAAATTGATGCTACTCCTGACGGTCGAGCAAAGAATGAACCTTTCGGCACAAACTACTCACCCAACCTCTTCTCAAAGGTTGACGGTCCCATGTCCGTAATCAAGTCCTTTACAAAGCAGAATCTTTCAAGAACGATAAACGGAGGTCCTCTCACAATGGAATTCCACCAGGATCTCTTTAACACAGAGGACGGTATAGAAAAGACCGCAAGCCTTGTTGAAGCATTTATCAATCTCGG
>JAZUOO010000045.1:0-6404 GCA_045604705.1 Eubacteriales bacterium
CCTACAGAGCATTGTGCGGATTGTGATTATTGCAATTTTCTCGCACCGCAGTGCGATACAATAATTCAAAAGCGAAGCTTTTTACCTAAATTATGCATTATGCATTATGCATTATGCATTGTGCGTTGTGCATTGCGAAGCGAATCCTTCATGGCACGACCTGTGTGTCGTGCCCTACGTTGAAAAAATCCACACCCCAAAAACCCACATCAGTGGAAAACCCACGTTTCCGTACTGCATATTCAAAAACAAATTTCCATTCTCAACATACTTATCCACATAAATCCACATTTTCCACATTACCAATTTCAAAAATTTTCCACATCCGTCAACTTTTTACTAACAGCTCTTTACACATAAAAACCATATTTTATCCACAGGCTTAATTCAACTCATTCTTGTAAAAACTCCGCTTTTCCACCTTTTCCACCGACTCTACTACTACTACTACTATTTCCCTTTATTTATTCCATTTATAAAAAAGAGAATTTACAATTTTTTTCTCTTTGGGAAAGAGTTACCCGTCAAAGTGTGGAAAACATAATCTTTCGTAAATATATCTTTTATAAAAACCGCTTTCGCATATATTATCTCAATTCCAACTTCTACTACATGGAAAGGAAATCAGAAAATGAAATTTACCGTTGATAAGCAAGAGCTTCAGAAAGCTATGCTCCCGGTTACATACGGCGTATCAAATGTCAATAACCCGGACTATAAATCACTTCTCATGGAAGTAAAGGACGACAATCTCATAATATTTTCCTATGACCTTGAAAAGGGTATCAGAACCACTATTCCCGTTGAAGGTGAAAGAGACGGAAAGGTGGAAGCCGACGCTCAGAAAATATACGCCATTATCGGTGCTATGGACGACGGTGAGCTTACCTTTGAAGTAGATTCCAATTTTCTTATAAAAGTAGCCTCCGGTAACACTGATTTTCAAATTCTGGGCAAGGACGGTCACGGTTTCCCGAATATCCCGAATATCGAGGGTGACTTCGGATATAAGCTCACAAAGAGTAAGCTTAGAAATATCATAAACAGAACCGTGTTCTCTGTTTCAAATAACGAAACAAATCCCGTTTTTACAGGCTCTCTGTTTGAAATAGAGGGAGAAATGCTCAAAGTTGTTGCCCTTGACAGAAACAGGATTGCCGTAAGATGTGAAAGTGTTATAACAGATATTACGGGTGAGCCCACAATGACAAAGTTCGTTATTCCGGGCAAGGCGGAAAATGACCTGCTGAGAGTTCTTACCGATTCCGACGAAGAAATTTCCGTTCGTATGACAAGAAAGCACATTATTTTCACATTCGACAATATATACTATATATCAAGACTTCTTGAGGGAGAATTCATGAACTATAAAAGACTTCTTCTCCCGGAGAACAAATTCGAGCTTACCGTCAACACAAAGGATTTCCTTGAATCGGTAACAAGAGCTGCAATTCTTCTTGAAAGCTACAAAAACAATTTTCTTATCGTAAACCTTGCCCAGGGTAAAATGAACGTAAGCTGTACCACCGAATTCGGAAAAGTAGACGATGTAATAGAAAGTAGCTTCACCAAAGGGGAAGAAGATTCACTTAAAATCGGCTTTAATCACAGAATACTCATTGATGCATTAAGAGCTGTCGGTGAAGAAGAAGTAAAGCTTACCTTCAACGGAGCAACAAATCCTATTATATTCTCCCCGGTACATGATGATGAAAAAATCGATGACAGATTTTTGTATGTTGTTATGCCGGTGCAGCTTAGATAATGAGAAATGCAAAATGCATAATGCAGAATTTAGGTAAAAAGCTTCGCTTTTGATTTTATTGTATCGCACAACGCTCCGTAGGTACACAAACCTTGCCTCTCCCCATGGGAGAGGTGTCAGCGAAGCTGACGGAGAGGGTGCAGGCATCGCAACAATTATAATACCGCACAATGCCATGTGGGTACACATCCTTGCCTCGCCCTTTTGGAGAGGTGGCAGCGATGTAGGGTACGACCTGTGTGTCGTGCCATGTACCTAACCCAAAAAGAATTATAAAAAAAAGGAGCTTACCGAAATTATGCACGTAAAAAAGTTAAAAGCAAATAATTTCCGTAATATCCTTTCGCAAGAAATAGAATTTCAAAAAGGCATAAACGTTCTTTACGGAAAAAATGCCTCAGGTAAGACCAACGCACTTGAAGCTATTTACCTTTTTGCCTCAGGAAAGAGCTTGCGGGGCAGTCCCGAAAAGGACTTTATAAAAAAAGGCGAACAGTTTTCAAGAACAGCTATTGAATTTGAAAGTCTTTTAAGTCCCGGAATCAGCCGCAATATGTCTCTGACATTTTTGTCCGGAAATCGCAAGATAATGAAATATGCAGGCATGGACGTCGGAAAAATGTCTGAGCTTTTGGGGCATTTCAGAGCTTGCGTCTTTACTCCGGATGACCTTATGCTGGTTCGTGGTGCTCCCGAGGAAAGAAGAAGATTTGCGGATATATCAATAAGCCAGATAAGACCGCGTTTTGTCCATTGCCTTAACGATTACTTTAAGGTACTTTCCCAAAAAAACACCATACTCAAAAATGCAAATATCACGGGAAAGCTTGATCTTGATTATCTGGAAGTTCTCAATGAACAGTTGGCGATGTCGGCGAGTGTAATTGTAAAACAAAGATACGGCTTTTGTGAAAGCCTTGTACGCCACGCAAGAAAAATTTACAGCGATATATCCGATGACAAGGAAATATTCGGAATGAAATATATCTCACAAACAAAAGTAAATTTTTACGACGAAGAATACACAAGAGAAGCATATATGGGACTTTTCAAAAAGAATCTCGATAGGGAAATAAAATACGGAATGTCCCTTGTAGGTCCTCAAAAAGATGATATTTATTTCTGCGTAGGAAAAAATTGCGAGCTTAGTGTGGAACAGAATCCTGAACAAAATGACGAGCTATTGTTTGACGGAAACTACAATGCCCGCACATTTGGTTCAAGAGGTCAGCAGAGAAGTGTGGTTCTGTCCCTAAAGCTTGCCCAGGGAGAACTCTTCCGCGAGCTTTGCGGCGAATATCCTGTATTTTTACTTGATGACGTATTTTCCGAGCTTGACTACGCAAGAAGAAGCTATATACTTTCCAATACGGAGAATAAGCAAATAATAATTACCTGCTGCGACTGCGATATTCTCGGTGGCTTTAGCGACTATAAAGGAATATACGTAGAAAATGGTGAATATGGAAATGGCTGAAAAAGTGGGAAGAAATGTTAAAATGAACTTTCAATTATAGAAGTTTGTGATTTGTATGTAATTCGACAGCCGTTTTGTATTTGTAAAACCACACAAATTTCCGATAATACCAAAGGAAGGGTCATATTTATGTATTTATCTCTCGGCGGTACGGTTACGGTAAAAAAATCCGAGGTTATAGGAATCTTTGACCTTGATACCGCACCTGCAGACAGTCAGGTTATGGAATTCTTAAAAGAAAACGAAAAAAAGAAAAATGTAACCGTCGTAGGAATGGGAATTCCAAAAGCCTTTGTTATCACAAACAACGGAAAAGAAACAAAGATTTATATTACTACCATTTCGGCATCCTCCATTAAAGGAAGAAGTTAGGATTTAGGGAACAGGAACTATATAGGGTACGACCTGTGTGTCGTACCGTGTACCTAAACGCAGAAATTGATAAATCAGAAAAAAATAAAATCAAAAATAAAAAACAACATATATCATAAAGGAATGGTTACTAAAAATGTCGGAAGAAATCAGAGAAAACATGACAGAAGAATTTGAAACCGAGGTAAAGGCTACCGACTCTAATGTAGATTCGGGAAAGAAGTACGACGACAGCCAGATTCAGGTGCTTGAGGGTCTTGAAGCGGTAAGAAAGAGACCGGGTATGTACATCGGCTCCACAAGTGCGAGAGGTCTCCACCATCTTATATATGAGATTGTGGATAATTCCATCGACGAATCACTTGCGGGATACTGTAACAAAATAACCGTTACTCTCCATGAGGACGGCTCTGTTTCGGTGCAGGACAACGGACGTGGTATTCCCTCGGGTATTCATCCGAAAATGGGTATCTCCACCATCGAAGTAGTATTCACCGTACTTCATGCGGGAGGTAAGTTCGGCGGAGATGGCTATAAAATTTCCGGCGGTCTTCACGGCGTAGGTGCGTCTGTTGTTAATGCACTTTCCGAGTGGACACAGGTTGTAAACTGCCATGACGGTAAAAAGCATACCGAAAGATTTGAAAGAGGAAAGACGGCACGTCCAATTGAGCTTGTCGGCGACTGCGGCGAGGAACACGGTCTTTATGTCCGCTTTAAGCCCGACCCTGAAATATTTGATACCACCGAATTTGAATACTCTGTTGTTGAAAAGAGACTTCGTGAGCAGGCGTTCCTCAACGCCGGTCTTATGATTGAGCTTATCGACCTTCGTCCCAAAAAGGCGGACGAGATTGAAATTTCCGAGGACACCGAATCTGCAGGTCTTGAGGTGCAAACCGAGGAAGCAACAAAGTATAAGGTTTACCACTACGAAGAGGGTATCCGTCAGTTTGTACGCTACCTTAACGGCAAAAAGAGATCAGGCGTGCTTCATGAGGACGTCGTGTATCTTGCGGGCAAAAAGGGTGACATTTCCGTTGAAATAGCACTTCAGTATAACGATACCTATGACGATACGGTTATAACCTTTGCCAACAATATAAACACCATAGAGGGTGGTACCCACGAAACCGGCTTCAAGAACGCTCTGACTCGTATTATCAATGACTACGGCAAAAAGTATAAGTTCCTTAAAGACGATGAAAAGCTCTCCGGCGATGACTGCCGTGAAGGTCTTTGTGCGATTGTCAGCGTAAAGCTTCCGGAAGCTCAGTTTGAGGGTCAGACAAAGACTAAGCTGGGTAATGCCGATATACGTCCCTTTGTTGAAGCGGTAATGAACGAGGAGCTTACGAACTACCTCGAAGAAAACCCTAACGTAGGCAAGGCGGTTATTGAAAAGGCTGTCACAGCACAAAGAGCAAGGGAAGCGGCAAGAAAGGCAAGAGACCTTACAAGAAGCCGTAAGTCCGCACTTGAAAGCACTACTCTGCCCGGAAAGCTTGTTGACTGTCAGGAAAGAAACATGGAGCTGACGGAATTATTCCTTGTCGAGGGAGACTCCGCAGGCGGTACCGCAAAGGAAGGCAGAAACAGCCAGTTCCAGGCAGTACTTCCGATGCGTGGTAAGATACTCAACGTTGAAAAGTCAAGACTTGACAGAATTCTTTCAAGTACACAGATAACGCCCATTATCATAGCTCTCGGCTGTGGTATCGGCGACGAATTCAACATGGAAAAGCTGCGTTACGGTAAAATAATAATCATGAGCGATGCGGACGTGGACGGTGCTCACATTAAAACACTGCTTCTTACGTTCTTCTTCCGCCACATGAGACCTCTTATCGAAAACGGACACATCTACTGTGCAAGACCGCCGCTTTACAGAGTGTTCAAGGGTAAACAGGAAAAGTACGCTTTCTCGGACGAGGAGCGTGACCAGATTCTTGCCGAAATGGGTGGTAATGCCGATGCTGAAAGATATAAGGGTCTCGGTGAAATGGATGCCGACCAGCTTGCCTACACGACTATGGACCCGGAATACAGAACTCTTTCAAAGGTAACAATTGAGGATGCCATTGAGGCGGATGCGACGTTCTCTCTTCTTATGGGCGAGGAGGTTGAGCCCAGACGTAATTTTATACAAGAGAATGCAAAATATGTTACGAACCTTGATATTTAAAATGCATAATGCATAATGCGTAATGCATAATCGAGGATAATTTGCTTCGCAAATTTGCATTAATTGAATCATATGTGGGCGAAGAAATTATGGATATGTGGGTAAATATTTATGAAAAGTGGAAATGTTATTGTAGGTAAAAGTTTCTTGTTTGCTGTGAGAATTGTTCGGTTTTATAAATATCTGTGTAATGAAAAAAAAGAGGGTATTTTAGCAAAGCAAATACTTCGTTCGGGTACAAGTATCGGGGCAAATGTGAAAGAAGCAATCAGAGGACAAACAGATGCAGATTTTTTCGCAAAAATGAATATCGCCCTAAAAGAAGCAAGTGAAACGGAATATTGGATAGAATTATTATATTCTACAGACATAATAGATAAAAATTGTTATTTCAGCCTTATTGAAGACTGCCAAGAATTAATAAAAATTCTCACGGCAATAGTAAAAAATAATTTAAACAAATAAAATCGAAGATTTTACGAAGTAAAATCAACATTGATTATGCATTATGCATTACGCATTATGCATTTTCAAAGATTGTGCATTATGCATTACGCATTATGCATTACGCATTATGCATTTTCAAAGATTGTGCATTATGCATT
>JAZUOO010000046.1:0-51334 GCA_045604705.1 Eubacteriales bacterium
AAGGTCTGCTTTTTACGCCATGGGTCGTTAAAATAGTACCCTCTTTGGTTGTAGCCCACAAGTAAAAGACAATGAAACGGCGAGATCCATGTGTGAGTCCTATTGGTATGTTCTACATTCCATGTGACCCACATGGTCGGCTGCTGCATATCTATTGTACCCCAGAACACTACCGGAATTTTGTTGTCAATATATTCCGAGCAAAGCGTTGCGAGAGGGACATCCTTGAGCACCACCGCTTGTACCGTATCACTATTCATGCTGTCCACGGCTTTTTTTATAACTTCCGGATAACATCCCCAGCCGGAGGAAGATCTCGGGTCACCCGGAAACTGTTCTCTCGGATCGCAGGCATACCATTCACCGTGACTTATATAGGGAGCCTGTCCCATATCAAGATAATCCTCTATAAAATCGTTTGGTGTAATATCAACTCCCATATAATTCAGAGCCATAACCGTCGAAACTGCCTCGCATCCGTTTGGGAAGTGTGGCTTCTGACTTATGAACGGCACGTCTATGACATTCCTTTTCGGAAGTCGCATTTTAAGAGTCTCAAAAAAATCAAGCTGTCTGTTTATATATATCGGAGCATTTTGTACATCCTCGTTTTCCAATATCTTAGTATAAGGATGCACCGCCGATGAATGAAAAACCGAACCGCATACAATCATGGCAGTGGCAGACAATGCTCCGCAAAGTCTCAATATTCTTCTCAATTGACCTCTCCTTTCGGTGGGATTGGTTTATTATATCACATAAATGTTAATAATGCAAGAGGATAGGATTTAGGGATTAGAATTTAGGGATTAGGAACTAGGGAAGGACTTCGCTTCGAAATGCATAATGCAGAATTTAGGTAAAAAGCTTCACTTTTGAATTATTGTATCGCCTGCGGGCGAAGGAATTGCAATGGTTGTACTTCGCACGATGATTTGATGGTGAACGAATATTCGTAGGGTGCGACGTTTCTCGCAAGCGAGAAGGTGTGGTTACCTTGGCAGGAACGGCAATGATTCCAAATATTTTATGTAAATGTAAAATTTCAAAAACCTATTTACAAACGGCGTAAAATGGTATATAATATAACAGGATATGTAATTTTTATTTTTTTACACTGAAAGGATGACAGAATTTTGATCATACAGCTTGAAGAAGCAAAACAAAAGCTCGGTGCTCTCAAGGGGCAGATAGAAGAACTGTCGGACAGCATGGGTGTTCCTGCGGCACGTGAAAAGGCGGCGAGGCTTGAGCAAGAGACTTGCTGCGAGGGATTCTGGGGCAGAGACGATGCTCAGAGCGTAATGTCCGAGCTTAATGGGGTAAAGCAGATAGCGGAAAGCTACGACAAGCTCTGCGGTGATGCGGATTCCCTTGAACAGCTTATAGGCATGGCACTTGAAGAGGACGATGAAAGCTTTACCGAAGAAATCCTCTCCGAGCTTGCAGCTCTTGAAAAGGAATATGACCGTCAGAATATCGTAGCACTTTTGTCCGGTGAGTTTGATAAGCTCAATGCAATTGTCTCCATTCACCCTGGAGCAGGCGGCACAGAGGCTCAGGACTGGGCGGAAATGCTTTACAGAATGTACAACAGATGGGCAGAAAAGAGCGGATTTAAGGTCAAGCTCATTGACTATCTTGAGGGCGACGGTGCAGGTATAAAGAGTGCTACATTTACGGTCTCGGGCGAGTTCGCTTACGGTTATCTCAAGAGCGAGGGCGGTGTTCACAGGCTTGTAAGAGTTTCTCCCTTTGATGCGTCCGGCAGAAGACAGACCTCCTTTGCTTCCGTTGAGATTACTCCCGAATTTGAGGACGACGGCACAATTGAGCTTCGTGAGGAAGATCTTGAAATGGAAACACACCGTTCCAGCGGTGCCGGCGGTCAGCACGTCAACAAGACTGACTCTGCGGTAAGAATCAAGCATAAGCCCACAGGTATTGTTGTCGGTTGTCAGACGGAAAGAAGCCAGCTGCAAAACAGAGAGACCTGTCTTAAAATGTTACGTTCAAAGCTCGCCGAAATAAAGGCAAGAGAAAAGCTTGACAAAATTGAAGACATCCGCGGCGACAAGCTCAACATCGAATGGGGCTCGCAGATACGTTCTTATGTATTCATGCCCTATACTCTTGCTAAGGACACAAGAACAGGCTACGAAGAAACAAACATCACCGCAGTTATGGACGGTGAGATAGACGGCTTTATGAATGCCTTTCTTAAGGCTAAGGGCGAGTTCATAAGATAAATCAGATTTTTATTGATATATACAAAGCAAACAGAAAGGAAGTACGGAACATGATCAAGAAAACAAAGCTTTTTGCAATCCTCGGTATAACACTCCTTATTAATTCCGTAATATGCATAGCTGCTTTTGCATCAACATACAAGGAGAAAAAGAAAATCTCTGCGGCATTCTGGACGCTCGCAGTGTCTTTGGGAACAGCGGGTGCAGTACTTATGGCGGTGTATGCTTCAAAGGAGCACATAAGAATCAGGGACTTAAAGCACGCACTTTCCGAAAGAGATCATTGGTTCCACTCCTTTGAATATCCCGAATGCACAGAGCCCACCGTTGATATTGACGAAACGTACTTCCCTCCCGTTGAAACGGAAGACGAGGATATGCCTTTCTGATAAGTGAGGTTTAGCCTATATTCCCGTCGGAGTAATTCCCGTCGGGTGATTTTTTGTGTAAAAAGGATATGACAAACTATTCTCAAATTCCGCTTGAATTTTTGCCCTTGCGGATATAATAATGCTTTTAAAAACATAAACGCTACCCCACACGGGTACCTCGGGAAAGGACCGAATACAATGGGAATAACTTCATCGGTAGCCTCAAAGGTTATCAATTTGTTTTTTGTAATGATAATGGGTATGGTGCTCAGAAAGACTGCGATTCTTGACAAAAAGTCTACAAGCACGCTGTCCTCGATGTTGGTGAACATCACAAATCCATTTCTTGTCATATGTGCGCTTCAGAAAGACTACGATACGGCACTTGTGAAAAACGCTTTTATAATTCTGGGTCTTTCGGTGGTCATGCACGTACTTACAGCGATAATAGGTACATTCTCTTTTAAATTTGAAAAGGAACGCTCAAAGGAAAAGATATACAGTTTTGCAATGATCTTCGCAAACTGCGCCTTTCTCGGCTACCCGGTGCTTCAGGCTCTTATGGGCAATGAGCTCGGACTTTTCTACGGAGTGTTTTTTACGATTTTCTTCAACATTTTCTGCTGGACCTACGGCGTACTTCTTATGAACGACGGCAAGGGACTTGGTGTAAAGGAGCTATGTAAAAAGATACTCCTTAATCCCAGCTTTATGTCCGTAATTGTCGGCTTTGCCTTTTTCATGCTGCAAATAAAAGTTCCGGGAGTAATTTTTGAGGGTATGAACTACATCGGAAATATGACATTCCCTCTTTCCATGCTGATAGTGGGAAGTCTTTTCTGCGAGCTTGACCTAAAGTCTGTATTCAGGGACAAGGTACTCTATTGGTATATGCTGTTGAAGCTTATAATTTTCCCGGTTGTTATGATATTCGTATCTGACTACATCCTGATACGTCTGTTGGGACTTCCGAATATGTTTGCCTATCTTCTTGTCACAATGTGCGCCATGCCCGCCGCAAGCAACACGGCGATAATGGCGGACTATTACAATGCGGACAAGCTTCTTGCGGCAAAAACGGTCAGCATATCGACGCTGTTTTCCGTTGCAACCATTCCGCTGATGATGTCGTTGGCGAGCTTTGTGTTTGGGACTCTGGAGATGGTATGAAATGGGAACTGAATTCGGACAGGATTAGGATTTAGCGGAATTTTAGTTCTTTCATCCCGGACTTGTACATCGGTATGCAGTTTGAGCTTGCAAATGCGGGTACGGTGATGTTGGTACTCTGTACGGGAACGCTGATTTTATTCAGGCAGAAGCTGATGAGAAATTAATGCGTAAAGAAAAAAAGAAATATTTTCAGTATTAGACGTTCTCTTTCGGAGGGCGTCTTTTTCTTCCCGATTGCAATTATTCTTCCGCGCGGATTCTGTCACCTGTACGAAAGAATTTATAAGCAAGAGAACAAAAAACAGGATGAAGCCAAAGCTCCACCCTGATTATAATAAATTTCAATCCGTTAAAGACTGCAAAAGTCATCAAAATTCCAATTCAATCAACTGTGTACCGCAAACTATATTAATATGCTTTACCCCAAAGAATTGTCTTTTCAGCCTTCTTGCCGCAGCATACGCAAACGTCCGACTTCAGCTCGCCGCCTACCTCGTCTTCGTTGAAAGGCATACATCTTGAGGTGACGTCAGCCTGTTCCTTGAGTGCCATTTCGCATTCAAGGTCACCGCACCACTTGGTCTTTATAAAGCCGGGCTTTGTTGATGCAATTTCACGCAGCTCATCCATATTCTCGGCAGTATATGTCATGCTGTTTCTTCTTGCCTTTGCAGTTTCGTACATATTTTTTGTAATATCGTCAAGGAGCTTCGGGAGTACTTCGAGAAGCTCGGAAAGCTTTGCGGTGATTTTTTCTCCGTTGTCACGTCTTGCAAGGACACATACGCCTGCTTCAATGTCACGGGGACCAAGCTCAAGTCTTATCGGAACGCCGCGCATTTCGTGTTCTGCGAACTTCCATCCCGGGCTCTGGTCTCTGTCGTCAATTTCAACTCTGAACTGCTTCTTTATAGATTCGTATACTTCGTTTGCAGCTTCGAGTACGCCCTCTTTGTGCTGCTGTACGGGAACTACAACTATCTGTGTAGGTGCAATTGCGGGAGGAAGAACAAGCCCGTTATCGTCGCCGTGAGTCATAATGATGCCACCAATAATTCTTGTGGACATACCCCAGCTTGTCTGATAGCAGTACTTGAGCGTATTGTCCTTATCAAGATATTGAATATCGAATGCTTTGGCAAAGCCGTCACCGAAATAGTGGGATGTACCCGACTGAAGCGCACGACCATCATGCATAAGTGCTTCAATTGTGTATGTATCCTCTGCACCGGCGAACTTTTCCTTGTCTGTCTTTCTGCCCTTAACTACCGGGATAGCAAGATAATTCTCGCAGAAGTCCGCATAGACACCGAGCATACGAAGCGTTTCATCAATCGCATCCTGTGCAGTTGCGTGCATTGTGTGTCCCTCCTGCCAGTGGAACTCACGACTACGAAGGAACGGTCTTGTCGTCTTTTCCCAACGTACAACGCTGCACCACTGATTATAGAGCTTAGGCAGGTCTCTGTAGGACTTGATAATCTGTGCATAGTGCTCACAGAAAAGCGTCTCGGATGTAGGTCTTACGCAAAGTCTCTCGGCAAGCTTTTCTTCACCTCCGTGTGTAACCCACGCAACCTCGGGAGCAAATCCCTCAACATGGTCTTTTTCTTTATTAAGAAGACTTTCGGGAATGAACATCGGCATGGATATATTGCAATGCCCCGTTTCCTTGAACATCCTGTTGAGTATACCCTGAATGTTCTCCCAGATAGCCCATCCGTAAGGACGTATAATCATACATCCCTTAACACCCGAATAGTCCACAAGGTCAGCGTTCTTGACTATGTCGGTATACCACTGACCGAAATCCACATCTCTCGATGTTATTTTCTCTACTTTTTTCTTGTTGTCTGCCATTTTTATTTCTTCCTTTCTGTTATTACGAAGGGTCTCCGACGGGTCGCTTTCTTGAAAGAAAGCTCCGCAAAGAACTTTATATGCTCCGCACTCGCTTCGCTCCTGCTCCGGGGGGCTATGCTGCAATTTTTTCTTTGTAGGGGCGACCCTATGTGGTCACCCGCTATAGGCACCACAATGCTTACAATCCACACATCGTTCTGTGGGTGCACTATCTTAATTCTGCATTTTGAATTTTGAAGTGTGCATTAATTCAAATCCCCAGAAACTCCGTAAACTCTCCTCTCACCGCTTCCAGCTTCTTCGACGCCTCGCTCTCATCTTTGCCGTTGACAAGGTAGTAAACCTTAACCTTCGGCTCGGTTCCGGAGGGACGAACAATAACTATTGAACCGTCAACAAGTGCGTAATAAACAATATCCGATTTTGGAAGTCCCGTTGTTGCAACCGTGTCTTCGCATATCTTTTTGCCTTCGAGATAGTCGACGTAGAATTTTACGTTTATACCGCCGATTGAGGTGATGGTTGTATTTCTCAGATCGCTCATGAGCTTCTTTGTTTTTTTCAGTCCGTCAAGACCTGTCATTGCGATGTTGTCTACCTTTTCAAGGAAATATCCGTATTCCTCAAAGACATCAAGCAGCACATCGTAGAGATTCTTGCCCTCTTTGGAGTAGACTGCCGCCATTTCCGTGATAAGTAGGGTTGCAAGCACCGCGTCTTTGTCTCTTGCGTATGTCCCCGCAAGGTAACCGTAGCTTTCCTCGAAGCCGAGGATAAATGTATACTCGCCTGTCTTTTCGTATTCCTTTATTTTTTCACCGACGAACTTAAAGCCCGTTAGGACATCCACCATTGCAACGCCGTTCTTTTCGCAGATGGCACGTGCAAGCTCGGAGGATACGATGGATTTTATAACGCACGCATTTTCGGGGAGTGTTCCCGTTTTACGTCTGTACTTTATAATGTAGTCACACAGAAGTACGCCTATCTGATTGCCGTTGAAGCTGTAGTAGTCGCCTGCCTTTGTTTTTACAAGGATTCCCACTCTGTCCGCATCCGGGTCTGTACCGATAATGAGGTCACAGCCATTCTTTTCCGCAAGGGCTCTCGCCATATCAAAGCAGCTCTTTTCCTCAGGGTTGGGAACCTTTACTGTCGGGAAGTCACCGTCTGCAATCATCTGCTCAGGGACTGTAATCAGATGCTTTATGCCTGCACGCTCAAGTGCCTTTGGAACAAGTGCCGCACCTGTTCCGTGGATTGCCGTGTATACTATCTTGAAGCTGTCCGCAACCTCTGATATTGCATTGGGACAGATTCTCTGTTCAAGGACTCTGTCGAGAAATTTGTTGTCGATTTCCTCACCGATGATTTCAATGAGTCCGTCTTTTACGCCCTTGTCAAAATCGTATCTTTCAACCGAAAAAATATCCGTTTTTGCAATTTCTTCCGAAACCACCTTTGCGTGATCCGGGGAAATTTGTGCACCATCCTCCCAGTATACCTTGTAACCATTGTAAGCTTTTGGGTTGTGGGATGCAGTAATATTTATACCTGCGATGGTACGAAGCTCACGAAGAGCAAAGGAAAGCTCGGGTGTAGGTCTCGGTGCGTCAAATATATATGACTTTATACCGCAAGCCGCAAGAACCTCGGCACAGATCCGTGCAAAATACATGGAGTTGTTTCTTGTATCACAGGCAATGGTAACCCCTCTTTTTTCGCCGCCGCTTTGCTTAATTAGTGTTGCAAGCCCTTTCGTTGTCTGGGCAACCGTATAAAGATTCATGCCGCCTATACCCGCCTGCATAATACCGCGAAGTCCCGCCGTACCGAAGGACAGCGGCATGGAAAAACGTTCTTTTATGGCGTCATCGTTGTCCGCAATTTCCGAAAGCTCTGTCTTTAGTCCGGGATCAAGCTTTTCGTTCGTAAACCATTTTGTGAATTCTGCTTTATACATTTTATGTTCCTTTCGTAGAGGA
Organism: Eubacteriales bacterium; assembly: GCA_045604705.1. Taxonomy (GTDB): domain Bacteria; phylum Bacillota; class Clostridia; order Oscillospirales; family CAG-382; genus SIG622. Next base: position 7,642 of record JAZUOO010000046.1, read on the forward strand.
TTGTTTTCTTAAGATTTATATATGCACGGGAACTGCACCGTATTATATCGCATCGCCCTCAAGGCACTGAGCAATCGCTTTAGCCAACTCGTTGGGACAGGAGGTGGATTTAAATCCGCATCTGATACCCTGAATTTTTTCAATAGCAGTTTTGGCATCCATACCCTCAATGAGTCTTGATACGCCCTGAGTATTACCTGCGCATCCGCCGCTTATTTGTACCTTTGTTATGATGTCGTTATCGTCTACCTCAACCTGCATTTCTCTTGAGCAGACACCTTTGGGACTGTATGTAATCTTTTTCATTTTTGCAAATCCTTTCGTTGTTATATGAAAATAACTATACAAAGATAATTATATCACAAACTTTTGGAAAATAAAACACTTATGATAAAAATTAACAATTAAAACAATAAATAGTTTGGTTTATGTATAATTGAACTTGTCGTCAAACACTATACTTAAACGAGTGTACAGTGGGGACTGTTTTTTAACGATGTTTCAGGAGTTTGTAAATCAGGTATGTTTTTCAATCTGCAGCTAAAGCAAATTTGCATTGTTGCCGCTGTTGCACTGTAGCAAAGACTCTCTCATAAAAGTTAAAAATTAAGAATTCATAATACAGAATTGTTGGTGGTTGTGTACCTTGAACGGTTTTGGAGCTGGAAATTTTCGGGGGATATGAGTACAAACCAAAATTGCATGATTGTTGTTTGTTAACATATTTTCAATTGTGCTTCCAAAAGGCGTTTTAAGCTCGAATTTGCCACATCACGCGTCAACTTTGTTAATAAAAAGTGAATTTTGGCTTTTCTGCTTTAAATTTAGCTTTAAATCGCCCTTTTTATTTGACAAGAATACATTTTTATGATATAATAAATTAGTTTTATATATAATACATTATATGTAGAAACTTTGTGCGAAAAATATCCCCGATTGTGATTCTGAATTGACAGACAATTGCACAAAAGGCTTACTTCTATCTCGGAAAGGAACTGCAAATATGACTTCGGATAACAGACCTGTCGGCATCTTTGATTCGGGTCTCGGCGGGCTTACCTCCGTCAGGGCTCTGGAACAGTATCTGCCCAATGAAAATATCATCTATTTCGGCGATACCGGCAGAGTCCCCTACGGCACAAGATCCAATGAGACCATTATCAAATATTCCATGGATGACCTCGCGTTCCTTGTGCGGCAAGGTGTTAAGGCTGTGCTTGTTGCCTGCGGTACGGTCAGCTCCATTGCACTGCATACCCTTTCGGGAATGACGGATATTCCCGTTGTCGGCGTTGTCGGCCCGGCTTGCGAAAATGCCTGCAGGGACGCTATGGAATGTAAATTCGGTATCGCCGGAAATATCGCTGTGCTGGGAACTCAGGCAACTGCGAAAAACGGTGCTTATACCGCTGAAATAAATAAGATAGCCCCGAACTTTAAAGTCATGACGGTTGCCTGCCCGATGTTTGTTCCCCTTGCGGAAAACGGATATATCTCACAGGGTAACAGCATCACCGTTGAGATTGCAAAGGAATATATTGGTACGCTCTGTGAATTTCGCCCGGCAAGCATTATTCTCGGATGTACCCATTACCCGATACTTCGACCGAATATTGAGATTGCCTGCAGACAGATTCTCGGGTATGTGCCTAAGATTACCGATGCCGGTGCCTGTGCTGCAAGAAGTGTGAGTAGTATGCTCCGTGAGGGAGGAAGTCTTTGTGCAAGTCGGGAGGCGGGCTATCCGAAATTCTACGTCAGCGATGAGATACGCAACTTCACTAAGATAGCCTCGGCATTCCTCGGAAGAAGCATTGAAAACGTTTCAAGAATCAACATAACCGAACAAAAGCCGGAAGAGGTTCTCCGTAATATTTGAACCTTTTTGTGACTAAACAGAGGATTTACAAATGACAGAAGAAAATAAGGACAGACCGCAAAACGCTTTCGGGTTTACAGAGGGCAAGACGTATGGTCAGTCGTCCGACATACCATGCAGTAGAAACAGTATCGGGACTTACACGAATCTCTATGCCTTATATAAGGTAACGCAGGCCCGTGAGCCCATCCTTGCCGAGCATAGTAAATTTGACAATGTCCTGATGGGGAACCCGACACCAACCAACGACCCGGATGCCGCTTTTGATTACAGGTACTATAAAAACTCAATTCTGAGATTTAGCAAATACTTTAAAAGAATGCGTGAACTCGGCGACAGGGAAAAGGTTTATTACAAAACAGGCTTCTATCCCAAAAGGTACTGCGAACCAAACAGGCAGAATCTCGAATACAGTGAAACCGTTACGGAAGCAACTGTGGATATATGCGATGAATACAAGCATATTGCTCTGTGCAGCGGTCCCGAATTTTATCTCTACAAAAATGGCTCCATTCTGCTTCTTGGTGCAGACAGCCTTAATCCGGAGCTTTTCCTTGTGCGGGACAGCTTTGTGTCAGCCATGGATATGCCGATGGGAGATATGCTTATTTCCAAAGGTATGTTCCCGGATATTTTCAACTACACTGCAAGACTTGTGGACTATGAGGACTGTATAATTGACGGAACGGGTACTCTGAACATAAAATATGAAACCTCATGCGGAGGAAATCTTCTTGGAATCATAAACATTGACATTATCATTACAAAACAAAAGAGTCACGATGAGCTTACTCGATATATCGGTGAAAGAGTGATTCCGATAGAATATGTCGAAGAAGACACGACAGAATGACGCATTGATATAAAAGAAAATGAAACGAAAGCAATAAGGGAGTGATTTCCCAAAGCTTCCGCATACAAACGAAAGGACGGTAAAAATGAAAAAAATCCTCACACGAATCCTCTGCGGTCTTATTTGTGCGGCAACCATCTTTGGCAATACTGCGGTTTTTGCTGCGGAGACGACCGCAAACGTTCAGGAAGCACAGACACAGACAGAAACGGAAAACAAAGAAGCGGAAAAGACGGAAACGGAAGAAAAAACGGGGCTTCGCTATAATCCCAATTCACGGTATCCCGTATATTCCGGTTATGTTCCCGATTATTCAATTTACGAAAGCTATCAGTATGATCTTTTCATGGATTTGCTTCGCCTTTACACGGATACTCACCTTTTTGAGTTCACCGAAGCTCAGGCTGCAGAAGCATTTCTTATGAAGCTCATGCAGGAAAACCCCGACCTTATGAAGCTGTTTATGGATACACTTCTCACAACAATGGATCCTTACAGCGGATACTACGAAGCGGGTACGGGACTTGCAAGTGACGGCTCTTCAACAGGTTACGGTGTGAGATTCGCCGATGAAACCAACGGAAGTATAATAACCATGGGACTTAAAACTCCGGGCCTGTATATTTCCGATGTGGTAAAGGGCTCACCTGCCGAAAAAGCGGGAATTCTCGTGGGAGACAGAATAGTAAGCGTTGAGGGAATAAGCCTTGACGGAGTTACCCTTGAAGGTGCATCCTACCTTTTGAAGTCGTTGCCGTATGTTGAAAAGGAGCAATTTGACGAGCAGGGTAACAGCCTGGGTATTCCTAACGAGCCTGAATTTATTATAACAGACGAAAAGACGGGAAGAAAAGCATATCCTATTCACCTTGAAATAGAAAGAAAGGGCACAATTATCCCGATAAAGATGGTAAAGGAAAGGGTTATATACTCGGATATTATATACGAAAGAGCTGCCGACAGATCCTATTCCTACATACAGATAGCGTCCTTCAGCTCCAACACCGTCAAGGATGATTTCAGGGCTGCACTGGAAAAAGCAAAGAAAGAGAGTAACGGAAATCTCCTTATTGATCTGCGTGACAATGCCGGAGGAAGCCTTGAAGCGGCGATAGCAATGGCGGATATGCTTATCCCCGAAAAGGGTAGAGTTATGTGCTATTTCAACTCAAGAGGTGTGGAAAAGCCCGAAGCGATATACTCCACGGAAGTAGGCTATAAGTTCGACAAAATAACCATCCTTGTAAATGAATATACCGCAAGTGCCGCTGAGCTTTTCGCAATGACTCTCAGCTATAACAGCGGGGCGACACTCGTGGGTACAACCACCTACGGAAAAGCTGTGGGACAGCAGGCATACAACTTTGTAGGCGGCGATATGTTTACAATAACAGCCATGGAAATCCTTGATCCCTTAAAAAGATCCTACCACAACATAGGTATCACTCCGGACGTTGAAGTAGATATTTTTATGAAGAAATACAATTTCCCAAAAGATGTAAATGAGTTCCTGTTCCTACCCAACAGCACTATTGAGGATAAATCTCCCACAGCAGTTGAGGGTGCACAGCTTCCCTGCGTTACATTTACAATCGGCGAAGAATCGGAAAACCACCTAGCAATGGAAATGCGACTTGAAATACTTGGCTTTCTGCGTCCGGAATATGTAGACGGAAAGGTGGACGAAGCGACAATTGCCGCAATAAAGTCCTACGAGACATACGCCCACAGTGAACCTCACGGTATTCTTGACGAGAGTGAAGTAAAAATCATAAACTCCATGTCGGAAAAATACAAGAACCGATATTATACCTATGACTCACAGTTTGAGGTAGCGATAATGACCTTCAGCTCAAGATCCCAGGCAAAACGCAGAGCAAAGGAATTGCTCACAGCTCACAATAAGGTCCAAAAGGACTACGAAGCATATATCAAAGCAGAGGAAGAACGTATAAAGCAGGAAGAGCTTGAAGAAAGAAAAAAAGCGGAAGCTGAAAAGCAGGAAGCGGCAAGTTAAGCACCTGCAGGGCGATACGGAATTAAGATAATACAACAATCAATAACCAAAGCGCAAAATCCGCAAGTTTGAAGTTTATAAAACCCAACGCAGAGAGTAACAAATCAGCAGAAACCCGAAAACCCAACAAATCATTTTAAGAAGAGGAAAAAACATGAGTGACATTAACAACAATGAAAACTACGGTGAAATAGATACCGCCGAGTACCACAAGAATGACAAAATAGTTGACGTTGAAATCTCACGCGAGGTGAAAACTTCCTTTATTGACTATGCCATGTCAGTTATCGTGGACAGAGCACTTCCGGATGTTCGAGACGGTCTGAAGCCTGTTCACAGAAGAATACTTTACTCCATGTATGAGGACGGACTTACTTATAATAAGCCTTTTAGAAAATCCGCAACCACAGTCGGTAATGTGCTGGGTCACTACCATCCCCACGGAGACGCTTCCGTTTACGACGCCATGGTAAGACTTGCACAGCCTTTCTCACTACGTTATCCCCTTGTTGAGGGACACGGTAACTTCGGTAATATAGACGGTGACGGTGCGGCTGCTTACCGTTATACCGAAGCAAGACTTGCGAAGATGGCTGAGGAAATGGTGACAGACCTTGACAAAGATGTGGTTGATTTCATGCCAAACTTCGACAACAAGCAGAAGGAGCCTACAGTTCTTCCCTCAAGATTCCCGAATCTTCTGGTAAACGGCTCTGTCGGTATCGCGGTTGGTATGGCGACAAACATTCCTCCGCACAATCTCAATGAGGTTATTGACGGTGTTATCCACCTTATTGAAAACCCGGAAGCTGATATTCTTGAGCTTATGAATTTTGTCAAAGGGCCCGACTTCCCGACAGGCGGTACTATCTACGGTCTTAACGGTATTTACGAGGCTTATATGACGGGTAGAGGCAAGATTCCTGTTCGTGCCAAGTGTGAACTTGAGGAAAAGAAAGGTAAAACCTCCATTATAGTTACGGAAATACCCTATATGCAGAGAAAGAGTGCCCTTGTTATGGCGATTGCCGACCTTGTTAAGGACAAGAAAATAGAGGGCATTACCGACATCAACGATATTTCGGATATGAGAAACGGTACAAAGGTGGTAATAAGCCTTCGCCGTGACGCAAATCCTCAGCTTGTTTTAAACCAACTTTACAAGTACAGCCCGCTTCAGGACACCTTTGCTGTCAATATGCTTGCTCTTGTGGGCGGTGAGCCTAAGGTTTTAAACCTCAAGCAAATGCTCAAACACTACCTTGACCACCAAATCGAAGTAGTTACAAGAAGACTTCGCTATGACCTTGAAAAGGCTCAGAAGCGTTTGCACATACTGGAAGGCTTGAAGATTGCCATTGACAATATTGAAGAGGTTATAAAGATAATTCGAGCTTCAAAGTCAATTCCTGATGCAAGGGCAGCTCTTATTGAAAGATTTGAGCTTTCGGAAATCCAGGCTCAGGAAATTGTTCAGATGCCTCTCGGACGACTTTCGGGACTTGAAATTGATAAGCTTCTTGAAGAAATGGAAAATCTCAGAAAGAAAATCGCAGAGCTTATCGAAACTCTCGGCGACATCACAAAGATTGAAGCTATTGTTAAGGATGACCTTCTTGAAATCAAGAGAAGATACGGCGATGAGAGAAGAACAAGAATCGAACAGGTTGAAAATGAAATCGTTATGGAAGACCTCATCGAACGCCGTGACTGCGTGCTTACAATTTCCCACCAGGGCTACATCAAGAGAATGGACGCGGATACCTACAGTGCACAGAGACGAGGCGGCAGAGGCGTTATCGGTATGCAAACCAAGGAAGAGGACTTTGTTGAGGATGTTATTATCGCCCACAGCCACGACTATCTGCTTATGTTCACAAGCTACGGCAGAATGTTCGTTAAAAAGGGCTATGAAATTCCCGAATCAGGAAAGGCTTCAAAGGGTACAAATATTGTCAATATCATTGAAGTTGAAAAAGACGAAAAGCTCACCGCAAGCGTTTCTGTTACGGAATTTGATGAAAACACATATCTTACGATGATAACAAAGAACGGTATCATCAAGAGAACATCCCTTTTCGCATATAAGAACTACCGCCGTGTAGGTCTTAATGCCATAAACCTTGACGAGGGCGACGAGCTTCTGTATGTTCTCAAAACTACGGGCGACTGCGATATTCTTGTTGCAACACACAACGGTCTTGTGGCACGCTTTGGCGAGGAAAAGGCAAGAAGCATAGGCAGAACCGCAAGAGGCGTCAAAGCAATCGAGCTGCGTGAGGGCGATTTTGTTGTAGGTGCTGTGGCACTCAGTCCCAATGATACAAGAAATATTATTACAATTACCGAAAAGGGTCTTGGAAAACGTGCATCTGCGGAAGACTTCCCGATACACAACAGAGGCGGTAAGGGTGTTATAGGTCATAAGCTCACGGACAAGACAGGTAAGCTTTGCGGCATAGCGGCAGTAGGTAACGATGATGATATTATGCTTATCACAAGCGAGGGTGTAATTATCCGAATCCATACCGAGGATATTTCACTTCTTTCAAGAAATACCCAGGGTGTTAAGGTTATGAGAGTTGGCGAAAATGTATCCATCTTCGGTATAACAGTAGTCAAGAAGGAAGAAGAAAAGCCTGAAGAAGAAACCGAGGGTGAGGATGAAACGGTTGTGGAAACACTTACTCCGCCTACTGTCGAGGAAAGTATCGAAAACCCGTAAAACAACATAAATCACACAAAATTACACAAACATGAACAATTTGAAGATATATGAATATCCGTACAGAAAAGACGCAAAAAACAGCGACAGAGAAATCCTGAAATCCGTAGAAAAATACCTTTCAAACAAAACAAGGATAGGCGAACAATGTTCGTCCCTACAGTCCGTGGGAATTACGAATCCAATCCATAGGGATTCCCACGGCAAACCGCATATTGTCGGCATCGACGGTATCCATGTCAGCGTTGCACACGATAAAGACCTGTGTCTTGTTGCGGTTTCGGATTGTAACATCGGTATCGACCTTGAAAGGGCGGACAGAAAGGTGAAAAAACCTGTATCCCTTGCAGAACGCTACTTCTGCGAGGACGAGATTAACTTTCTCGGCGAAAATCCAACATCCGAAGAATTTATAGATATGTGGGTAAAAAAGGAAGCTCTGTCAAAGCTTATCGGCAGGGGAGTGTCTTGTATGCGTGAAAAAAGTGTCTTTACAGAGGATATTGTATTTGAGAAAACAGACGGCTTTGACGGCTATATCGTATATTGTGTGCGGTATAAATAAAATACTGTGCTGATATAAAAAAACAAAAGCAAAAAAGAAAGGTGTGGAAAATTATGAATAACACGAAAAATTCAATTCTCAAACTGACTCAGCTTGCGGTACTCACCGCAGTAGTGTTTGCTTTTCAGATGTTGGGAAGTTTTATACATATAGGTCCTACAAGTATAAGCCTTGTTCTTATTCCGATAGTTATAGGTGCGATTATCCTTGGCCCGGGTGCAGGTGCGTTTCTCGGCTTTGTTTTCGGAGCTATAACATTTTGGGCAGGCGTTTCCGGAACTGACCCTTTTACAAACATACTTTTTGTATCACAGCCGATTGCCACCGCACTTATCTGTTTCGGCAAAGCCATAGCTGCAGGTGCGGCATCCGGATATGTATATAAGCTTGTGGAAAAGAAAAACAAGCTTGTTGCCGCAATTCTTGCCTCTGCAACGGCTCCGATTGTAAATACCGGTATCTTTATACTCGGCGGACTTACTCTTGTTGCGGGCACTCTTGAAGCAAATTTTGTTTCGGGAACAACACTTATATATTTCCTTGTTATAGGCTGTGCAGGTATAAATTTCGTTGCGGAATTTTTGGTAAATCTTATCATTTCCCCTGCAATCCACTCCATAGTAAGAGCAGTTAAAAAAAGCACAAGATTTTATAATTGATTGGCAATTATTAAAGCCCCGACAAACGAGCTTGCGAGTTTGTCGAATATAAAAGTTTTGTCTCGCTTTTTCAAAAGCGAGCCGTCGGAGACCTCACGTGAAAAGCGGTGAGCCGTCGGAGACCTCCCGCAAAAAAAGCGGTGAGTGGTTGGAGACCTCCCGCAAAAAGCGGGAGCGGTCGGAGACTTCTGGTAAAAAAAGGAAAAAAGTATGAAAAAAATAATTATAGGAATAGACGTTGGCGGCAGCACCACAAAAATAGTGGGCTTTCGTGACGGAGAAATGATAACCCCCACCTTTGTAAAGGCGGGTGACCCGATTGCTTCGGCGTACGGTGCATTCGGAAAGTTTACGTCCGAGAATGAGATAAAGCTTTCGGATATTGAAAAGATAATGATGACGGGCGTTGGCTCTACCTATATCGGGAACAATCTCTACGGTATTCCCGCAATACACAAAACCGAATTTGACTGCGTGGGACTTGGCGGACTATATCTGTCGGGACTTTCCGAAGCAATTATCGGAAGCCTTGGAACGGGTACGGCGATGGTACACGCAATAAAAGACGGAGAAATTGAATATCTTGGCGGAACAGGTGTCGGCGGAGGAACTCTTATCGGGCTTTCAAAGAAGATGCTAGGTGTCTCAAATGTTGATAATCTTGTTGAGCTTGCTTCGGAGGGTGACCTTGGAAATGTCGACCTTCGTATATCGGATATTACAAGTCACGAAATGCATCCCGGTCTTCCTGACTTTATGACGGCTGCAAACTTCGGGAAGCTGTCGGATGTGGCACACAAAGCGGATGTGGCTCTCGGTGTAATCAACCTTGTTTTTGAGTCTGTCGGAGTTCTGGCAGTATTTTCCGCAAGGCGTTTCGGCATAAGGGATATTGTTCTTACGGGTAATCTTACCACAATACCGCAGTCTGAGAAAATATTTGAAAATCTTTCCCAAATGTTCCAGGTGAATATTCTTATTCCCGAAAATGCACAGTACGGTACCGTAATCGGTGCGGCACTGTCGGGATGAAGCTGTGATTTTTATAAAGTTGTACTTTAAAATATCATCGCTGTAACAGGTGTTGTACCGTCGGGGTACAAAAATTGAATATAACCGTAAATCTGCCTTCCGTTTTGCGCGGAGGGCTTTTTGATTAAAAATGTTTTTGTAAATTACAATTGCTTGTTTTCTTTGGGGTTGTCATGCTTTAATTTGACCGATTATGATTTTTATTGGCTCATTATTCAACGTAGATGCGTGATTAGTGAATAATGAATTGAGATAACCGGAATCCACTGGAAACGTCAAGGTGAAGTTTGCTTGGCATATTTCTTTAATTTTACAGGCGGTCTGAATCTTATTCCAACCGTGAACTTTGACAAGTGATTTGGGAGTTTTTTTCCGTCACGACCGCAATTCTTTCTTCATTTTCAAGCCTCCTGCCGCCAAAAGTCCCGTAAACTTCTCCTGCCTCGGCGATTATACGGGTTTTGTACTTCTCAAATGCAAAATCAAGCAGTACCGCATGATCCCGAAAATCATTCCGGTCGTTGAGCGTAACAACTATAAACTCCGTACCGTCACGCATTGCACTTGTAACAAGACATCTGCCGGATGCTATGGTATATCCGGTCTTGACTCCCGTTGCCCCGATATAGGTTTTGAGCATTCTGTTGTGGTTGGAAAAGTACTTTGTCGGGACTCCTTGCTCGTCTGTGACGGTATAATTTTTTGTACCTGCAATTTCACGGAAAAGCGGGAGCTTCATTGCATGATAGGTGATTGTCGCCAGTTCACGTGCGGTTGTACGGTGATTTTCCGAGGAGAGTCCGTGCGGATTGTCAAAATGAGTGTAGGCAAGCCCTAATTCCGAGGCTTTGACGTTCATCTCGGTCACAAAGCTTTCAATGCTGCCGCAGGAAAGAATCGCAAGGGCACAGGCGGCATCATTCCCGGATTCAAGCAGAAGCCCGTACATCAAGTCCGATACAGTAAGCTTTTCGCCCGGGACAAGATAAATCGACGACCCCTCTATTCCGCAGGCTTCCGGTGGTATGGTGACAACCATATCCGGCGAAAGCTTTTCCATGGCAACAATCGCCGTCATAATTTTTGTGGTACTCGCCATTGGCAGAACGCTGTCCGCGTTTTTCAGAAACAGTGCCTCGCCGGTATCAGCACTGATAACCGCTGCTGCCTGCGCGGAAACACCGGGAAATACGTCACCGTTCCCCAAAACATAGATCGAGTCCCCCGAGGCTTGTGTGTTTATATCCAAAGCGTCAACTGTAAAGGATATTACGGGGACATCGTTACTCCTGAAAACGTATTCTGAATCACTGTTTTCAGAAAATATCCCATGTATGACGAGGATGAAAAATATACAAATAAAGACAGTTCTTATTGTCTTTGTTACAAATCCCAAGTTTCTTGCAGTCATAAAAATCCTTTCTTTAAGAAGGGTACGACAACCCTGACATTAAGTATACATTCTACATTTTGTGTTGCATAGCAGAGGCTGTTTCATACCTATTCTCGCCCGTTACAAATTATACATAAAAACGGCTTGAAAAAAGAAAACAAGTATGTTATACTGATACGTATTAAAAATGAAATGCGGTGAAAAAATGCTGACACAGAGAAATGAAGCGGAGCTTTTGGTGTTGTTTATATTCTCGTCCCTGCCGGATGAGGTGACCTTTGCGGAGGCGGAGGAAATATTGCTTTCCAGTGGTGAGCTTGATAAGATGAAAATCAATGAGTATATTTCCGGGCTTGAACAAGGAATGCAGATCTATGTAAAATCCGCACATAACGAAAAATATGTAGGCATAACCGAATCGGGACAGCTTGTCGTGTCTGCCTTTTCGGAAAAAAGGCATCTGTTCAGAAGCCCGATAAATAAGGCAATGCGGTGTTATAAGAGGATAGTGTGCGGTATAGATTACCGTATCGAGCTTGTAAAAACAAGTGGCGGCTCAAACGTCAAATTTGAGATGCACATGGCGGGAAAGACATACTTTTCAACCACCTTGTTTTTCGCCAAGAGCATGGATGCTCTGAAAGTTTACAACAGGCTTGACGATGACCCGGAAACCTTCTACAACGGTATTATGACGGTTGCGACCGGTGAGATAGGGTATCTTTGAGAGATTAAGAATTATGGGTGCTAAGAAACCTTTGTTTTTGAAGGAACGCAGTTTCGTCCTTGCAATTTGCAGTTGGTTTTAAATTGTATACTTGAAAATTTCACAGTATGCGTTGCATCAAAGGTACAGAATTCATTGTGTACTCAAAAAAGAAGATTTCCGCAATCAAAGGCAGCAAACTTTCGCCAATCCTCCATGCGGAAATCATCCTCAATTATTCACTATTCCCTAATCCTCTACTCCGCTCGCTCTCTTTCCCTGAACAAAAGCGTTGTGCACCAGAGTGCGCTCAGTGCAACCACGACGTAGATGATTCTTGAGAATACGGCAGTCTGCCCGCCGAAGAGCCACGCAACGGTGTCAAAGCCGAAAAGTCCTACGCCTCCCCAGTTAAGACCGCCGATTATTGCAAGAACAAGAGCCAACCTGTCCAGCATTATATATCATTCCTTTCAAAGTTTATTTTGTACGTCCGCATTTTTGCGGTAGTGATAGTTTTTGCGAAATGATTTTAAATATACACATTGAGTTCATGTAAATTTTTGTAAAAAAAGAGGTATTGACATGAGAATGAGAAAGAAAAAACATACCGAAGACAGAATACTTGCCTGTGAAAGTGTAAATATCACAAACCCTGAGGACTATATCGGTAAATGGCACGAAATGTGCGGCACAAGAAAGCTTTGCCTTGAAATCGGATGCGGAAAGGGCAGCTTTGTTTACGGTATGTCCAAAAAGCACAAGGACGACAGATATTTTATTGCCATGGAAAAGGTTAGAGATGTCATCATGCTTGCTATGGAAAAAATCACCGCGGATGACGGGATTGAAAATGTAAAATTCATTGCGGGCGATGCCGAGGATCTTCCAAAGATATTTGAAAAGGGTGAAATTGACGAGATATATCTCAACTTCTCGGATCCGTGGCCGAAGGCAAGACACGCTAAAAGAAGACTTACCTACAGAAAATTTCTTGAAATGTATAAGGAGCTTCTTTGCGAAGACGGTGTAATATACTTCAAAACGGACAACAGACCCTTTTTTGACTTCTCCCTTGAAGAATTTCCCGCGGCAGGCTATGAGATGTCGGATATTACTTTTGATCTGCATAATTCGCAGTACAATGCGGAGAATGTCGTTACCGAATATGAGGCGACCTTCAGCGCAAGAGGCTTTACAATTAACAGGCTTGTGGCAAGACCCAAGAGAGGCTGATGTATTTAAATGTTTGATTCTGCGGTTCGGATTCTGAAGCCGTGTGAAAAAATATCGCTTACCGATTTTGGTAAACGAGGTGAAGAATCTGTTCGGTTGTGTTGTTCGGAGCTGACCAAAAGAGCCTTTCGGTTAAACATTTTTCCTCTCGGTTAAGCATTTTCCCTTGCGGTTAAATGTGAAATCGGTTGCTTCTAAAATAGTGAAATACTTTGCTTTGCTCGATGTTCAATGAAACACCGTTCGGGCATATATGAGCTTTTCGGCGTCGTTACACCGGCAGCAAGACTTACAATCGTCGCAGCAAATTAAAAGGATAGGTTAATCAATATGATATAATATCCGTTCCTTTCGTATACGAAGCGTATATCATCTGTTTTTCGTATGGTATATCGCCCGTGACAGCAGGGGACGGATAAAATTAATATAACCTCAGCTTTGATAAAAAGCTGAGGTTATTGTATGGTGGGGGAAGGTGGATTCGGACCACCGAAGTCAGTGACAACAGATTTACAGTCTGCCCCCTTTGGCCGCTCGGGAATTCCCCCTGGAGCTGGTGATCGGAGTCGAACCAACAACCTGCTGATTACAAATCAGCTGCTCTGCCATTGAGCCACACCAGCATATTAAATTTACTCGTTCCTTACGGGAACAGTGTTATTATATCACAATCATTTTTATTTGTCAAGAGGTTTTTTTGATATTTTTATTCTTTATTGATTTTGACGGTTTGAGAATGATTATCACCGTAAAATTGTTGATTTTAACAAGGTAACACCGTGCCTCAAATTGCGAAATATACTTTATTTTAAGATAGAAAAATTTATATAATGGACTATAATATACTTATTACATGGTATCATCACCAAGGCTGTTTTGCAGCCGCCGATGCAGATTGGACTATGCTCTATGACAAGGCTTGCGGTGTCCTCGGCTAGATGAAGAAGCCGCACTGTGAAAAAGATTAAACAGCTTGCTGTGTCGGCATACGTATAACTTTCTTTCGCTGAATATATTTAAAATACAACCGGGGTTCTTTGTGCACTGTGCATCCGACCTCGGTTTTGGATTTTTACACGTTATGTACAGGAAATAGGAAAAGGGTAAAAAAATCGACAGGACTTTTAAATCCTGTCAACCTTGGTGCGGATGATGGGACTTGAACCCATACGAAGTGAATCACACGCCCCTCAAACGTGCGCGTCTGCCAGTTCCGCCACATCCGCATATTTTGTTGCTGTCCTCTACGGAACGTTGTTATTATACTACAAACTTCAGATTTTGTCAAGGGTTTTTTCACAAAAATTCTCGCTTTCGGCGGTTTTTCCAAAACGAATTTTACCTTTCGCACCTACTTTGGTGAAAGTGCACATTTATATTTGAAACGGAAAAAGCTCCATTCCTTGTCACTGTCACATACCAATGTGCACCGAGAGAGTATATGTGTATTTATACTTTCGGAGATGGAGCTAAGGGTGGAGTTTTCCGTTCTCTACGGATATATTGTCTTAACCGTGAATCGGTAGAGGAAAAATTCCTTTCATATTTACGGCAAATGATTTATACTTTATTTTAGCGTATTTATACAGGAATACGATAGCCATTTTGAACTGATTTTTGCGGTGAATTTGTTCATTAGAATAAATGGAAGCATCAAAAACCGTAATCGCATCAAAAAGTGAAATAGGAACCAAAGAATTCGGAAAAGTAAAACCTCACCATTGAAGCATTCTAATACCATACCTGAAAGCCTGCCCAAATCTCTCACTGTCGAAAAACAGTATAAAAAACACCGACGTTACCGAAAAAGCACAAATAAGAATCCTGATAAGAATAAGCCCGATACCGTCAAGCTGCCCCCTTGTACAGAAGCACAATGCCGCAGAAAGAACAAAGGACAACAACAGTGCAAAAACATATCCTGAAAGCTCACGCAGAAAGATTCCGATTCTCTCACCAAATCCATGTCTGAAAAGTATATAGATTTCCCACGGAAAGGAAAACAGCAGTACCGCACAAAGCTGTCCTGTAAGCACTCCGCGGATACCAAGCTGCGGCGTAAGTATCAGGGTCATACATACGGTGATAAATGCCTCGGTGACGGACTTGAATTTTTCCTTGTCAAACAGACCCATGCTGTCAATGAACATTGCACCGGGACGGCGAAGACCGGAAATCAGCATACTCACACAAAACAAGGCGGTCGTTCCCATATCAAGTACCATCTCACTGCCCAGCCACAGTTCGACTATCAACGGGTATGTAAAAAACAGGGAAATTGCGAAAAAGCCGGTGAGCATAAAGATTGCAAAAAGTGCAGTGGAGTATATCTTCATCATGCGGTATTTTCCGGAAGTAACACCCAGGTTTCCCACACTCGCACCGGCAGAACCGATTATCACCGAGATAAATGCTAGACATATCCCGGAAAGCATGGTATAGTTTGAATAGACGGTACCTGCTCCGAGCCCCAGAAATGCAAATATCGCCATGTTGTCCGCAGAGCCGCACAGCACCGCACCTGCCTTTCTGAAGAACAGGGATGCGGCCTTTGATGTCGCCTCTTTTTTTACGTCGGCAGGTATTTTTTTTGCACTCTTTTTTATGTACGGATACATTTTGCCGATCCTGCGGTACAGCAGTATTTCGCCCAGAAGTCCGCAGAGTATGCCTGAAATGATATATAAAATATAGCTTCCCGTTTCGCCGAGAATTATCAGCTGCAAAAATCTCGACACTGTAAAGGAAGCATAGCCGAAAACCGCAACAGTATAGCTTTTCTGATCCGCCGAGGGTAAAATGCTCCTGTGTGTAAAGAAATAGGAGATTGACATCTCAAACAGCATCAAAAGATATATTACACTGCCAAAGCCCGGGTCAACATTTTCCGATGACATCAGAAAAACTACCGGCATTGCCAGAACACCAACAATAAATGTTACCGTTCCGATAATACGGTATACCTTTTTGATATACGTCATAAGTGCGCCGACAAGCTCCCTGTCGCCGTAGGCAAGCGGCTTATAAAGGCAATAGACACAGGCAGCGTCAAAGCCCGGTTCAAGGAGTGACAAAAAGTTCAGAACATGACCGCAGAGCCCGGAGAATCCCGTATATTCCGTTCCGAGGATTCCGATAAAGGCGCGTCTTATAACAAAGTTGAAAATCACGGTTATCAGTTGTCCCGCAACGGAGAATCTGAGGTTTTTCCCTGAAGCACTGACTCTTTGTGTCGGCATGGCGGTACTCCTTTCAAAGATACTTCCGTAAAGTATATGAAAAAAGGGCACGAAAAATGAATCAGGGGTTGGGGATGGTTTTTCAAATGTACAGCTCATAATCGAGGTTATTTTGTCTGTTATTTGATAGTTACAAAGAAACTCCCGCACAAAATTAATGTACGGGAGTTCATGTCAAAGTCTTATTCTGTATGGAAGCGAAGAAGGCTTGAGAACGAGGGTTTTGTCGCAGTTTTTGTCGGCAAGCACTTCGGTAATACCTCTGATTTCTTCGACTTTTACACAGGTATTGTTATCCAAGTTCTTGACAGATTCTTTGCGGATGTGTGCGGGACGGGATTTTTGCATATCGGTGTGATGCTCCTGACGTATCATGTTGGTAAATGACTGCAGAGCACCGTTATGCTTCTGCGTCCCACAAAAAACCGCTTTTTGTAAATCATAACGAAATTCCCGCATTCCCGAAGATGCCGATTTTTGTATTTCATCGTACCATTCCTTTATTTCCAACAGAACAGGCTTCTGCAAAACTGTACGATATTGACCCAATCGAGAAAGCTCCGGCGAAAGCTTATACCGTCTTACCGAACAGATGGCACAAAGAGCCGAATAATCGGGGTTCTTCACCGAAAGGGTACAGCTCAAGGACTTATCCGCTGCACTTATTATTTCCGGAGCATCCGCAGTTGCCGATAGTACTTCCCTGGACCGAGCCTCCGTTTTTGCAGGGCTTGATGCTTGTGTCGTGACAGCAAGGCGGTGCGGGCGGGCAGAATTCGGAAACGGGAAAGCACATATTGTTGAAAATGTCGCAGGGACTTGCAGTGCTGTCGCCGAGTGTACCGCTGTCCTTGTCGGGGATGCAGTAGTCGCAGGCGTGAATCATAAGGCAGGCGGGTCTCTGCATTCTTACGATGGAGAAAATGCCGAGGGTGATATAGAGGTTCTTTGTGCCCGCATCGTCACTGAGTTCACCTACACAGTTAGTAATATATTCGGGAATCTGATCACAGCAGCAGCAACAGTAGCCGTAGTTGTAGCTTCTTTCAGCAACCTTTACGTCAAGGACTACGGGAGTTGCCACTTCAAGCACTGCCTTGGGAGTATTCACCGTTCCGTCGAGAATATTATTGCACTGACAGAAGGATTCGCCCGTAACATCAGATGTGAATATACTTACCCCACCTTCTCCGCCGTAGAGCACCAGATTTTTGTCATATACCGCGATACCTGCAAACTCAACTGCTCTGCCGCCGGGGATGCAGGCTTCAAATGTAATTCTGAAATAGTATCTGATGCTGATGGAATAGTAGCCTCTGTTGAAAGCCACTTCGCTTACGGAAATACACGCTTTGAGAATCTCGGCGGATTTTGCTCTTATGTTATTTGCTCTTTCTACCGCTTCCTGACCTTCAAGCGTCAAATGTACCTTTAAATCCTCAAGACATTCCTTAATCTTCACTGCGTCAAAGATTTTATCCGTGCAGATACAGGTTCCGCACTCCACGCCCGTATTTCTGCCGCAAAGGCTTCCTGCAGCTGTGCCGCCATTAGTTTTATCAGCCATTGATGTTTCCTCCATTGATGTAATGATGAGCACTTTTGCTTTGCTCGGTATAGAATATGCATATTCGGGGAAATAGGTGAGTAAAAATAAGGAAATTAGGATTTAGGGAATAGGAAACAGTAATAGGTGATGATGATTTCCGAACGGAGGATTTGCGAAGCTTGTTGCCTTGATGGCGGGAATATTCTTTTTTTGATTGGTTCGTACACTCTGCGAGGTTTGATTTGATTGTGACTGTTGCGATTCCCGGGATGCCTCTATCCGTACACTGTGAATTCTTCCCTGAAACCTGTTTTCTAAACAATCACAAAACAAACACCCTGCACTACCCAATAATTTCTCCAATGTTCAAGCGACGTTAACATTTGCATGGTATTATTAAACTTGTATCATTATAATTAAAATATAATAGTATTTTTATGCTCAAATATAAATTAGGAGAAACGAAAATGATTGAAATTAAAAACCTTGTCAAGCGTTACGGAACCAATCTTGCGGTTGATAACATTTCATTTACGGTGAACGACGGAGAAATCGTTGGTTTTCTCGGTCCTAACGGTGCGGGCAAGAGTACTACCATGAATATCCTGACAGGTTACCTTTCCGCAACAGACGGGGAATGTCTTATAGGTGGTGTGGATATTCTTCAGAATCCAATTGCTGCAAAGAGGAAGATAGGTTATCTTCCCGAGCTTCCTCCCGTTTACCTTGAAATGACGGTAAGGGAATACCTAAATTTTGTATATGACCTTAAAAAATGCACACTTAACAAGAAAAAGCATATTGATGAAATCTGCGATGTTGTAAAGATAGTCGATGTGCAGCACAGACTCGTCGGTAACCTATCCAAGGGCTACAGACAGAGAGTGGGCTTTGCCCAGGCACTTGTGGGGAACCCGGAGGTTATGATTTTCGATGAACCTACGGTAGGTCTTGACCCGGTGCAGATTATCGAAATAAGAAACCTTATAAAGAGCCTTGGCAAAAACCATACGGTTATCCTCAGCACTCACATACTTTCCGAGGTGCAAGCTGTGTGCGACAGAATAGTTGTCATAAACAAGGGTAAGATAGTTGCAAACGCAACACCGGCAGAGCTCGACAAGCTGTCTGGCGTATCCTCGAAATCAAGACTCAAGATTTCAGGAAATCCCGAAAACGTCATTGCCGCACTTAAAACAGTCGGCGGCGTTACGGCGGTGGACAAGCTGTCCGAGCAGTGTCCCGAGCAGGATTGCCATATTTACATTGTAACAGGGGAAAATTCCGAAGAAATCAAAAAGAAAATGTTCTTTACGCTTGCGTCCCGTGAGATGGCGATACTCAGCTTTGAGCCTTGTTCTTCAAGTATTGAGGATATTTTTATTTCACTTGTATCACAAAAGAACAATGCAAATGTCGGCGAAAAGTCAAAGGCGGCTGCCCAGAAAAAGGCTGAAGAAGCCCTTGATGAAAAGTCGGAGAACAACGCCGACAATTCTGATAAAACAGAAGAACCCGTCGGGGTGAAAGGAGAGGAAAACTGATGCTTGCAATATACAAAAGAGAAATGCTTTCATATTTCACCTCGCCCATAGGTTACATATTTATGGCGATGTTCATGGCAATGTCGGGTATACTTTTCTCGTTCTTCACGTTCCTTATGAACTCCACCTCGGTTTCGACATATTTTACATTCCTGATTTTTATATTCATTATAGTAATTCCGCTTCTTACAATGAAGCTGATGAGTGAGGAAAGAAAGCTCAAGACCGAGCAGATACTTCTGACCTCTCCCGTGAGCATAACCTCCATTATCCTTGCAAAGTTTTTTGCGGCATTCACCATGTTCGGTATTACCTTTGTGGCTTCCGAGGCAATACACTTTATTGTTCTCGGTCGCTATACCGATAATATCAATTATCCCGAGGTTATGGGAACGGTAATAGGTGTACTTCTTATAGGTGCGGCTTTCATAGCTGTCGGACTTTTCATTTCCGCACTCACGGAAAGCCAGATTGTTGCGGCAATCTCCACTATTGCGGCGGTACTTCTTATGATTTGTCTTTCATTTGTTGCAAGCTATGTTCCAAGCGATCTTCTTGCAAACGTCATCAGATGGTTCGCCATTCTCTCAAGGTTCTCACCCTTTACAATAGGAATACTCGACCTTGCTTCGGTGGTATATTACATTAGCCTTGCGGTCATATTTATTTTCCTGTCCGTCAGGGTTTATGAGAAGAGAAGATGGAGCTGACAGCACTTCGTGCAATGCAAAATGCAAAGTGCAAAATGCAGAATTTCGGACATCCTGCGGCTACTTATATATGAAAGGACAAGAATGAAATGAACCTTAAAAAATATTTTGGCTCAAGAAGATTCAAGTACGGCTCGGTTGCCATCGTGTTTTCCGTAATTTTTGTTGCGGTCGTACTTGTACTTAACATCATCCTCACATTTATCGGCAGGGAGCACTCCCTTTATGCCGATCTTACAAAGGAAGAATTTTATACCGTTTCCGAGGCAAGCATTCGGCAGCTTGAAGGTATAAAGGAGCCTGTTGAGATAGTGTTCTTCCAGAAGGAGGAGGACATTGGCGAGCCGGGTGGTTCAAACCCTCTGGGCTATGTAAAATACCTTGCGCAGGAATATGCAAAGACCTTTGATTTTGTAAGCGTGAAGTATGTGGATATGCTTGGAAGCCCCGCACTTGCAAATTCCTATAAGTCAAGCACAAACGATACAATCAAGACTACCTCTGTTGTTATTACCTGCCCTTCGACGGCTAAGAAGAACATAGTTCAGACGGCAGGCTTCTTTACCTATAATTCGGACGGTACGGTTTACGGCTTCAGCGGCGAAAAGCGTATAACCTCGTGCATACTTCAGGTTACCGATACCGATAAGCCTACCGCTTATTTCACAATGGGACACAATGAATACCTTTCCGAAACGATCTACACTCTGCTTGCGGATCAGGGGTATAGTGTTGATGTGCTGGATCTTTCAACCGGTGAGATTCCTGCGGATACAGACCTTATAATTATCAATCAGCCCACCAAGGACTTTGCGGGTATAGCTGCCGAAGGAGAGGGTGGTGCCAATGAGATAGAGAAACTCAAGAACTATATTCAGAAAGACTACGGCGATGTTATACTGGTACTCCCCGCTGTCAGAGCCGACGGTACGGGTACAACTCCGGATCTTCCCGAGCTCCGTGAGCTTATGGAGGAAAACTTCGGCGTGACGTACACTCCTGCGTCAATAGTCGGTGATTCCACAGCGAATACTATTGACACCGAGGGTATAATGCTTGTTGCAAAGCCTGCGGGAACGTCGGAAACATACGAATACCAAATGCACAAGTCGGTTACGGAAAAGGGAATAAAGATAATTGCTCCCTACAGCTTGCCGCTAACTATTGTCGGAAACGTGGATAAGTATGTTGTTCCGGTTCTTGTTTCCTCAAAGGACAGTATTGTTCAGACGGCAGATTCGGATAAGGCGATAAGCGGTCCGCAGATTCCTCTTGTTGTTGTTTCAAGCAAGATAGGACATGACGATAATAATAATGAAAAAAGAGGCAATCTCCTTGTTGCAGGCTCGCTTATATTTGAATTTGTAGGTAACGAATCCTACGGTAATGCGGACTTCTTCTATGGCGTGCTCAAGAGCTTTGGTAATACCTCCGTATCTCTTGATATTTCTGTAAAGCCCTTTAACGACGACTATCTGGATATATTAAAGAAGGATGCTAACTTTGCAACGGTAATCATAACTGCACTTATCCCGATCCTGCTTCTTATAAGCGGAATGATAGTGTGGGTACGCAGAAAGGGAAAGTAACATCAAGGAGCAAAATATGAAAAACGAGAAGAAGAAATTATCTCTCCTGCAGAAGCGGCTTATAATCATTGTCTCTATATTGGTTGTTTTTGTTACCGCATCCGTCGTTGCATGGCGTGTTATCGTTACAGAGCAGGGTTATTTTGAGTTTATGTACAATCTTATAACCGGCAATCAGGGGGACGAAGAGTCTGAAGAAAAGTCGGACCGCCCCGAATATGACAGTGACGGCGACCTTTTGGGAATACAGGGCAGACCATATATCTACGATGTTATTCCCCTGAGCGAGGTTGCATTGATAGAAATTCAGAACGTGGATGCGGAAAGCGGAGAAAAGCAAAATTTTATATTTTATATGGATCCCGTTGCGGAAAACCTCATACTTGCGGGACGTGAGATGTTGTCCTTTAACAAGGAAAAACTGTCATATCTTTATGTAAATACCTGTAATATGCTCTCTATGGCAAAGGTTGATAACCCCTCGGAGGATTTGTCGCAGTACGGGCTTGCCAACGGCGTTTCGGATAACTGGTTCAAGGTCACAACGGCTGACGGGCAGGTAAAGCAGGTGTATATCGGTGACAAGCTTCCAACAGGTGCGGCATATTACTGCAAGAGTGTTGACAAGCCTCACATTTACGTTATAGATACCATGATAGAGCAATGTGTTCTTGCATCTCCCGAAGATTTTATAATTCCCATGCTCTGTCCTCCTATAGCGCAGGAAAAAGTGTATACCGTTGACAACATCAAGCTTATTTCCGATGGCGAGTTAAAGGTAAATCTTATGCTTGCCCCCGACAGCTCCAAAAATGCCAATGACGGAGTTGTGTTCTCCCACATAATGACTTATCCCGGAGGATATACCGTTTCTCAGTCTGAGGTGGACACCATTCTCGGCAAGTTGGCGAATTTCCGGGGTACAAAAGTAGAAGAAGCGGACCTTTTCGGAATTTACACTGTGCAGGATGATACAGAAGAGGCTGTAAACGAGGAAGCTGCGGAGAATGCGGCGGAAGAAACGCAAACATCAGAGGAAAATGCAGACCTCTCCGATGAGGACATAAGGCTCAGAGAAACTCTTGAAAAATACGGACTTATCAATCCCTCCCGTGAGATACAATATACCCTTGACGGTGAGACATACAGAGTGCTATTCGGTGCGAAGACTCCGGATGCCGGCTCCTATTATGCCATTAATATGAGTCAGATGACAATATGCTCCGTGCCTTGTGAGGACGTTGCGTTCCTTGACTACGAGCTTATTGACTTTGTTGACAGGTATATCTTCCAGATGAATATAGACAATCTGAGCACGGTAGAGGTCGAGACAAAGGAAAACCACGAAGTATTTGAGCTTACGGGTGAGTCGAGCAATCTTGTTGTTACAAAGGCATCCGACAAGCAGACAGTGGATACAAAGACCTTCAGACAGTTCTATATTGACGTTCTTCTTGTTACCATGACGGGAAGTGCGGATATTTATGATACAAGCAACGAAGTTCTTGCCTACATTTTCACAACAAGAGACGGTAGAAGATACGAATACAGATTCTACGATATATCCACCACAAAGGTATACTACACCGTCAACGGAGTCGGTGAATTTTATGTAAATCGCGACAGCGTCAACAAGGTAATAAACAACTTTGAGATGTTGCTTGCCGGAGAGAAATTCATGTCGGAAGCCATCGGCGGCTAAAGTGAGGGTATAGGCAAACACGAAACAAGCTTAATCCGGCATCATAGAAAGGAGAAGCGAAATATGGGATTTTTTGGTAAACTACTTGGAAAGATGCAGTCCCGGGTTCAGGGAGAATATCCGCAGGTACAGGATCACCCCCAATATCCAGGCACAGAAAATTTCCCCAACGAAATCGGCAGTCAAAAAACGGAAGATGCAAACATAAATACGCAAAGCGGTTACGGTGAGGCAAATGTGTCCACGGAAAATCCGAGTGTACATCCGGAGCTTGATTCCTTTGATGCTTACAATGACCGTCAGATACCCGCACAGGTACAGAACACTTCAAGAGAGGAATATCTCGGAAAGTTCAGATCGGAATTCAGGTATCGTTTTCCAAAGAGTCTTGATACCATCGAAAGCCATATGCAGCTTCCTTATATGGTAGGCTCTGCCGTTGATATTTCCCCCATTATAGAATACGCCTCAAACAACGTTTACGAGAGATTCAGAAACCAACCGGAAAAGCTGTCCGAGCTTAGCCGTGCGGCAGTTGCAAAGGTGGCAATGGAGCTTGAGCAGTATATAGGCTCACGTGCTGCGGGGGATTTTGCTCTCTCTCTTAAGCGTGCACACGAAGATTCCCTTGAAAAAGCATGGATAGTTCTGGATTTCTACTGCCGTATGCTCAAAGCGGAGTACACGGAAAATATCGCAAAACTGCATGGCATGATTACGGACGAGCTTATCTTGAGAAGCACCGACCCCGTACATCAGGCTCAGAGCGAGAGCTATGAGGAGGTTCTTGCAAAGTGTGCAAAGGCAATCTCAGAGGACAATGATGCGAGCGTGATTTCCGAGCTCAAGAAAAGACTTTTTCAAAAGCTGATGCATCTTGACAGCATATACGTAATTCACGATGCGACCTTCAACAATGCGTTTCCGTATATCGGAGCTGACGGAAGACTTGAAATACAGACAAGCCCCGAGCGTGCAGAATCACTCAAGGCTTTTCTTGAAAAGAACGGCGATTCAAGGGTGGACATCGTTGAGTACAAAAAAGAGGAATATGAAAGCTTCTTCTCAAAGGTGCTTCACCACGGGCTTGCCGTTATAAGAATAGACAACGGATTTACCCCTGTTGAGGTGGACATTGCGGGACTCTTTGATAACGGCGAGAAGAATCTTATTGAGGTCTGCAACAGATATGCAAGAGGCAGATTTGTCAGTGAGCTTCAGTACGGCTACCGTATCAAGAACCTCTTGGACGACAGACGTGACAGCGAAGATTACAGAGTGTTGTCCTCGGCAATGGTGAGTGCAAGAACCAATGGCTACAGAGCACTTGCGGGCGGACTTTTATACGTATTCAATATAGGCGGTGCAAAGTGCGGCACCACACTTTACACTCAAAAGGCGCTTGAAACGGCGGGCGAAATAATGAAAGCGATGGGAATAATTGACGAATCCACGCTTATAGCTCACGGAGATTCCTCCTTTGATGTGTTCACAGGTGAGATAGCTCCAAGAGTCATTAAGAAAAAATCCTCCACTGCGGGCAAGGGCTTTGTATGTGCCTTTACCGATAAGGAAAATGCGGATAAAATCCACAAACGCTTAACGGACGCAGGCGCAAATGACGCCGTAATAGTCATGACCCTCGGCGAGCTTTGCGAAAACTGCGGCGACCACGCGGGCTTTATACTTGACATGAGCTCCTACGGGCTTGAGGTTCCCATAGAAGTGTTCGGCAGAATCGGCGAATGCGTAAAAACCAACGGCATTATTGTCGATGGGAAAGAAATGGAATTTTGATGGACTTCCGAGAAAAGTATATAATAAATATGAGAAAAGATTTCCGTACTCGGTTTGGTGCGGGAATCTTCATTATATATTTCTCTCCTGCAATGTTACAAATGTTACTTAAGTTACAGTTAAGTTACAAACCGCGGAAAACACTTGATTTTTTTTAAAAGGTGTAGTATAGTATAGTCAAGCAAAGTAAGATTTGCTAAATCAAATTTTTTTCAGGAGGAACACACGATGAAAAAGTTTCTTTCACTCGTAGTAGCAGCTCTTCTTACAGTAAGCGCAATGGCTACAAGTGCATCGGCAGCAAAGTTCACAGACGTTGATGCTTCCAACGAAGCTCTCAACGATGCAGTAGAACTTCTCACCGCTCTCAATGTAACAAAGGGTACAACAGAGACCACATTTGGTACAACAGAGAACGTAACAAGACAGCAGATGGCTGCTTTCATTTACAGAATGATGAAGGCCGGCAAGTCTCAGGAGGGTGGCGTTAACACAACATCTTTCGTAGACCTTGACGATCCTACATTCTACTTCATGGTATCTTGGGCTAACAGCCAGGGCATCATCAAGGGTAGAAGCGCAACAGAATTCGACCCCAAGGGTGGCATCATACTTCAGGATGCTTACACAATGATCGTTCGTGCGCTCGGTTATGACGACGGCACACTTTCTTACCCGATCGATTACATCGAACTCGCTGAAAGCCTCGGCCTCGACGAAGATCTTCCCTCTTCTGTTGCTTACTCATCCACACTTACAAGAGGTGATGTAGCAATCATCCTTGCTAATATGTTCTATGCAGAAACAGCAGAAGTAGAAATCAAGTACGAAACATCTTACAAAGTAATCTGTGTTGAACACAACCAGACTCAGCCTTGCGCAGACAACGACGGTGAACACAACTACCAGGCAGTTTCCAACGGCCAGGTTCCGAAGGAATACCGCAAGACAGTAGCAGAAGCAGTATTTGAAGTTGAAAAGGTAACTCAGAGAGTAGTTGCTACAGCTAACTACAGCCTCGACGGCGCTGAAAAGCCCGATGAAGACGTTGAAATGATCGTTCTCACTAAGGACGAAATAATCGATTATCCTGATGAAACAGGTATTCCTTCTCTCAACCAGGTTGAATTCGCAGACCTCGGTCTCGAAGGTAAGGCTGATGACTACTTCCTTAAGGACATTGTTATGTTCGTTAGAGAAGTTAAGGATGGCGAATACGAAATCTTCGGCGCAACAACATCCGGTACTGTTGAAACAGTAGCATTTGAAGATGTTGATTTCGGTACAGTTACCGGCACAACTTCTGATAAGTACTACGACGGTGCTGAAAAGGATTACAAGATCATCAACGGTAAGGTTACTCTCGGTGATACTGTAACATACCTCTTCGATGCTCCGTATTCCTTCACTAAGGATTACAACAATCCTGATAAGTATACTCCCAAGTTCATCGAACTCGCAGATTACGAAGGAGACGTAAAGGCTGACAACGAAGAAGACTTCATCGATTACAACTACGTAACAAATGATGTTACTATGGATGAAACAATCATCGGTTGGTATATGAACGAAGACGACGTTTGGGTTAAGAACTACGATGCATACCTCGCACAGGTATACTTCGGCGGTCTCGGCGAAATCGACGTTTACGACTGTGACGGCGACGGCAAGCCCGAATACCTCTTCGTTAAGAACTACGTTGTTGGTACAATCGACGACGCAGAAGATGAAAACGCAACCGATATTGATGACATAACTGCAGAAGCAGATGCTCTCAAGATTTACACAGATAAGGCTCTTGTTGATGTAGCTGAAGGCGTAACATTTGCTGATGACGATGTTGTTCTCGCTTATGTTTGCCCCGAAGCTAACTACGTTAAGGTTGTAGAAGTTCTCAATCCTATCGAAGCTACACTTCAGGAAGAGTCCGGCGAATACTTTGTTCTCTCTACAGGCGAAAAGGTATTCTTCGAAAATGCAGAAGTAGTTGTAGCTAACGGTACAGCTAACCTTGCTGATATTGACAACCAGAGCTTTAATGTTGACGGTACCTACTACTTCACAGCTGATAACAAGCTCGTTTATATGACAGATATCGATGCAGCATTCAGCCTTGATGCTAAGTACTCTATCGTTCTTGAAGACACAGCAACACTTACAACATCTATTAACGCTGACGGCAAGCTTGAAAAGGCTAACTACATTGAGATCTACTATGAAGGCGAAACAAAGACTGTAAAGGTTAAGTCCATCGCTGATTACAGAACTCAGGCTGATAAGGAAGCAGCAGGTGAATCTGCTCACGTTAAGACTCCTCTTACTGTAGTTAAAGACGGAGATACAGTTGTAGAAGAATATAGCTTTACCGCATACAAGAATAGATTTGCAGTAGCTAAGGCTGACAAGAAGGGTGCTTACTACTTCGAACTCGTTGATTTCACAACAAATAATAATGTTGCAGCTCTCGCAGGTGATGATGAAGCCGGTGAATACAGAGTTGCAAATGTACAGAATGTTGAACTCTTCCACAAGACAGGCAATATCTATGAAATTGATAATCTTGCAGCAGCAAATGAAGCTATTCAGGGTGTTTATGTAACCAAGAATACAAAGATTATCCTTAAGACACTTGACGAAGATGGTGAACCCATCATCACAACTTACGGCTACGACAATCTCCCCGACATTGCAGAGGGTACAGAATTCGATAACGTTTCCTATGTTGTTTATAACAATGTTAACTCCACAAAGTATGAAAACCTCGCTATATTCTACGGCGTACTCGACGCAGAACTCGAAGGCGACAAGGGCGACTTTGCTGATGTTAGAATTATCGCTAGCAAGTCCAAGTCCTCTACAGAAGACGGAACAGTTTACACATACACTGTATACGATCCTATGACAGGTAAGGAAGAAAGCGGTATCCAGGGCTCCGGAGTGAACACTGAAAAGAACTTCGACACAGGTTATATCGTTTCTCTTACAAGCGAAGGATACATTAACGATGAAATAAATCATGCTGGTACTGTATTTGCTGAAGGTACTGAAGGCAAGAACATCTATAATGTAGACGGCGATTACAACTTCGACCAGTTCAACAACGGTGAAAATGCTCCCGTACTCGGATATGTAGAAGTTGCAAATTACGATGAAGCTAATAAGTTCCTTGAAATCGTTGGCAACGACGATCTCCTCCAGGTTGATGATGAAACAGTTGTAACATTCTACAACAGACCCGAAAAGACTGTTACAGTTGTTGATGCAGAAGTACTTGCTTCCACATCTAAGACATACAGAGAAGAAGAAAACAAGAACAATAATATCAGAGTATTCCTCTGCATTGAAGAAGACGAAGACTTCAAGAACACAGGAAGCTACGATGTTAAGTTCGCTATGATCGTTCGTAACAAGTAATCTTTGATTAACAATCGAATAGATTAAACAATAAGCCTCCCGGTATCCCCGGGAGGTTTTTGTATTTGGGATTCTCCGTGACCTTTTTCATAAAAGGGTGTAAAAATGCGTTGACAATATCAAAAAATGCTGTTATAATTACAATGACATGATGTATACTCTGAAAGGGAAAAGTAAAATGCTTAACATCCATAGAATTATGTACAGTGTGATTATCGGTGTAGCTTTGATAGTAATTATGTCCGTTTCTGCTCTTGCTGTGAACGAAAATAGCCCTGTCGCATATATGCCCAATCTCCCCGTGTGGGACGGTACCGTTGCAGAGCGTTACGCAGGAGGCGATGGCACAAGGGACAATCCTTATCTTATCTCCGACGGTTCCGAGCTTGCTCTGCTTATGAAAGAAATTAATGATACCGTTAGGGAATCACAGCAGACTACCGCAGGTGAATATTATAAGTTAACGAACGATATTCTCCTGAATGACGTATCCGACTTTTATAATTGGGATAGTGCAGAAAATGCGCCAAAAAACAACTGGACCCCGGGAGGTGCGGTTATCAACTATACCATAAAGGGCTTTGCAGGTTATTTCGACGGAAATCACTATGAAATAATAGGTATGTACGTGAATAAACCCGATAGGTATAATGGACTGTTCGGTTATGTTTATAACGGTCAGATTAAAAACCTCGGAATCAAATATGCCTACGTTAACGGAGGTTCCAATACTTCCGCACTTACAGGCTATATCAGAGCCTCAACCGCAAATGCCTATATCAGCGGCTGTACTGTCAGTGATTCTGTCGTGCGTGGCAAAAACTGCGTTGGTACCCTTGGCGGATATATCGAAGCTTACACAAAAAAAGTGTTTTTTGATAAATGTACGAGTCATGCACAAGTAAGCGGTGACAACTATGTCGGCGGTATAGGTGGTCTTGTTGCGGCTTATGGCGTTGACTACGAAAATAATGACAACTATGCTGTCAGATTCACAAATTGCGTAAATAACGGAGCAGTGAACGGCAAAAAAGGTATTGGCGGTATTATGGGTTCTTCTAAGGACATGGTTGCCTCATTCAGTAAAAATAAAAAGCTTGCTATGCTGTTTGAAAATTGCATAAATAATGGTCTTATCGTTTCTCAAGGTGCTGAAAAGGGCGGTATTGCGGGACTTGTTGGCCCTGACGGCAGGGAGGATACAGGTGTACTTACAAATTTTAAAAGCTGTTTTGTCAATCTGACCTGTTCCGACTGTATTTACGGAATTTCACTCTCGCCGACCGATACCACAAACAGCGCAGTTTACACACCCGATCAGATGAATGACGACAAAAATTTCAATAACTTTAACTTTGACTCAATCTGGGGTAGCATCTCAGGTAACGGGTCACCCGCAATAAGAGTGCGCGGCGATGCTCTCGGTGACGGTAAGCTTACTGCCAAGGACATTATCGAAACTCTCAAAATATTTATCGGCAAAAAGGACATTTCAGAAGTTGAACTTGTCAATATCGACTTTAACGCAGACGAAAAATATACACTTGAGGATGTCAACAGATTTATGGAGTACCTTAGAAACAAAGGTGCAAGCAACAGTTCTTCAAAATGACAGAGAATATATCGTATGAGCGAGTATATTGCTAAGAATAACTCTTGCCAGTGCAGGGACAGTCTATGATAATTACTTTCTTCATATATAGTCCTTTCTCGCTTTGTAAAATAAGAAAAAACGGGTGGAGCAGAGCTCCACCCTTACGTAATAAACCACATTAATTCAATATTTTCCTAAATCCTAAATCCTATTCCTTAAATCCTAACCATCACATTTCATTCTGCTTCGCAACGAGATTAATTCCCGCATACTTCTCACGGAGCTTAGGCTTTTCAATCTTACCCGTAGGGTTCCTCGGAATTTCCTCAAAGATGTACTTTTTAGGTCTCTTGTACTTGGGAAGTGATATACAGAAGTCAACGATTTCTTCCTCTGTGAGTGTAAAGCCCTCCTTGGTTTCAATGACAGCAAGCGGAATTTCGCCGAGTCTTGCATCTGCAATGCCTATAACAGCACAGTCCTTTACTGAGTCGTGCTTTCTTATAAAGTTTTCTATCTGAACAGGATACAGATTTTCGCCACCGGAGATAATAACGTCTTTCTTTCTGTCAACAAGCCAGATAAAGCCGTCCTCGTCCTCCATTGCCATGTCGCCCGTATAAAGCCATTCGCCATGGAGCACTTCGTTTGTTGCCTCCTCATCCTTATAGTAGCAGGTCATAACACCGGGGCCCTTAACCGCAAGCTCACCTACATCGCCCTGTTCAACCGTGTTACCCTCTTCGTCTATAATCTTGATTTCCCAACCGTAACCTGCTTTGCCGATTGCGCCTACCTTGTGAAGATTTTCAACACCAAGATGTACGCAGCCGGGACCTATGGATTCGGAAAGACCGTAGTTTGTATCATACTTGTGGTTCGGGAATACGGTCAACCAACGCTTGATAAGCGACGGAGGTACGGGCTGTGCACCGATATGCATAAGTCGCCACTGTGAAAGGGTGTATTCATCAAGGTCAATATCGCCTCTTTCGATGCTGTCAAGAATATCCTGAGCCCACGGCACAAGAAGCCAAACGATGGTACATTTTTCATCGGATGCCGCCTTGAGTATCCATTCGGGTTTTGTACCCTTGAGAAGTACAGCCTTACCGCCGGAAAGAAGTGAGCCGAACCAGTGCATCTTCGCTCCCGTGTGATAAAGCGGAGGAATACAGAGGAATACGTCATCCTTTGTCTGACCGTGGTGTGCCTGCTCACACTTGCATGAGTGCATAAGGCTTTCGTGATTATGGATGATAGCTTTAGGAAAACCTGTTGTTCCCGAGGAGAAGTAGATAGCCGCATCGTCGGAATCGGAAATTTCAATGTCGGGCTTGTGGGATGAACAGTAGGTGATAAGAGTCTGATAGCTGTCTGCAAAGGTGGGGCAGTCCTCACCGACGTAGAATATCTGATGTACCTGAGGGATTCTGTCAACGATTTCCTCGATACGTCCGATAAATTCCGGGCCGAAAACAAGAGCCGAGCAGTCAGCCTTTGAAAGACAGTATTTGATTTCCTCGGAGGTATATCTGAAGTTAAGCGGAACGGCAAGTGCACCGCATTTGAGAATGCCAAAGTAAATGGGAAGCCACTCAATCGAGTTCATGAGCAGAATGGCGACGTGATCGCCCTTTTTGATGCCGCGTGTCAAAAGAAGATTTGCAAATCTGTTTGCGGCTCTGTCAAATGCACCCCATGTAATTTCACGTCTGAAAGGCTCACCGGGAATGGGCTGCATAAGGGAGTAGTCTTTCCATGTAAGTCTTGATGAAGCCTCAAACTGAGGATTGATTTCCACAAGAGCAGTGTTGTCTCTCTGTTCTCTTGCGTTCTTTTCAAGAAATTGTGTAATAGGCATTTTTATGTTTCCTTTCAAATTTATCTTTGTTACGTTTGATATTTTCGGGGAAAAATACCTCGGTTTGTGATATTCATTCCCGAAAGCACCAACCTGACTTTTCGTGGGACATCATATCGCAGGGGCGGTTTTTACTCCGCCCGATACGATACAATCAAATCTGTAAATTGCCTAAGCTATAATATACGAAAGCAATTATCCTTTAATTTTACATTCTGCATTTTGCATTTTGCATTTCGCACGCAGTGCGACATCAGTTTCCAAGGCTCTTCTTGATGTCAACGTTTACCTGCTTGTCGTAGCAAGAGAAAGCATTGTCAACAAGTGCTTTGTCGGGCTTGGGTGTAAATGCGGAAATCACGGGAACTATAATAAGTCCTGCAATCATAACAAACGCACCGCAGTTGATGGGAGATTGAAGAATTACCGGGAACTGTGCTCTGAACAACATATTGAGCACCATTACACCCGCACCGAAGATGAAGTTCACCCAAACGGCAAGCTTTGATACCCACTTACCGTACAGACCATATAAGAATGGAGCAAGGAACGAGCCTGCAAGAGCACCCCAGGAGATACCCATCATGTCGGCGATATATCCGAGCTTATCCTTGTTTATGGCGATAAATGCGGAAATTGCAATGAAAATTACTATAAATACTCGGAGAATAAGTACCTGCTTCTTTTCAGACATCTGCTTTACTATGTGTCCCTTTATCATATCAAGAGTAAGAGTGGAGCTTGAAGCAAGCACAAGAGAGGAAAGGGTGGACATAGAAGCGGAGAGTACAAGAATTATAACCACACCGACAAGAATATCCGGAAGAGATTCAAGCATCTTGGGGATAATGGCATCAAATCCGCCTATGGGATTGCCTGTAGCGTCCACGCCGAGCGAATCTGCAAAGAGACGTCCGAAACCACCCAGGAAGTAACAGCCGCCCGCAACAATAATTGCGAAGATTGTGGAAATGATTGTACCCTTTGCAATAGCACCCTCGTTTTTGATGGAGTAGAATTTCTGTACCATCTGAGGAAGTCCCCATGTACCGAGGGATGTAAGAATAACAACGCAGAGAAGACCTACGGGATCGGGGCCGAAGAATGAGTTGAAACCGCCCGCAAGAGCAGTACCATCAACCGCTGTGCAGGGGATTTCGGCAAGACCTTTCAGAGCCTGTGTAAAGCCGCCCTGACCATTCAGAACTGCAGCAATAACTGCGACAATTCCAACAATCATAATTATACCCTGAATAAAGTCGTTTATAGCTGTTGCCATGTAGCCGCCTGCGATAACGTAGATACCGGTGAGAACCGCCATAACTATAACACACGCATTGTAGGAAACTGCGGGGAACGCCATTTCAAAAAGTCTTGAAAGTCCGTTGTAGAGGGACGCAGTGTATGGAATAAGGAAAATAAATACTATAATTGAAGCAACAATTTTCAGAGCTTCACTGTCGTAACGTTTGCCAAAGTATTCGGGCATTGTAGCAGTGCCCAGGTGCTGTGACTGAATTCTGGTTCTTCTTCCGAGAATAACCCAGGCAAGCAGTGAGCCGAGAACAGCGTTTCCTATGCCTATCCATGTGGAAGCCACGCCGAACTTCCAGCCGAACTGACCTGCATAGCCTACAAAGATAACTGCTGAGAAGTAAGATGTACCGTATGCAAATGCGGTAAGCCAGGGGCCCACGGATCTTCCGCCGAGGACAAAGCCGTTAACGTCTGTTGCTTTTTTGCGGCACATAAGACCGACACCTATCATGGTAGCGAAGAATACCACAAGTAAAATAATTTTGATTGCCATTTTAAATCATCCCTTCATTATTATTTGGGCATAAAAAACACCCTTTGCCGGTATGGCTTTCCGGCCGAGGGCAATAAAAAATCACCCTCACATTACGATTGTAACGAGGGCGAATATATCGCGGTACCACCTCAGTTTACCCCTTTCTCGCGAAAGAAGCCTTTTCAGGTACTCGAAAACAAACGCGTTATGCTTTCGGTTATACCCATGTGCTGTTACGGGCACTCCCGTTACGCCTTCCCTCGTGAATCCCTGGTACCCCGGTGTGGGCAGATAAGAAACACAAGCTCTGCGTACTGCTCGCGAAATGTATTCGAAAGAATCACTGCAGCTGTCTTTCACCTGCCGACAGCTCTCTGAATGCACTCGGATAATTCCTACTTCTTTTCGGTCATCGCATTTACTTTATTAAAAAGATTAGATTGATTTTACCACAAACTTTTCCTTTTGTCAAGGCTTTTCTGAAAAAAATTCGGTTTTTGTGATTTTTGCAGAAATTAAAGGTCGGTTTTTGTATAATTATGCATATTTCAGGGAGACAGCCTGTATTTTACAAGCCACTATGAATTCACTTTTTTCTGTCCGATGTGACAAAGTTACTGATTATATTTATAAAATAAGATATAATAAAGTAAAGATAAAATAAAAGACGGAGGGAACATATATGAAAATATACGATGTGGTAATAATAGGTGGTGGTCCTGCAGGCTATTCTGCTGCACTCTATTCTTCAAGAGCAGGCTATGATACACTTGTTGTCGAAAGGCTGTCTCCCGGAGGACAGATGGCACTCACAGGTATTATTGACAACTATCCCGGCTTCGAGGAAGGTGTTGACGGCTTTACACTCGGAATGAAAATGCAGCAGGGAGCTGAAAGATTCGGTGCAAAAACAAAATACGCCGAAATAACATCCGTTGACTTTGCGGCAACTCCCAAAAAGCTCGTGACAACCGACGGAGAAATATATGCAAAAAATGTTATCATCGCAACAGGTGCAAACCCGAGGGAGCTGAATCTACCGGGTGAGCGTGATTATGTCGGCAGAGGAATTCACTACTGTGCGCACTGCGACGGAAGATTCTACAAGGATAAGGTCGTTGCGGTTGTTGGAGGCGGTAATTCTGCGGTAACTGATGCGCTGTACCTTTCAAAGCTTGCAAAAAAGGTATACCTTATCCACAGACGTGACACTCTTCGTGCACAAAAGATATACAGCAAAGCTCTTTTTGACGCAGAAAACGTGGAATTTGTATGGAATACGCAGGCGGTGGCTTTTGAAGCCGAAGAAAAGGTAAATTCCGTAAAGGTGAAAAACCTCCAAAACGGAGAAGAAAGAGAGATAGCAGTTGAGGGTATCTTCGTAAGCATCGGCAGAAAGCCTGCAACCGAGTTCCTGCGTGAATGTGGCATAGCCATCGACGAACACGGTTACATCATTGCAGGAGAGGACACCAAAACAAACATTGACGGAGTTTTCGCCGTTGGCGATGTTCGCACCAAGAGCTTGCGGCAGATTGTTACGGCAGTTGCAGACGGGGCAGTGGCGGTAGAGGGATTAGTGAATAATTGAGAATAATTGCTTCGCCATTTGCATTTAACCAAATTGCTTGCGGTGTAACCATGTGAAAGACTCCTTCGTAAAAAATATAAAAAAGGCTGCCCAAACGGACAGCCTTATATTGATTATTTTGCAAAGTCGGTCTTTCTGCTTTCTCTGATGAGGTTGACTTTGATTTGACCGGGGTATTCGAGTTCGTCCTCAATCTTTGCCGCAATATCTCTTGCGAGAAGTGTCATATCGTCGTCGGAAACCTTTTCGGGCTTAACCATGACGCGGATTTCACGACCTGCCTGAATAGCGAAGCACTTGTCAACGCCTTCAAAGTCGGTTGCAATTTCCTCAAGCTTCTGAAGTCTCTTGATGTAGGACTCGAGATTTTCGCGTCTTGCCCCGGGACGTGCTGCGGAAACAGCGTCTGCCGCTTGAACAAGCATTGCAACAACTGTCTGAGGCTCAACATCGTTATGATGTGCTTCAATGGCATGGATAACATCCTTACTTTCGTTGAAGCGTCTTGCAATGTCAACACCAAGAGTAACGTGAGAGCCTTCGATCTCGTGGCTTGCCGCCTTACCGATATCGTGGAGAAGACCTGCACGCTTTGCAAGTGTGGAGTCAACGCCAAGCTCGTCCGCCATGATACCTGCAATATGTGCAACCTCAATTGAGTGTATAAGTACGTTCTGACCGTAACTTGTTCTGTATCTGAGTCTGCCGAGCATTCTTACAAGCTCGGGATTTATGCCGTTAACGCCTGTTTCAAATGTGGCCTGTTCACCGGACTGCTTGATGATTGTTTCGACTTCCTTTGTACATTTTTCAACCATTTCCTCGATTCTCGAAGGATGGATTCTGCCGTCGCTGATAAGTCTTTCAAGAGCAAGTCTTGCAATCTCACGGCGAACCGGATCAAAGCAGGATACCGTGATAGCTTCGGGTGTATCGTCAATAATAATATCAACGCCCGTGATGGATTCAATGGATTTGATATTTCTTCCCTCACGTCCGATGATTCTGCCTTTCATGTCATCGTTTGGAAGAGCAACCGTGGATACCGTTGTTTCGGCAACCTGATCGGAAGCAAGTCTCTGAATCGCAAGGGAGATAATGTTTCTCGCCTTTTCGTCGGCTTCTTCCTTTGCCTGCTGTTCAATCTCATTAATTTTGACAGCCATTTCGTGACGGACTTCCACTTCAACCTTTTGGAGAAGATACTCCTTAGCCTGTTCGGTAGTAAATCCGGAAATTTCCTCAAGCTTTGCTCTCTGCTGAGCATACAGCTCGTCGATTTCTTCGTACTTCTTGTCGCACTCGGCAATCTTTTCCTTGTATTTCTCTTCTGTCTGTTCACACTGTTCTATTTTCTTGTCCAGTGTTTCTTCTTTCTGCTGCGCTCTCTTTTCAAGGCGAGCTACCTCGTTTCTGCGTTCTTTTGCTTCACGTTCTGCTTCGTTCTTGAGCTTGAGGGCTTCTTCTTTTGCTTCTATAAGCGCTTCTTTTTTCTTTGTTTCCGAATTCTTCAGCGCTTCATCAAGAATTCGTTTTGCTTCATCTTCAGCGGATTTAATCTTCGCCTCGCCAATCTTTTTTCTGTATGCGTATCCGATAAGGACACCCAATGCAGCACCGACAACGAGACCGATGATAATCCCAACAGTGATTGTCATACGCACCTCCGTGTTTTTAAGGCACGAAATTCCTCGCACAGAAAGCCGAAAGCATTTGCAGAAGCGTAGAGTTATCCCGAATACACGCGGGATGAGCATAGCACACACAGTGCCGCCCGTATGCAAGGAATTCTTTGCTTTTTGTCTGCAGACTCTGCAGCTTTTCTTACAAAAATAATATTCAAGCTTATCAATTGCGGCATTTACGCACGAACCGCAAGATATATTTTAAACCGGGACTGTCCCGAGATAGAATAAAGAAAAATATTTTAATAAGAGTGCACCGAAATTTTCGTGCAGTCGAAATAAATATTTATCGGGTATTTCCGGAAGGATACCACAGTTCCTGCCGGTATATAAATATGAGCTTTACTCATAAACAAAACTATCCGATAATGATATTGTACAGCAAAAATTTATAAATGTCAAGTGGATTGTATTAATTTTGAGGTGATTTTTTAGAAAAATGGTGTTTTTTTATACGTTTTACCGGAAATAAAGTAAAAAGACGCATACCGAAAGGCACACGTCTTGGAATAAGTGAATAGTTGTGGGTGATTTTTGCGGCGTGCATTGTAAAAAAAGCAACCTTTGATTGCGAAAGTCTTCATTTCAATTTTGCATTTTGCCCTTTGCATTTTGCATTACAACCCCCGGGGTTGTGTTCAGTCATTTTTTGCCATACTCTCGCAATAGAGACATCTGTACACCTTCTTATCCGCATCCGCAAGATAAAACTCATGTGTAAGCTCCTGCTCGGTGGAAGTAATGCATCTCGGATTTTTACACTTTATAACATCCGTGATTCTCTCCGGAAGATGCAGCTTTTCACGCTTTGCTATCTTTCCGTTTTCAATGATGTTGACTGTGATACCCGGATCAATATAGCCGAGAACATCAAAGTCAAGCTCAATTTTCTGTGCTATCTTGATGATGTCCTTTTTGCCCATTTTTACGCTATCTGCATTTTTGATAAGTGCAACCGTACAATCAAGTGCATCAAGTCCGAGAATATTGTATATCTGCATTCCCTTGCCTGTGCTGATGTGGTCGAGTACTATTCCCTCTGTAAGCTGTCCTATAATCATCTGCGTTCCCCCTTACTTTACATCCAATTCAAGGAGCTTCATTATAAGTGCCATTCTTACATACTTTCCGTTGAGCACTTGCTTGAAATAGCAAGCTCTCGGATCGTCGTCAACGGATACCGCTATCTCGTTTACTCTGGGCAGCGGATGCATGATGCAAAGGTCACTCTTCGCCTTTTTCAGCTTTTCGGTGTCCAGAATGTAAGTATCCTTAAGACGAATGTAGTCCTGCTCATTGAAGAAGCGTTCTCTCTGTACTCTTGTCATGTAGAGTATGTCAAGGCTTCCAATATGTTCCTCAAGGCTGCGTACCTCGGTGTAATCGCATCCGCTTGGGATAAGCACTTCGTTTACCACGTATTCGGGAACTCTCAGTTCTTCGGGAGAGATAAGCACGAATTTTACGCCTTTATATCTCGCCATTGCGGAAATAAGAGAGTGTACCGTTCTTCCAAATTTAAGGTCACCGCAAAGACCTATTGTCAGATTTTCAAATCTGCCCTTTTCTCTGTGTATTGTCAAAAGATCGGTAAGAGTCTGCGTGGGATGATTATGACCGCCGTCGCCCGCATTGATAACAGGAACGGAAGCACGCATTGACGCAACAAGGGGAGCACCCTCCTTGGGATGTCTCATTGCAATAATATCCGCATAGCAGCTTACCGTCTTTGCGGTATCCGAAACACTCTCACCCTTAGCCGCAGAGCTTGACTGAGCCTCGGAGAAGCCCAGAACGTTTCCGCCCAGCTCGTACATTGCAGCCTCAAAGCTAAGGCGTGTTCTTGTGGACGGCTCGAAAAACAGAGTCGCAAGCTTCTTGCCATGGCAGACCTCGGAATATTTCTTCGGGTTTGCAATTATGTCCTCGGCAACAGTAATCAAGTCTTCGATTTCCTGTACCGTCAGTTCTTTTATGTCGATAAGGCTTCTCATTGTATAATCCTTTCTTTTGGTTCACGGTATATGGTGCACAATCTGTCTTCGCAAAATTGGGAATTCAGAATGTGGGATTGAGGATGACAAAGATTTTGAAAAATTCTTTAAAGAAAACTTGTTTTCTTCTAAAACTTGTTTTTTCTTTCCCGTACGTTGGTTTGACGAAATTTGGTATCTGGGATAGCGGAAATCTTCATTTTCTTTTATTATGTGAATAGGCATTGGGAGATAACCTTCAGCGGATAAATCGGTTAATGACTGTCTTTTTTGTCCTTTAACGCTTTTTGCTCCTTTTTTGCTGCTCTTTGTACTTTGATTTTATTTTTAATTCTTATTAAAAAATCCAACAGCATCTGATTCGCTATATGTCCCATTGTGAATTGCTCCTTTGACAGAATCCGTAAATCGACAAGCTCCGCCTACACCGACATCGGAATACCGATACCGTATTTTGCAGGTGATCCTTTTGTGGATGCCATTGTACAACTTCTCTAAGCTTTGGAAACTATAATATATCTTCATAATTTCCATAAATCCCATATCCTAAATTAGGATAGTACAGAACCTCACCGCTATATTATTTCGCCCCATTCACCGCAAGATAATTCTTAATTCTTGTAACGTTTTCTTCATTAGCCGGGTCTTCTTCAAGATATTCAATAATATCATAAACGTCAACAATGGAGTAAACCGGGAAGCCGAACTGTTCTTCGATTTCCTGCATAGCACCCTTTTCGGTCTGACCCTTTTCTTTTCTGTCAACCATAATAAAGGTAGCGGCAACCTTTGTACCCTCAAGGTGGGAAAGGATTTCCATGCTCTCACGGATAGCTGTACCTGCGGTGATAACGTCCTCGATAATAACGATTTCTTCGCCCGCCTGCGGCACATAGCCTACAAATACGCCGCCCTCGCCGTGGTCCTTTACTTCCTTACGGTTGAAGAAGAACGGAACATTGAGATCCTTTTTTGAAAGAGCAACCGCTGCGGAAACGGAGAGTGATATACCCTTGTATGCAGGTCCGTAAAGCACTGCCTGCTTCTTTCCGAGCTTTTCAAAATAAGCCTTTGCATAGAACTCACCGAGTGTTGCAATATCGTTACCTGTCTTAATCATTCCCGCATTGATGAAATAGGGAATCTTTCTGCCACTCTTTGCGGTGAAATCACCGAACTTGAGTACGCCGGCGGACTCTAAAAACTGTATGAATTCTCTCTTATAGCTTTCCATTGTAAAAAACCTCCGTTTTTTTAATGTAGAATGCAAAGTGCAAAATGCAAAATTATTGTTGATTTGCTTTGCAAATCTTCATTTTATTGTATGCCCTGCGGGGCATTGAGCCTTGATACTTTTATCATGCAAAAAGCAATACAAAATACAATCAATAAAAGAAATTAACACTGTAATTTCAACCTTTCATTCTGCATTTTGCATTTTGCATTTGAATTTGTTAGCCGACAAATTCAGCAACACATCTGTCATACGCTGCAACCGGATCCTCTGCCGCAGTAATGGGTCTACCTACAACGATGTAGTCGGAACCGATTTTCTTCGCCTCTGCAGGAGTCATAACTCTTGCCTGGTCACCCTTGTCACCGTCTGCAAATCTTACACCGGGAGTAATTGTCAAGAACTTCTCGCCGCATAGGTCGTGTACCTTGCCTGCCTCAAGGGGTGAGCATACTACACCGTCAAGACCTGCATCTGCTGCGTTCTTTGCGTAGTGCATAACTACCTTGTCAATAGGCTCGTGGATAAGAAGGTCAGCTTCCATTCTCTCCTGATTGGTGCTTGTCAGCTGTGTTACAGCAATAAGAAGTGGACGTGTTCCGTCCTGGCGTGTGAGTCCCTCGAGAGCTGCCTGCATCATTGCTTTTGTGCCGCCTGCGTGAAGATTTGTAATATCAACGTCAAGTCGGGAAAGTACGGACATCGCTTTCTTAACGGTATTGGGAATATCGTGGAGCTTAAGGTCGAGGAATATCTTGTGTCCTCTTGCCTTTATTTCACGAACTATTTCCGGTCCCTCGGCATAGAAAAGCTCCATACCAATCTTTAAGAACAGCTTTCTGTCGCCGAACTTTTCCAAAAATTCAATTACCTGTGCCTTGCCTGCAAAATCGCAGGCGATGATTACGTCACGTCCCATATCATTTACCTCCTGTATTTGTGGGGCTCTGCCCACACCCGTTCGCTTTCTTATAAGAAAGCAACGCAAAAAAATTTATATTCAAACAATATTAGAAATTCATCTACAACACATTGGGAGAAGCGACAGCTTCCGAGAAGTGTTGAAATATGCCGGGACAAGGGAGTGCGTGCTCCCTTGCGGGGCGTGGGGCAGAGCCCCACAATCCTTCGCTTTTCAGTGTGCCTCTCCGATAATATCAGTAAGACTGTTTATTCCGTACTTTTCCATAACTCTTGGCAAATCTGCTATTATATCTCTGCACGCATAGGGGTCAATGAGATTTGCAGCACCCACTTGCACCGCCGTTGCTCCTGCGAGCATCATTTCAATCACGTCCTCGGCGCTTGATACGCCGCCCATGCCTACTATCGGAATTTTTACCGCATCGTATACCTGGTATACCATACGAAGTGCAACAGGGAATATTGCAGCTCCCGAGAAGCCGCCCATTTTGTTGGCGATTATCGGTTTTTTCTTTTTAAGGTCAATTCGCATACCGAGAAGTGTGTTAATCATACTTATACCGTCAGCACCCTCGGATTCGCACGCTTTTGCTATGTCTGCAATGTTTGTTACATTGGGAGAAAGCTTTATAAGCAGCGGCTTCTTTGTTACCGCTCTCACAGCCTTTGTTACGCTTGCAGCAGCCTCGGGGCTTGTTCCGAATGCTATGCCGCCGCCGTGTACGTTGGGACAGCTGATGTTGACCTCAAACCATCCGATTTGTTCTTCCGAGTCCAGCTTTTCAACGGTATATGCATATTCCTCAAGGGAAAATCCGCTGACATTCGCCATTACGGGCTTATGAAAGACCTTTTTCATTTTCACAAGCTCCTCGGACATAACCTTTTCAACGCCCGGATTCTGAAGTCCTACGGCGTTTATCATACCGTTCGGTGTTTCGGCAATTCTGGGTGTGGGATTACCGAATCTCGGTTCTTTTGTTGTTCCCTTAAAGGAAAATGTACCAAGTACATTGATGTCATAAAGCTCTGCAAATTCATAACCGAAACCAAACGTTCCGCTGGCAGGGATTATTGGGTTGGAAAGCTCTATGCCGCAGAGGGTTACTTTTGTGTTTACCATATTATCTCCTCCTTCACCAGCACAGGCCCGTCCTTACAAATCCTCTTATTGCCGTAAAGTGTCTTACAAGAGCATCCCATACACGCACCGAAGCCGCAGCCCATTCTTTCCTCGAAGCTGTACTGCCCCGATGTTACACTTGTGTTGTATACTGCTTTGAGCATAGGCTCGGGACCGCAGCAGTAGGTATAGGTGTAGTCGATATTTTTTAGTGCATCGGTGACAAAACCCTGTGTTCCGTAGCTGCCGTCAACCGTTGTGACGGTTACGTCTGCACCGAGAGCTGCAAATTCCTTTTCGTAGAACACTTCGTCCTTTGTGTTAAATCCGAGTATTACGGACACCTTTTTACCCTGTGCACAAAGCTCCTTTGCGAGCATAAACATGGGAGGAACTCCCACACCGCCACCGAGAAGAACGGGCTTGTCGCCTGATTTTTCGATGTCGTAGCCGTTACCGAGACCTGTTAGAATATCAAGACTTGTTCCGTTTTCAAGCTTTGCCATATATTCCGTACCCGTACCGACAACCTTATATATTATTGTAAGCTCGCCATCCCTGCAGTCGCAAACAGAAATCGGACGACGAAGAAAGAATCCGTCAAGCTTTATATTCACAAACTGACCGCACGCAATACCCTCGGTATCTCCGAGAAGTGTCATTTCAAAGACGTTATCTGTCAGTTGTTTTTGGGATTTTATTTTAAATATTGTTTGTTTCAAAATTAAATACTCCTTTAGGGTATTTTATAATGTTGTACAAATCGAGAATGTTGTATTTTCGAAAACGGACGACCACATTTTCTCGAGATAGCGAGAAGCGTCGCCCCTACATTACGTATTATCCGACAAATACGAATTTATTTCATCCCGTTTTCGACGACCAACGCTCAGAAGGAGTTTGACCGTTTGAATTTATGGCGGTCAAACGGGGTGGAATCGCGGGCACAAAAGCTCGAATTGAATCGACCCCCGGTGCGCGAGTGTGCCTGTCGGGGCTTCCCGACTACTCTGCGTCTATTGTGGAAACCTGCATTGTTATTTCTTCAAGAACATCAAGAAGAACTCTTACTGTATCAAGGGATGTAAACATTGTAACACCGCACTCAACCGCAAGTCTTCTTATCTCGTAGCCGTCCTTTGCGTGGTTTTCTGAGCTGATGTCGGCTGTGTTGAGAACGTATGCGATGTGTCCCTGTCTCATTGCGTTGGGAATGTCCTCGCTACCATCGGAGATTTTTCCGCGGCTTCTTGTTCTTATGCCGTGCTCCTTAAGATACCTTG
>JAZUOO010000047.1:0-65777 GCA_045604705.1 Eubacteriales bacterium
CCTGTGGACTTCATTTCGGGAGAAAGATATGCATCAAGTCCGCCAATCTTTGCAAAGGAGAATACGGGAACCTTAACATACCATCTCTTCTTTTCTTCGGGGTACATTGTCGTGATACCCTGGTCACGGAGTGACTTTCCGAGAATTACGTTTGTTGCAATATCCGCAAGACTGTAGCCTGTGGACTTTGAAAGGAAAGGAACTGTTCTTGAGGATCTGGGGTTTACTTCTATGATAAATACCTTCTCGTCCTTGTCAACGATAAACTGAATGTTGTAAAGACCAACGATACCGAGTCCGAGTCCGAGCTTCTTTGCGTAATCAAGAATTACGTCCTTAACCTTCTGCGAAATGCTGAATGACGGATATACGCTGATACTGTCGCCGCTGTGGAT
Organism: Eubacteriales bacterium; assembly: GCA_045604705.1. Taxonomy (GTDB): domain Bacteria; phylum Bacillota; class Clostridia; order Oscillospirales; family CAG-382; genus SIG622. The sequence goes on from JAZUOO010000047.1 coordinate 396, forward strand.
ACCCGTTCTTTCAACAAGCTCCATGATACCCGGAACAAATACGTCAACTCCGTCACAAATAGCGTCAACCTCGACCTCTTTGCCGAGAATGTAGTGGTCAACAAGTACGGGCTTATCCTCGTCAACCTCAACGGCTGTTTTGAGGTAGTGTCTGAGCTGTACTTCGTTTGCAACTATCTGCATAGCACGTCCACCGAGAACGAAGCTTGGACGAACAAGTACAGGATAGCCGATTTCCTTTGCAACTCTTACACCGTCTTCAATGTTGGTAACCGCCTCGCCCTGGGACTGGGGGATTTTGAGATTATTAAGTATCTTTTCAAATCTGTCTCTGTCCTCTGCGTTTTCAATGGCGTCAACGGTTGTACCTATGATATTTACTCCGTTGTCGGAAAGTCCCGGAGCAAGGTTTATTGCTGTCTGACCGCCAAGGGATGCAATTACATCATTTGCATTTTCAAACCTGAGGATATTGAGAACATCTTCCTGTGTCAGAGGCTCAAAGTAGAGCTTGTCAGATGTGGTATAGTCTGTGGAAACGGTTTCGGGGTTGTTGTTTATGATGATAGCTTCAAAGCCTGCACGTCTGATTGTTGAAACTGCGTGAACGGTGGAGTAGTCAAATTCTACACCCTGACCGATTCTGATGGGACCTGCACCGAGAACAACTTTCTTTTCTCTGTCTGTTACAACAGACTTGTTTTCGCCCTCATAGCTTGAATAGAAGTAGGGAATATAAGCGTTTGTATGGCAGGTGTCAACCATTCTGTAAACGGGAACAATGTCATTTTCAAATCTTTCGTCGCGTACTTCCTTTTCGGTGACATTCCAGAGCTTTGCAATGTATTTATCGGAGAAGCCTATCTTCTTTGCTTTCTTGAGTATTTCTACATCGCCCTTGTTATCAGCGATAACCTTTTCATAATCTATAATCTTCTTGATTTCTTCAAGGAACCAAGGGGTGATAGCCGTAATCTTAAAGAGTTCATCGACGGACACATTCATTCTCATAAGCTTTGCAATTGCAAATATTCCGTCATCGTGGAAATCCTTAAGGTATGCAATGAGTTCTTCCTTTGAGAAAGAATCAAACTTTGCCATCCAAAGGTGGAAAACTCCGATTTCAAGAGAGCGAACGGACTTCAAAAGACATTCGGAGAACGTACTTCCGATACCCATAACCTCGCCTGTCGCTTTCATCTGCGTACCGAGCTTATTTGTAGCGGTTGCGAACTTGTCAAAGGGGAAGCGGGGCATCTTTGCAACAATGTAGTCAAGACTTGGCTCGAATGCCGCATTTGTGTTTGCAATCGCAATATCTTCAAGAAGCATACCAACGGCAATTTTTGCGGTAACTCTTGCAATTGGATAGCCGGAAGCCTTTGAGGCAAGTGCGGAGGAACGGGAAACTCTCGGGTTTACCTCGATAAGGAAGTATTCGGAAGTGTGAGGATTGAGTGCAAACTGAACGTTACAGCCACCCTCGATTTTGAGTGCCTTGATAATCTTTATCGCACTGTCGTTGAGCATTTTAAGGTCGTGGTCGTTAAGTGTGAGAATGGGAGCAACAACAATGGAGTCACCGGTGTGTACACCTACGGGGTCAACGTTTTCCATTCCGCATATGGTGATAGCGTGGTCGGAGGAGTCACGCATAACCTCAAATTCTATTTCCTTGTAGCCTCTTACGCTCTTTTCAATAAGCACCTGATGTACGGGAGAAAGCTGGAACGCACCTCTGCCTATCTCACGAAGCTCATCTTCGTTGTAGGCAAAGCCGCCACCGGTACCGCCGAGAGTAAACGCAGGACGAAGAACAACCGGATAACCGATTTCTGCCGCAGCCTCTGCCGCTTCATCAACGGAATATGTTATCCTGGAGGGGATAACAGGCTCGCCGATTTCCTCACAAAGCTCCTTGAACAGCTCTCTGTCCTCGGCTCTCTCAATTGACTCACTGCTTGTACCGAGAAGAAGTGTGCCGCATTCCTTGAGAATACCCTTCTTCTGGAGCTGCATTGCAAGGTTAAGACCTGTCTGACCGCCGATACCGGGGATGATTGCGTCGGGACGCTCCGAGCGGAGGATTCTCGCAACGTATTCAAGTGTCAGAGGTTCCATATATACCTTATCGGCGATTGTTGTATCTGTCATAATTGTTGCAGGGTTTGAGTTTACAAGTATTACCTCATAGCCCTCCTCGCGAAGTGCAAGACACGCCTGTGTACCTGCGTAGTCAAATTCGGCTGCCTGTCCGATAACGATGGGACCTGAGCCGATAATCATGATTTTCTTGATGTCCGTTCTTTTTGACATTTTCTTTTTCCTCCGTAATTTATGGTTAGTTGTTTTTTTACTTTATTTGTGATACCTTATTTCTGATTATTTTTCAGCAATATATGCAATCTTTCCTTGACACACCGTCATAAGGCATTTTCCGTAAATTTCCTCTCCCTCAAAGGGGGTGCTTTTTCCCATGGAAAGAAATTCCTCCGGGTTAACCTTGTACTTCTCCGAAAAGTCAAATATCGTAAAGTCTGCCTTGTCACCTATTTCGTTGCCGCCGATACCTATACCGAAGCGTGTTCTCGGATTTGTGTGCATAAGCTCCACAAGTCTTTCCATGGTTATCTTGCCTGTTTTTACAAAGTTTGTGTACATAACCGCAACAGCAGTTTCAATACCTACAACGCCCATAAGACTCTTTTCAAGGCCTCTTGATTTTTCCTCTGCACTATGAGGGGCGTGGTCGGTTGCTATCATATCTATTGTTCCGTCAAGGATACCTTCGACAAGCGCTTCTCTGTCGGACGGGCTTCTCAGCGGAGGATTCATTTTAAATCTTGCGTCCTCCTGCAGATGCGTGTCATCAAGTACAAGGTAGTGGGGCCCTGTTTCGCAGGTGATGTTCACGCCCTCTCTCTTTGCTTTTCTTATTATCTCGACGCTTTCCTTGGTTGAAATGTGGCAAACATGATATGCACAGCCTGTTTCCCTTGCAAGCTCAATATCTCTTGCAATCGGCTTCCATTCGGATTCTGAGCAAATACCTCTGTGCCCATGTGCCTTTGCATACTCGCCGTCGTGGATGTAACCGCCAAACAGCAGGTCATTATCCTCACAATGTGCCGCTATTATTTTACCGCATTCCTTGACCTTTCTCATCGCAGCTTTCATCATTTCGCGGCTCTGTACTCCCTTGCCGTCGTCGGAAAAGCCTATGCACAGCGGTGCAAGAGCTTCAATATCCGTGAGCTTTTCACCCTTTTCGCCCTCAGTTATACAGGCATAAGGATAAACCTTGATACAGGCGTCCTTTTTTATTGCATCCAACTGAACCCTGATATTCTCAACGCTGTCGGGACAAGGATTGAGGTTTGGCATGGAGCAAACAGCAGTATAACCGCCTTTGGCAGAAGCTGCAGTACCTGTCTTTATGGTTTCTTTATACAAAAAACCCGGCTCTCGCAGATGTACGTGAACATCACAGAGACCGGGAAAAAGGAATGCACCGCCGCAGTCGATAATTTCGACGTCGGATACGTTTTCCATATCATTTGAAGAAACAACTATACCGTCTTTAAGGAATAAATCACCCTTGGAAAATTTACCCTGTCGGTATATGTTACAGTTTCTCAGAATGTAATTCATATTTACTCCTATTCTTTAATACACAAAACACGACTAAAAAAAGAACCCTGATTTTTAGTATCAGAGCATAGCCTTATGGCAGACTTCTGCATATCGCACAGCTCTGCGGTTTTTTGTACATAAAACCTTGTCGGCTCTCTGTACCACCTTAAAATCTTATCTTATATATTATAGCACTGTTAACGTTGCTTGTCAAGTGGAAATTTATACAAAATAAAGATTTTGGCGATTTTTAGAGGATTTTCGGAAAATGTGCGTTTTAATGACGAGCGTACATACGAATTCTGCTTTGACGGCATAGAAAAGAACAAAATCATAGCAATAGGTACACACAGTACATCCGAAAGTACATTGACAGAGGAGAATATTTCAAAAAGGGATTACACGAGCTTGTAAAAAGCTTTCCCAAAAACCATCCTTTGCATAAAATCCGAAATATCGGGAAAAATACCTCCGCATACAAAATTAACGGAGGTAATGCAAATGAAGCGAAAACCCATATTAACATCCGCAGCTCTTGCGGTACTGTTTATCTTAAACCTCGGCTGTGCCGTATCCGCACAAAGTTACGACCTGTCACCGGGAATGGAGCTGCTCTCTGAAAGCATCGGTATGTCAAAATGTACGGTTATGACAAAGGAACTGAAATTTGCGAGAGCCGACTTTGAAGAAACATTCGGAGGGCCTCTCGAATCGGTTACCGTGGTATCTCTCCCCTCATCGGCGGTGGGAGTGCTAAAATACGCGGGAAGCGAGGTTTATGCGGGACAGACTATTCCTTGTACAAATCTTGGACTTCTGAAGTTTACACCCTCAAGAAATATCGGCAGTACAAGCTTTACGGTCTTTGCTAACGACTCGGATGAGCTTGCGGCAAGCTGCAGCATAACCGTCACGGAAAAGCAGAACGGTGCACCATCGGCAGGGGATGTGGAAGCGGACGCAATATCCGGAATACGTTTTACGGGAAATCTTGACATTTATGACCCTGACGGCGATACCGTTACCGCAGTGATTTCGGCATATCCGGAAAACGGTGTTGTAAAGCTGAGTAAAAACGGATTTGTCTATACCTCAATGCCCGGATTTTCCGGAGAGGATTCCTTCACCTACACCGCTTATGATAAGTACGGTAATGCTTCCGAAACAGCAAGCGTGACACTGAGCGTTGAAAAACCGCAAACGGATATAAGATACGACGACATGACAGGTCACTGGGGTTACACCGGTGCACTCAAAATGACAGAGCTGGGACTTATGTCGGGAGATGAAAAGGACGGCTCTTTGGTGTTCAACCCGGACGCTCCCGTAACAAGAGGCGATTTTCTCGCAATGGCAATGATATGTGCGGGACTTGAAGAAGAAATAAAGCTCGGAGCAACAACAACCTTTGCCGATGACAGCAGTATTCCATCCAACATCAGAAGCTATGCCTCATACGCAGAAGCGGGCGGCATCATCAGCGGCTACAGAAATGCCGATGGAAAGACCGTTTTTGCAAGCACCGATGAGATAACAAGAGCCGAAGCGGTGAGTGTCCTTTCAAATCTTATCGGAAAATCAACAGGAACAAGCGACTTTAACTATACTGATGCCTCAAGTATTCCCGAATGGGCAAGAGCCGGTTTTGCAGCTCTCACTTCAATGGGTATTATAAAAGGAACGCCCGACGGTGCACTTGAACCGGGAAGAAACCTTACAAGAGCCGAAGCGGCACAAATGCTTTGCAATATGAGAGCAGTTATCTGAGTAAAAAACAACAACCACATTAATGTAGAATAATTCCGTAAAAAGGACTGTATCCAAATACGACGCCCCCAAAGGATATACAAGCCGATAACCCGTTCGGTAAAGAACGCTTTGAAGCTTGACGATTGAGGGGGCGAAAAAAGATAACTAAAATATACAGATTTAAGAAAGAGGCAAGTGTTAAAAACTTGTCTCTTTTTTTGTCACGGATATTTGTTTTTTTAAATCGTAAAATCATACTGAAAACGGCAATAAAGAATCCTGTGTGGGCGTTATTTATGAAATCAGTATGACAAGAACGGATATAACGGCAGGGGCTGAAAGCAGAAAATCGGGACAAAGCTGAGCCCGTCCCGAATGAGTGGTTAATTACTTTGCCGAAAATATCAGCTCTTTCTGTCCGTATATACGGACTTTACGTTGGAGGTGTATTCCTTCTTGGTTATGTGTATCACAAGCTCCTCGACCGAGGAAATTATTCCGATTACACAGATGACTGTACAGAATACGGAAATTATTTTATGATTGATGATATAGGGAACAAAGAATATCATAAGTGTCGCTGCTTTATTAAGATAAGTATGCAGTGACGCGAATTTTTTAAACTTTATTGCAGAGATGGCGTAAGAGGCAATACGCATAACGACCACCGACAGCACCATGTACCAAATCCAGAAAGGAAGCTTTACCCAAAGCACAGGGGATATACGAAGAATCATCACGATATAAAAGCTCAGATCTGCAATACTGTCAAGCTTTGAGCCCAATTCGCTTACGGAATTGGTTTTTCGTGCAATGAAGCCGTCAATTGCATCGGAAAGTCCGGCTATGGTATAAATAATATAAAATGCTTTTTTCAACGGCTCGACGAATAACAGACACAGTGAACCGACTATTCGAATCATTGTGATAAGATTCGGTATCATTTTCGGACTCATTCCGTCCCCTCCTTCTTTCGGCATATACTACCATATTACAACTTTTTTTTAAATTTGTCAATATATTTTTTGAAAATAAATCCTTGAAATATGCAATAAATTAATTTAATATTTAAATACAAAAAAAGGGGAGGACACCCATGGAAATAACGGTTTTACTGGAAAACAACGCTATAAACGAAAAATTTGAAGCGGAGCACGGACTTTCACTTTACATAAGAGCCTGCGGGAAGAACATACTTTTCGATATGGGACAAACGGATATGTTTGTAAGAAATGCCGAGAAATCGGGGACAGACCTGTCCGACGTGGACATTGCAGTACTCTCCCACGGACACTACGACCACGGAGGCGGACTTGCGGCTTTCTTAAAGCTCAACAAAAAAGCTCCGATCTACATAAACGAGCACGCATTCATGCCCCATTTTAACGGTACAGGCAAATACATAGGTCTTGACCAAACCTTAAAGGGCAGCCCCGAAATCATTTTCACGCATTCGGAAGTTAGTATATGCAAAGGGATTACACTTTATCCTGCCGCCGTTGATGTTACGAAAAAGTTTTCAAGTGCGGGACTTACCGTCCTTGATAAGGGAGAATTCCGTCCCGAAGATTTCCGTCACGAGCAGTACCTCGAAATATGTGAGAACGGCAAGAAATTCCTGTTCAGCGGGTGTTCCCACAGGGGGATAACCAATATAGTGAAGACATTTAATCCGGACGTGATTATCGGGGGATTTCACTTTTCAAAGCTCCTATTGGATGAAAAGCTTGTCGAATACGCCGAATATCTCGATTCCTTTGAAACCGAGTACTATACTTGTCATTGTACGGGACTTGAGCAGTTTGAGTTTCTGAGTAAAAGGATGAAACGCCTAAGGTGTTTGAAATGCGGAGAGAAGATAGAGTTCACAGTTAAGAATTCATAATTAAAATTGTGGGTTTGCAGCGGAATGGTTTGTACTGCTGTTTTCCTGAAAGCATATGTGCAAAGCGGAATCTTGCCGAAAAACATACATTGTGTTCCCTCACACCGACATAATTGAATTCAGCATACGGGTGATAACAAACTAAGATTAATCAAAGTGTGGAATTATCCCAACAACAAAGCCTGAAACATGGCAAAATTCTACATTTTCCCTTGCATATTTCTGAAAAATCCACTTGACATAAATTATATCATATGATATAATATCATCCGTAGTAATATTGAAACTGGCACCCGCAACTGACGGAAATGCGGAGTACCGCAAGGGAACGGGTGTATACTTGACCGCACTGCCTGACGGATTTCCGTAAGCACTCGGTTCGCCGACCGTCTGGGCAGTTCTGTTTTTGTATGGGCAGAACTGCGTTTTTTAATGCATTATGCATTATCAATCCTGTATTTACATTTCTTAACTGTCGAAAGGAAAAAGTATCATGTTAAAAGTCGGAATTATCATGGGAAGCGACAGCGATCTTCCCGTAGTTGAAAAAGGTATCAAGGTTCTTGAAGAATACGGAATCCCTTATGAGGTTCATGTTTATTCTGCTCACAGAACACCCGTTGAAGCCCATGACTTTTCGGTGAACGCCAGAGCTAACGGCTTCGGTGCGATTATTGCGGCAGCAGGCATGGCGGCACACCTTGCAGGTGCGATAGCGGCGAATACTACGCTTCCGGTTATCGGTATTCCGATTAAGAGTGCAGCTTTCGGCGGACTCGATGCACTTCTTTCTACAGTCCAGATGCCGTCGGGAATTCCGGTTGCAACAGTAGCGGTGGACGGTGCGGCAAATGCGGCTCATCTTGCGGCACAGATAATCGCAACAAGCGACGTCGAACTTGCAAAGAAACTTGATGCGGCAAGAGCAAAGAACTCCGAGGGCGTGCTGGCAAAGAACGCAGCGGTGGAGGAAAAATATAATAAGTAATGCATAATCAAGGTTGGAGACTTCGGAAGACTGCTTGCAGCCTTGTCCTTCATTGCGTTTGAAATTTTTAGTTTTTGCAGGGAACGATCTGTGTGTTGTTATCAAAGCCTCTATAATTTGAAATAACACCTTTAATTTCGTAAAGCGAATACAATAAAAAGAAAATTCACGAAGTGAATTCACATAAATTCTGCATTCTGCATTCTGCATTGTGCATTCAAGAAAGAGGTAATCCATGGGCGGTTTTTTCGGTGCTACGGCAAAGCGTGACGTTTTAAGCGACGTTTTCTTCGGCACAGACTATCACTCACACCTGGGTACGCGCAGGGGCGGTCTTGCGGCGTACAACGAGGAAGTGGGACTTCAGAGAGAGATTCACAACATCCAGAACTCTCCCTTCAGAACAAAATTTGAGGATGTATTCGATGAAATGAGTGGCAACGGTGCCATCGGTTGTATCAGTGATACCGATCCGCAGCCTTTGCTTATACGTTCAAATCTCGGAAAGTATGCGATTTGTATAATCGGACGCATCAACAACTACGAGGAGCTTATTGACAAGTACCTTTCCGGCGGAGGGCAGTTTACTGCCATGACAGGTGGTAAGGTTAACAGCACCGAGCTTGTTGCAGCGCTTATAAATCAGAAGCAGAGCTTTTGCGAGGGTATAACATTTGCTCAGGACGTAATTGACGGTACGGCTTCCATTCTTATTCTTAAAGAGGGCGGAAACCTTATTGCGGCAAGGGACAGACTCGGAAGACTTCCGATAGCTCTCGGCAAATTCGAGACCGGTGACGGTTACTGTGTTTCCTTTGAGTCCTTTGCTTATCAGAAGCTTGGATATGAAGATTTTCGTGAACTTGGTCCCGGAGAGATAGTTGAAATCTCACCGGATGAGGTTAAGGTTCTGAAAGAACCGGGCGAAAAGATGAAAATATGCTCTTTCCTGTGGAGCTATTACGGCTATTCCACATCCTCCTACGAGGGCAAGAGCGTTGAGGTCATGAGATACAAAAACGGTGAAATCATGGCTGAATACGATATGGCGAAGGGGACGATAGACGATGTTGACTATGTCGGCGGAATACCGGACTCGGGAACACCTCACGCTATGGGATATGCCAACAAAAGCCACAAGTTCTTCGCAAGACCTTTTATAAAATATACGCCCACATGGCCAAGGTCATTTATGCCTACAAATCAGCGTGAAAGAAACAGAATAGCAAAAATGAAGCAGATTCCTGTTCACGAGCTTATCAAGGATAAGAATCTTCTCTTTGTGGACGACTCGATAGTTCGAGGTACACAGCTTCGTGAAACGGTTGAGTTCCTCTACTCCCACGGAGCAAAGTCGGTGCATATGCGTTCGGCGTGTCCTCCCATTATGTACGGCTGTAAATACCTCAACTTCACAAGTGCAAGAAGCGAGATGGAGCTTATAACAAGAGCCACAATCATGGAGCTTGAAGGCGAGGAAGGTTTTAAACATCTTGACGAGTACAGCGACGCTTCCACGGAGAGAGGCAGAAAGATGCGTGAAACAATCTGCGATAAATTCAATTTTGCCTCACTTGAATTTCAAAGCCTTGAGGGGATTGTTAAGGCGATAGGAATTGAACCATGTAAGCTCTGTACGTATTGCTGGAGTGGGAAAGAGTGATTTTTAATGCATAATGCATAATGCATAATGCATAATGCGTAATGCATAATCAAGGTTGATTTTGCGGTGCAAAATCTTCATTAGATTGTATTTTACTGAGTGCGGATGTTGTTCTGTTCCACACAATTTAAAATAACACCTCTGATTTCGCGAAGCGAATATAATAAAAAGAAAATTCACGAAGTGAATTCACATCAATTATGCATTGTGCATTATGCATTGTGCATTATCATAAACCGAAAGGAATAACTATCATGATTAATTCAAAGTCCGAGAGCTACGCAAGCGCAGGCGTAGATATTACAGCAGGTTACAAAGCAGTCGAGCTTATGAAGGCTCACATCGCAAAGACAATCACAAAGGGATGCGTGGACGACATCGGCGGCTTCGGTGGTCTTTTTGAGCTTGATATGACAGGCATCACAAAGCCCGTGCTTGTTTCAGGAACGGATGGCGTTGGTACAAAGCTCAAAATTGCGTTCATCCTTGATAAGCACGACACCGTTGGTATAGACTGCGTTGCAATGTGCGTAAACGACATTATCTGCTGCGGTGCAAAGCCCCTTTTCTTCCTTGACTACATCGCCTGCGGCAAGAACTACCCCGAAAAGATAGCTGACATTGTTAAAGGCGTTTCCGAGGGCTGCGTTCAGTCCGGTGCTGCTCTTATCGGCGGAGAAACAGCCGAAATGCCCGGCTTCTATCCCGTTGATGAATATGACCTTGCAGGCTTTTCTGTAGGCGTTGTTGATAAGTCAAAGATTCTTGATAACACCAAGATGCAGGCAGGCGATATTGTTATAGCACTTCCCTCCAGCGGCGTACACTCCAATGGCTTTTCACTTGTCAGAAAGGTGTTTGACGTTGAAAACAGCGACATCACAAAGCCCTGCGATTTCCTCGGTGGAAAGTCCGTTGGCGAAACACTTCTCACACCTACAAAGATTTATGTAAAGCCCATGCTCTCTCTCTTTGACAACGTAACAGTCAAGGCAGTTTCCCACATCACAGGCGGCGGCTTCTATGAAAATATTCCGAGATCCATCCCTGATGGCTTCGGCGCAAAGATTGAAAAGGATGCCGTAAAGGTACTTCCCATTTTCGAGCTTCTTGCAAAGACAGGTAACATCCCGGAAAGAGATATGTTCAACACCTACAACATGGGAGTCGGCATGAGCATCGTAGTTTCCAAGGACGAAGCCGACAAAGCACTTGCAACCCTTAAAGCTGCAGGCGAAGACGCATATATCATCGGCGAGATTGAAAAGGCTGACGAGAAGATAAGACTGATATAATTTATTAATGAAATGAGGGTATCTGCCCCTACAGCAGGTTTACGAATTGATTTTTTGGAGGTATTATGTCCAAAACCAACATCGCCGTCCTTGTTTCCGGCGGCGGCACAAATCTTCAGGCGCTTATTGACGCCGAGAAAAGCGGTATTATCAAAAGCGGTAAGATTTCGCTTGTAATTTCCTCAAAGCCCGGTGTGTATGCACTTGAGAGAGCCGAAAAAGCAGGCATCAAGACCGCCGTTTGCGAGAGAAAGGCTTTTGCCGACAAGAAGGATTTTGACAATGCGCTTCTTAAACTTCTTGAGGAAAACGGCACAGAGCTTATAGTTCTTGCGGGCTTTATGTGTATTCTCGGGAAAGAGTTCACGGACAAGTATCCGGAAAGAATCATAAACATACATCCTTCACTTATACCCTCATTCTGCGGAGAGGGCTTCTACGGACTCCATGTCCATGAGGCAGCACTGGCTTACGGTGTTAAGGTTACGGGTGCAACGGTACATTTTGTAAACGAGATTCCTGACGGCGGCAAGATTATCATGCAGAAAGCCGTATACATAGAGGACGGGGACACTCCCGAAATACTCCAGAAGCGTGTTATGGAACAGGCAGAATGGGAAATAATGCCTCTTGCCTGCGAAAAGGTAGCATCCGATATTGCAGCAAAAAAGCATAACCAATGAAAAATTCAAACCTCAGCAAACCTGCCATATTCATGTACAGCACCATTGCGGTTATGATTGTCATATCGGCGGTTATGTTTGTGCTGTATTACGGCGGTTTTACGGACAGTAATGTTATTCTGTGGATTGGCATTGTAGCCTTTATGATACTGTACCATTTCGGATTGAGAATACTTATGGGCGAGATAACAAAATTCTTCGGAATAAAGTATACTCACCCGTGGTTCAGACCGAGAAGCTTTGAAAAATCGCTTTATAAAATTCTGCGTGTAAGAGAATGGCGGGACAAGGTGCTGACATTTAATCCGGACGAATTTCTTATGTCCCAGAGAACACTGCCGCAAATAGCAAACACCATGTCAAAGGCAGAGGTTGACCATTGGATAAACGAGGTCATTTCCGTAACGGCACTATTATTCTCGCTTTTATGGGGAATGTTACCGATATTCCTTGTAACCTCAATCGCGGCAATGCTGTTTGATGCACAGTTTATCGTGCTTCAGCGTTTTCAGCGACCGAAAGTGGTAAGGCTTATCCGCGCAAAGGAAAACAAAACCACGAAATCCACATCAATCGCAACAAAATAAATCAAGTAACCAATTCCCGTAAGGGATACAATAAAATGAAGATTTTCGCTACCGTTAGATTCATTTTTTGCAAAGTCAGGCGCGAAAATCAACAATAATTATGCATTTTGCATTATGCGTTTTGCATTTGAAAAAGGAGATTCATCTATGAGCATCTACGAAGTAAAATCAATGGGCGAGAGAATTGCCGGCAACAGCTATGTAGGCAGAGGTATTGTACTGGGAAAGACAGCAGATGGCCAGAATGCAGTAGCAGCATACTTTATTATGGGCAGAAGCGAAAACTCAAGAAACAGAGTCTTTGTTGCAAAAGGCTCGGATCTTTTTACAGAGCCTCATGACGCATCCAAAGTCGAAGATCCCTCTCTTATCATCTATGCCGCAGTTCGCGAGACAACATCAAAGCTCATTGTAACCAACGGCGACCAGACAGATACGATTTACGAGTACTTAAGAAGCGGCAAAACCTTTGAAGAAGCACTTCAAAGCCGTGAATTTGAGCCTGATGTGCCTAACTTCACCCCCAGAATCAGCGGTATGATTAACTTCGGGGATGCAGATTTTACATATAAAATGTCAATCCTCAAAAGCATAGACGAGGAAGGCAGCGAATGTGCAAGATACTTCTTCAATTATCCTGCAAAGAACGGACTCGGACATTTCATTCACACATATAACCACGACGGCAATCCCATTCCCACCTTTACCGGCGAGCCGGAGAGAGTAAGCATTCCAAACGACATTGACGAATTTACAGGCGACATCTGGACAAATCTCGATGAGTCCAACAAGATCTCGCTTTATGTAAGATACACGAATCTTAAAGACGGAAGCATTGATACAAGAATTATAAACAAGAATCAATGATTTTTAAAATTTACAATGTACAATGCACAATTGAGGTTGATTTTGCGTTGTAAAATCTTCATTTGATTGTTTTTACCAAGTGCGAATTAGGCTTGCGACTTGTGTAAATTGTGCAGTTACCGACAGAGAACTTGTAGGTTCTGCTGTGTCGTTCTATCCCCTTTTGCTTCAAAACAGCATTTATAATTTTGCGAGCGAATACAACAAAAAAATTCACGAAGTGAATTTACATCAATTGTGAATTGTACATTGTTAATTGTGCATTAACACAGAAAGGGTACATAAAAATGAAAGATTTCGAACTTAAATACGGCTGCAACCCCAACCAAAAGCCGTCCAAAATCTACATGGCAGACGGCAGCGAGCTTCCCATTGAAATTCTTTGCGGAAGACCCGGATATATCAATTTCCTTGACGCATTCAACTCATATCAGCTTGTAAAGGAGCTGAAAGAAGCATTCGGCATTCCTGCGGCAGCTTCCTTTAAGCACGTTTCTCCCGCAGGTGCGGCAATAGGACTTCCTCTTTCCGATAAGCTGAAAAAAGCAGTTTTCGCAGACGACATCGAAGGTCTTGACGATTCTCCCCTTGCTTGCGCATATGCGAGAGCAAGAGGCACGGACAGAATGTGCTCCTTTGGCGACTGGGTTGCACTTTCCGATGTCTGCGATAAAACAACAGCACTTATTCTCAAGCGTGAGGTTTCCGATGGTGTTATTGCTCCCGGATATACCGATGAAGCTCTTGAAATCCTGAAAACAAAGAAAAAGGGCGCATATAACATAGTTAAGATTGACCCGAATTATGTCCCTGCAGCACAGGAAACAAAGCAGGTATACGGCATTACATTCGAACAGGGCAGAAATAACTTTGTTATAAACCGTGAACTTCTCTCCAATATCGTAACAGCAAACAAGGAAATGCCCGAATCCGCAATTCGCGACCTCATCATCTCGCTTATAACTCTTAAATATACACAGTCCAACTCCGTTTGCTATGCATATGACGGACAGGCAATCGGCGTAGGTGCAGGACAGCAGTCAAGAATCCATTGCACAAGACTTGCAGGTACAAAGGCAGACACATGGATGCTGCGCCAGCACGATAAGGTTCTTGCACTTCCTTTCCTTGACACCCTCGGCAGAGCCGACAGAGATAACGTAATCGACGGCTACATCAACAAGAATGAAGAAGATGTATGTGCCGACGGTGTATGGCAGAGGTATTTCACCCGTCAGCCCGAGCCTCTTACCGATGCTGAAATCAGAGAATATCTCGATGGTATCACCGGCATTTCCCTCGGCCCCGATGCGTTCTTCCCATTCGGTGACAACATCGAGCGTGCAAAGAAGAGTGGCGTATCCTACATTGCAGAGCCGGGTGGTTCAATCAGAGATGACCTCGTAATCGAAGTCTGCGACAAGTACGGTATAGCTATGGCGTTTACGGGAATGAGATTGTTCCATCACTAAGAAAATATTTATGTGGGGCACCGCCCACACCCCGGCACAAAGGGGGGATTCAAAAATATAAAATTCTTTGCGTAACTTTCTTACAAGAAAGCGACCGAGGGCTTGGGGCAAGTAGCCCCAAAAATCTGAAAGGAAACAAAAAATGAAACTAATCGTAATCGGCTCCGGCGGCAGAGAGCACGCCATTATAAAAAAGCTTCTCGAAAACAAAGAAATTACCAAAATCTACGCTCTTCCCGGAAACGGCGGTATTGCCGCAGACGCAGAGTGCGTTGATATTGGTGCAAAAGATAAAGACGCTATAGTAAAATTCGCCCTTGACAATAAAATCGACTTTGCGGTTGTAGCTCCGGATGACCCGCTGGTACTGGGCGTTGTGGATGCCCTTGAAGAAGTTGGCGTACCCTGCTTCGGTCCGAGAGCAAACGCAGCTATCATCGAGGGAAGTAAGGTGTTCTCCAAGAACCTTATGAAGAAGTACAATATCCCTACAGCTACCTATGAAGTCTTCGAGGATATGGATGAGGCTCTCAAATACCTTGAAACAGCTCCGATTCCTACGGTTGTAAAAGCAGACGGTCTTGCACTCGGTAAGGGTGTTATCATCGCTATGACAAGAGAGGAAGCAAAGGATGCAGTTCGCTCCATGATGGAAGATAAAGTGTTCGGCGAAAGCGGCTCGAGAGTTGTTATCGAGGAATTCCTTGAAGGTCCCGAAGTATCCGTTCTCGCATTTACCGACGGCAAAGTGGTAAAGCCCATGGTATCCTCAATGGATCACAAGAGAGCACTTGACGGCGATATGGGACTTAACACAGGCGGTATGGGTACCGTTGCTCCAAATCCTTACTACACAAAGGAAGTTGCCGAGGAATGTATGAAAACAATATTCCTGCCGACAATTGATGCAATGAACAAAGAGGGCAGAACCTTTAAGGGTTGTCTGTACTTCGGACTTATGATAACCAAAAACGGAGTCAAGGTAATAGAATACAACTGCCGCTTCGGCGACCCCGAAACACAGGTAGTACTTCCGCTTCTTGAATCCGACCTGTTTACAATAATGAAAGCCTGCCGTGACGGAAATCTTGCTGAAACAGAAGTGAAATTTTCCGACGGTGCGGCTTGTTGCGTAGTGGTTGCCTCCAAAGGCTATCCGCAAAAGTATGAAACAGGCTTTGAAATGACACTTCCCGAAGTTTGCGGCGACACAGACATATACGTTGCAGGCGCAAAGATAATCGACGGCAAGCTGTGTAACGCAGGCGGCAGAGTTTTGGGTGCTGTCGGCAAAGCAGAAAACCTTGCGAAAGCAATCGAGGTTGCATACGATGTTGCAAAGGAAGTTAAGTTTGAGAATGCTTATTTCAGAAATGATATAGGCAAGAAGGCTCTTGCGGCAAAGAAGTAATTAAACATTTTATAAATACAAAGGAATAAAAAGATGGTATACAGAATCTACGTAGAAAAACAAAAAGGTCTCGACAATGAGGCAAGAGGCATTAAAAACGAGATAATCGAGCTTCTCGGCATAAAGGCACTGGAGGACGTTCGCCTTATCAATCGTTATGACGCAGAAAATATCACGCAGGAGCTTTTTGAAACTGCGGTAAAGACAGTTTTCTCCGAGCCTCAGACGGATATTACATACCGAGAGCTTGACACTTGCGGCTACACCGTATTCGCAGTAGAATTTCTCCCCGGTCAGTTCGACCAGAGAGCAGATTCTGCCTCTCAGTGTATCAGTCTTATCTCTCAGGGCGACAGACCCACAGTCAAGAGTGCAAAGGTATATATGCTCAAAGGCACTCTTTCCGATGACGAGGTTGAAGCTATCAAGAAATATGTGGTAAATCCGGTTGAAGCGAGAATTGCAACTCTTGATACATACGAAACTCTCGAAACAAAGTATGCATATCCCGAAGATGTAAAGTCTGTAGATGGTTTTTGCGGCTTCGACCAGGCGGCACTGTGCGAATTTCTTGATAAGAACGGTCTTGCAATGGATATTGATGACCTTAAGTTCTGTCAGAGCTACTTCATCTCGGAAAAGCGTGATCCCACATTCACGGAAATCAAGATGATAGATACATACTGGTCAGACCACTGCCGTCACACCACATTCCTTACAAATATCGACAATGTAACCTTTGAGGACAAGCTCCTTGAAGATGCATACAACGAGTATATCGCAACAAGAAAGGCTCTTGGAAGAACAAAGCCTGTTTGCCTCATGGATATTGCAACAATCGCAGTCCGTCACCTTAAAGCACAAGGCAAGCTCCCCAAGCTCGACGAGTCCGAGGAAATCAACGCTTGTACCGTAAAGATCAAGGTTGAAACCGACGGCAAGCTTGAAGACTGGCTTCTCCTTTTCAAGAACGAAACACACAACCATCCCACGGAAATCGAGCCCTTCGGCGGTGCGGCTACCTGTATCGGCGGTGCTATCCGTGACCCGCTTTCAGGTCGTTCATATGTATACTCCGCAATGAGAGTAACAGGTGCGGCTGATCCCACAAAGCCCCTTTCCGAAACAATGGAGGGCAAGCTTCCTCAGAGAAAAATTGTTACAACTGCGGCTGCAGGTTATTCTTCATATGGTAATCAGATTGGTCTTGCAACGGGACTTGTTGATGAAATTTATCACGACGGTTACGCTGCAAAGAGAATGGAAATCGGTGCTGTTGTTGCGGCAGCTCCCGCTGAAAACGTAAGACGTGAAAGACCCGAACCCGGTGACATAGTTATTCTTCTCGGCGGCAGAACCGGACGTGACGGCTGCGGCGGTGCTACAGGCTCATCCAAGTCACACAGTCTTTCTTCCCTTGAGTCCTGTGGTGCAGAAGTTCAGAAGGGTAACGCTCCCGAAGAAAGAAAGCTGCAGAGACTGTTCAGAAACCCCGAAGCCTCAAAGCTCATAAAGAGATGTAACGACTTCGGAGCAGGCGGTGTTTCCGTTGCTATCGGCGAACTTGCAGACGGACTTCTTGTAAACCTGGATAAAGTACCCAAGAAATACGAAGGGCTTGACGGAACAGAGCTTGCAATAAGTGAATCCCAGGAAAGAATGGCGGTAGTTGTTGCCGCATCCGATGCGGATAAGTTCTGTACCCTTGCCGACAGCGAAAACCTCGAAGCAACCGTTGTTGCACAAGTTACCGAAGAGCCCAGACTCGTACTTATGCACAGAGGTAAGGCAATTGTTGATATTTCCCGTGAGTTCCTTAACTCCAACGGTGCGGAAAAGCATATTGACGTAGTTCTTTCAAAGCCCGAATGTTATGACAAGGAAATCCCCGAAAGCTTCACAGACGGCATGAAAGCTCTCGCATCCGACCTTAATGTGTGCTCAAAGAGAGGACTTTCCGAAAGATTTGACTCCACCATCGGCAGAGGTACGGTACTTATGCCTTTCGGCGGTAAGAATCAGCTCACTCCCATTCAGGCAATGGTAAATAAGGTATCAGGCGAAAAGAGAGATACCTCCACAGTTTCCGTTATGGCTTACGGCTACAACCCGTATATTACGGAAAAGAGCCCCTACCACGGTTCATATCTCGCAGTAGTTGAATCCGTTGCAAAGCTCATCTGTACCGGTGCTTCCTTTGAAGATACATATCTCACATTCCAGGAATACTTTGAAAAGCCCAAAAAGTGCGGTAAGCGTTGGGGCAAGCCCATGGCGGCACTTCTCGGTGCATTCAAGGCTCAGATGGAGCTTGGAATCGGCTCTATCGGCGGTAAGGACTCTATGAGTGGTTCTTTCGAGAATATCGACGTTCCGCCGACACTTGTTTCCTTTGCAGTTACAACAGACCATATTGACAGCATAATCTCCAATGAATTTAAGACGGCAGACCATGAAGTTGTTCTTCTCAAACCCGAATACGACGAAAACGGACTTCCCACAGCGGCATCCCTTATCGACATCTTCGACAAGGTAACAGCACTTATAAAGAACGGTGATGTTGTTGCGGCATACACTCCCACATACGGCGGTGTAGCTGAAGCTGTCATGAAGATGTGCTTCGGTAACGGCTTCGGCTTTGAATACGACGAAAAGATTACAAACAAGGAAATCTTCGGCTACAACTACGGTGCATTTATTCTTGAGCTTTCCGACAAGTGCGACAAGGCAGTCGGCGTAAGACTTGGTAAGGTGACGAAGAACTGTGCAATCAAGCGTGGCGAAGAAAAGGTATGCTCATGCTCACTTCTTGATATTTACGAGGACAAGCTTGAGAGCGTATTCTCCTGCAACATTAAGACAAGCGATGAAGAAATCCCTGCATTTGAATATAAGGCTGGAACCTATGCCGCACCCGCAGTAAAGACTGCACAGCCTCAGTTCCTTATCCCCGTATTCCCCGGCACAAACTGCGAATACGACAGTGCAAAGGCGGTCGAATATGCAGGCGCAAAGGCTAACATCTTTGTTATAAACAACCTCACAAAGGACGGCATTGCACGCTCGGTTGAGGGCTTTGCAAAGCTTCTCTCCGAATCTCAGGCTGTATTTGTTCCCGGCGGCTTCTCAGGTGGTGACGAGCCCGACGGTTCAGGTAAGTTTATCACGGCATTCATGAGAAACGCATCCATCAAGGAAGGCATTGAAAACCTCCTTGAAAGGAGAGACGGTCTTATGTGCGGTATTTGTAACGGCTTCCAGGCTCTTGTTAAGCTCGGACTTGTTCCCTTCGGCAAGATAATTGATGCAGACGATACCTGCCCGACACTTACCTTTAACACAATCGCACGTCACCAGTCAAGACTTGTTAGAACAAGAATTGCATCCAATAAGTCTCCTTGGCTGAAGAATACACAGGTCGGCGACATTTATACAGTGCCGATTTCTCACGGCGAAGGTAAATTCCTCGCATCCGAAAAGCTTGTCAAGGAGCTTGCGGCAAACGGACAGATAGCAACCCAGTACGTTGACTTTGACGGCAAGCCCACCTACGACATTCACTTCAATCCCAACGGCTCAACATACGCTATCGAGGGTATCACATCTCCCGACGGCAGAGTAATAGGCAAGATGGGACACTCCGAAAGAATAGGTGCGGGACTTTACAAGAATGTTCCCGGCGAATATGACATCAAGATGTTTAAGTCCGCGGTGGAATATTTCACAAAATAAGATTAACAAACAATAAAACCAAAAAAGACGGTGTACCATCTGATACATCGTCTTTGGTTATATGTTGATTTAAAGGCAGAATAAGTAAAGATTAAAGACTCACGAAGCAAAAATCATTCCGTTATATTCCGCCATAACAGCCTCTGCCGCACGCAGATACAATCCATGCATCTTCTTGTCAAAGGAATCACAGACTGCATCAACATCGGCGCCCGCCTCGGCAATCATGTCTATCATAAAATCACTGCACACATTAAACAGTACAGAAAGACGTACAAGCATAAGAAGACACGCATCCCTCATATCATCTCCGGTCGGAACACTGTTGTAATATTCGTGCAAAAATTCGGAGCACTCCTTTATGCACGCCGATAAAAGCTCCGAATAAACCTCAAGCACCGCCTTGCAGAAATCTTTGTGCTTCATGGTGTCAAATTTCTCTGACAGTACGGTTATTTCATCGGGTACATCTTTTTTTGCATATTTTGTACTCATTGAAACGGTAAACGCCAGCTCCTTGGTTTTTATACGTGAGCCGAGAACCGTGTTTACCTTTTCACGAAGCCTGTTTGTTTCTCCCTTGCCGCTGATTAAGCGTCTGAGCTCTCTTTCAAATTCTGCCATATACAGTTCCCCTTTCAAGCTGTGTTGAACCAAAAATAAGTTACCTGTACAACCAATTACGATTATAGCATATTAAATCTGAAAATACACCACCATTCCCGAAAATTAATGTATTTGATATAGATATTTTACATTTGATCGTGGCAGTACAGCAGGGTCGGCTTTGAATTGTTGCAGATTATTACACATACAGTAACAAATTCCTGCAGTGACGGTTGTATAACTAAATTGACGTAATGGTTTTTCAAAATAGCGGAACTTTTTTACTATGTGTTACGTCTAAGCAAAAGGAATAAAAAATACATATTTTTAAAAGGAGATACCATGAAAAAACTACTTTCAATCATCATATCCGCACTTCTTCTTATGCAGATCCCCATGGCGGCTTTTGCATATGATAACGACAAAGCGCAGGCAATGGCAGATTCTCTCAACACTCTTGGACTTTTCAACGGCACCGATAACGGCTACGAGCTTGAAAAGCCTCTTACACGTCTTGAAGCGCTTATAATGCTCATCCGCCTTTCCGGCAAGGAATTTGAAGCACTTTATCCCGAAGAAGAGCTTACACATCCCTTTGCCGATTCCCCGGAATGGGAGGACGGCTCAAAGTACATGGCATACGGCTATGCAAACAAGCTTACCACCGGTGTTTCACAGACCCTTTTCGCCCCCAACACGGAAGCGTCCTTGCAGATGTACGTGACCTTTGTTCTTCGTGCTCTCGGCTATACTGATACCGAAGAAGGAACAGTATGGGAAAACTGGGAAAATTGGGGCACGTCGGCAGGCGTTATAAACGAAGAAACAAGCCGTGACAACTTCCTTCGCGGCGATGCGGTTATAATTTCAAGAGCAGCACTTGATGCAAAGCTTGCAGGCAGCGATAAGACTCTTAAGGAGCAGCTATCCGAAGATATGGCAATAAATCCCCTTGCTCTTGCAATGGTTGAAGCGAGCGAGGGAAAAGCAATAGATACCTCATCTTCGCTTGCGGACATCCTTGGCAAAACCTATGCCGGCGTTCCGGATATATATCCCCAGGGACTTATGACAATGGAATTCAAGGTAGAGGACGGTAAGTACACAATTATGGGCGAAGAGGTGGAAAAGCAGGATTTTGTAGACTATCTTTCCTCCTTTATCGGCGCTGACGCTGATTCTATCGGCGTAACGGAAGTAATAAGCTGCGAACCCATGATGAGCTCAAGAGCCCACTCGGTATCCGTTATCCGTGTAAAGGACGGCATGGATATGGAAAAGGTAAAGAGCGAGATAAAGGAAAATGTTGATCCGAGAAAGTGGGTATGCGTAAGCGTAAATCCCGGAAACGTCAGAGTTGAAAATATAGGCAACCTCGTGCTTCTGGCGATGGATAATTCTATAGTTGATATACTCTGTGCAAACTTCAGAAGCCTTGATACATCCCTTGCAATTCCTTCGGAAAACGGATATATGTTCATCGACGGCAGATACGTTGAAGCGGAAGAACCCTACAATGAAAAGTCCGCACAGAGATTTGCGGAAAAGTTCAATACACTTCGCGAAAAGTACTTTGCAGATAATAAGGTATACTACACAACCGTCCCCGAAAAGGGCTATTACCTAAAGGATAAGACTACCCACTTCCTCAATCATGACTCGGTAAGTGCATTTCTCTCCGAAGCATTCTACGACTGGACAGCAATTGACGTTGCAAGCACACTTACAATAGACGATTACTATACCACAGACCGCCACTGGAAGCAGGAAAACCTCTTTGGCGTTATGGCAGAGTTCGGTGAAAAGATGGGCTTTACGGTGAATGAAGCGGCATATACCCCTGTTAAAGTCGAAAACTATAAGGGCGATTACGCAAAGGATATAGCGGATATTCCCGCTGAAACTCTTACATACCTTGTGAGTGATGTAATAAATGCCGCAACGGTTGAAGATTTCCAGAATACCAAGGTCAAGACTGTGTACAATCCGGAAAAGCTCACCTCAAAGATCCCCTACGACGTATTCCTTTCCGGTGCAACTCCTCTTACAACCATCACAAACCCTGCGGCAACGGAAACCCGTGAACTTGTTATTTTCCGTGACTCCTTTGGCAGCAGCATAATTCCCCTGTTCATTGAGGCGTATTCCAAAATAACGGTGGTAGATCTCAGATATATGACAAGCGAGCTTCTTCCTCAGTTTGTAAGCTTTGAAAATGCGGAAGTACTCGTAATGGTAAGCGATAAGATTGTAAACAACAGCATTCTTCTCAAGTAAGTTGTAATATCAAATAAATTACGGCGGTGTGACCTTAGCTTGCACCGCTGTTATCTTTATGCTAAAAACCCTGTAAAACTGTGCAAAATCGTGCGAAAATGCGAAAAAAGCGAGATGAAATCGGTGAATAATATGCCTCTTTTTTTGGATGCGACCGTATAAGGAGCATTTTTACGTGCAATTCAAGACGGGAAAGCGGGTATCTTAAAGGTGTTGTCCACGAAATTTACGTAAAATCCTTGACACACAACGTCCGCTATGATATAATTATAACATACTTAATAATTGCGGTATTATTTCCGTGAAAAACAAAGGAGATATAATAATGGCATATCTTTCAGACATTGAAATTGCACAGAGTGCAAAAATGCAGATTATCACCGATATTGCAAAAACAGCAGGTATAGATGATAAATATATCGAACAGTACGGAAAGTACAAAGCAAAGATTGACCTTTCATACCTTAACGAATGTAAAAATGAGGACGGTAAGCTCATTCTTGTAACGGCGATTACTCCCACCCCCGCAGGAGAGGGTAAGACAACCACAACAATAGGACTTGCAGATGGTCTTAAGAGACTTGGTAAAAGCGTTGCCGTAGCTCTTCGTGAACCCTCCCTCGGACCGGTATTCGGAATAAAGGGCGGTGCGGCAGGCGGCGGTTATGCTCAGGTGGTTCCCATGGAGGATATAAATCTCCATTTTACCGGTGACTTCCACGCCATCGGTGCTGCGAACAATCTTCTTGCCGCAATGCTTGACAACCACATCCAACAGGGCAACATCCTTGGTATTGATGTGCGTAAAATTACATGGAAGCGCTGCGTTGACATGAATGACAGACAGCTGAGAAATATCATTGACGGTCTTGGCGGAAAGCCCAACGGTACACCCAGAGAAGACGGCTTTGACATCACCGTTGCCTCCGAAATTATGGCTGTACTTTGCCTTTCAAACTCCATTTCCGATCTTAAGGAAAGACTTTCAAAGATTATTGTAGGCTATACCTATGACGACAAGCCCGTTACCTGTGGCGATCTCAAAGCACAGGGTGCAATGACGGCACTCTTAAAGGGTGCTTTAAAGCCAAATCTTGTTCAGACTCTCGAGGGAACACCTGCATTTGTTCACGGCGGACCTTTCGCAAACATTGCACACGGTTGTAACTCCGTTATTGCCACAAAGACAGCTATGAAGGCTGCGGACTATGCAGTTACGGAAGCAGGCTTCGGTGCTGATCTCGGTGCGGAAAAGTTCCTTGACATCAAGTGCAGATATGCAGGACTTAAGCCTGCGGCTGTTGTTATCGTTGCGACAATCAGAGCACTTAAGATGCACGGAGGTGTACCTAAGACAGAGCTTGGTGCAGAAAATCTTGAAGCACTGCAGAAGGGTATTCCGAATCTTCTTCGTCATGTTTCCAATATCAAGAATGTATACAAGCTTCCCTCTGTAGTTGCTGTCAACAAGTTCCCGACAGATACGGATGCCGAGGTTGAGCTTATCATAGAGAAGTGCCGCGAGCTTGGCGTGAACGTAGTTCTTTCCGATGTATGGGCTAAGGGCGGTGAAGGCGGTATCGAGATGGCGCAGGAGGTTATCCGTCTTTGCGAGCAGCCGAGTGATTTCACATACTCCTATGAGCTTGACGGCAGCATCGAGAATAAGATTGAAGCAATCGTTAAGAAGATTTACGGCGGCGACGGAGTTACGGTTCTTCCCGCGGCAAAGAAGCAGATAGCACAGCTTACGGAACTCGGCTTCTCAAATCTTCCCATTTGCGTTGCAAAGACACAGTACAGCTTTTCCGATGACCAGACAAAGCTGGGTGCTCCCGAGGGCTTCAAAGTTACGATAAAGAATGTCAAGGTATCCGCAGGTGCAGGCTTTATCGTTGTTCTCACCGGCGACATTATGACAATGCCGGGGCTTCCCAAGGTTCCTGCGGCTGAAAAGATTGACGTTGACGAAAACGGCAAGATTACAGGACTGTTCTGATATTCTGAAATATTAAATCAATAAAAATATCCCGGCAGGAATGAACATATCATTTCTGTCGGTCTTTTGTAGTATTACCCAAAGTAAAAAACGAGGTTACGTAAATAAAATTCCCGTTATTTCAGAAGCTAATGGCAACAAAGACAAAACAAGTCCTGCAACGCACCCTACCGCAATCTTCTCCTTAAAGAAAAGTACCGACAAATTTCCGCAGGTATTATTCTGCTCTTTTCACAATGCCCCTCAAAGAAAGGATAACCCGTAGGCTTCACACCGAAGTTCAACAACAGTCTCACCCTTTAGAGTGGTAATCATCCGTTTGGGCTTGAAAACAGCACGCTCAACAACATATCCTCCGATTTGAGGTGAAAGCTATTTTTTGTCATCGTCAAGAACTTTTACACCGTCCTGAAATACGGGTTTGATGTTTACATCGTAAACTTTACCGTCGTAACTATCCGATTCAATAATATTGCCTGTACCACAGGTCCAGTTCTCGTCGGAAACTATCGTCTGATGCAGTCCTCCCGCAAATTCAAGGTCTATCTGTACAATAAGCCCGTACTCCAAGGGAAAAT
The DNA here is from genome assembly GCA_045604705.1 of Eubacteriales bacterium. GTDB lineage: Bacteria > Bacillota > Clostridia > Oscillospirales > CAG-382 > SIG622. The sequence continues at coordinate 25,821 of JAZUOO010000047.1, forward strand.
TCTTTTTCGGAAGATTTCTGTTGATTCTTCCCGCATAGCATCCGGACTCTACGGAAATGTAAAGAAAATCGCTCTCTGCAACAAGCTCTGTTATGTCATAGCTATGATACATATGATGCTTGCCACAGATTGTCCGGTCGGGTGTAAGTGCGGCATCTTCTACTTTGGCGTTTCCTACATAAATATTGTAGAGTCCACCTGCCGTAACATGGAGAACTGCACTTTTTAACGGATATATTATATTAAGATCTCTGAAATAAACTCTCGGCGTATTTCCGTAATCCTTTTCCGAGCAGATCCATTTTGAATTTTCAAACATAGCACATCTCCTTTTACTGTATTTAATGCTCTGCTTTATAATAACACACAAATGAGATAAAAGCAAGGGGTGTCCTTTCGGATCAATTACACAAAATATACATGGTTGTAAAAACAATGTTTATAAAAATTCAATTGATTTTAAGCCTTGTATCTGTTATGATATTAATGTAAACCGGGTATCTCTAAAAGACTCAAAGTAATTTGAGTGGACAAGGGACAGTGATTGAGGATTTTTGGGTACAATCAAATTCAAATTTGACACAAATACTCGCAAAATCTCCATTTGATTATAAAATTATATCTTTTTTAAGATTTCAATAATTTGAAGGAAACGAAGTTTCCAACATCAATTTTGCATTTTGCATTATGCATTTTTAATCCCTGTCCACTTTTTAATGAGATTTTAGAGACCACCAACTGTAAATACCAACAAGAAAGGACGGCGAGAAATTGAGAAACTGCGTAAAAATTATACTACTGTTGTTGTCTGTTGCGGTTCTTGCAGCCTGCCAAAGCGATAAAGACGAGAACGTCATCAAACAGAATGCGGCAGACAAAGAAAATGAGATAGTATCTGCCAACAAAGACGAAAATACAAAAACTGTCCCGGATCTTTCGGGGAAAGCATTTGATACGGATCTTCAGCAGACTCTTATGAACGAGGGGTACATACTTTCCATAAAGACCGAATACCACGACACCGTCCCACAAGGTTCGATAATATCCCAAAATCCCAAAGGCGGTCAGGTCATGTCCGCTAAGGACGTATCACTGGAGCTTGCGATCAGTGCGGGTAAAAAAGATGGTACATCGGAAACACAGCTCGGGCAAAATAATCTCCAACATAATCAGCCCGTGCAGGATAAGCACGAGCAGCAAGAGTCATCCAACCCCGAAAAACCAGAGAACCGGGAAAATATTTCGGAGGATAACCGCGACATAACCGTACCGACGGGTAAAGGACTTGCCACGCCACGATGGATAATAAGCCCGACTATAGATTACGAATTCATAGAGACCTTTGGTAAGACCGGATATTCTATCTGTAAAAAGTGGAACAACTACGGCATTCTCGATATAAACTGCAAGGCATACGGTACCGGTGCATACACAAAGCTGTTCTACTGCCCCGAGCACGGACTTTCATCGCCTGACGTAAACAAGTCCCAAAAGCTGGCCGATGATCTTGTCCTTGTTCCGGATTGTGGTTATAGGACACAGGATAACGGGAACATCTACGTCTACGACAACAGCCGAAACAGAGTGTATCTTACCGGCTATTCCGACGGAGAGTTCAAGATTGCCGACATCACCGATACAGAATTTTTCAAGACAAATGCAAGCTACATTGCCGCACTCTACAACTGTGATGCAGACCTTATGATGTACGACGGCATAGGTATGGAAAGCCTCGGGGAAATATTCAAAGCGGAAAACATAAATATGCACTACGGCGTGGTAAACAATGAATTTTATACTCTCGTAGAGTTTGCCTACGATGAAATCCGTGACGGCAACGACTGCTACATAGTAAAGCAAAACGGGAAATACGGGTATCGGGGTATCACGGGACAGTATTATTACGAGTGTATCTTTGAAGAAGCGAATACGGCATATCTCGGTGCGGCGTGGGTAAAGTATAACGGAAAATGGGGAACCGTAGCGTTCTGAATAAGCAAAATAATTATATTGAATTTGTAAGGCTTCGTAAAAACGGAGCCTTTTTTGTGAATTTGACGTCAATCCTTTTTTCTTCTTGACAAACCGACTGTTTTGAGGTATAATATTTATTTGTAGAAGTATACATTTTGCAATTCATTTTCCGATACGTTTATTTCCGTAATCAATTATGAATTTTGAATTGCGAATTATGAATTAAACGAAAGGATTGAAATAAATGATACAGAAACCAAAAGGTACTCTTGACATACTTCCCGATGAAGCCTTGCTTTGGCAGTATGCCGAGGGTATTATGAGAGAAACTGCGGAAAAGTACGGATTTTTTGAAACAAGATTTCCCACCTTTGAATCAAGCGCACTTTTCAGAAGAGGCGTAGGTTCGACAACGGATATAGTTCAGAAAGAGATGTTCACAATGGACGACCGTGACGGTAACGAGCTTTGTCTTCGCCCCGAGGGTACGGCTTGCGTTGTAAGAAGCCTTATTGAAAACGGACTTCACAATGAGCCGATGCCGCTTCGTCTTTACTACATCACAAACTTCTTCAGATACGAAAAACCTCAGGCTGGAAGAAGCCGTGAATTCTATCAGTTCGGTGTTGAAATGTTCGGTGCGCCTACGGCGAATGCGGATGCGACCGTTATCTCCATTGCGGATACGGTGCTGAAGAAAATCGGTATTTCAAATACGCTTAACATAAACTCCATAGGATGTCCCGAATGTCGTCCGAAATACAGACAGGCACTTGTCGAATACTTCTCGGCACATGAAGAAGAGCTTTGTCCCACCTGTCGTGAAAGACTTAAAACAAATCCGCTTCGTATTCTTGACTGTAAGAGTCCCATCTGCTCTGCTATTGCGGCGCAGTGTCCCAAGACGGTTGACTATTTGTGTGACGACTGTGAGACACACTTTACAACGCTCAAGTCCTCGCTTGATGCTATGGGCATTGAATATATTGTCAATCCCAAGATTGTAAGAGGTCTTGACTACTATGTCAGAACGGTATTTGAGTTTATTTCCGATGACATCGGTGCGCAAAGTACCGTATGCGGTGGCGGAAGATACGACGGACTTGTACAGGAGCTTGACGGACCTGCACTTTGCGGTATCGGCTTTGGTCTTGGACTTACAAGACTTGTTCTTGCGATGAAAGCAAATGCCGAGAAAGGCAAGATAGTGCTTCCCGAGAAAAAGATTCCAAGGCTCTACGTTGCTCCCATGGGCGATGCGGCGGCGCAGTATGCTATGGCACTTGTACACAAGCTCAGACTTGCGGGTGTTATTGCCGACTGTGATATTGTCGGAAGAAGCCTTAAGGCTCAGATGAAGTATGCGGATAAGATTGGTGCTCAGTATGCTCTTGTTATCGGAGACTCCGAGCTTCAGGCGGGTACGGCACAGCTGAAGAATCTTCGTGATGGTGAGAAGAGAGACATATTTCTTGCAGAGGCGGAGAAGATAATTGGGGAACTTTAATAAATTTTAATCAGCTATGTCGGATTCAAGAATTCTGAAAAATAATAATTTGTTGGAAAACGCACGAAAACTGCGACGTGAAATGACACCACACGAAAAACGTTTATGGCATACATTTCTTCGGAAATATCCCGTAAAAATTTTCAAGCAGCGGATTATCGGAAATTATATAGTTGATTTTTACTGCTCTTCGGCAAAAATCGTAATTGAACTCGATGGAAGCCAACATTATGATACGGAAAATCTATAAATGATAAAATCAGAGATGAATTTATGAACGCATTGGGACTTGCTGTAATTCGGTTCTCAAACCGTGATATTGAAGAGAATTTTCGTGGTGTATGCGAGAAAATTGATTTCATAATTTGCGACAGAATAAAAAACAATCAGAAACAATAATTTCAGGCAGAAATACCCTCTCCGTCACGGCTATCGCCGTGCCACCTCCCCCGGAGTGGGAGGCAAGGAATCGGTGCGGCTTGTACGCTATGGCGAAAGAGCCAATACAATCTTTCCCAAAGCAGGAGGCAAGGAACAGCGCCATTCTTGGCTCGCCCTTTGGGAGAGCTGTCAGCGAAGCTGACTGAGAGGGCATTTCCCGCAGAACTAAACAATTCACTTAAAGGATAGGGTGTTCCCCTTCGGTAATAATTCATCAAATTTACAAGATTATATTGAACAACAGCAAAAGGAGTATAAAAAATGGCAGAATTTTTAGGTAATACAAAAAGAACCGACTACTGCGGCACTGTTACGGAAAAGAAAATCGGCGAAACGGTTACGGTTATGGGCTGGGTACAGAAGCAGAGAGACCTGGGAAGCATAATCTTTATTGATCTTCGTGACAGAACAGGCATTGTTCAGATTGCACTTGATGAAACAAGTGACAAGGAGGTTTTTGCAAAGGCGGCCGCTGCAAGAAGCGAATATGTGCTTGCGGTGACGGGTACAGTCCGTGAGAGATCCAGCAAGAACCCCAACATTCCCACCGGTAATATTGAGATTTATGCAACGGCTATAAAGACTCTCGGTGAAAGTAAAACGCCTCCCTTTGAGATTTCCGACAGCTGTAATGCGGGCGATGAGATTAAGCTCAAGTACAGATACCTCGATCTTCGCCGCCCCGAGCTTATGAACAATATTCTTTTCCGTCACAAGGTTGCAAAGGTTACCCGTGACTACTTTGACGAAAACGGATTTATCGAAATTGAAACTCCCATGATGATTAAGTCTACTCCCGAGGGAGCAAGAGACTATCTTGTACCCAGCCGTGTTCATCCGGGCTCATTCTATGCACTTCCCCAGTCGCCTCAGCTTTACAAGCAGCTTTCCATGGTTGCCGGCTTTGACAGATATATGCAGATTGCACGCTGCTTCAGAGACGAAGACCTCAGAGCCGACAGACAGCCGGAGTTTACTCAGATTGACCTTGAAATGTCTTTTGTTGACATGGAAGACGTTCTCTCCATCGGTGAAGGCTTCATGAAGCGTGTTTACAAGGAGTGTCTCGGTATTGACATAAGCCTTCCGCTTCCCAGACTCACATACACGGAAGCTATGGAGCGTTTCGGCTCGGACAAGCCCGATGTAAGATACGGTATGGAAATTATCGACATTTCCGAAGAAGTAAAGAATTCCGAATTTGTTGTATTCAAGTCTGCACTTGCAGGCGGCGGTACTGTTCGTGCAATAAAGGCAGAAAACTGCGTAAAGACTCTTACAAGAAAAGAGATTGACAAGCTCACAGACTATGTTAAGAGTTGCGGTGCAAAGGGACTTGCGTGGATAAGAATGACAGACGAGGGTGTTGCGTCCTCCTTTGCAAAGTTCATGACAGAGGAAGAAATGGCAGCTATCCTTGCTAAGACAGAGGCTAAGACGGGCGACGTTGTCATGATTCTCGCAGATACAAACAAGGGGCACGTTCTTTCACAGCTCGGCTCTCTCAGAATTGAAACGGCAAACAAGCTCGGCATTGAAAAGAAAGGGCTCGGACTTCTCTGGATTACAGAGTTCCCGTTCTTTGAATACAACGAAGAAACAGGCAACTGGGATGCTATGCACCATCCTTTCACCTCACCTCTTGATGAGTGTCTTGACTACCTTGAAACGGACAAGGCAAATGTAAGAGCCAAGGCATACGACCTTGTTCTCGGCGGTATTGAGCTTTCCTCCGGTTCTATAAGAATCACAAATCCGGATCTTCAGAAGCGAATGTTCAATCTTCTCGGCTTCTCGGACGAGGAGGCATATGAAAAGTTCGGCTTCCTTACGGATGCGTTCCAATACGGTGCTCCTCCTCACGGCGGTATGGGTATCGGCCTTGACAGACTTTGTATGCAGCTTCTCGGTGCTGAAAGCCTTCGTGACGTTATCGCATTCCCGAAGAATCAGGCGGCGGTTGAGCTTATGACCATGGCTCCTGCGGCGGTTGACAAGAAAGCACTTGATGATCTTCACATTAAGGTTGATGTCGAGAAGTAATTAAGATCTCACCTTTTTAAAAAGAATAAAATTCACCGCAGAGGCATATTTTTTGCTCCTGCGGTTGTTTTTGTATATTAAACTATTGGTAGATACAGACCTTGGAAATAATCTTAAATCCTAATCCATAAATCCTATTTCTTCCACATTCATTTCCGAATAAAACATCTCTCTGGCATCCACCGTCAGATTCCCGATAATATCGCTTGCTTCAACCGGACACCCGTCAAAAGCATTCTCGCCCATAACCGGAAGTGAACCGTCGACAAATACGACCTCACCCAGCTTTGCACAGCTTCTGAAAGCCGAATTTCCGATGTATTCCACGCTGTCCGGAACGGTCACGGACTCAATTGTAAGCCTACCTGCAAAGGTGCCGTCGGCGATTATTCTCACCCCGTCTGGGATTACAACGTTTTCGCCTTTACCGTTATACTTCAGAAGTACGTCTCCGACAACACAGAATTCATCGGTAAGATCGTCATAGAAAGGTGTGTGCTCAAAGGCTCCGAGTCCTATTCTTTGTACTGTATCTGAAAGATAAACCTTTTCAAGCTTTGCACATCCTGCAAAAGCCGCCTTACCGACGGAGCAGGAACCGAAAATACTTATGCTTTCTATGGATTTGCATCCGCCAAACGCTCTGTCGCCAATATAACGAAGAGTCATCGGAAGAAACACATCCTTAAGTGCAAGGCATCTGTAAAAGGCGTTGTTACCGATATAGATAAGCTCCTTTGAGCCAATAAATGTTTCAAGCGACACATTTTCGTAAAAAGCTCCCGTACTCTCGGGAAAATTTGCTTCCTGTGAAAGAATGGCAGTAACCGAATCCGGCAGCTCAAGGCTTGTGATTTTGGAGGAGATACCTGCTGATGAACCTATGTAATACACGGGAATGTCATCTTCATCCCTGTGCAAAAATACTTTTCCGTCTTCTGATGAGGGAACCACTGCTGCTGTATGTCCGCTGAGCTTTGGAACAACATTGGGCTCCTGTAAACGCTTCGGTGCAAAGCTTGCGGTATATTCCGCATACAGCTCGTCCGTTGTCGGGGGAATTACCTCCGGTAGAATCTCTGTTTCTTTAGGAATATCGGAACTTTCAGTTGACTCATATTTTGGTATATTCACCTCAGACACTACACCGACATCTTTGTTTTCCGGAAAAAGAACACAGTATAAAAAAATAAAAATGATTACAAGAAAAGCAAATACTACAAGAAATGGAATCCTACTTTTGGAGAAAATACTTTTCAAAAGCTTTGTCATTTCGCCGAATCTCCCGTCTTGGTGTACTCTTTCCAGAGGATAAGCTTGTCGCCCTTTACAACAAAAGCGGTTTTGGATATTTCCGCCAACGGCGTATCGGAAAGGGAATCCGAATAAAACTCATCAACATCCTCTTTCTTGAAGCCTGCTTCCTCGAAACGTCTGACCTTTTCCTTGCCGTGACAGTTGATGCCGTCATACTTTCCCGTATCCGGGTCAACATTGGAAGCATAGAGATACTTTATCCCCAACATATCCGTGCACGGCTTTATAATAAACACCGGAGAAGCAGAGATTATAATATCATCCTCTTTTTGGTTGTCAAGATAGAACTTCTTTATTTTTTTTACATTTGTTTTCCAGAAGTCTTCCAGATATTTCTCCCTGTCAATCTTCGGCAGAAAGCCCTCGTATATCTTCTCCTTGAACGCTGTCTTTGTGCCCTTGCCGAAAAGATACATAATAAAAGGCACAAGCACACGCCAAAGTCCGAGTATCAACCATGGTTTTTTCTTTAAGCAGTATTTATAAAAATTAAAGGTGGAATCACCGTCATATATTGTTTTGTCAAAATCGTAAACGTTCATTATACCATCCTTAAATATCTCAAATTCAAATAACAGACAGATGTATTATACCAAAAACACACTTTCTTGTCAATCCGACAATCTTTCTGTAAATAAGACGCAAAATCGGACCGGAAAATCACACGGAAGGAAACCTGTCGCTTGCAACAAAACTGCGTCACAGCTGAAATATTTCTCAATTGTTGGTTGTGAATTTTTAAATTTTAATTTTTTCCATATAGCAGTCCTAAATCCTAAATCCTGACTCTTGCCTTACATCATCTTCTGCTCAAGAACTCTTAGAAAATCTCCACTGTCAACGCCGTAAAGCTTCAGCACCTTAACGGAACGTCGTATTATAACCTTTTCCTCAAAGCCAATCACGAATTTTCTGTATCCGTCCGCAACAAGAACCGGCTTCTCATCCTCCTGGCAAATTCTCTCTTTGCTCATTGTAATCTCAATAACATCACTTCCCGATGTCACAAGAGAGGAATGCAAAAGTGAGCTTGCACAAATCGGCGTAATAACAAGATTTTCCGACTGCGGCATAAGAATGGGTCCTTGTGCCGAAAAATTATACGCGGTAGATCCGGTGGGAGTGGCGACAATGACACCATCGGCGGGGAATGAGATGACCGAGCTTCCATTGATGTGCAATGTAAAATCCACAGCCTTGCAAAGACCGCCTCTTGACAGCACTGCCTCATTAAGTCCCGTGAAGCTCTCTCTTATCCTACCGTCCACACCGATTATGTCACATTCAAAAAGCAGACGCTCTTCAAATTTTTCCGTACCTTTTGATATGGCAATAATTCTTTCCTTTGCATTCTCCGGCTCGCATGAGGTCAGATACCCCCTATGCCCGAAATTTATTCCGAGTACCGGCACGGAAAATCCGAGCACCGTGTCAAGATACCGCAGAACAGTTCCGTCACCGCCGGCAATCACTGCAAGATCGGGAGAGATTACGCACTCCGCTGCACTCATATATACATTAAAGCCCTTTGAGGTCAAATTATTTTTCAGACTTTGAGAAAATTCGCAGCTATGTTCTTTTGTGGGATTTGGAAGAATAAGTACGTTCATTAATACATCCTCGTTTACATATTGTTATATATATTATATAACCTGTTTTCCGTTTTGTCAAGTTTGGGAAATTCGACACGGTATACCGTGAAAATGTGTCTGTTTTTTGCACAAACACTCCTAAACTTCAAATTAACACCGCGTAACGGTAATAAAAACACTAAAGTTGTGAAATATACACAAAAAATAAGATAAAATTCTGATTAAAATTACGTATTGCATAAATTATACCGATAGTGTATAATGTTAACAGTCACAATGAAGCACCTTTTTTATTTTAAATTTAGGGCAGTTTGACGAAAAATTTTATTTGAAATATAACGTCGCAAAGGCTTACCAATATTTCGAAAAGAACAATGGCTGTGCAGTCCCCGAACGCTTTGCACATCCCGGAAAGGAGATTTTAACTATGGCTAATTTTACATGTGCGTCGGAAAAAATCAGAAACGTGTGTCTTATCGGGCACGGAGGAAACGGAAAGACCTCTCTTGCTGAGGCTATGCTTCACCTTGCAAAGGCTTCCGAAAGATTCGGAAAGGTAACAGACGGAAATACCGTATGCGATTTCGACGCAGAAGAAATAAAGCGTAAGTTTTCACTATCGGCTTCTCTTGCTCCCTACGAATGGAAGGGTGCAAAGATTAATATCATAGATACCCCCGGCTATCTCGATTTCGTAGGCGAAGTAAAGCAGGCACTCAGGGTATGCGGAACAGCCCTTATCGTCATGGACGCAAAAGCGGGCGTTGACGTAGGATGCGAGCTTGCATGGGGTTATGCGACTGAAGCAGGTGTGCCCAAGGCTTTCTTTGTAAACAAAATGGACGATGAGAACGCTCACTTCGGAAATACTATCGAAGCAATGCGTGAAAAGTTTGGCGTGTCCGTGTGTCCCATTGCAATTCCGATTATTATTGACAGAAAACCCCTCGGTTTTGCAGACCTTATCGGTATGAAGGGCTATGAATACTGTAATGACGGCTCCGTTAAGGAAATGCCTATCCCTGAAGAAAGCATGGCTAAGATCGAAGAGTTCCGTGGAATGCTTATGGAATCTCTTGCGGAAACAAGTGACGCTCTCATGGTTAAATACTTTGACGGCGAAGAATTCACACAGGACGAAATGCACCAGGCTCTCAATGCAGGTATCATCATGGGTACAATCGCTCCCGTAATGGTTGGTTCAAGTACAACTCTCGCAGGCGTTGCTTCCCTTATGGATATTATCTCCAGTTCGTTCCCGTCACCACTCGCGCGTAAGCCCGAGCTCAACGCTGACGGAAATGAAAACAGACCGGATCCTAACGGTGACCCCGCACTCTTTGTATTCAAGACCGTAGCAGACCCGTTTGTAGGCAAAATGTCATACTTCAAGGTTATGAACGGCAAGGTTACAAAGAACCTCACGCTGAGCAACCTTACAACCGGTCAGCAGGAAAAGATTGCAAAGCTTATTGTTATGAGAGGTAACAAGCAGATAGAAACAGACGAACTAAATTGCGGTGACATCGGTGTTACAACAAAGCTTGTCAACACAAATACAAACGACACCCTCGGTGGCAACTACAGATATGCGGCTATTCGTTACCCCGATCCGTTCTACTGCAAGGGACTTGCTCCAAAGGCTAAGGGTGATGAGGATAAGATTTCCTCCGGTATATCAAAGCTCATAGAAGAAGACAGAACAATAAGATTTGAAAATAATGCAGAAACAAAGCAGCTTGTCATCTACGGTCTGGGCGAACAGCACCTTGACGTTATCCTTGCGAAGCTTAAGAACAGATTCGGTACCGAGGTTAACCTTACAACTCCCATTATTGCGTACCGCGAAACAATCAAGAAGTCTATAGACGCAGAAGGAAAGCACAAGAAGCAGTCCGGCGGTCACGGTCAGTACGGTCACGTTAAGATTCACTTCTCTCCCAACGATAACGGTCTTGTATTTACAGAAAGTACAGTCGGTGGTTCGGTTCCCAAGAACTTCCATCCTGCGGTTGAAAAGGGTCTCTCCGATGCGATGCAGAAGGGCGTTCTCGCAGGTTACCCGATGGTAGGTCTCAAGGCTGACCTTTACGATGGTTCCTTCCACGATGTTGACTCCTCAGAAATGTCCTTCAAGATGGCAGCGAGCCTTGCATACAAGGAGCTCAAGAATGCTAATCCTGTTCTTCTCGAACCGGTAGGTACGCTTGCAGTACTTATACCTGACTCCTACATGGGTGACGTTATCGGCGACGTTAACAAGAGAAGAGGTCGTATCCTCGGCATGAGCCCGGATGAAAGAACACCCGGAAAGTCCATAGTTGAAGCAGAAGCTCCCGTATCCGAAATGTACGACTATACAATAGCGCTCAGGGCTATGACACAGGGCAGAGGTTCTTTCGCATTCAGATTCGTAAGATACGAAGAAGTTCCCGGAAACATTGCGGAAAAGGTTATTGCTGAGGCAGCTAAGAATATGTCTGACGATGAATAATTGATATTCAATACATAAGAGAGATCGTGTTTCGGCACGGTCTTTCTATTTGTTAAACGCTCGCAGAGACGAAAATCCGACACTTTTTCAATAGGCATAAAAGTAAAAACCGGTTGACTTTCCCGTGAAAATATGCTATACTGTCCAAGTAAAAACAAAAAAAGGTACACGAAAAGGATCACCGACAAGAAACAAATCTTTTATCTTGCCTCAATGTGTATAGTCGAATATTTTGTCAGCACACTTGCAAGTGTCCCAACGATGGTAATACATCGCTTCTCCAAGGCAGAATATGCTCGACTGCGGAAGAAACTATCTTACACCTGCAGCTCGCAGTGTCGCACTTCCAAAGCTCATTGATAATGGATATAATTTTGTAAAACTGCCAGGGCTCTTTGAAATAAAGGGCATAGATCCGAAAAGCCTTGTAAGAGGTCAGTGGAAAGACGTTGTAAAAGTATGAGAATTTTGAAAATACTGATATTCGCCCTTGCATTAACGGTTTGGCTCACTGCTGCGGCACTTGCACAGGACGTATATATTGACGGCGAAAAGGTAATATACGATGAGACCACCGGTGACCCCTTCATCGAAAACGGAGCAATCCTTGTCCCGCTATACCCGACCTTTGAAGCCTTCGGATGTGACGGAATAATTCAGGATAATCCCACCGGGACTGTGGTGATAACCAAAGGCGGAATCTCGGTGTGCTGCAGTACAAATAATAATATCTTCACAAGAAACGGTACAAAAACAGAGGCTCCCGCGGGACTCGTCTGGCGGGGAGGCCCTCTTTATGTTGCTGTTGACATTTTCAAGGCATTTGATGCGCAGGTGTATATAAATGGAAGCGGAGTAATAATAACAAGAAGCCCGGAAAACGACGGACAAGCGGGTGTTTTCGGTGCAACATCCGATGAAAGCTACCGTGGTTCGGAATACTTCGGTGCAAAACGAGAACCGCCCAATGGACTGTATCTCGGATGCAATTCTCACGGTGATCCCTTGTCCGGAATGGAAGCCTTTAATGAAAACTACGGCAAAAAGGCAGCGGCATTTACCGTTTACGCGGATATAACTAAACCTTTTTCGGATTACGATAGGGAACTGAGATATTCTATCCAAAACGAAAAGCTTGTAAGATTTGTCATAAACGGAATTGATTTTCTGAGTCCCGACACCGAAAGGATCTCCCAAGCTGCCGAGTATCTTGAGAATTCCGGGGCGAAAATACTTTTGAATCCTGCACCGTCCATGACCTGTGTTCACTCGGAGAACTACTTTCCCGATTATGAAACCTACAGACAAAGTTTTAATATAATTTCGGAAATATTTAAGAGAAAAGCCCCTTCCGTTGCATTGATATGGCAAGTGTGTACTTGCAATCGGGAAAATTGCGAACTTTATTATCCCGGAAATATGTACATTGATTACGTTGAAACGGTTCTGTGCGGAAATGATACGGAGTCCCGTGAAAAGCTGCCGCTTTTCGTGTCTGCTTACGGCTATAAAAAGCCCATTATCCTTGAAGCGGATATTTCACCTGAGGTTTTCGGACAGCATATTGATGATTGTCTTGAATTCTGTACTTATCTTCCCATAAACCATCCGCAGATAAAAGCTGTGTTTTTCCCGGACCTTGCAAAGGAAGATAACAAGACTCCGGCTTACCTCAACGCGATTCGCACAGGGGTTTCAAGTATATCCTACATCGAAAGCTCCAATGACACACCGGCTTCCATGCCCTATTATTTTGAATTCGGAAGCGGTATAGATGTTCCCGCAGCAAAGATGAAGATCTGTTCAAGATACAGCTCGGAAAAGGCGGAAGCATCCTATGTTATATACAAGCTCAACGGCAAGCAAATTTCCACTCCCGCAAAAAGTATCCCCTTTGAGGCACAGATAGATTTTTCACAGTACGCCGGAAAGACGGTAAGCCTTGAAGTCACAATTTACGACAGCTTTAACAGACCCTGTATTGAAAAAACATACGCATTAAATGTCGGAACACAGCGTATATCCGAATCGGAAAACTCCCCTGCAGGATTAAGCCCATACGGGTACATTTCCGCCATACTTATCTGTCTTACAGGAATATTTGTAATTATAAAAAAGATAAATGATATTTTCTGCTGATTGTATTGACTTTTTACGGTAAATAATGTATACTTAATTATATCAGTAAAATATACGGAGGAATAAAATGTTCGAAAATATCGGCGGCAAAATAAAGGTTTTTGTAATTGTAGTAACAATACTGAATATTATCGGCTGTATCCTTTTCGGGGGCATAATGATTGCATATTCAATACTCGGAGAAAAAATGCTTGCGGTTCTTGCTGCTGTCGGACTTGATAAAGCAGTTGTTGATATGACCGGCGGTGCAAAGGGTGCATTTGGAATAACCGCAGGACTTGTCATCATGACCGCAGGAAGCTTTGCTTGTTGGATAATTTCCTTTATTCCTTACGGCCTCGGACAGCTTATTCAGAACACCGATAAACTGGTAAAGAGCATGGACTACATAAGGAGCGACCTTTCAGAATTCAAACAGACTCAGCGTGATAATGAGGTAAACGGTGCGGGTGTTCAATACGCAATGTATCAATATCCGCTGTATACCGATCAGTACGGAAGACCCATATATCCCGTACCCGGCTATGTTTATTATCCCGATGACCAGGCACAATCGGAAAACGTTCAAAATGCAGAGCCTGCGGAAGAAACAGTTCCGGAAAGATCGCAGGAGGCAGCGGAAACGGTTGATAATATCCAACCGACAGTACCTGCAGATGCCGAAAATAACATGGAAGCAAAGGGTGAAAATCAGAAAAAAGAAACCGACTTACCCTTTGAAAAAGAATCAGATAAAAGCGAAAAAAACGAATCTTGGTCAAATAAGTAAATATTGCACAACAATAAAAAGAGCAGCGATGTATTTATCACGTACACCGCTGTTTTCTTATATCTGTTCCAAACTTTACCTGATTTCACATTTCCGAAAGCTTTCTCAGTACTACGGAACCTCTTTGGCGATTACCGCATTCCTGCACCTTAAGTCTTGTTCTTCGCATTCTTTCTTTTCTGGAATCTTATATCACTTCCCACGAACCCGAAAGCGCGGAACTCACCCAAAAGCCTTGAAGTGATTCTGTCGTTGTATGCCCTTGAAAGTGCCTTGCCGTCATCAAGGTTTGTGCTTATGATCATAGCCTTGCCCGTACATATCCTCGAATTCAAAAGATTGTAAAGAGAAGCCTCGGTAAGCTGACTTTTGAACTCCGCACCAAGATCGTCAATGATCAGAAGGTCACATTCAAGATATTTCTGTGCCATGGACTCGGACTTGTTCTTTGAAAATTTATCTGCCTCAAAAGCCGAAAGGATGTCTGAAGCCGTATCATAAACAACGCTGTACCCCTTTTCAATAACCTTTTTGGCAATTGACGTGGAAATGTGAGTCTTTCCAAGTCCCGTACCACCGAAGAAGATAAGGTTTCTGCATTCACCCGGGTTCTCACTTCCAAAGTTATCGGCATACTTTTTCGCAGACATAAGAATGTGACTTATTTTATCCCGCTCGGAAAATCCACCCGCATCCTTTACATCACTGTAATAGGACAGGGAAAAATTTTCAAAGCTCTGTTCGTTCAAAGCTCCGCCCAGTCCCGAGGAAAGATAAGCCTCCTTTATCATCGCACGCCTGAAGCATTCGCAGTAACGCATACCGTCATAGCCCGTATCCGCACAAACCGAACACTCGTATCTCACATCCGTGCAGTCCGCCGGGAAACCGTGTTCCTTGAGAAGCTGTGCACGAAGCTCTTTAAGCTGTGCAGTAATCATCTTCATCTGTGTGATTTTCTCTTTTATATCTTCGCCATTGACCGCACTCTTGTAGACCTCAAGCCCGGTATTTGCAAGCTGTTTGTCAATAGCCTCAATCTCAGGTATTCTCGCATGAATCATATCGCGTCTTGCATCCGCATCATCCTGTGCCGACTTTCGCTTCCTGTCAAATTCATCTCGCACTCTCTTTGCTGTTTCATCTGTAAAGGACATATTTTATCTCCCTTTCATAAAAAATGACATATATATTATTTACCACTATAATTATACAACGTATTTTCCGTTTCGTCAATAGTTTTACGCCAATAATATACATTTTCGGGCATAGTACGCCGCCACATAACAAAACCCCGCATGATTATTGGTCATACGGGAATTACACTATTCAATTTGTGGGGGATTCAATTGTAAGCAGCCTTATTCGGCGATAAAAACTCTGCCGTCTTTTCTGCCTGCCGCTGTGGGATATTCACCGTCACAATAGCCGAGGATACAGTTTCCTATGCCCTCGTATTCTCCCTTGACGCCTATGCTTTTCAGCCATTCCTTCCACTTTGGGCTATCAAAGGTCTCTTTCGCTCTGTGAATCCAGCAGGAGGAAACTCCCAGACTGTGTGCGGCATTCATAAGGTTGCCCATAACAAGACTGCCGTCGTAAATCCCCGTGGGGCAAGCTTTGTTTGCCAACACCACAAGAATAACCGGTGCACCGTAAAATGGGTCTCTTTCCATACCCATAATTGCGGCGTTATCCTTTGCAAGCTCATCACGGATTTTTTTATTTTTTATCGCAACAATCACCGTGTCCTGCCTGTTCATGCCGCTTGCGGCATAGGTACCGGCTTTGATTATTTCGTTTATGACCTCATCCGGCGGCATTTTGTCCGTGTATTTTCTTACACTTCTTCTTTCGGTTAATTTTACAATAACTTCGTTCATTGTTTTTCCTCCTTATTTTCTATATATTTGCATTATCACCGTTTTCAAGATATTCAAGCAAAGCCTCACAGCCTTTTAAAATGTCCTTGTACGCCACATCAAACTTCCCCGAATACCACGGGTCGGAAACATCCGCATTGCTTTTGCAA
This sequence comes from Eubacteriales bacterium, assembly GCA_045604705.1. Lineage (GTDB taxonomy): Bacteria > Bacillota > Clostridia > Oscillospirales > CAG-382 > SIG622. The sequence continues at coordinate 42,129 of JAZUOO010000047.1, forward strand.
AATTCAAGCAGCTTATGTATTTTTGAATGTGCCGCAGACGGAAGTAGCCTGTGCATATTCCGTATGTTTGCGCTGTCCATACCGATAAACAAATCATACTTATCTCCATCCGAAGACTTCAGCTGTACGGCTCTTTTACCGTCGCATATAATTCCGTGTTTTGCAAGCTCGGATTTCATCGGCGGATAAACCGGATTTCCCACACCCGCATAAATTTCCTCGGTGCTTGTTGCACTTGAAGATACAAAATACTTATCCGACAGTCCTCTTTCGGCTGTCAGCTTTTTAAAAACGAATTCCGCACAGGGGCTTCGGCAGATGTTGCCGTGACATACAAACATTATCCGTTTCATTATATTATCTTTCTCCGTTTTTGTCTCATTATAGCATATTATTTTTAAAAAATCAATAACGCTTCAATATAGCTTTTACTTTGAACACGTTCCGAAACAAAAATCACAGGGTAATCTCCGAAAATCCTCAAATTGTGAGCAAAAAACCAAAGCCCCAAATCCCCAATTGCCACAAATAAACGAAAAAGCAACGTTTAAGAACCAATTTCACCATATTTAATATATGGGAAAACCAAAAATGCTTGAATAATTCATATGTGTGTGCTATAATTGTGAAAAATAATAAACGAGGTGACATTATGTCGGAAAACAAGACGCAGATGACATTTATTCAAAAGCTTGAAAACTATTGGTATCATTATAAATGGCACACACTTCTCGGAATCTTTGTTCTTATCCTCGGTGTAATATGTATAACCCAGTGTGCGGGCAAAAGCGAGCCTGATGCTATGGTTATGTATGCGGGCAGAATAAAAAATATGCTCATTCCGTCAAAGGATAGCAGAGATAAATCCCTTGAGGATGACGTTCTTGCCGAGGACTACAACGGCGACGGCGAAAAAAAGGTGGAGGTCTTTCAGCTGATAATCCCGATAACCAACATTGACGGAGAATATGAATATGACGACGAAGTTGCACTGACCAACAATTCCGAGCGTCAGAGAATGTACACGGAAGTAACAACCGGAAATTCTGTTGTGTATCTTCTTCACCCGTTCCTTTACGAGGAAGTGAAAAGTATGGGGGTACTCCGTCCGTTGTCCGAGGTGCTTGAAAAAGTCCCGGAATACGCTGTCGATGAATGCGGAATTCCCATCTCAGAGCTTATCGCCTATCGCACCACCAACCTCAGATATTACCCCGAGGACTGCATTCTCTGCATAAGATACGAACGCACCGGGGATTCAAACGCTGTAAACCAGGATGACGCGGATTTTTATGTAAACAACGTCGAATTTTTCAAAGACATTATTACATACTGACAAGCAGACAGTCGGGTATTGGTTCGGTTGCGTTTTTGTTGCCTTAATTTTATTTTTATTTAAAAAAGGTATGATGGGTAAATGAAATTCTTTGTGTCAGAAAACAGCGTAAAATTGCAAAAAACGTCAGATGCTATAAAAAATCAGGGGATATGTTGTAATAAATTACTAAAGGACTTTGTCAGAAAAAATTCATTTGTTACAAATATGTTACAATCACAAAAAAACCCTTGCAAATTTGATTATTTTATATTATAATACCATCGTGGGCAAAGATATTTTGCCGTATCTAACTATTTTTAGGAGGAGAAAAACATGAGAAAATTTCTCGCGTTAGTGTTATCTTTCATCCTCTCGGCAAGCGCGGTAAGCGTGGTTGCAAACGCAGCTCGGTTTACCGACGTTCCCGCAAGTGATGAAACACTTACAAAAGCAGTGGACCTTTTGTCAAGCGTGGGTATAACAACAGGAACCACAGAAACAACTTTCGGTACTACCGAAAAAGTTACCCGTCAGCAGATGGCTACTTTCATTTACAGACTTATGAAGGCAGGTAAGACTGTTGAGGGCGGTGACAACAGTACATCCTTCACCGACCTGGAGGACCCTTTCTATTACTTCATGATTTCATGGGCAAACGATATGGGTATCATCAAGGGAAGAAATGAAACAACATTCGATCCCAAGGGCGGTATCATTCTTCAGGATGCTTATGTAATGATAGTCCGTGCACTTGGTTATGAAAAGAAGAAGGCTCTTGCGTATCCTTTTGATTATATCGAAATTGCTGAAGACATTGGTCTTGATGAAGGTCTTTCATCAACGGTTAGTTACGACACAGCTCTTACAAGAGGTGATGTAGCTGTTCTTCTCTACAATGCTTTCTATGCTGACATGGCTGCAGGTAAGACAGGTTATAGACCGATATACGAAACAGTTGACGTAGACGGAGAGCTCCAAATTGTGGAAATAGGACAGGAGCCTTATACAGTTTACGATACTGTTGCAGAAAACATCTTCGCTGTCAAGAGAACGGTTCAGAGAGTTGTTGCAACTCCCAACTACTGTCTTGATGACAACCAAAAGACAGATAACGGTAAAGAAGATGAAGTTATGATTACCGTTAAATGCTTCGATGAGGATTACATTGAAACCGATTCCCAGCTCTTCGGTACTATTGACTTCGCTTCCCTCGGACTTCCCGGCAATGCAGATGATTACTTCCTCTTAGACCTTTCTATTTACTACAGACAGGAAGAAAACAAGTCTCCCGAAATCATCTCTGCTTCTTCCCTTGGTACATACAAGAAGCAGATTTCCGGAAACAATATAAAATTTGAACAAGGTGCCGGAACAGTATACGATAACATCGCTTATCAGTCAGACGGTAACTTCAGACCTGCAACAGGTAAGGTCACAATAGACGGTCAGGTAAACTATCTCTTCAATGCACCCTGGTCTTACTCGAAGCCCGCTAATATGGCTGACAAGGATAAGGAATGTATAACTCTTCTCTGGCTCGACAAGACAGAAAGAGATCCCGAATCCGAAGAATATGTAATGGACTTCAACTTCAAGGCTCACAGGGATGTTCTCGGACGTGGTAGAGAGCAATACGATGCAGTGCCGAATATTTATAAAAAAGAAGACGGCAAGTGGGTGAAAATCTCTGAATCAATGGTTGATTCAGACCTTCGTGGCCACGGTATCTACTCAATGGGTGGAATGATTTCTCTTATGCAAATAAACTTCAATTCCAAAAATTTTGAAGCTGATGCATGGGATTCCAACAGCGACGGAAAGTATGATTACCTCTGGCTCAAGCCCTATACAGTCGGTCAGGTATCCATCGACGAGGGTTCACCTCTTATGGATATGCACGCAACAGATTTGGACGCAATCAGTGCTGTTTATGCAGCAGGTGAGGTTCCCACAATCTACACTTACGGTGCAGTGACAGAAGGCGTTGAATTCAAGGACGGTCAGCTTATTACAGGTTACATCAACGGTCCTGCAAACTACGTTAAGGTTGCTACAGCGACCGCAATGACATATACAACGGATCAGGTCTATGACAAGGACACAAGTAGTACTAACTTTGGTTTCAATGGTTCTTCTGCTGTCAGATCAGGACTTTCTCGTCAGTATGTAGGTGTTCCCAAGGAGGATGGTTCTAAAGCTGATGCGTCGGTTCCCGGTGGACTTCCTTTCTTTGGTGGACACAACTATAATTTAATTAAAGACCATTTCGGTGAAAAATTTGACATTGTATTTGTGGATAATGCAATGTTCCATGTAAAAGCCACAAAGAGCCTCCTTAATAGTGGTGAGGATTATGCAATAATTTTCCCGAACAACACAGGCTCATCCGCATATACAACAGCTGTCGGTATAGTTCAGGACGGTAACCTCCGTGTTTCCGGACATACTCTTGATGTTATGGTTGGCGGTGAAATTTCCACTGTTTTGGTTAAGCCTCAGACAAGTGCTAAGGTTGCAAGTGAAAACACAGTTACTTATGAAACGATCGGTGAAAACGGTGCACCTGATACTGTTTCCACTACCCTTATGCCTGTAACCGGCAAGACTGATGCGGATACATACGATTTCAGTGATTATGTAGGTAAACTTCTCACATACACTGTTAACGGTGACGACGAATACACATTCAAGATTGCTCCCCTTGCATCAAATAGTGATAAGTCAGTTCTCCAGGGTGAAGATGAAGATAAATACTACACATTTGAAGCCGATGAATACGGTCAGGTATCTGCAGCGTTTGTAAAGTCAACCGGAAATCTCTATCAGTTTGTAAAAGCAAATTCCTCTGAGCTTCAGACCAAAATAGCCCCCTCCAAGTATGTTTCTTTGACAGAAAATACCAAGGTGGTTATTAAGACGCTTGATGATGAAGGCGAACCCAAGTTCTCGATCTACGATTATTATAATAAGCCTAACTTCGATAACTCAGATGACCTTTACAAAATTAAGTATATTGTAAAGAACAATCCCAAGTCAACATCCATCGAAGAGCTCATTTACCTCTATGCTGAAGCAGCAAGCGGTGATACAGGCGTTAAGATTGGTAACACTCTTGACTTTAGATTTGTTAAGTCTGTAAAGACTGTTAGAAAGGAAGACTCAACAGTACTCTACTACGATGTATACAATCCTTTCAAGGCTAATGTTGAAGAAGAATACGAAACATATAGCGGCGAAACAGCTCCCTTAACAACTTACGGTATCTACTCGCTTTCCGGCGGTTACATCAATGATAAGAACCTCATGGGACGTATAGATCAATATGGTAACCTCGCAGATTCTTCCACAACGAAGAGTACAACAGGTCTCGGTCTTGTTGAGCTCGGAGCTTATGATAAGGACAACAAGCTTCTCACGATTGAAAGCGATGGAAGCGTTTGCCTTGTTGATGATAAAACAGTAGTTTCATTCCTTGATCTTGATAACGGAACCATCGAGAAAAAGACAGCCGACATTCTTTCGTCTGCATCCGGAAACTACAGATGTAATGATAACAAGAAGATGCCTCTGCTTGCATTCGTTGCAACAAGTGAAATCAAGAAGGTAGATGAATACGAATATGCAGAAGCTATCTGTATCGTTCGTCTCAATTCCCTTGACACAACAGAAACTGATTCTGAATAATTTTCAGCTTATAACTAAGGCTGTGGTATTTACGCCGCAGCCTTTTTGCCGTAAAATTACGGAGAATTCAAAAGCACACGCACTTTAAAAGAAAATAAAGTCATGCGGAATGTTGACAATAAAATCGTTTTGTGCTATAATCTGACAAAAGGGCACAGTAAAAAACTTTGCTGAAAGGAAGCCATTATGCCGAAGAAAGAGAATATCACGGACAGATCCTTTGAGAACTCAATAGAAATAACCGAGGTACTGCTTGCACACAAATGTGTCTACAGGCAGGGTGAAATCTGCACAGTCTACAGCACAGGCAGAAACTTCAGCGGATTTGTATGCCCTCTTCAGGGCTCTGCAATCTACCGCCCGGAGAACGGAGAAATGTTCACAGTCGGGATCGGAGAAATAGTCTATCTTCCCGAAATGTCCAGATATACCGTTGAGGGCGGCGAAAGAGGCTTTACACATTATACGATAAATTTTCTTCTGAACGCCGACAATGTCAATGCAAGTCCCGGCTTTCTTCAGTTTTTCGGTGATATTCCGGTGAAAATAAGTGCAGACAATTTTGACAGCTTTCGTAACCTATTTTCTAAGGCAGTATCCGCTTTCGGCACCAACATTCCCGGCTCCACTCTGCTTGTTAAGGCACAGATATTCGAGCTTATTGAGATGTTCTTCCATCAGAAGCTGAAATCCAAAGGCTCAAACGGAGAATACGAAGTGTTGGTCAAAGCCAAAGAATATATAGAGGATCACTATTGCGAAACCATCCGAGCCTCGGATTTGTCAAGGCTTTGTTCCATGAGCGAAACAAATCTGCGCCGTAAATTCCGCGAATACATCGGTCAGCCACCGCTGGATTATCAGATAGGTCTGCGGATAAGACGTGCGAGAGAACTGCTGCTTGAGAGAAGATACAACGTCACTGAGATTGCAATGCAGATTGGTTTTGACGATGTGAATTATTTTTCAAGACTTTTCAAAAAAAGAGTCGGTGTATCGCCGCAGTTGTATGCAAGGATGTATTGATTCCGCACAGAAGAACAAAAAGGATCAAATTTATATATACATGTAAAAAAGGCGGCTCACCCGTATGGGAAAGCCGTCACTTTTGATTTATACTTTACGTGTGTATTAAAACGAGGATTCACGGAACAAAAACGAACCCTTCTGAAACAGGAGAGACTCTGCTGTTTAATCAGCCGTAACCATGTACCAGGTATATGTGCCGGGCTTTACAACGTATGCGGTACCACCGGTGAAATTGGTAACGTCATCAAATCTTTCCGTTGTGAGCTCTTTTCCTTCCTTGTTTATAAAGTAGTATTGATCGTCTTTCATTACTTTTGCGATTCCATCACTGAATACACCAGCTTCTTCAAATATACACTCGGTGATGACCGTTCCGTCGGTACGTAAATAACCGAAAAGATTGTCTTTTCTGACTCTTATAATATCATCCATGGCGTACATTACAAGGTCATATTCCGGTTCTATCACTATCTCACCCTTTGTGTTGATAAATCCGTATTTGCCGTCCTTCATAATGGGGGCTACACCGCACATAAACGTAAAGTATTCGTCAGCTTTTTGATTCGGAGCATCATATTCCGGGGGAATTACAATCGTACCTTTTTTGTCAATATAACCAACTCTGCCGTCTGAGATAAATGCCGCAAGTCCGTTGTTAAAGCTGTATATCTCACTGCAGTTCATTTTAAATTTGAGCTTTCCGTCCTTGTCGATGTACCCGTAGCTTTCACCGTCATGGACTCTTGCAAAGCCTTCGTGGAAATCGTCAAAAAACGGATAATCGCAGTATATAACGACCTTGCCGGTTTTATCTATATATCCGAGACTGTCGTCGGTGAGAACTCTTGCAAGGCCGTCACTGAATCCGGCCGCCTGGAAGAATATTCCATTAGCGGCTTTGGTACCGTCAGCGTAAATATATTGGTAAAATTTACCGTCAAAATAGCACCCGATACCCTCGGAAAAATCCAGAACTTCATCGTATTTGCATTCAAGAATAAATCTTTTTTCCTTGACGTTGAAAAAGCCCCATTTACCCTCATTGTTACGTATAGCAGTCACATTATCGTAGATTCCGCGTCTGGTGCTGTATTCAAAGGAGGTGAGAGCAGTCCCTTTGTTATCAATAAGTCCCATGGAAAAATTCTGATCCAGTGCCGCAAAAATTCCGTCAGACATGGAGTATATCGCATAGTAATCGCCCGGGACAAAATCCGTCACGGTGATACTTTCCACAAGCGGCATTTCCTTTACTTCGTCAGTGTCACCGGATTGGTTATTGGTATCGGATTGTATATTTTCAATCTCCGGCTGCTTGTTCGGTGTTTCTTCTTTATTAGTCTCACTATCCTTGCAGGACACAAGAAGAAGTCCCGACAGGATTATAACAAAGGCGGTTTTCATTAAATTTCTTGATTTCATTTTTATGTCCTTTCGTTTGGTAAAAGTCGTTTTATAAAAATGGAGTTATGATAAAGGCTCAGAGCAAATGTATTTTAACATCAATTAAGCAAAAAGGCGAAACTATATTCCGACTTGCCCTTCTTCAGGCAGTACCCTTTCTTCAAAAATCTCTAAAGTAAGATGTGAAGTAAAAATATTCCAAGGATAACCGTCAGTTGACGGAAGATTTCTGATGTCCGTAAATTTCTTCGTAAAAGGATGCAAAAAAGACATTCTCGCACTGTACAGAGCAATTTCTCCACGATTTGTGTGACTTCCGTACTTCCCGTCTCCGAAAAGCGGTGTCTGCCTTGAGGAAAACTGTACTCTTATCTGATGTGTTCTCCCCGTGTGAAGCTTTATACGCACAAGGCTGAGTGTACCGTCCTGTGAATTCTGCGTTGCAAGAACTCTATATTCAAGAGATGCTTCCTTAACCCCCTTGCGCATTTTGTCGGTGACATAGCTTTTGTTACTTTGCGAGTCCTTAAAAAGCAAATCTTTATAAATACCACAGCTTTCTGCGGGCTTTCCGTGAACTATCGCCAGATATTCCTTATCCACCGAACGCTCACTCACAAGATCTGAGAATTTTCCCGCCGCATTTTTATTCTTCGCAAGCAGCATTATCCCCGAAACATTTCTGTCCAGTCTGTGAATCGGGAACAAGGCAGAGAGCTTTTCCTGTTCTGCCGCAAGGGAGAGTATACTTTCCTGTTCCGTCTGTGTCGGCTCACTGAGTACACCACAGGGCTTTTCGGCGGCAATTATGAATTTATCGCAATGCAGTATTTTTATCATTTCCGCTTTTACCGTTCCTAATCATTTTCTGATTATATATTAACACAAACAAAGCTTATTTTCAAGTGCAAAGAGTAAACATATTATTTCCTGCAGCACACCCATGAATAAGTCGCAGGGATCTTAACGTGATTTCATGGCATTTTTCGATGTATTCAAGCTCCGGAAGTGCGGAGAATATTCTTTTATGTCTTGCGATAACCGTCATTCTCAGAGGTCTTGCACGGTAGGAAAGAGCACGAAGCTGTGCAGTCAAAGCATCGAGCTCCCGGCAGACTTCCGGCGTATTATCGCGGATAAGCAAAGTACAAAGCAGCAGAGCTTTCACTGCGGCATCAAAACAAAGGTTCATATATTCCAGAATGTCTCGCGGGGGTTGCTTTTCTGACAGTTTAGAGCTTTCAAGGCATACTGAATAAACGGCGCAGATGCGTTCCGTAATATGTATCAGATTGTCCGAGGTCTTTATACTTTCTGCTTCATTAAGGTACTGCTTTTTTGCATCATTTATCGCTTGAATAACGGAATTCGGGTCGAATGTACGTTCTTTTATGTTTTGTGCCGCAAGCTTCAGTGCCGTATCAATGGGGAGGATAAGGTGGTTGTGTTCATTCATATGCACTCCGAACCGTTGCCGGATATAGTGGTATGTCCTTCGGCAGACGTTTTTGGTTAATGATATGCAGATGAAGAGCGGCTATAACACAAAAAAATAAATTATTATGTTAATCTATTTTGCAAAAAATGTAAACAATACACCGTTCCCTTTGACGATGGAGCAAATATGTTATATAATATACATTTGGAAGAAAAAATAAAGTTATAAATGACGCAGGATTAGCGTTTTTGAAAGGACAGTTGCAGATGATAAGAAACGAGCTCAGAAATATTGCGATAGTTGCCCATGTTGACCACGGCAAGACAACACTTGTTGATGAAATGCTTAAGCAAAGCGGCACTTTCAGAGAAAATCAGGTGGTACAGGAAAGAGTCATGGACTCAAACGATCTTGAAAAGGAAAGAGGTATCACAATTCTTGCAAAGAATACCTCCCTCATTTACAAAGACATCAAGATAAACGTTGTAGATACTCCCGGCCATGCAGATTTCGGAGGCGAAGTTGAACGTGTTCTCAAGATGGTTGACGGAGTACTTCTTCTTGTTGACGCTCAGGAGGGACCCATGCCGCAGACAAGATTTGTTCTCGGTAAGGCGCTTGAACTCGGTCATAAGGTGGTTATCGTTGTAAATAAGATAGATAAGCCCGGTGCAAGAATAAACGAAGTAATAGACGAGATTTTGGAGCTTTTCATAGACCTCGGCGCAGATGACGACCAGCTTGACAGCCCGATAGTATTCTGCTCCGGAAGAAACGGTACTGCATCTCTGAGTGCTGAAAAGCAGGATGCGGATCTCACAGCACTTTTTGAATCCATAGTAAATCACATAGATCCTCCTGAGGTTGATACCGAGGGTACGGCTCAGATGCTTGTTTCCTCCATAGACTACAACGAATATGTAGGCAGAATTGCAATCGGAAGAGTTGAAAGGGGTACAATAAAGAAAAACGTCGATGTCATGGTATCAAACTACCTGGGAAATCACGAAAACTACCGTTCAAAGATAGTAAACCTCTATCAGATAGACGGTCTCGGAAAAAACAGCGTTGACGAAGTAATGGCGGGCGATATAGTTTGTCTTTCAGGTATTGCGGATGTTACAATCGGTGATACCATCTGCGACGTAAACGCTCCGGAGGCACTTCCCTTTGTTAAAATTTCCGAGCCTACCCTTGAAATGACCTTCTCTGTAAACGACTCTCCCTTTGCAGGTCAGGAGGGTAAATTCTGCACATCACGTCATCTTCGTGCAAGACTTTTCAAGGAGTTGTTAAAGGACGTATCTCTCAGAGTTTCCGAAACAGACTCTACCGAGAGCTTCAAGGTTGCAGGCAGAGGAGAAATGCATCTTTCAATCCTCATTGAAACAATGCGCCGTGAAGGCTATGAGCTTCAGGTATCCGCACCCAAGGTACTCACAAAGGAAATTGACGGTGTTGAATGTGAACCTGTCGAGGAAGTTATTTGCGAAGTTCCGGAAATATACGTCGGGGCAGTAATGCAAAGACTCGGCGAGAGAAAGGGCGAGCTTCTTGACATGATTCCCAGAGGTGACAGAACCAAGCTTACCTTCCACATCCCTACAAGAGGTCTTTTCGGCTACAGAAACGAGTTTTTGACGGATACCCATGGTGAGGGTATACTCTCATCCATATTCTATGATTACGAGCCTGTAAAGGGGCAGATCGTAAAGAGGGATTCAGGCTCTCTTATTGCATACGAAAACGGCGTGACAACAAAATACGGAATCTTCCAGGTTCAGGACAGAGGTCTTATGTTCATCAAGGAAGCCATGAATGTATATGAAGGTCAGATAGTCGGCGAAACTCCCAAGAGCGACGATATTGTGGTAAATGTATGTAAGAAGAAGCACATGACTGCAGTTCGTTCAACTGGTGCAGACGAAGCGCTCAGACTTATAACTCCCAAGTTCTTCTCCCTTGAGGAAGCCATCGAGTATATCAATGAGGACGAGCTCATTGAAGTTACCCCAAAGAGCATAAGACTGCGCAAGGCTATCCTCAATAACGTCGACAGAGCAAAAGCCAACGCAAAGCTCAAAAATAACGGCTGATTACGACTTCAAACCAAATAAAAATCAAGGACGTGTACCCTTTGAAGTGCACGCCCTGCTTTTTTGAGTTATCTGTCTTCACGCACAAACAACGCTTTTGTTCCACTACACAGAGGACAACGTTCCGGCACCGAATGCCCCGTATGAGTGTAGCCGCAGTTGGTACACATCCATTCGGCATCGTCATTGTCGGTATTATAAAGGGTTCCGTTTCTGAGATCTTTAAGATATTCCGACAAAAGTCTTGTATGACCGTTTTCGGCATTTGCTGCAAGAGCCATTTTTTCTGCTATTTCCGAAAAGCCCTCATTTTTTGCCGTTTCGGAAAATTCCGGGTACATCACATCTTTTTCGTATTCCTCAGAGGCGATGACAGATTCAATATTCTGCTCGCTTGTACCTATTTCTCCAAGGTAGCGCATCCAGAGTTCAGCGTGCTCCATCTCGTTGCCGTAGAGGCTTTCGAGGAGATTTGAGAGTGTGTGATCGCCACGGTCTCTCGCTGCGTTTGCGAAAATCAGGTATCGCATTGCACTTCTTGCCTCGCTGCCAAAGGCATCGGTAAGATTTTTGTGTGTCTGTGTTCCCGAAAGGGCAGAATGTACATGGTTGTTCATAATTATGACCATTCCTTTCATTGGTACGGGGAACTGCATTTGTAAATAATACGCATGATTGGTATTCGGCGGCAGAAAGATTATACAGTACCCGTTATGAAGCTTTTTCGCCGGACTTTTAGCTTTTTACACCACCATCAGACCGGACTTTGCGCAAACTGCCGTCCGAGATTATTTTATGTTGAAAGCGGCGTATTTGTTCGTAAGTTTTCGGCTCAACGTTTGTCAGTAGTTGGATAAAATAACTTTTTTTGTTATTTTTAACCGGAAAATGTCGATTAAGTCATTATTAGGGCGGTTTTTTTAAAAAAATGTGATAAAACATATATGGTGCTTTCAAGGACAAAAAAGGCAAATCTTGATTTACCCTATTCCTGTTGGCAAATTACATCATACATCCTTTGGGTGAAGAAAGGTTTATTTGGCAAATGAAAATTTACGCTTACAACGGAAAATCAAATATTATCGGGGCAAAGGTGAGGGACGCCAGAAAGGAGCTGGGATATTCCCAATATGATCTCGCACTCAGACTCCAGCTGGAAAATGTTATCATTACGCAGAAATGTATCAGCAGAATCGAAAACTTTGAGCGATTCGTCGCTGACTACGAGCTTCGTGCCATTGCCATAGCTCTCAAGAAGCCTGTTGATTGGTTTCTTGATATTGAAAAGGACAGCAGATTTCAGTAATACATACAAGCTCGGTGTTTTATCGGGCTTTTATTTTTTCGCGTGACTACAGAGAATATTTTGTTTTTCCTTTTTGTGTAAAGACTAATTTGTTCACATAATATGCCTAATTTTTGAAATAAAATACATTTAAAATAACAAACATATGGGGACTTGTGAGAACGTAAAACCCCGCTCCATTATATTGGAAAGCGTTCTCAAAGGAGGATTATCATGGCAGATAATGCACTTGACTGCTTAGACAGGAACATGAGCGAAACAAAGATTGATGCATCCAAGAAGCTGAGAATAGGTTTCATCGGAACAGGCGGCATCGCTAATTCCCATATCAAGGCATACCTCAATCAGCCCGACGTTGAAATCGTTTGCGGTGCGGATCTTGTTCCCGGCAAGGCTCGTAAATTCCTTGATAACTATAATCTTACAGAAGCAGAGGATTACGTTGACTATAAGGTAATGCTCGCTGAAAACAAACTTGATGCAGTTTCGATTTGTACATATAACAGTCAGCACGCTCCATGTGCTATTTACGCACTTGAACACGGACTCAACGTTCTTCTTGAAAAGCCTTTTACTGTAACTCTTGATGAAGCAGTAGCAGTAAGAAGAGCAGAAAAGGCAAGCGGCAAGGTTCTTTCCATCGGTTTCCAACCAAGATTCGACGCTAACATGAAGATGATAAAGAAAATTGTTGAAAGCGGCGAGCTGGGCGAAATCTACTACATCCAGACAGGCGGCGGCAGAAGACATGGTATTCCAGTAGGACGAACTACAACCTTTATCGAGGGCGATAAGGGTGTTCTTGGTGCTATCGGTGACATCGGATGCTACTCTCTCGATATGTGTCTTAACGCAATGGGTTATCCTAAGCCCGTAACCGTTTCTGGATGTATCTCCGGCTTCTTCGGAAGAACTCCCGAGGCATATACAACAAACACAGAATGTGTTGCTCAGCAAAAGAAGTTTGCAGACCTCTTTGCGGTTGACGATTTTGCATCTGCATACATCAGACTTGATAACGGTGTTGTTCTCGACTTTAGGATAGCGTGGTATATGCACCTTGATACTCCCGGTGATACCATCATTATGGGAAAGAAGGGCTCTCTCAGAATCCCCTCCACAGACTGCTGGAACGGAACTGTCGGTGGTGAAATGAAGATCTACCATGACATCTGCGGCAAGCCCACGGAAACAATCGTGCCTCTTCTTAAGAACCCCGAGGGAGTATCTAACGCAGATATGAAGATTCGCTCTTTCCTAGATGCAATAAAGAACGGCACTCCGTCTCCCGTTCCCTCAAGCCAGATAATCATTAACCAGGCTATTATTGAAGGTATAGTAAAATCCTCCGAGGTTGGTCACGAAATCGAAATCAATATTCCCGAGCTTGACTGATTGAACTGTTCAGATTTTTCCTTGCACTTGGGTTTTGGCATGTGTATGATTTTAAATTAAATTCAACGTAAAAAGAAAAAGGAGACACCAATGAAAGACTTTTCAAACTTAAATATATACAGCGAGTTCCCGGATTTCCAGGTAGCCAAGAAACAAAGACAGGAATACATTGACGGAGTAAACGGATTTATTGCACATCTGAGAGAACAATCTGTGGAAAAAAGAGAGCAGTTCATGAATCCGGACAGCTTTTATGAAAATCCCGAAAAATACAGACGTGCGTACTACGAAATGCTTGGTTATCCGCTTACGGAGTATTCTGCCGATTTACCGACACCGAACATCCGTAAATGGTATGTCGCATCCGACGACAGAGGTGATATATACAGAATGCAGGTGGAAGCACTTGACGGTCTTTGGTTCTACGGTATGTACTTTGTTCCGAAGGGCGTTACGGAAGAGCAAAAGACAGGTCTTGTTATTGTACAGCACGGCGGTGGTGGAAGTCCCGAGCTTTGCTCCGATATTGTCGGCAATAACAACTACTACAATATTACCACAAGAGTGCTTGACAGAGGTGTAAGAGTGTTCTGTCCGCAGATAATGAGCTGGAAAAGGGTTGCTACGTGGGAGCCTCCCGTTGACGTCCTGCCGGGATTCGACAGACACAAAACTGATATTTCTCTGAAACAAATGGGTTCAAGCATTCAGGCTCTTGAAACATACTGCATTATGCGCTGTATTGATGCTCTTATTGCAACAGAACCTGTTATTGATACAAAAATAGGAATGGTTGGACTTTCCTACGGAGGATTTTATACCATGATCACTGCGGCGGCAGATCCGAGAATTGTTTCTGCGTATTCCGTGGTTGCGATGAATGACAGATTCAAGTATAACTGGCTTGACTGGACATGGAAGAATTCCGGCAATATGTTTACCGACGAAAGAGTGTGTGCACTTTGTGCCCCCAGACGTTTTCAGGGCGAAATCGGCCGCCAGGACGAGGTGTTCACATGGGAAACCGCACCGGACTTTAACGCACTTGTAAAGCCGTTTTATGCAAAATTCGGATGCGAGGATGAATTTTGCTTCAGAATACACGATGACGGTCACAGAATAAACAAGGACGACAATGCAGGCTTTAACTTCTTTATGGAAAAGCTGATATAAAGCTATAAAAAAGATTACAATTACAAAAAATATGAAAACGACTCTGCTTAGTTATAAGGCAGAGTCGTCATTTTGTGTATAAAAAACCACCGATTCTGTTTTCTCAACAAATGATTCTTTGACACTAACTCATCTATACAGTAAAACTCTAATTGCTAACGGTCTTATTGTTCTTTCTTTAACATCTTTTCTTACCCTTTTTTATTTTACAACATATATGTTAAAAAGTCCACCCACTACAGGCGGACTTTTGCGACAGACTGATATTTATAATATATAATATATATACCCTGTATTTATTTAATTTTAGTCACCGGATTTTGTAGTGTTTTGACCGATGTTAGTTCTTCTGTGAATTTAAAACGCAGATGTTTTTCAGAGCTTTTCTGCAAAATATACAGGATTTCCCGTTTCTGCCGATTCAAAGCCTGCTTCCATAACCTTGAATACACGCATTACCTGCTCATGGGTTACCAACTGTACTTCTTTACCGTCTATTGCAGCACAGACATTTCTGTAGAAGTTGTGTACATCAGAATTTGGACGTTCAACCTCGTAGGTGTCTGTCGTGATCTCATCTCTGGGAGCCATGGTTTTTGTAAGACCTGCGGCAGTTTCAACCGGCACAACATCCGACTCGTGCCATGCCTTGCACTTAACAACCTGCGTGTTTTCTCTCCAGTCTTTGATAAGAGCTGTACCTTTTTCGCCCTGCATATAGAATCTGGGAAGTGAGATGAAGTTGTATGTACCTACTTCAACATAGGCTCTCTTGTTGCCCTCAAAATATATATATAACTGGAGACCGTCATCAACTTCATTGTTCGTAATGTGGTCAAAACGGCAGTATATCTTTTCAATTTTTTCGGTATAGATCTGAAGTATCTGATCAATAAGATGTACACCCCAGTCAAGCAGCATTCCGCCGCCGTGTTCCTTTTCGCCTCTCCAGTCGGAGGGAATACCTCTTGAGCCGTGAATTCTTGATTCAATATTAAATATATCGCCGATTTCACCGCTGTCATGGATCTTTTTCATCGCAAGGAAGTCAACGTCCCATCTCCTGTTCTGATGAACAGTGAAGAGCTTGCCTGACTTCTTTGAAGCGTCAATCATCTCCTGAAGCTCGCCGGAATTCATCGCAACCGGCTTTTCGCAAATTACATTCTTTCCTGCTAAAAGACATTTTACTACCGTATCCTTGTGAACGTCATTGGGGATTGCGACCGTTACAAGATCAACGCTCTTGTCTGCAAGTACTTCGTCCAGAGTCTCATAGGCTCTTATGCCATTTGCTCTTGCCTTTTCTCTTTTTACGGGATCAATGTCATAGATACCTGCAAGGTTTACAACATCGCTTGTAAGGGCATTCTTAACATGAAAGCCACCGCCCATTCCACCGTAACCGATTACGCAAAGATTGTGTTTCATAATGTCTCCTCCATTCTGCTTTTGAAAGATCCTTTTACATTGATTATTTGGATTATTCGGATAGTATCCATATACATTAGGCAATACACATTTTTCCTTATCAGTTTATTATATTACACTCCTGTAAAAAAAGCAAGAGCTTTTTGGGAATATTTAAAACACTGTAAGATTTTTTTTATACTTACATCACATTTTGATTCTCTATGGCTATGATTTTATTTTAATATAATCCGAATGACGACACTCCGCACTATTCTGTATTGTAATGTCTGAAATTTTTCACAGAATACAAAAGAGAAAATTTTACGTATAATTTACGCTCTTTAGAAGATATTGCCGCATAAAATTATTGACATTTCCTGCGGAAGGTTATATAATACTAATAAAATCTGTTTTTTGGCGAAGGAGGCGTTGAAATGGATAACGAAAAGAGGAAAGAATACAGAACGCTTGCATTGTATGCCATAGGTGTAATGGTAATTAGCGCAATTATCATCATCGGCGGTATCACCAAGGTGGATTTTTCCAAATATCTCAGCGTTCTTTCTCCCTTTTTCTACGCTTTCGCTATTGCGTACATTCTTGACCGCGTTGTAAATTTCTTCAGGGATATTCTGGCGAAATGCTTCGACTCACTTTTCGGCGAAAAAAAGTCTGCCGGCAGAATGAAGTTGGTTAAAGCGCTTGCAATAATCCTGTCATATATCGTTTTGGGATTGGTGCTCTATCTTTTTTCTATAGTTATTTTCCCTCAGCTATATGCAAGCCTGAAGGATCTTCTCGGAAACTACCAAAAGTATATCAATGACGGCTACGAATGGTTCAGAGTATTCATCTCAAGGCACGAGCTGCTCCACAGTATACTTTATTCCGGAGTGTTTGACGGTATGCTTTCCGGTTTTGCCGACAACCTCATCAATTTCCTCGGCGAATTCTCACCCAAAGCTCTCGCATTTGTTGAAAGATTCGCAAACGAGGTAAAGAATATCATCTTTGGTATATTCATCTCAATATATATGCTCATTGGCAAGGAAACCTTTAAAGCACAGTCAAAGAAGTTGATGATGGCATTCCTGTCAACAAACGGTTACAGACGGGTTTCAAGTGTCATACATGAATGCAATTACCGTTTCGGTGGCTTCATTGTCGGTAAGATTATAGACTCCACCATTATCGGTTTCATCTGTTATATATGCTGCCTGCTTTTCGGTTTTCCCTTTGCGGCACTTATAAGCTTCATTATCGGCATTACGAACATCATACCCATTGCGGGACCAATTATCGGTGCTATTCCATCGGCTTTCCTTATACTTCTGACCGAGCCGAATAAAGTTATATGGTTTATCATTTTTGTAATTATTCTCCAGCAGCTTGACGGAAATCTCATCGGGCCCATGGTCCTCGGCGATAAGACCGGACTTTCTGCTTTCTGGGTACTCACCTCCCTTATTATCATGGGCGGACTTTACGGAATTGTAGGAATGGTACTCGCAGTTCCGCTATGTTCGGTAATATACTACGAGCTTAAAATCATCGCCGAAAGAAAGCTCGCCGCCAAGGAACTTCCCACTCAAACGGAGGACTACGCCGACGGCGATGACAAGCTGCTTATTGCCAAAGAAAAAAAAGAAAGCTTCACGCAAAGACTTAAAAATCACGCAAAAGAGATTGAATATATAAAAAATAAAAATGACAAGAAAGATAAATAATGCACAAAAAATCAGGCGTTTTCTTTGAAAAATTGTGCTATTTACCACTTGAATGTTGACGTTGTGTGTAGTATAATAATTAACAATGAATGCATAATTATAAATTTTTCGGAGGTGCGGATATGACAAGCTCGAATACTTTAATGCTCAATACGCTTGAAAATAGTGCGGTATCCGTATGCCGTAATGTTTCTGTTATGTCCGAAAATAATACTGTAATAAGCTATAAGGACGCTTCTTTCGGGGTGTCCTTTTTTTATATTTTTCGATTTTTCCGCTTTTGCTTTTATTACTTTTACTATTTTGTACTATATTTTAAAAACAGTACCGCAAAGCGTAAGATCAGCGAAGTTTATCCGTAATTTGTCGGATTGATTTTATGATAAATCGGCGGTTCTGCTTGCTTTGCGGGGCCGCTTATATTTTTTCAGCGAAAGGAACAAAGACTATGAATCTTCTTGAAAATGCAAGAGAGCGAATCAACAGAATCGATGCCGAAATGGCAAAGCTGTTTACCGAGAGAATGGAAGCGGCAAAGGATGTTGCCGAATATAAAAAGCAGAACGGAATGCCTATATTTGACGCTTCACGCGAAGCTCAGGTGATAGAAAAAAATTCCGTAAGAGTTGAAGATGATACACTCCGTTCCTTTTATGTTGAGTTTTTAAAATATAATATGAAGCTCTCCAAGGAATATCAGCGGCAGCTTCTCGGCGACATGAAAGTCGCATTCTGTGGGGCAAAGGGTGCATTTGCCGAGACCGCCGCAATGAAGATTTTCCCCAGAAGCCGTGCAATTTCCCATGCGAGCTTCAAGGATGCATACAAATCAGTGGAAAACGGTGACTGTGATGTAGCCGTACTCCCCATTGAAAACAGTTTTGAGGGAGATGTTGCACCGGTGCTTGACCTCATGTTTTTCGGTTCACTCTACGCAAAAGGCATCTACGAGCTGGAAGTGGTACAGAATCTTCTTGTAAAGCCCGGCACAAGGCTGGAAAATATAAAAGAGGTAGTTAGTCACCCGCAAGCTCTCGGTCAATGTGCAAGGTTCATCGAAAACAATGGTTTCAAAGCCACCGAGATGTCCAACACAGCACTCGCCGCCAAAATCGTTTCCGAATCTGACAGAACCGACATTGCCGCAATTGCAAGCGAGGACGCAGGCGCACTCTACGGTCTTTCCGTACTTGTACCTCACATAAACACCGCAAGCAACAACGTAACCCGTTTTGTAGTACTCTCAAGAGCAAAGGAAACTCCCAAGGAAAGCGACAAAAAGTTCATCCTCTACTTCACGGTCAAAAACGAATCAGGCTGTCTGGGAAAAGCACTGTCCATTATAGGTGACTACGGTTTCAACCTTTCCGCACTAAAGAGCCGCCCCACAAAAGAGCTTGTGTGGGACTACTACTTCTTTGCCGAGGGCAGCGGTAACATCAACGGGGACATCGGTGGACTTATGATAAAAAAGCTTGCAGATGTTTGTAATAGTGTGAAGATTGTCGGCAGCTTTGAAAAGGAAGTAAGAATATAGGATATAGGGAAAGTATGGCGTGACGACCCGGCACGCCGTGCAGGAAGATAATGGCTACACAAAAAAACGAAAACCGGAGGGTGCTGATTACCGGTTCCTAAATCTCAAATCCCAATAAATCGGAGGTTACTTTGAACAAAACGATTTTAAATATGAATCTCGGCGAAAACAGCTACGACATAATAGTTGAGCGAGGGGCTCTTGATAAAGCAGCCGAATATATGAACCTTAAAAGAAAGGTACTTATCGTCACCGACAGCGGAGTGCCGACGGAGTATTCGGAAAAGATTTCAAAGCAATGCAAGAAGCCATTTGTGGTTATAATTCCCGAGGGCGAAAGCAGTAAATCCTTTGAATCCTACAGGCAAATACTTGAAGTAATGTGCGAGAATGAATTTACAAGAACAGACTGTGTTGTTGCCGTCGGAGGCGGTGTCTGCGGGGACCTTGCAGGCTTCTGCGCTGCATCATATATGAGAGGAATTGATTTTTATAATATCCCGACAACGGTGCTCTCACAGGTGGATTCCTCCATCGGCGGAAAAACAGCCATAGACTTCGGCGGGTATAAAAACATCGTAGGAGCTTTCCACCAACCCAAGGGTGTCATAATAGATAATAATGTCCTGGCAACACTTCCCGAAAGAAGAATCGCTGACGGTCTGGCAGAAGCCCTGAAAATGGCGGCAACCTACGACAGGGAACTGTTTGAACTTTTTGAAAACAGCACAAAATCGGAAATTTTCAGTGAAAAAATCGACGAAATAATTATCGGGTCACTGAAAATAAAAAAAGACATCGTAGAAAAGGACGAGCGTGAAACGGGACTTCGCAAAATACTCAACTTCGGTCACACCGTAGCCCACGCCCTTGAATCCTGCGAGGACTTTTCAGGCTACTTCCACGGTGAGTGCGTCGCAATAGGAATGCTTCCCAT
Source organism: Eubacteriales bacterium (assembly GCA_045604705.1). Taxonomy (GTDB): domain Bacteria; phylum Bacillota; class Clostridia; order Oscillospirales; family CAG-382; genus SIG622. The sequence goes on from JAZUOO010000047.1 coordinate 62,586, forward strand.
GTGTAGTGGGGAGGTAAGAGAGAGAATCAAAGCACAACTTCTGAAAATGGGACTTCCCACAAAACCCTTCGGTGACAAAAGCAAGATACTTTCAGCAATAGCCCACGACAAAAAATTGTCAGGTACAACCCTCTCGGCAGTATATGTCCCCGAAATAGGCAAATACGAAATAAGAAAAGTTGATCTTGCGAAATACAGAAGCGAAATATCCGATTACTTTGAAAATGAGGACATGACGTTATGAAAAACATATTAGGTACAAATCTCACACTCACACTTTTCGGCGAAAGCCACGGAGAAGCAATAGGTGCAGTAATAGACGGAATATCTCCCGGAATAAAGGTGGATAAAGAGGAAATAGACAAAATGCTGACTCTTCGCCGTCCCTCGGGACTTATCTCCACCCAACGGCAGGAAAAGGACGATTACAGCATAGTTTCCGGCGTATTTGAGGGTAGAACAACAGGTACCCCAATATGCATAATTATACAAAATTCGTCGCAGCGCAGCAAGGATTATTCCAAAACAAGAAATCTTGCAAGACCGGGACACGCAGACTACACCGCCTATTGCAAATATCACGGCTATGAGGACTATCGTGGCGGCGGTCACTTCAGCGGCAGAATAACGGCGGCAATAGTTGCGGCAGGTGCAATACTTATTTCTGCCCTTAAACAAAAAGGAATAGAAATCGGCACTCACATTTCAAAGCTTGCAGATATTTGCGACAGAGAATTCCAAAACTACAAGGATGACATAAAATACCTCGCAGGCAAAACATTCCCTGTCCTTTGCGAGGGTGCCGAAGAAAAGATGACCGACAAAATCCTTGCCGCAAGAGAAGAATGCGACAGCGTTGGCGGCATTCTTGAAACCGTTATAACGGGACTTCCAAAAGGACTCGGCGAGCCGTGGTTTGAAAGTGTTGAATCCAAGCTCTCACAGGCAATGTTCGCAGTCGGCGGCGTTAAAGGTATAGAATTCGGCAAAGGCTTTGCCATGACAGAAATGAAAGGCAGCGAAGCAAATGACAGCTTCAGAGCCGAGAACGGCAATATTGTCACAGCCACCAACAACAACGGGGGTATCAACGGCGGTATCACCAACGGAATGCCCATAATTTTCAGACTTGCCGTAAAGCCAACACCGTCAATTTACAAGAAACAAGAAACAGTAGACATTTTCAAAAAAGAAAACGCAGACATAGAAATTGACGGCAGACACGACCCATGTATTGTCCACAGAGCAAGAATAGTGGTTGATGCTCTTGCGGCTCTAACAATCTCGGATATGCTCATCGGCAGATACGGAACAGACTATTTTACACCCGAAAGTTAAAAGGAACGAACTATCATGGAATACGGATGCATAGGAGAGCATTTAAAACACAGCTTCTCCAAAGAAATACATAATCTTCTGTGCGATTACGACTATATAATACATGAAATACCACCGGAAGATCTCGACACTTTCATGAAATACCACGACTTCAAAGCCATAAACGTCACCATACCCTACAAGGAGAGAGTAATTCCATACCTTGAAACAATTGACGGGGCGGCAAAGCAAATCGGAGCCGTAAACACGGTGGTCAACAGGGATGGCAAGCTCTACGGCTACAACACAGACTTTTATGGAATGATGAGCCTGATAAAAAAAGCAGGCATCGAAATAAAGAACAAAAAAGTTCTGATTCTCGGTTCCGGCGGTACATCAAAAACTTCTTTTGCAGTATGCAGCTCTCTCGGTGCAAAAGAGATAATCAGAGTTTCAAGAACATCATCCGAGGACAGCGTAACCTACGAAGAAGCCTACGAAAACCATTCGGACACAGATGTCATAATTAATACAACTCCCGTGGGAATGTACCCGAAAAACGAGGGCTTTCCCATAGATATATCAAGATTTAAGAACCTCTCGGGAGCAATAGACGCAGTATACAATCCTCTTCGCACAAGCTTTATAAGACAAGCTCAAAGGCTCGGTATTCCCGCCGAGGGAGGACTCTATATGCTTGTAGCACAAGCGGTAAAGGCGTGTGAACACTTCACGGGAAACAAAATTCCCGATGATAAATGCAACGAGGTCTACAAAAAAATTCTCCTCGGCAAAGAAAATATAATTCTTGTCGGAATGCCGGGCAGCGGCAAAACCACAATCGGACGACTTCTTGCACAAAAAATGGGACGGATATTTGTCGATACCGACGACCTCATCCGTAAAAAATGCGGCTGTGAAATTTCCGAAATATTTGAGAAAAACGGCGAACAATACTTCAGAGATATTGAATCGGAAGTAATAGCTGAAATCTCCAAAGAAACAAGCCTTGTAATCGCAACCGGCGGTGGTGCGGTACTGAGGCAAGAAAACGCCGACAACCTATCCCAAAACGGAAAACTCATATTTATAGATGCAAACATAAACGACCTTATCGCCACAAGGGACAGACCGCTGTCAAATACTCCCGAAAAGCTTCAAAAGCTGTACGACACACGATTTAGCATTTACCGTGAAAGATGCGATATAAGAGTCGAAATCTCAAGAAACGCAGAGGAAAACTCCGAAAAGATTCTCTGCCAGTTCGGTAAAATATTAAAGTGAGATAATGATATGAAAATACTTGTAATAAACGGGCCCAACATCAATATGCTGGGTATTCGAGAGCCTGATATTTACGGCAGTAAAACATACAAAGACCTCTCTGCCATGATCCTTGACCACTGCAAGGAAATCAATATAGAAGTAGATCTCTTTCAATCCAATCACGAGGGCGACATCGTTGACGAAATCCAGGAAGCATACGGGGTTTATGACGGCATAGTAATAAACCCTGCGGCGTATACTCATACAAGCGTGGCAATCCTCGATGCACTAAAATCCGTAGGTATTCCCGCAGTTGAAGTTCATATCTCGGATGTTTCAAAAAGAGAGAACTTCAGACAGACAAGCTATGTGCGGCAGTACTGTGAAAAGACAATCTGCGGTCACGGCTTTGACGGCTACCTCGAAGCGATAGACTACCTCTCGAAAAAGTACAACAAATAAGGGGGTATTTACTTGATTGCAAAAATAACCCCGTCCGTAATAAAAGGCACAGTCAAAGCACCGCCGTCAAAGAGCATGGCACACAGGTACATCATCTGTGCCTCCATGGCAAAGGGCAGGTCACGTATCGATAATATCGCCTACTCC
>JAZUOO010000048.1:0-21121 GCA_045604705.1 Eubacteriales bacterium
AATTGACAGTTCACAGGGGCAGTTGATGAAACTATGACTTAGAGTTAAATGTTCATTTAAATGATGTGTTTATTATTTGTTGTATGTGGTAATTTGGCAGTTTCTAAAATCTTTTATTGTTAGTGTAGAATTATTAATAAAAATGGAGTAGAATATAATTGTAAAAAGTTAGCTTGAACTAACAAGGGGTTGGTTCGCAGTTTGTGCAATGCAAAAACTGTCTGCTGTGCACCGTGGACTGTAAGCTTTCTGTAAGCTTCTGTGTCGGAAAGGAGAATACCATGAAAAAGTATAATGTAACCGGCATGAGCTGTGCGGCTTGCAGTGCCAGGGTCGAAAAAGCCGTAAAGGACGTTGACGGCGTTGAAGCCTGTGCTGTGAATCTTCTTACGGGAAGCATGACAATCAAGGGAAAGGTGAACGATGACAAGATAATCCGTGCTGTCGAAAAAGCGGGCTACGGATGTAGTGCCGATGGCGGTGAAAATACCGAAAACACAATTGTAAGTACCGGTAGGAATATACCGGGAAATAACTATGTCAAAGAGTCTGAATCGCTTGTGAAAAGATTGATTCTCTCGGCAGCGTTCCTTGCGGTGCTGATGTACTTCTCCATGGGACACGGTATGATGGGGCTTCCGCTTCCTGCATTTTTCCAGGGGAATCCCATGGCGGTTGGACTTGTTCAGCTTTTGTGCAGTACGATTGTTATGATTATAGGTAACAGATTTTTTGTCAGCGGTGCAAAATCCATCGTCCGCCTTTCGCCGAATATGGATGCGCTCGTTGCACTGGGCTCAGGTGCGGCATTTGTATACAGTATCGGTGTGCTGTTTGTCATGTCGGTAAGGCTTGTGGCGGGGGATCTTGCAGGTGCAAACCATCTTCTGCATGACCTCTATTTTGAGTCTGCGGCTATGATACTTGCGCTTATCACCGTCGGTAAAGCTCTTGAAGCACGCTCCAAGGCTAAAACAGGCGATGCGCTGCGCGGACTTCAGAAGCTTGTTCCGGAAACGGCGAATGTTATCCGTGACGGTAAAGAGGTAAAAATAAAAATATCACAAATGCAGGTCGGCGATATATTTACGGTAAGACCCGGTGAGCAGATACCGGTGGACGGATTTATCATCGAGGGTGCAAGTGCCGTGAATGAGTCTGCAATTACAGGCGAGAGCGTACCTGTGGAAAAGTGCGAGGGCGATACCGTTGTAGGAGCAACCGTCAATACATCGGGATATATAAAATGCAGAGCTACAAGAGTCGGTACGGATACCGTGCTTTCAAGGATTATTCAAACTGTCAGCGACGCCTCTGCTACAAAAGCTCCGATTGCAAAAGCGGCGGACAAGGTTGCGGCGGTATTTGTTCCCATAGTTATGGTGATAGCTCTCGTTACGGCTATAGTGTGGCTTATTATGGGCAAGGACTTCGGTTTTGCGCTTGCAAGAGCCATATCCGTGCTTGTTATCAGCTGTCCATGCTCGCTGGGGCTTGCGACTCCCGTTGCGATAATGGTGGGAAGCGGAGTCGGAGCAAAATGCGGAATACTCTTTAAAAGTGCAGAAATGCTTGAGCTTTGCGGCAGAGTAAATACCGTTGTGCTTGACAAAACAGGCACTGTCACAAGCGGCAACATTGCAGTTACGGGAATCTACGCGGCAGAGGGCAAGAGTACAGATGAGCTTCTCTCAAGCGCATACACCCTTGAAGAAAAAAGCGAGCACCCTCTGGCAAAAGCTGTTGTAGCATACTGTGTCGAAAACAATGTACCGCTTCTTGATTCCGATGCTTTTTCCGCAAGTGTCGGCAGCGGAGTCTATTGCAGAATTGACGGTAAAAAGTGTTTGGGCGGAAAAGCAGACTACCTTGAAAAGAACGGCATAGTTATATCCGAATCGCAAAGAAAAAGGGCTGATGAAATATCCGCTGATGGAAGTACACCTTTGTTTTTTGCTAAGGACGGAGAATTTCTCGGAATAATCGCGGCGGCTGATACGGTGAAAACCGACAGTAAGAGTGCTGTTGAAAAATTCAATAAAATGGGAATTGAAACGGTGCTCCTTTCGGGAGACAACGAGCTTGTAACAAGTTCGATTGCCCAAAAAGCAGGAATTAAGGTTGCGATTTCCGGTGCAACGCCGAACAGTAAGTCACAGACAATAAACGAATACCGCAAAAAGGGCAAGGTCGCCATGATTGGTGACGGTATCAACGATGCCCCTGCCCTTGCCGTAGCGGACGTCGGAATTGCCATAGGAACAGGAACCGATATTGCAAGAGACACCGCAGGGGTAATACTGGTAAACGGTAGTCTCACCTCGGCAGCAAATGCGATAAAGCTGTCAAGGTCGGTACTGCGCAACATAAGGCAAAATCTCTTCTGGGCGTTCTTCTACAACTGCATAGGTATTCCGGTCGCGGCGGGCGTATTATCGCCTTTCGGAATAACGCTCAGCCCGATGCTCGGAGCACTTGCAATGGGACTTTCAAGCTTCTGCGTTGTATCAAATGCGCTGCGCCTAAATTCCTTTCGGGCATATACCGTACCGATTGAAAAGCAACGGGAAGCAAAAACGGAAACAGCCGAACTAATAATATCGGAGGAACAGAAGATGGAAAAAATATTGAACGTAAGAGGCATGATGTGCAGTCACTGCGAAAATCACGTAAAAAAGGCACTTGAAGCAATAGACGGAGTAGAATCCGCCGTGGCCTCCCACACCGAGGGAACCGTTGTCGTGACTCTCTCAAAGGATGTTGCAGACGATGTTCTCAAAAGTGCAATTACGGATGAGGGTTATGAGGTTGAATAATCCCGATTTTGTGATAACGGGATATACCTTTACGATAGTGAAAAAAGGTTTGCGATGTTGTGGCATAACAGATTTACCCCGGTAATTGCTGTCGGGGTATTTTTTGGCGTATAACGTTCTGATGCTTTTACAGCTTTTGATGGCGAAAAATAGATTTTTTTAAAGTCAGTGTCCGGGTGAAATCAGGATGATGGCAATTTTTAAGAGTATAGTAGAAGCCCATGCCTATTCCCTCGGCTCTGAATGCATCAACATATTCATGGACAAGGTGACGTCCGGAGGGGCAGAGGCTCTTTTACACACATAATATTCCGCAAAATATACACCCTTTTGTGAACAATGTTACTAAAGCGATAATAAAGGCGTTTTCGGTTGACAAGTGCAATAAAATGTGTTACAATAATTATGTGTTGTTATAGCTTAATAAATCTGAAAGGAAATATATACATATGAAAGACGCAACACTTGTAGTTATGGCAGCGGGAATGGGAAGCCGTTTCGGTGGACTTAAGCAGATGGAACCGGTTTCCGAGGACGGCAGAGCAATTCTCGATTACTCTGTTTTCGATGCTAAAAAGGCGGGTTTCACGAAAGTAGTTTTCATAATCAAGGACGAAATAGAAAAGGATTTTAAGGAAATTGTCGGTAAGAGAATAGAAAAGATGATTGACGTGGAATACGTTAAACAGGATATGTCTGTGCTTCCCTATGGACGTGTAAAGCCCTTTGGGACAGGTCATGCCGTGTATTGCTGCCGCGACGTCGTAAAGACACCCTTTGCGGTAATCAATGCCGACGATTACTACGGCTGCAACGCATTCACCGAAATCAAGCAGTATCTCGATAAGGCTTCGGGACTTGACACCGTTATGGTGGGCTATCTTTTAGAGAACACTATTACGGAAAACGGCACCGTTGCAAGAGGAGTGTGCAAGACAAGATGTGGGTATCTCAAGGAGATTACCGAAAGAACAAAGATAAACTCAAAGCTCGAATATACCGAGGACGATGGTAAGACATGGACAAAGCTCCCCCGAGGCACTATAGTTTCCATGAATCTCTGGGGCTTTACTCCCGAGGTGTTCGCTGAAATAGACAATGACTTTAAGGATTTCCTTGCAAATGCGGATCTTTCAAAGGACGAGTTCTATATCCCCACGGTTGTTGATAATCTTATAAAGAGAGGAAAAACAAAAGTAAAGGTGCTTAAAAATGCCGACAAATGGTACGGAATGACCTACAAGGAAGACAAAAAGGACGTTACCGAAGCAATAGCAAAGCTTATTTCGGAGGGGGTATACGATGGAATTAACGGTTGATAGAATTCTGGAGATTGCAGGAGTGTTCCAAACTGACGGGAAGCCCATAACAGCTGTTCCTTTCGGCGGCGGACATATCAACGGTACATTCCTTGTAACAACAGAGAACGGCAAAAAGTACACATTCCAGAGTATAAATGCCAACGTTTTCAAAAAGCCCCACGAGGTAATGAGTAACATTGCGTTGGTGCTTGAACACATAAAGGGTAAGGTAACATCTAACGGCGGCGACACGTCAAGGGAATGTCTTGAGCCGATAAAAACAAAGAACGGTGAGCTTCTCTACACCACCGATGATGGCGGTTACTACAGAATGTACGTCTTTATCGAGGGCAATGTATATGATTCAGTGGAAAAGCCCGAGCACTTCTACTGTGCGGCAAAGGCATTTGGCAAGTTCCAGAATTATCTCTCGGATTTTCCCGCAGACAAGCTCTTTGAAACAATACCCAATTTCCACAATACCGTGTGGAGATTTGAAAACCTTGAAAAGGCAGTAAAAGAAGATAAATGCGGAAGACTTGACGAGGTACGTAAGCAGGTGGAATTCTCACTTGCAAGAAAAGCAGAGGCAGGAAGAGTACTTGAAGCTATAGAAAAAGGCTCTGTACCGCTGAGAGTTACCCACAATGACACAAAGTTCAACAATGTACTGCTTGATGACGACGGAAATGCGGTATGCGTACTTGACCTTGACACTGTAATGCCGGGTTCGCTTCTTTACGATTTCGGCGACTCTATAAGATTCGGTGCGACACACGCAGCAGAGGATGAGGCAAATCTCGATCTTGTTGACGTAGACCTTGAGCTTTTCGAGAGTTACACCAAGGGCTTCCTTGAGGCTATCGGAGACAGAATAACAGAGGGTGAAGTATCACTTCTTGCATTCTCCGCAAAGCTCATGACCCTTGAATGCGGCATAAGATTCCTCACCGACTACCTTGAGGGGGATACATATTTTAAGACCCACTTCCCGAAGCAGAACCTTCTCAGAACCGATACTCAGTTCAAGCTTGTTTGGGACATGGAGCAGAAGATGGATAAGATGGAAGAGATTGTCAGAAAGTATTGCAGATAAGGATTTAGGTATTAGGATTTAGGATCAGAGTTCTTTTGAAGTCTGTTTCCTGAGTCCTTTTTTATTAATATTGCGTAAAATTTGACTCAAGAATCATCACAAACAAAAATGTTTACTTGACTTAAGTCGCACATATTGCCATTAGCGGCAGGAATATATGAATGTGTTTTACCATGAATGAAAGAGTTAAAGGCAGAATTCGGGATTATTTGTAAACCTCGTTATTGACTGTGTAGGGTGATTTGCAGTACTCTAATGTGGTACACAATTGAGGTGAATTGAAAATCAATACGGAAAATGAATAATTGGTTTATGTGAAAAGGGTGAAAACGAAAACAGGACGAAGTAATAACTTCGTCCCGATAAATGTGTGAATTTGTATAATCTTCAAACCATAATTACACATTACACGTTTAAAAAGTGTACCGTTAAAGGTTTGATTTAATTGTACTACGTAGGTTTTGCAGACTGAACAACAACTGCCGATATAGCGTGTGGTTCAGCTTTACAACAGCATAATTAAAAACCGAATGAAGGTTTAATCAACTGTGCCTCCGTATACTGCCAATTGGCAAGCTTATCTGTCCAGTGCTACTTTTCTAAGCTCTATATTCATAATATCACAGAAAAGCTCAATTGCCTCCGTATTGTCTCCCGTACCGAGTGCAAGATGATGCGTCGGGCCTTCACTGCACCAACGTTCGATGAAGTCTTGAACAGAGCAGCCGAATTTACATCTTGTGTTTGTGTTACCGGTCTGAGGAATGTCGCCGGAGATGGATTCGCCCTTGCCAAGGATCATCTTCATCTTGCCGTCGCCCGCAACCGAGCAGGAGAGAAGGCTTATCGGACCTGCTTTTATGTTAAACTCTACGCCGATACCGCTGCCGGATTTTCCGTGGAATTTCTTGAGCTTGCGAAGGACAGGCTTTTTGTCGCTGATATTAATGTTGTGAGGTCCATCGTGACCGATAAGGCAGATGTCGTCGTCGCTGTCAAAGGGATGAAGCTCTGCAAAGGAACCGCCGCCGCCGACCCTGTTCATGACAAGCATTGCCGCACAGGTCTTAAGGTCTGCCTCGCCTGCAAGAGGAATACCTGCACTTGTGAGAAGTGTGTTTCCGAGAATGAGATTTGCACCGATGTTTTCGTACTCGTTACCGTTCTCGCCCTTGTAATAATATGCAAGTCCCGTAAGGTCATTTCTTGTGATAAGCTCGTCAAGACCTACGGCACATCTTGCAGACCATTCGAGATCTGCGTCCTTAACATAGTCGGTTAGAGGATCGTTAGAAGGCTCTTTTATGTCAAAGCATTTCTTTATCTCTTCGATCTTTTCCTTTATTCTTATATCGTCCGCAGCGTTTACGTATTCGCGAAGCTCACACATTTCAAGAATTTTTACGTGTGAACCGAATGTTCTTGAAAATGCCGTGGGGTCGGTGTGCATATCGTACATTCCCTCATAGGTGTGTCCGAGGTAGCCGATTTTCGCATACTTGAATGCCGCTTTTGCCGTCAGTGCCTTTTCCCAAAGGTCTATTTTTTTTGCAATTTTTTCCTTTTCGCCGCTTGTTGCAACGATAAACTTGGGCATCTTCTTTCCGAGTCTTTCGTAAACACCTGCAACCTCAGGCATTGCGCAGATGTCATCGTTGCACAGCTGCATATATGTGGTGGTTTTCTTGTAGTCAAGGTGTGTAAGAGGCTGGATACCCACGAGAATTTGCGGTACGTCAAGGTATATCGCAAAGGGTGCGGCAACTGCACTTGTTACGTAAGTTGTCATAACAAGGAAAAGTGCGTCAACGTCCTCTCTTTTAAGCTTTTGCACTGCTTCAAATGCGGAATCTACATCATCCGCGAAGCCCGCATCAAAAAGATCGGAGTTCTTGAAATATGTTGCGAATTCGCCGGATTTTTTAGAAAGCTCCTCGTAGAGTCCTTCAAACTGAGGCCAATAGACTTTGTGTCCGAGAGACACGATACCGATTTTCGGTTTTCTGATAATTGCCATGGTATTCATCCTTTCTTCGCTGTAAGCACATTACAGACAAATATTTATTTTTAATGTTTCTTTTATCCTAACACAAAAATCTGTATTTGTAAATGGATAAAACGTCAATTTTTAGCACAAAACAACCAACTTTAAAAGAGTCTTATCGGATACTGCGAAAAACAGACAACGAAGGCTTAGATGAACGTTGATCCGTACATATCATCGGTAAGCGTTTCAATCTGAATTTTTGATGAAAATTATTCCGTTTTTATTGCAATTCGGTAAGAATTGTTATATAATAAATAAGATATGAGGTTTTCATCCATGAAGGCTTGTGATTTGTCATTCTTGGCATAAATTTTGTACGGCAATCTTTTTGTGTAAAAGCAAACAAACTTCAAATTTGAAAGGAATGGTCATACGGAATGAAAAAAATGTTTGTCTACATGAGGCGTTACTGGTTTATTGCGCTTCTTGCACCCATTACCATGATAGCTGAGGTCTTTATAGATCTTCAGCTACCAAAGCTCATGTCCACCATTGTGGATGACGGCGTACTCAAGGGTAATCTGGATATTGTTATAAATACGGGAGTACTGATGATACTTCTTTCCATGGTCGGAGGTCTGTCGGGTATTCTTGCGGCGGCTTTCGGTTCAATCGCATCGCAGAATTTCGGAAATGATGTGCGTTGTGATACATACAAAAGAGTTATGAGTCTTTCTCCCGAGCAGACGGATAAATTTACCACAGGCTCTCTTGTTACAAGAATTACCAACGATATTCAGCAGGTGCAGATGTTTATGAACTTCCTTCTTCGAATGTTTGTACGCTCGCCCATGTTCTTTATCGGCGGTATCTTTATGATGCTTGGACTGAATCTGAGCTTTGCGACAGTCGTTGCAATATCACTTCCCATAATGCTTATCGGCGTTGTGCTTATCGTTATGAGAACCAATCCCATGTTCAAGGTGGTACAGGAAAAGCTGGACAAGGTAAACTCGGTTGTTATGGAAAATGTAACAGGCGCAAGAGTTGTTAAGGCTTATGTAAGAGAAGACCACGAAACAAAGCGTTTCGGCAAGGCAAATAACGAACTTTGCGATACAAACCTCAAGGTTCACATGATACTTGCACTTATGAGTCCTATTATTATGATAGTCATGAATGCCTCGGTAATTGCAATTATTTATATCGGCGGTTTCCAGGTACAGGCACGTGCCATGGATGTCGGTGACGTTATGGCGGCGGTAACATATGTTACGCAGATACTCCATTCCGTAATGATGATAACAATGATGTTCCAGATGATTTCCCGTGCTTCCGCTTCGGCAGGCAGAATCAGTGAGGTTCTTAATACCGAGCCTGTGATAAGAGGTGGCGAAAAGGTTCTTGAGGGCGATATTACCGAGATTGAATTCAGAAACGTATCCTTCAAGTATCCCGGCACAAGCGGAAACGATATTTTAGCGGATGTTGACTTTAAACTGCATAAGGGTGAAAACGTAGCTATTCTCGGTTCAACGGGTTCAGGTAAGACTACGCTTGTTGCGCTTATTGCGAGATATTATGATGTTTGCTCCGGCGAGATACTGGTTAACGGTGTGAATGTCAAGGAATATACACTTGATTCGCTTCGCAGAAAAATCGGCTATGTTCTTCAGAAGAGCGAGCTTTTCTCGGGAACGGTAGAGGAAAATATAAAGTGGGGTGATGAAAGTGCAAGCCTTGACAAGGTAAGAGAATGTGCAAAAATTGCTCAGGCGGATGACTTTATTATGGGCTTCAACGATGATTACCAAACGGTTATCGGCGAAAAGGGTGCATCGCTCTCCGGCGGTCAGAAGCAGAGAATTTCCATTGCCCGTTCCATTATGAAAAAGCCTGAGGTTCTTATTTTCGACGACAGCACCTCGGCACTTGACCTTGGAACGGAATCAAGACTCCATGCGGCACTTCGTGAGAATCTTTCCGGCACGACCGTCATTATGATTGCACAGAGAATTGCAAGTGTTCGCAGCTGCGACAGAATATTCGTGCTTGACGGTGGAAGAATAGTCGGCAGCGGAACACACGACGAGCTGCTTGGAAGCAACGAAGTATATATTGACATCTACAATTCTCAGCTTTCAAAGGAATAACGGTTCCGAGAAGTATTACATTCGTGAAAGGAAATTATCAATGAACAATACACCTAAAAAAGACGTTCGCCCGCAGATTGGTCCGGGAGGCCCGAGACCGGGAGGAAGACCCGGAGGCCCCCACGGTGCCATGCTCAACATGGAAAAGCCGAAGGATACATGGGGAACACTCAAAAAGCTGATTGTTTATATCGGCAGAAGCAAATATGTAGTTCTTGGACTGCTTGCGGTAATGATAGTTACAACGCTTCTGAATCTTGCAGGTCCGGCACTTCAGCAGAAAGCCATTGACTCCATAACCATATACACAGAGGAAGAAGCAGCGAAACTGATTGCGGAAAATCCCGAGGCGACACCGCTTCTCAACATAGATACGGAAACTCTTATAAGAATGCTTGTGATGATGGCAGTTGTTTATCTTATAAGTGCGCTGCTGTCCTATTTCCAGGGCGTATACTCGGCAAGGCTTTCTCAGTCTACCGTCAGAACCATGAGACTGGATTTGTTTACAAAGCTTGAAAAGCTGCCCATCAAGTTCTTTGACACCCACAGACACGGTGATATAATGAGCCGTCTTTCCAACGATACGGAAAACATTTCCATGACTATATCCCAATCCATCGGCTCACTGTTCTCGGGAGTTATTACTATTGTGGGTACTCTTGTAATCATGCTTGCCTACAGCCCGCTTATGACGCTTGTAAGTATGATCACGATTCCGCTGACATTGCTTGTTACAATGAAGCTCTCAAAGTTCATGCGACGCTTCTTCAAACAGCAGCAGATGCTTCTGGGCGAGCTTAACAGCGAGGTAGAAGAATCTATCAACGGGTTTAAAACGGTAATTGCATTCGGACGTGAGGGCAAGTGCGTTGAAGAATTTTCCGTAGTCAGCAAAAAGCTCTCCAAAGCCGGCATCAAAGCCAACATCTTCGGCGGCGTTATGGGGCCGCTCATGAACGTTATCGGCAACCTCGGTTATCTTCTTGTTGCGGCGATAGGCGGTTATCTTGCCATCACTACCGCAGGTACGAAAGGGGCAATTACAGTCGGTGTTATTCAGGCGTTCCTGCTTTATTCCAAACAGTTCTCAAGACCTATCAATGAAATTGCAAACCAATATGCGGCGATACAAACTGCCATTGCAGGTGCGGAGCGTGTATTTGAGATACTTGATGCAGAGCCTGAGATTGATGACGGAGATTTCGAGATTTCCGAGGAAAACATAAAGGGTAATCTTGAATTCAATAATCTTGTGTTCTCCTATGTAAAGGGTGAGGAAGTCCTCAAAGGCTTTGATTTAAAGGTTAAGCCCGGACAAAAAATAGCCATTGTCGGAAAAACGGGAGCCGGAAAAACTACCGTTGCAAATCTTCTGACACGTTTCTATGAGCTTGACAGCGGTGAAATTCTACTTGACGGCAGAAATGTCACCGATATAACAAAGGAATCACTCAGAAAGAACATCGCGATAGTACTTCAGGACACGGTTCTTTTCTCGGATACCATAAGAAACAACATCCGCTACGGTAACCAGGAGGCTACCGACGAGCAGATATACGATGCGGCAAAGAGTGCTAATATCGCTTCCTTTATTGAGCATCTTCCCGACGGCTATGACACTGTGCTCACCGAGGGCGGCGGAAACCTCAGCCAGGGACAAAGACAGCTTCTTTCCATCGCACGTGCCTTTATAGCAGACCCCAAGATTCTTATTCTTGACGAAGCAACCTCCAGTGTTGACACAAGAACCGAGGTTCATATTCAGAACGCCTTTGCAAAGCTGCTCCGTGGCAGAACGAGTCTTATTATCGCTCACAGACTTTCCACAATAAAGGATGCCGATGTGATTATAGTTGTTGACGACGGTAAGGTTGCGGAATTCGGAAATCATGAGGAGCTAATTGCCAAAGAGGGTGCATATTTCAATCTTTACAAGTCGCAGTATGCGGGATTTGCCACCTGATAAGTGGTATAAAACAAAAAAATATAACGGCACGATAAGGCGTACCGTATGTGATATGATATTATTGTATTCCCCGGTCTTTTACATGGATCGGGGATGCTTTTATTGTATTTTCATCATTTTGCGAAGCCCCTCTTTTGCACGCATTACTCTTGAGCTGACGGCTGTTTCGCTGATACCGAGGACTTCAGCAATTTCCTTTTCACGCATTCCCAGACGATATTTCATTATGATAACGTCCCTTTGTGCAGTGGGGAGTGAGTCTATGTAGCTTCTTGTTTCGGAAATACGTTCGTTGGTTATTACTATTTCCTCAACATTGGCATCCGGATCGGATATTTCGGGGAAAAACACCTCGCCATCCCGGTCGATGTACTGCTCGCTTGTGTGCTTTCTTTCTGTGTTTTTTCTGCGTTTAATGTCACGGGCGGTATTTCTTGTGTAAATTATGATAAGCAGTATCAGATCATCGCCGGAGAGGGACATGAATTTATCAATATTCTTGTATATCTTTATAAATGTATCCTGAAGTGCATCCTCTGCGTCATGCTTGTTTTCAAGGATCTTGAAGGCAGAATTGTACATTCTGACGCTGTGTGCATTATACAGCTCTTCAAGTGCTTTCTGCTTTGTTTCATCACCTATTGTCAGTATAAAAGAAAGCATCTGACCTTTTCCTTTCGTTGTTATTGTGCCTTTGGGCTGTCCGTAATGTTTTGGTATACGCTTTTTGCAAGCATTACAGCTTCTTCCATTGACTTTGTGCCGTATATGCTGTAATTGTGTTCTTTATCCGCCCAGCGCAGTTCAAATATTTTGCCGTTATCCGTGTGTGTTATCAGTACCTCGCCCGGATTATCGTTTACAAGGACATACAAACCGTCAGAGGAGAGAGCTTTATTTTCTGCCGTTTCTTCCCTCTGTATCTCTTTCGGGCTTTGGGTGTAGTAGATGTATCCGTCGGAAGTCTTATATTCCACGTTGTAGAGAGAAGAGGATTGGACAAGCACTGTCACTGTGTGTTCTTCGCAGAGCTTTGGCAAAAGAAATTCGGTTATCGCTAATGTCGGAGCTCGATTTTCAAAGTCGTCGTCCTTAAGAGAGAAGTATTCCCGAAAATTCCGTGTTTCCGAGGCATCACGGACAAGTCTTGCCGCACAGAAGCCCATAACGGCAAATGATGCCGCAAGAAGCACGAGAAGCATTACCGCAACGGTTTTAGCTTTGGCGGTGAGTTTTCCGTTCCTGTAAAGCTCCGAACGGCGTATTCTTTTGAGTATTCTCTTAAAGCACCTTTTTTCGGGGACTTTCCCCGAACATCTTAAATATTCGTCTATCTCGGCTCTGCCTGCATCCTTTGCGGCTATGTGCAGGAGAACGTCGCAGGGAAGGAAAGTTTGAGAAGTCATAAGGAAAATCCTTTCGGAAAGTGGATGAGGAGGGAAGGGAGTTTCAGGTAATTGCATTATTTGCTTTGAGCAATTTCACACAGCTCGTCAATATCAAGACCGGAAGTCAGCTCATATATGCACTTGCCGTCATTCCATGTGACAGTTGATGTGGTTTTGCCGTCTTTTTTTGTCACCGATGCACAGCCGCTGTACTTACCTGCAACAATAATTTCAAAGTATTCGGTGGCATTTGTGCTTCCAAGTGTCAGACTGTAATTTTTGGTGAGAGGCTTTATGCTGTAGATTACGTCGATGTTGTCCTTGCGGTAAACGTCTGCGGTATTGTCGGAGGTTTTGCCGATATGGATGTATTCTTCTCTGAGTATAAGCGGAATTTCGGATGTTGTTTCTTTGCCCGTCTTTATACCTGAGGTATCATAGGTCAGCACGTAATTTCCGGAGATTTCGGATACGGTAACTTCGGCTATATGCTGTTTTTTACCGGCGATACTGCTGACGGTGAGTCCGCAGACAAGGAGTGCGGCAGCGGCTATTAGCACAAATCTTCGTCTGAAGCTGAGATGTCCTTTTCCGACGTGCTCGGTCTTTTTCGTTATGCCGGATATTTTTGCGGACAGATTCTCGGGAAGCTCGGTTATTACGACTTCCTCGTTGTATTGGTCGATGTCGATTTTTCCTGCTGTCTTTGCCGCGACAAAAAGCAAGCTGTCAAGACAGTCATTCCTGTTTTGCATTTCCATGGTGACCTCCAATCACCGCCGATTGTGGCGGCACAACGGTTTTGGGTGAAATTTCCGATTTGTGTGTGTTTCCTGTTCGTCTCTCACCTTTCGCCGATTACATAATAACACATATTTTCGGATTTTACAATACCGTTTTCATTCTTTTACATATATCGGAACGTTTGACATAAAAAAATCTCACGCAGTTTTATAAAAAATTTTAATCGGGAATTTTTCAGTACCTTTTCGCATTCTTTTATTTATACGTTGTCGAAATGTGTTGTAATTCATTACAATTGATGCAATTGTTACAATTGGTCGGTTCTCAACCTTAACACCCGTCTTGACTTTAATAAAAAGATGTGCTATAATGAATTCAACGAAGTTGAATTCAGCTAAATTCGCCTGATGGCGAGCTAAATGTGCTTTCCGCACGCTAAATTACTTTGTAGCTAAATTGACCTTCGGTCAGCTAAAAGGCGAATTTAATTTAGCTACTCCGAAGGAGTTATTTAGCTATGAAGCAAAGCGGAATAATTTAGCTTTGAGCTTCAGCTCAAAATTTAGCTAAAAGAATTATAGGATATGGGAATATGGCAGAAAGCATAATGCTTGATAAAGCAAAAGATTTTGCAGTTGAAATTATAAATATGTGTAATAACGTTAAAGAAATGAAAAGAGAAAGCGTTTTAACAAATCAGCTTATGCGTTCAGGAACATCAATAGGTGCTAATATTCACGAATCAAAATATGCACATGGAACATCAGATTTTATATCAAAAATGCAGATTGCATTAAAAGAATGTTATGAGTCAGAATATTGGTTAGAACTTCTTAACAGAACAGGATATATCGATGATGAACAATATAAATCAATAATAAATAATTGCGGACAGATTCGCAGAATGTTGATTTCGTCAATTAACACAGTGAAAGAAAAAGGTAAAAGAGAATTAAAATGATTGATTTTAAAAATGCAATATTTTTCAAATTAAAAAAGGTAGAAAATGAAAAGGCGGAACCATTAGTTGGACCGCTGCTAATTTCAGATGAAAGTATTATTTCTACATATAAAGGTTTACGAGATCAGGTTGTATTTACAAACAAAAGAATAATTTCCGTAAATGTGCAGGGGTTAACAGGAACAAAACAAGATTATACATCAATGCCGTATTCCAAAATTCAAGTTTATTCAGTTGAAACAGCGGGAATGGGAGAAATGATTTGGAACAAACATACCGCAGATTGTGAGTTGGAATTATATTTTTCTGGTATTGGAAAAGTGAAATTTGAATTTAAAGGCGAATCTGATATAAAAGAGATTTGTAAAATGATTTCTGGATATGTGCTAAGATAAAATTAGTGGCATCAAAATCGTTCACTGATTTTATAATAAACAAAATCCCCTGCGAAAGGAGAAGATGGATATAGCGGTACTTAAAATCCTTTTGTGGATATTGCTTGCAATTTTGCTGCTTGTTGTCGCGGTTTGTCTTCTCAACGTTAAGATAACCGTGGGGAACAGAGGCAAATTCACCTATAATCTGTCCGTCGGAGGAATAAGGATAGATCCCATGCGGTTTATCGGCAAAAAGAACGGACACGGAAAAAAGATAAAAGACAAGGCTGCAAAAAAGAAATCGGCGGGCAAAAAGAAGTCCGGGACAGGCTCTGCCGCAGAAAGCGGGAAGCCGAAAAAGAAGAGCCTGGGCTCGGTACTTTACATGATTGCGAGAATCGGGCAAACGGCAGTCAGAGTGCTTCCGCGGGGCGTAAGAATCAGGCTTAAATATCTTAATATCCGTATCGGAGGAAGCGATGCGGCAAAGGTTGCTGTGAATTACGGCAGGATATATGCGGTGCTTTCGGGACTTTTCGCTCTTTTTGACGGGTACAGAGGATTTCTTTACGGCTTTCGGGCAAGACGCAATAAGGTCAATATAACGGCGGATTTCCTGACTCAAAAGACAACGGCTGAGTTTGAAATGGTTATATCCTTTTTTGTATGGCAGCTTTTGTTTT
The DNA here is from genome assembly GCA_045604705.1 of Eubacteriales bacterium. GTDB lineage: Bacteria > Bacillota > Clostridia > Oscillospirales > CAG-382 > SIG622. The sequence goes on from JAZUOO010000048.1 coordinate 15,476, forward strand.
CCGGGATAAGGATAGGGGTTTCCGCAATAGGTGCAATAATCGAAAATACCGCCCAAGAAGAATCGGAGAACGATGAAAATGGAATCTCAGGCGCAGAAAGAATAATAAATAATGCAAAGAACAATACATCCGTACCGCAAAGAACAAATGCGGGCAAAAAGTAATTAAAAAGAACGAAACAAACACAGACAACGGAGGGAAGTAAAATGGCAGATACACCAATCAGTGAAATAATCAAAACAGCTCTTGCAGGCATAAAGGAAGCAGCGGATGCAAATACGGTGATAGGCGAACCCATGACGGTTATGGAGCATACTGTCATAATCCCCGTGTCAAAGGTGTCCTGCGGTATTGCGACAGGCGGCTCCGACTTTGGCGGCAAGAAAAAGGAAACAAAAAAGAACTTTGGCGGAGGCGGCGGTACGGGGCTTACCATCACTCCCGTGGCTTTTCTTGTGATAAATGCCGACGGCGACGTTAAGATGATGAACATCGGAGAAAACTCCGGCTTTGCGACAAGCAAGGTTGCGGATACCATTGCCACTGTGGACGGTTTTATCGACAAGGCTCCGGATATGCTTTCAAAAATCGCGGCGATATTTAAAAAGAAAGATAAAGGAGAGAATGCTTTTTCTCAAAGTAATAACAGCGAAGAAAAAGAAGCAACGGACGACGAAAAGACTGAGTAATCGGTTTTGCAGCAATGAAATTTGTGATTTAAGGCGACGCTTTTATCGGCGTCGTTTTTTGTGTAGATTTCCCATAATTTCAAGAGAGGGCGAGAACATTGTGCTTGAAAAAACTCATGCTCGCTTTCGACCTTAAGGCGGCAGCGAAGTAATTTAAAATAAATAATTCCGGTTTTGTCACTTGTTGGATACTTTCGTAAAGGCATTTTTTATAAGTTTATGTCAATGTTATTTTGCCGTAAAAATAACAAAAGTCGGCACTTGCACGCAAATGCAAGCCCCAACACGTATAGTATAACATAAGGGGTATGTGGCTGTCAACAGTAAATTGGTAATAATGACTTAAATCTCTGTAATATACAAAAAATTTTTAGTAACTTTGTTGAATTTACATATTGCAAAAGCTCAAAATATATGCTATAATATAGACACAAAAGAAAGAGAGGTACAGTCCAATGAGAAAGTAAGTCGATAACTCTTACGAAGGAAGCAACAAAAAACCTGTATCGATAACGGATAAGGTTTTCGGGAAAAGCGGCAGAAAGAACAAACCGCATAAAGCATGATATGTATAGGCAAATACAGAAATAAAATACATATCACGAAGTAAATAAAAATAAGTACAATCTATCACCTTCGTAAAGAGCAGGACAATTCGCTTCTTGCAGAATAAAACAAATAAAAAACAATTGTGTTCCCGATTGGGAAGTAAGTTCTCAGCAGAGAATTTGAAAAGAAAGGTTTTATTAATGCAGTTTTAAAAAGGCAGGAGGCAGACCACAGAAAGCGAGGAGTAAAAAAGATGTTAGATATTAAGGAGAGCCGGAAATAGCCCTCGGTAGTGCGTAAAGAAGCATTTATCGAGGGCTGTTTCCATTTCAGGATATAGTGAATAATGAATATGAATAATGGTGATTTCCGTTTGAGATTTTATTGAATTTGTAATCTCAGGTTGCGGAAATTTTTGTTTTTAGTATTGAGTTCCGGCGGTATGGAATCTTTTTTAAAAATTAAAATTAAGATTTACTATGTGTGACGGAGTCCACTTCACACCGAACATTTTGAAATCAAATGTAATTGCGAAGTAATTGTCCTTCCATAAATCCTAATTAACTTTTTATAATTGGTGTAAATCCTATTTCCTAACTCCTCTCAATTATGAATTCTCTCTTTCCTTTCCCTTGCTTGAAAAATTCATATATGCTCTTTATAATTAATATAGCATCTATTAAGTTTGAAAAATTTGCCGCCAAGAAAATCAAGAGGAATGCCGGGACGAATTCAAAGCATTGATTCTTTCCGAAAATCCGATGCGAAAGCTTATGAGAATCCGAAAGGAACTACGCAACATGAGAACGCCAAACATTCAAAGCCGTGAGAAATTCATAATCGCGGCGATAGAAGAAATGCAGATGCACGGTATATCCGACTTTTCAATAAGGCGTATCGCCGGAAAATGCGGAGTTTCAAGCGGTGCACCCTACAAGCATTTTAAAAACAAAAACGAATTGGTACTTGAATCCATGCGGTATATCACCAGAAAATGGGGCGAGGTACAGTTTGCGGTGCTGAAAAAATGCGGAACAAACTCTCGAGTCAGGCTTGTGGAGATAAGTATTGCATACGTAAAATTCCTTTGCGCAAATCCCGCGTTTCAATCTGTGCTTATGCTCAGTGACAAATCACTTTTGCCGGAGCAGATCTCGGAAAAGGCAAAGATAAGTGAACTGACTGAAAGGATAATCTCCGAATACTGCAGCGAGGTTGGAATGAGTGACATTGACAGAAAGCGTAAGACTTATGCGGTACGTTCTTTTATATTCGGTGCGGCTTTTATGATAAATTCGGGGATTTTCAAAGACGATGAGGAAAATCTCTCACTTGTGCGTTACTGCATCGAAAGGGAGTTTGACCTTGAATAAAACCGTAACTGACGGTAAAAATAAACAAACACAAAGTAATATGAAAGGATGGTCATTATTATGGCAAGAACCATACTGAAAGACAGAAAGTTGCCCGACTATACCAAGGGAGAAGAAATATTCAACATGGTAAGCCACATAACCGGCGGAGCACTGGGTATCGCCGCACTGACATTATGCGTGGTATTTTCATTTTTGGAATGGGACGCTTACAAAATTGTCGGCTCGTTCATATACGGATTTTCCGTTGTACTGCTCTACACGGTATCCAGTCTTTATCATGGCATTACCCCGAAAAAGGACATTGCCAAAAAGGTTTTTCAGGTTATTGATCATTGCATGATATTCATTCTCATTGCGGGAACCTACACCCCTATAACTCTCGGTGCAATGCGTGAGGTTAACGCACCTCTTGCTTGGGTGGTTTTCGGATTTGTATGGGGGGCGTCGGCACTTGGTGTCGTTCTTAATGCGATAGACATAAAGATGTATAAGAAGTTCTCCATGATATGCTACCTTGTGATAGGCTGGTGTGCCATTTTTACACTAAAAACACTTATTGAGTCGATAACACTGACAGGCTTCCTTTTCATAATCCTCGGCGGAGTATCCTACTCCATCGGTGCGGCACTTTACAGCATGGGACACAAAAAGGGACTGAAGTATATGCATTCGGTGTTCCACATATTTGTTGTGTTCGGAACTGTGCTGCATTTCTTTGGGATACTTTTTTATGTTATACTTTAGAACCTGCGGTGCAATGCAAAATGCAAAATGCAAAGGGCGAAATGCAGAATTTAGGTAAAAAGCTTCGCTTTTGATTTTATTGTATCGCGGTCTTTGTAGGGCACGACCTGTGTGTCGTGCCATGAGGGGATCGCAACAATCACAAACCGCACAACGCTTCGTGGGTGCACAAACCATGCCTCGCCCTTTGGGAGAGGTGGCAGCGAAGCTGACGGTGAAGAATTCAGAGAATTCTTTAAAGAAATCTTAGATTTCTTCGGAGAGGGTGCAGGCATCGCAACAATTACAATCCGCACAACGCTCCGTGGGCACACAAACATAATTTTGCATTTTGCATTCTGCATTTTGCATTACGAAGCTCCGTTGGAGCACAGAATATGTAGGGCACGACCTGTGTGTCGTGCCATGAGCCTTCGGATAATAGATAATAAAGAATAGATATTGATAACACGATTTCCGCAACAGCTGAATTTCTCGGCTCTGATTACGGAAATCTTCTTTTTTTACCCAAAAAGAACCACAGAATTCAACACCCACCACCCTTCGCGGCAACAAAAAAGGGCGTGTCTGAAGACACACCCTTAAAATACAGTATTCTGTTTTTAAATTACTTGGAGAGGTTAGCAACAAGCTTGTCAAGCTCTTCGTAAAGCTCTTTGGGCATTCTACCGCCGACAGAGTCGATCTGAGCGTAGAATTCCTTGATGTTGTCAACGTCTTCAAGCCAGGAAGCATTGTCAACTCTGAGAAGCTCTTCCATTGTTTCCTTGGAAATGTCAAGACCTTCAATGTTGATGTCTTCAGCCTTCGGTACATAACCGATTGCTGTTTCGTTTGCATCAACTGTGCCCTCGCATCTCTTGAGAATCCAGTCGAGAACTCTGAGGTTGTCGCCGAAGCCGGGCCAGATGAAGTTACCCTCGTCATCTGTTCTGAACCAGTTAACGTGGAATATCTTGGGAGCGTTGGGAATCTTCTTGCCCATTTCCAGCCAGTGAGCGAAGTAGTCACCCATGTTGTAGCCGCAGAAAGGTCTCATTGCCATTGGGTCACGTCTTACAACACCTACAGCACCTGTTGCAGCTGCTGTTGTTTCGGAAGCCATGATGGAGCCAACGAATGTACCGTGCTGCCAGTCTCTTGACTGATATACGAGGGGAGCAGTCTTAGCACGTCTGCCGCCGAATACGATAGCGGAAAGCGGAACGCCTGTCATGCTGTCAAATTCTGCGGATACGCAGGGACAATTCTTAGCGAGAGCTGTAAATCTGGAGTTGGGATGAGCACCGCAGGTAGACTTTTCCTTTTTGTCGTACTTTGTATAGTCCCACTTGTTGCCCTTCCAGTCGATAGCGTTTGCGGGAGGATTGTTGTCAAGACCTTCCCACCAAACTGTGTTGTCATCGAGGTTATGAACAACGTTTGTGAAGATTGTATCTCTCATTGTTGTGTGGAGAGCGTTGGGGTTGGACTTTTCATTTGTACCGGGAGCAACGCCGAAGAAGCCGTTTTCGGGGTTAACAGCCCAGAGTCTGCCGTCCTTACCAACTCTTATCCATGCAATATCGTCACCTACGCACCATACCTTGTATCCCTTCTGTGCATAAACAGCCGGAGGAATGAGCATAGCAAGGTTTGTCTTACCGCAAGCGGAGGGGAATGCAGCGGAGATATATTTGATTTCGCCGTTCGGGAATTCAACACCGAGGATAAGCATATGCTCTGCGAACCAGTTTTCGTGCTTACCGAGGTAAGAAGCAATTCTCAGAGCGAAGCACTTCTTACCGAGAAGAACGTTTCCGCCGTAACCGGAGTTAACGGACATGATTGTGTTGTCTTCGGGGAAGTGAACGATGTATCTGTTCTCTTCGTCGATGTCTGCTCTTGCGTGGAGACCCTTGATGAAGTCGCCGTCGGGACCGATAGCTTCAAGTACGTTTGTACCAACTCTTGTCATGATAAGCATATTGAGTACAACGTAGATGGAGTCTGTAAGCTCGATACCGTACTTTGCAAAGTCGGAACCAACTACGCCCATGGAGTAAGGAATAACATACATTGTTCTGCCCTTCATGGAGCCCTTGTAGAGCTTGCCGAGCTTTTCGTACATTTCAGCGGGAGCCATCCAGTTGTTGGAAGCACCTGCGTCCTCTTTCTTACTGGTACAGATGTAGGTTCTGCCTTCTACACGGGCAACGTCATTGATAGCTGTTCTGTGGAGATAGCAATTGGGGAGCTTGTCCTGGTTGAGCTTGATCATCTCGCCGCTTGCGCAAGCTTCAGCTCTG
>JAZUOO010000049.1:0-6167 GCA_045604705.1 Eubacteriales bacterium
AATTCACCGCTCCATGACACATTTGTGACCTCTACATCGGGATGTGTGGTCGTTGCAGTTGTCGCTGCTTTTCCGCCGAAAGAAGGTTCTTCAATTTTAAAGTCAATGCGATCTTCCATAGCAACTGGCTCTGCTGTGGTATTATCTGTTGGAGTATTTCCTGCGGCAGACGCACCGTTGTTAAAGGTAAAGCTGATAACCGCCTGTTGTTTATCTTCAGACATACTTGTCATGGTGGCATTCCTTCTGTTTATCCTGAAGCCACCGTTGTCCACAAGATACTTATCCTGTCCTGCTTTGATTCTGATTGTAATATTGATAGTATATGCCGTGTTTGCTTTAAAGCAACCGTTTGCGTCCAGCTCACCAACCCATTCAACATTTACAACTTCAAGACTCTGATTAAAAAGTGTAGCAGAAGCAATAGGCTTTGCACCAACTTCAGGTTCATTTACGGTAACATCCGAACGGCCTATCTGCGTTGCCGCAAATACATTTGCCGGAAGTATGCTTAAAAGCATACATACCGCCAAAATTATTCTTAAAATCTTTTTCATATTCATATATTTTTCCAACCTATTTAAAAGCTCTGTTTAAGAAAGTTACAATTTGAGCTCTTGTACATGTTAAATTAGGTGAAAACTCTGTATCTGATGTTCCGCTTGTAATACCCTCAGAAACTGCCCAGCCTATGCAATCCGCCATATTTGTTCCGCTTGCAACATCTTTGAATCTACCGTCATATAAACCTTTTGGACAGCCTGCAAGTTTCCACAAATAGAAAACTGTTGTAGAGCGTGAACAAGGTTCATCTGCATTAAATTTTGAACCTGATATCATAGTTTTTCTTTTCGCCCAATGTATCGCATGGTAATAATAGTCAGCTTCGCTTACATTTAAAAACTCGCAAACTCCCTCATGTTTAGGTGAACCAACTGCACGCCAGAGAAAGGTTAAAATCTGTGCTTTTGTACAGGTCATATCAGGAGAAAATGTTGTATTAGATGTACCTGATGTAATACCTTTATCTATTGCCCACTTAACAGCATCTCTATACCAAGAGTCCGGGGCAACATCTGTAAATCCTTCCAAAGTTACAGGACCCGGAAAGTCATATGTATAACATACTACAATAGATTTTTTATCCAATTCCATAGAATAAATAGTTGCGTTATTTCCGTTTAAAGTGAGTGTGCTTAATTTTTCGTTAAATTCACTTGCTGCATCCTTTAAGCCAACTTCAACAAAAACAGTGTATTGATTTCCTTCAAGGAAACAACCGTTTGCATCAAAATTACCTTCCCATGTAACATTCGTTACAATCGATCTTGCAGTTTCAGGAACTTTTGCATCCATTGGCTTTTCTCCGCCGACTTTAGGCTCTGTCATAGTAATTCTGACAATAGATAAACTAACACCTGCTGCTGTACCAACAATCGGAAGTATTGATACAAACAAACATAAACAAACAATTAAACTAACAATTTTTTTCATTTTTCTCTCTCCTTAAATTTTATATATTATTTAAATGCACGCATTAAAAATGTTACAATCTGACCTCTCGTACAGGTCATATCAGGTGAGAAGGTTGTTTCGGATGTACCCGAAGTTACTCCATTTTCCACCGCCCAGGCTACTGCTGATGCAAAGCCGGAGCCTGCCGTTACATCTGCAAAGGTTCCGTAATATGAAGTGTATGGTGAACCTGCGTTTTTCCATAAGTACACAACAGTTGCGCTTCTTGTACAAGGTGTGTCACCTTCAAATTTGCTTCCCGTTACCATACCCTTTTCATAAGCCCATCGTGCTGCATCATAGTAGTAATCAGACTCTTTTACATCGTCAAAGTGGTTACCACTGCTCACCTTTGGTGAGCCTACGGCACGCCACATAAATGTAAGAATCTGTGCTCTTGTGCAGGTATTATCAGGCGAGAAGGTTGTTTCAGATGTTCCTGTTGTAATGCCTCTATCTACTGCCCATTTAACGCTATTTGCATACCATGCATCATCCGTCACATCTGTAAACCGAAGATTTTCTGTTGTAATAAGTTCTACACCGTTTACGTCGAAATATTCGGCATCAACCTTATTTTTTGTAGCCTGTGAAACCTGAAATACGTTTGAGCTTTCGTATCCGCCGGTCATTGCAATAAGGTCGGCATTGGTTGATGGATGAAGAACACTTGCCATCCACACAGAGCCATCAGTTCTTTCAAGAAGCTGCATTCGTTTGCTGTCAAAATTCCATGTATAAACATTCGGAAGAAGCGGAATGTTTGAGTCTGTATCACGGCTGTATGCTCTGTATGTAGCAGTTTTTCTGTACATATTGGGGTTGTTTGTTAAATAGTTTTCTGTACATGAGAAGGGAGTAATACCATCCTCGGTCAGCCCCTTGGTTGGATGGTCTTCAAGACCGTAAACCTTACCGTCGGCCCCGTAGTATCCGCCCAAAGTTTCGCATACATATTTTGCTCCGCCCAAAAGGGGACCGTATCTGTAAGCATTGCCGTCACAATATCTGCAGGCGATTACATTGATATAATCCTGATTTTCAAACTTAATACCAACAAAGTTACCATTTTCGTTTGATGAAAATACAGGGAATATTCTTTCCACCTTATCGGTAGAGTTAAAACCTATATGGTAGGTAGAGCTGTATCCGTAAAGCTTACCGCTTTTGCTCTGCACAAAACCGTATATATTCTGCTTTCTGTTTTCATCGCTGTGTGCCCAGATTTTTGTCAAAAGTTCATACGGGAACACACGCTCTGCATCGCTGCACACTTTAACAATGCCAAGCTTCATTTCGTAGTTCTGAATAACCTCTCCGCTTGCAAAAGCATTTTCGTCAATACCTATTACATTGATTTGGTTATCCCAACGCCAGAAAGCATTGTCATTGGTGATAAGGCCGTTAGGAACAACGCACTTTACCTTTTCCGTCATTTTTGCAAGACCGCTTGCATAGCCGTCCTTACCCTCAATATAGGTATATCCCATATAGAACGAGCTGTCATTCTTGATGATACCGATAACCCAGCCGTCGTTGGATTCCTCGTAGTCATATACATCTGTTGCAACAGTTTTACCGCTAAGCTCCTTTACCTCGCCGCTATTTGTAAGGTAATGATTTGCGGTGGCTTTTTTTACATTTGTTGCAATTTTCTTCTTTTCATATTCAGAAGTAACGCCGTAAAGCGTGCCGTCTGCGGTTACAATGTTTCTCTGGGTGTAAAGGGTATCAATCTTGTGCGTATAATAGGAATAGCTGACAACATCCCTGATTTCGTTTTTTATAACGGGGTCTATTTGTTTGAAATCAACACCCACCTGATAATATACGTTATCAGGCGTTACAAATTCCTCATCGCCGAGTATATGGTTTGCATTGTAGTTTGGTGTCACGTTAAGTTCAGGATATGTTTTATACTCGTAGTTTAATATCTGCGCAGGCGGAAGAAGCTTTTCTGCATCAGCCTTATTTGTAAGCATAATCTTATCGGTTACAAACGAGAATGACTTTGTACTTCTGCTCTTATCCTCGTCCGCTGCAAAGAAATTATCTATCTGTGAATAGAGGATTGTTGAGGTTGAGCCAAGGAAGTGTGAAAATGTAATAAAGTTTCCGCTTGCATCCGTTGCCACGATAACTGCGGCGGGAGTAAGCTTTCTTACAAACTGTTTGTTTTCATCGTATATATCTGCGGAAATTACGATGGTATCCTTTGTAAGATTATATACCTTTGCCCAGTCAGATTCCTTTCCGTTCATAACCAAGTCATATTCCGCTTCGTCAATGATACCGAGTCTGGTAACAGCAATTTCTTTACCGACTGTACCGTATGTTCCAAGGTAACTTATTTTGACGTAATGGTTCTGATAATCACTTCTCTTTACCTGCGGAGCAAAGCTTGGTTGTATACCTATCGTTTCGTCATAGAATCGGGTTCCAATATCGAACCGCTGTTCAGAGCCGGCTTCCATATTGTAAGGTACGCCGAAATTGGTGCCGTATACATGGGTAATCGGTATGTATTTTCCAAAAAGACTTCCTTCTGTAAGATCGGTAGTCTTGCCTTCTGTCGGACTTGTTACTGTCGGCTCTTTTTCCTGATTGGTTGTTTTATCAGAGTTTGTTTCACTGTCGGTATCCTCGACCTTTATAAACGAAACGTTCTGAGTAGCAGCAAGTCTTGGGTAATACTTGCCCCCTGTCTGCTTCATGGAATCAAAATCCACAGGCATATAAGATTTATAACCGTTGGAAGCCGTAATTGTCAGGTACACGTCCTTGATATCGGTTTCGGATATTTCTTCATTATATGAGCTGTTGGAAAACGAGTTCTTGCCAACAATTTTGAAATCTTTACTGCTTGAAAAGAACTGAACCCAGTTATTTCCGTTGGAATTATATCCGACACCCATATAGCGGAATTCGGGATTAAGAATATTGGCACGGTGTCCGGGGCTGTTCATCCATGATTCTACAACCTCCGCAGGATTACGCTGACCCCTTGCGATGTTTTCTCCGACATTACTCCAGGTATAAGTGGAAGGAATTGCCGAGTAGCAATCGCTTCCGTCGGGTCTGTCATGAGAAAAAGTGGTTACAAGCTCCTTTTCACGAATATCGCAGATATCCTGAAGAGTACCGTTCATGGAAAGCGAATCAAGACCTTCCTTGGCACGTTCAATATTACAAAGTCTTAAAACCTCCCATTCAAACTCGTTGACAGAAAGCTCGCTGTATTTTGCTTTGCTGAGGTCCCGTGCAACACCTCCTGCCTGTCCCCCTTCGGTTTTACTACCGACGTTAAAGGTGTAACAGATCACAGCCTGCTTTTTATCCTCGGTAAGACTTTTCATTTCAGAAAGCTGACCGTTGATTTTGGTTGTGGATTTAACGTATTTTATATATTTATCCTGACCTGCCTTTATTCTGACGGTAACGGAAACCTTATATGAGTTACCCTCAATAAAACAGCCGTTGTCATCAAAATCGCCGTCCCATTCCACCTTTACAACCTCGGTGCTTGCCGTTGAGGGAACAGAGCCCGAATTTACCGGCTTTTCACCTGCTACGGGCTCGGTTACTGTAATATTGAAAATATTTACAACCGACGCAGCAAACACATTTGTTGGAAGTATGCTGATAAGCATACATAAGCATAAAATTGTACTTAATAACTTTTTCAATGTTCATTCCTTCTTTCGTATCATAATATTTAATTTAAATAACTTATTCGGGCTTCAATCGTTTCGAAAGTTCTTTTACCTTAAGTTTTCTGCTTTTATTCAGTTCAGCATCACGGCATTTAGGGCACTTTGTAAGTGTAGTTGATCGGCTTCTGAGCTGCGTCTGCCATGAATGACCTTTTTCACATTTCCACCAAACAGGTAATGAACTTGTATGACTGATTGTTTCCGGGGTGAACGGAAGATTCTTTTCGTCATCCCACTCTGTTAATAGGTACTCCTTTCTTTCCTTAATGCAATAATCCTTCAGTTTCAAATTTATCACCCTCCACATCTTGAAAAATCAGATATTATATGTTATACTAATCATACACCGTACATTAATGGGCGATGCAAGTGTTTTTTGAAAATTTTTTAATCTTTTTAAAAAAAGTTTATTTTATGTTATAGAATGAGGGGATTTTTATGGAAAATAAACATTTGTTTTCTATTGGCGATATTGCAAAAGCTATCGGAATTACAAGAAAAATTATACTGAACTACGAAACAAAAGGTCTTATAACACCCGACAAGAAAGACGGAAGCACCGGCAATAGATATTACACTATTGATACCTTTACACAAATCCGCACAATCCGTGTGTTTCAGAACTTGGGACTTTCTCTTGATGAAATTCGTGAGTATTTCAACGATACCACTGACCTGCAGCCGATGATAGACAGGCTTGAGAAGATGAAGGATGAACTTATTCTCACCATAGAGAAATTGAAAGAGAGAAGCCATAAAACGAACGATACAATCAAAGAAATCATCATTGAGCCGCAGACAATCTACAAACGTACATACAATACTGTTACAATCGCAGACAAGACAAATCTGCTCCGAGATACAGCACTTGAAGCTATGAGAGCGCACGGAACAGACACAACGAGGCGTATGTATTTTACCGAGTATTCTGCTGATGCT
>JAZUOO010000050.1:0-15151 GCA_045604705.1 Eubacteriales bacterium
ATTCAAAAGCGAAGCTTTTTACCTAAATTATGCATTATGCATTATGCATTATGCATTGTGCGTTGTGCATTGCGAAGCAAAACCTCATGGCACGACACACAGGTCGTGCCCTACTTCCCACTCATAACCTTCTGCATCTGCTCCTCCTGGAGGGTATATAATTTATAATAAACGCCTTTCTTTTCGAGCAGCTCTTCTGCAGGCCCCATTTCTGCAACCTCGCCGTTTTCTATTGCCATTATGTAGTTGCAGTTTTTGAGGGTAGAAAGTCTGTGGGCGATGGTGATGGTTGTTCTGCCGACTATCAGCTTGTCTATGGCTTCGCTTATAAGCTTTTCCGTTTCCGTATCCATTGCGGCTGTCGCTTCGTCCAGGATAAGGAGCTGAGGTACAAGAAGAAGTGCTCTTGCAATGGATATTCGCTGACGTTCACCACCGGAAAGGCTCCTTGAGCCGACACCGACTACCGTTTCGTAACCCTCGGGAAGCTGCATTATAAAGTCATGGGCGTTTGCCGCCTTTGCTGCGGTGATTATTTCATCGGGAGTTGCATCCGGCTTTGCATATCTTATGTTGTCGGCGATTGTACCTCTGAAAAGGAACACTTCCTGAGATACTATTGCTACATTTTTACGCAGTGTTTCAAGGTCGATGTCCTTTACGTTTATGCCGTCAATCTCAACGCTTCCGCTTATTACGTCATACATTCTTGTAATAAGGTTTGCAACGGTACTCTTACCGCTTCCCGTGTGTCCAACAAGTCCGACATGATCTCCCGGCTTTATGTGGAAGGATACGTTTTTAAGAATGGGTCTGTTGGGACTGTAGTGGAATGATACAGAATCGAATTTGATGTCGCCCTTTAGGATTTCCGGCTTTACAGCGTCCTGTGCGTTTGTAATTTCAGGAATGGTGTCGAGAGTTTCAAACATTCTGTCGGCGCTGTTTATAACATCGGTGAGAATATTGGTGAAGTTTGTAAAAAACTCGAGAGGTGCGAAGATCATGCCCACATAGCCGAGGTACATGGTAAATTCCCCGTAGGTCATGTGACCTCCCATTACCTCAAAGCCGCCGACGCCCCAGATCGCCTGGCTGGACAGACCTATAAGCAGGGATACCACCGGGAATATACATATGGATATAAGGTTGGTTTTGAGGTTCGCCTCATAAAGTCTTGTGGAGTAGCCCATGAATCTTTTGGTTTCGTCCGCTTCCTTGGAGAAGGATTTTACGACACGGATACCGGAGAGTGAATCCCCCAGCATTGCATTGAGTGCCGAGGAACGGCGCCACTGCTTTGAAAAGCTTCTCCACAGCTTTGGCAACATTACCCTGAATATTGCTACGACGATAGGCACGGGTATAAACACAACAAGGGTAAGCTTTAGATTTATACTGAACAACAGCACCGCAATTCCCACGAACTTAAGAATATTTATAATAAGATGAGGAAGTCCCGATACAAAGAAGTTTCGTATCTTGTCTGCATCGTAGTCCACTCTTGTTATAAGTCTTCCTGTGGGATTCTTGTTGAAGTAGGAGAGCTGAAGATGACACATTGCACGGAAAATATCATTTTTCATTCTTTGGGTGATGAAGATACCCAGCTTATCAAGGTTTCTGTCGCCCCAGATTACAAAAAGCTGTGACAGTATTTCCGTACCTATGATAAGTCCTACCGCTACCCAAACGTATTTCAGGTGGTGGAAGTTACCTGTCAGTTGTTTACCGAATTCATCAAATGTCGGTGCACAGATTACCTGGTCATACAGGAATTTACCACTGATCATCGGATGCAGAAGTGCAAGTCCCGCAATAGCAAACAGCGAGAACATTGCAATGCCGAAGCAGAGCTTGTGACGTCCGGGGTAACTCATAAGTCTTACAAAGGTACCCTTTTTATTGACACAATCATCACATATACGTCTGAACTGATCCTTGTAGACCTTGCCACACTTGGGACATTTTGCGTTGAACTGCTCAAATATCGAGTCGCTGTCAACGACTTCTTTTCCTGCGGCAAGCTTATCAAAGATATTAACAAAAGCAAGCAGCTTTCTCTTTTTTGTGTTGGTACAGCAGCCTATTCCCTCGGTGGTACATTCTTTAGCATATTTTTTTGCCGCCTCGCAGAATTCCTCGTGGGATTCGATGCCCTTTCTCGGAGCCTTGCCCTTACCGCTTCGCATTATTATCCTGTTTGATGTAGTATAGTTGTCTATACTCACTTCCAGAATATTCTCTATCCTTTTGCGAAAAACAATGTTCTCTTGTTTCTCACTGATATATATCAGCTCTGTTTTATCCTTTGATATACACAGAAAATCATCGGCAAAGTTTCCCTCAAGATCAAGATCCAGCGACAGACATACTGCAATGCTATCCTCGGAAAGTCCGTTTTTTTGAAGTATTTTTAAGGCTTTATCTGTCAGTTTATCAAGCGGAAGCATATAAGATCACATCCTTTCGGGTAACTTTTTTTGCATTCAGTTTACACTATTTTTTGGTTTTTTTCAACCATTTTTTGTGATTTGAGAAATTTTGGATATTTTGACAAAATCAGGCAATAATCTTTGGTAAATTAGGCACAATTGCAGAGTGTAAAAGCAAGAAAAAGGCAGTTTATCTCATCCATGAAACATACATTGATACCGCCTCGTGGTTGGCTAGGTATCGGAAACATCGAGATTCTGCAACACAATCTGTTTTAACTGAAATTTTAAGAAGATTACCGAAAGTACACCCTATGAATACGTTAGAAAAACAGAAAAACAGAAAAATAAGCATAAATATACCCCGCCATATTCAGCAAGTTTTTGTCTTGTGACGGGGAAATTTTATATCATGCCGCGAAATCCTTTGGCAGAAATTCTGGTAAAATACAGTTTGTCACATATTTTCTGAGCATTGAAAGCGAGATGGAATTTTTGTAGTACGTCCTTACTCCGTGGGCATTTGCAAGCTCCTCGGTGTATTCCTGCATGGGGTAGACGGTGTTTTGGTAGAATTTTGAGTTAAAGTGGAATACCGTCGGATTGAAGATTACATTTTCAACAAAGGGTTTTTCGTCGTTCTTTGAAATTATGTCAAACTCGATTATCCCGCCAACCATGTTGTATGCGAATTCCTGCTCCGCCGCAAAGTTCCCGAGAGAGTATACGCAGAGAGTTTTGTTTCCATCCTTGTCGTATATCCACTCGATAGGCTGTATTACATGGGGATGGTGTCCGATTATCACGTCAACTCCGCAATCTGCGAGAAGCTGTGCGATTCTTTTTTGCTCGGCGTTGGGTTTAAAGGAGCCCTCATCGCCCCAATGAACGGACGCTATGATAAATTCGGATTGTTTTTTTGCAAGGGCGGTCTGTCTTATTATGTCCCGGTCATTTGTGTACGGAATTGCAAGCGGTGAGGATGCGGGCTTTGATAGTCCGTTGGTGAAGTAGGTGTAGGAGAGAAATGCGATATTTATGCCGTTCTTCTCCATGGTGCGTATTGTATCGTAGTCATCGGAATTTTCGTAGCCGCCTATCATAAGGCAGTTTTGCTGCTTCCAGAAGTCTATCGTATTTGAAAGTCCCGTTGCACCCTTGTCAAGCATATGGTTATTGGCGATGTTTACCACGTCATATCCCAACTCCACAAGGTCATAACCGATGTCCCTCGGGCTGTTGAAGCGAGGATAGTAACTCAAATCATACCCCTCTCCCGCCATGACGGTTTCCTGATTTATAAAGGCTATGTCGGCGTTTTGGATTTTGTCCTTCACAGGCTCAAACGTCGGCTTGAAGTTATACTTTCTTGTCCCGTCCGAAAGGCTTGCGGCGTCCCTTACGTTGCCGTAGTATATTATGTTATCGCCGCAGCCAATGAAGGTCACCTTTTCGTAGGTCGGTGCTCTTTCCTCCGATGTCACGGGAGCTTCGACGTTTTCTTCAGCTTCTTCTTCGGCGGGCTTCTTGGTTTTTTCTTCGGTACCGCTTTGCATTTCAGCCGTTGAGCCCGGCTTTGGCATGGGGATTCCGGCTTCTGCTCTGTTTTGTCCCGATGAGTCCTTTGTACATCCGAAAACAGAAAAAACAAGCAACACAAAAAGGGCAAGAGTGTATATTATTTTATTCTTCATAAATATATATCCTTAGATTTCGTTACATTTTTATGTTATCATATTTTACGACTTATGTCAAGTCGTAAACAAAAAACAGAATCCCCGAAAGGAGACCGCAAGGTATGAAAAACAAGCTGCCACTCATATTTCTGATGATTGTTCTTGTCGCCGCGGCAATAGTAGTAATAAAGGGAACTGCCGATAAGAATGAACGCCAAAAGCAGGATGTCATTTACGCAGAGAGTATTATTGCGGGAGATACAAAAACTGACGGCACCGTACAGGACATATACGAATATTATCAGACCGACCCGGAAAACGGACTTGCGATAATATACATCTTCAGTGTCAGCACAGACGAGCACGGCAAGGGAAGCGGAAAAATAACTATTGACAATGGCGGGAAAACATCCACCATTTCATGTGCGGTAAAAAAGGAAGATGACAGTACTGTATTCCTTTTCGCAGAGTATGAGGATAAGAGCGAGAGCATGGGCAAATTCAATGTCGGAGATGTCCTTGTAAGGCTTCACAGCAAGGAAAAGGCGCTTGTTCCCGAGTGGGTAGAGTTGCAAAGTTTTTATCCGAACGAAGAAGTTATAAGAAATTACTGATATTCCGCATAAAAAGGTGTGATAGCAAAGACATCCACGGAGGCATATATGTTTTTTAAGAGAAACGGCGATAAAGATATTTCAATGACGCAGATGATACACGAGACCTTTAAAAATGTACCGACGCTTGAGAGCGAGAGGCTGATATATAAAAAAATACTTCCCGAAAACGCTGAGGATATGTACGATTATTCAAAGTGTGAGGAAGTGACAAGGTATCTTCTCTGGACTCCCCATGTGGGACTTACCCAGACGGAAAAATACGTAAAGCTCCTGCAGAAGAAGTATGATAACGGTTCATTCTGGGACTTCGGATTGACCTTTAAGGAGGACGGAAAATTTATCGGCACCTGCGGAATCACAAGCATCGACGATGATACGGGCACGATTGAAATAGGATATGTTCTCTCTCCCGACTATTGGGGAAAAGGGATTGCATCGGAGGCTGCAAAAACGGTTATGAAGTACTGTTTTGACACTTTCGGCGCAAAAAGGATATGCGGTAAGTTCATGGAGGGAAACAACGGCTCGATGCGGGTTATGACAAAGCTTGGCATGACGCTTGAGGGGATATACAGGAACTCAATGTATGTCAAGGGCGAGTATAAGACTATCCATGTTTATGAAATTTCGAGAGATAAATTTTTTGAAGTTAATAAGTTTTAAGACATTCCGGCTGAAATATGTCGGTTTTCTTATTTTTGGATATTTCGGATATAATTCATTGTACAAGCCCGTATATTTCTTTTGCCTTCCAAAGAAAACACGTCCAACTCGCTTCATGGTCGGACGTGCATTTTTTAATTCAAAATCACCGAATAAACTGTATATTCTTTCTTATTCCATCTGCTTTCCAAGGAATACCGCCGCCGTTTGGATAAGCTTTGTCTCCACATCCGACGGGACCGAATCCTGCCCTTCGGGGAGTACAGACATTACAACACCGATGATGTCACCCTCGGAAATTACGGGCATTGCACAGGAAACGGTGAGCTTCTCGTTGCCGTCAATGGCGGGGATGATTTTTCCGTTTCTCTCTCTGACGTAAAGGGCGCGGTTTTCAACGATGCTTTCAAGCTCGGGGGAAATCTTTTTCTCGGAGCACTCCTTTTTGGAAAGTCCTGCAAAGGCTATAACGGTATCTCTGTCACATATAAGAATGGGATAATTGCAGGTACGGTAGAGAGTCTCGGCATATTGGTTTGCAAAGCCGGACAGTTCGCCTATGGGGGAATATTTTTTGAAGATAACTTCGCCGTCGCGGTCTGTGAATATCTCCAAAGGGTCGCCTTCTCGATACTTATTGTTACATTCGGAATTAGTTGTTGCCAAAATCAAACCATGTTTCGTATTCGTATCTTGTTGGTGAGGGATCGGGGATAATATCGGTAATAACTCCGTAAATCTTTCGTTTGAGCCTCAGGCAAGTTACAAATGCAAAATTATCTTGTTTTGCAACATAACCTATTTTTTCACCATTATGCATTAGCATAATAGCATCCTTATCGTGGGGATTGGTTGGCTCTGCCACAAGCTCGAAATAAGTTCCTATTGTGAGTTTGTCTAATGCTGTTTTATCACAGTAAGCAGACCCTGCGATAATCATACGTTTGCTGATGTGTTGGTCGTTTTCGTGTTTTGGCTTTGATTTCGGAGCGTTTGGATCTGATTCTTCAATAACGGGATCTGGTAAAGTTGTAGGAGTTACAGGTTTTGCAGGTTCATAATTTAAGGATTCTGAGGAATGTATAAACTTTTGCTCGGTATTTTCTTCTTTCACCGGTTCTTTGGCAGGTGCATATGTAATCTTGGATTTTTGGGGCGATTTTCTTGTGTTTGTCGGGTTTGCAACAGAGTGTGTTGAGCGAGTAGATTTGGAAGGTGTAGACCGTGAATTGATTTTTTTCGGTTTCCTTTCAGTTGAGCTTGTTGATCCGGATTTTGTTCCGGAAGTTGTAGAGTTTCGGGTAGTGCCTGATTTGCTTTTGTTTGTGCTTGTTGATGGAGAAGAACTCGTTTCTCTTGATTTTATTCTCTTTTTTATTGTGTGCACTTTTGCACCGACACGCACAGCATCCACGGGCGCTGCAAATATACTTACTACAGAGGCAACCATCATTGCACAAAACAAGGATACTCTTGACGGTTTGTACCCAAGAAGGCGAGGTATACTTATAGAAGTACGGTGATACAACCAGTTATACCATGCCTTTTTCGGATCTCTCAACCAACCCATACCTTTTCTGCCGTACGCACCAAAAGTGAACAAACGCATCCAAAAGCGTTTCCATTGGGAACGGTAAGCTCCGACTATTTTATTGAATGATGTCTTTCTGAACAGTCCTCTTGCCACAAAAGAGCTCCTTCCTGAATGTTTTGTGCGATAATGATGCAATCAGTATAGCATAAAACGAGGATTTTGTCAACGCGAAAGAAAAGCACAACCGACACAGATTTCTCCGCATCGGTTGAGTGTTTTATGACAATTTATAAGCTATAAAGCATAAAAGATTCAAATATTGAACTTTTTATCTTTCTCTATGTGCTTCAGAAGCCCCTTACATCCCATCAGAATATCCCTGTATGTTGTATCAAAATCTCCCGTATACCACGGATCAGCCACATCTTCACACGAGCCTGCAAACTCAAGTAATTTGTATATTTTTTCCTCTGCATCCCCCCTGCAATCCGTAAGGTGTTGCACACATTTGCGCTATCCATACACACTAAATAATCGTATTTCTTATAGTCGGTTTTTTCTAAATGTACTGCACGCTTTCCCGAGTATGATATGCCAAGGCCCTTTAAGATTTTTGCCGTCCCGGGATGTACGGGGTTTCCTATTTCCTCGTAACTTGTAGCAGCAGATGCCACATAGAATTTATCGCTTATTCCCGATTTTTCTATAATATCCTTGAAAACAAATTCTGCCATCGGACTTCTGCATATATTACCGTGACATATAAACAAAATTTTTACCATAACATAACTCTATCAGTGCCTCTTGCAATAAAATAATATTTCTCATCGCCCATTTTGGCATTGATTTTCACTTGCGACTCAGAATTAATCGACAAACTTAATCGTCTTCTCTTCGCTCTGCAAAATAAAGACCCCAATCTTTGAAATCTTCAACTATCGTATAAATATCTTTTTCGTTCACAGTGTACTTCTCGGCAACGCCGGGTGAATCCGGAGAAAAGGTATTCCAGGCAGTAACGAGATTTGTTGTCTTTGGGATTCCCAGTTTTTCAAACAAATCATCGTAAGAGTGATTTTCAGCGCTGTAGATTTTCACTACATTATATTTGCGAATCATAATCTCATCCTTGTTTTTGGGTGAGCCGAATCCGAAACTTGATATTCCGTCATGTACAAGTATTTCTCCAACCAAATCCATGAAATAATTTATTTCTTCTTCCTCCATGGCGTCCATATAATAAACATCCTTGTGTGATCCATCCAGCACACCCGGTTCAATCTCTGTTTCGTCATCCAGCTTTGACGGCACTTCCAGGAAGAAAAAAACGAGATCGTTCTGTCTTGCAATAAACTCTTTCACTGCATCCAGTATTTTTTCGGTACTGATGTTTGCTATATACCACTGTTCCGATTTTTCATATTGTTCAAATATTTTTTCAGGATACGGAACCTGACATCCTTTTTTGAAATTAATCATATAAGCTTTCCTTTCTGTCTTGTTTGTTTTTTAATATATTTCCGTGTCTGCGTTAGCAAATGTATATCCAATCATAGATCCCCAAAAATATTATTCTAATCAAGTGCTTCTTTCAATATTTTCAGTGTTAGCTGTTGTCAAATCGGGGAAAGAATTTATATTCCCCTTGCACTGTATTTAACACAATTGGAAGTATCGCACCTGAATTCAAATGAATTTCCCATTCTATGAAATTTAACATGGTTATTGCACAATGGGCACTTCTTATCAACAATATCGCCATCGTTAAGTGCATCAAAACCAACTAGATAATCATAATAGGGATTTAATAAATCTCTGATTTTTTGATATCCGACTAATACACTGTCACCCGTATCAACGATTAGTCTCATAACAAGCAAAAGCTTATGTTGTCCAAGGAAAGACGGCATCCCAACGAAATCAACTTCTTTTCCCCATCTGCTTTCATATAGCTGTCCTAATTTAATTGACTCTTTCATCATTGCTACATCTATCATTGGGTTGACTCCTTTTTAATTTTCAAATATTTTCGGATAAAATCAGCATTATATCCTTTCACCTCTTAAGAATATTGTATCACACCGAGTGCACTATAAAACGGACAGTCATTTTAATTGTTCTCACATTACGAGAAAAATTATTCAACTTTTATAAGTACATTTTACTACATCACCCGTACTTTGTCAACGACAAAAAACCACCAAAGGATTTCCCGAGGCGGCTTTTATAAGTCTTTACGCATTTATTATCGCTTTCATCTCCCTGATGCTGTTTTTGAGATACAGAGTAACGACCTTGTTGGAATCTACTGTGATTTTTTCAATAATCATGGAAATATCCTCCCGGGAAAACTCTTTCTTCTGGAGAATCTTTGAAAAAGTATCAAGAATGTCCGTAATGTTTTTCTTTAGCTCCCGTCTTTTGTCGCTGTCCTGATTGAGAAATTCAATTTGAGATTCGGCAAGATTCAGACTGCTTCGTATTTCTGTTTCAACCGTTTTGTAAGTTTCGGTTACGATCTCTTTGTTTTCAGGGTCGCTAATAATTTCATCAAGCTTGATTTTTGCAATATCCACAAGTTTTTTCTTGTAGCTTTCGATATCCTTTTGAAGCTGTGTGATTTTCGCTTTGTTATCCTCAAGCCTTTTTTTACTACCCGAGGCATTGTAATCTGAAATTTCGTTTTTCAGGCTGTCACGGACCTCACGGATGAACGCCTTTACTTCTTCGTCAATTCTTTTTCTGTGAATGTGATGGGATGTACACCCCGAGGACAGACCATAGCGATGATAATTACCGCATATGTATCCGTCGGGTCTTTTTGGGTTTGAGGTGCTGAACATGGGAGAGCCACAGTCTGCGCAGTAAATTGTGCCTGTGTAGGGATTCTTGTACTTTCTTTCCCCACGGTAGTGCACGTGGGTGTTTCTGGCGAGTCTTTCCTGTGTCTTTCTGAAAGTAGCCTCGTCTATAATTGCTTTGTGATGATTTTCAAAAACTATGTGTTCTTCTCTTGAAAGCTTTTTGTCAAGTTTATTTATTCCGGGACGACTGTACTGTCTTTGGCGAAGAGTACCGATGTAATAATCGTTTTTTATAATTTCGGCAACCGTGCTTGTGTTCCAGGTTTTACTTGGAATAATGTGTGAAGAATCTCCGCCTTTTTCATCTATATGTTTCTTTATAAGAGCCATACCTGTGGGGTATTCGTGTTCTGTAAGATACTTCGCAATTTTTTTGTATCCGTAGCCTTTGTTGTAAAGGTCGTATATAAGCTGTACGACCCTTGCCCCATCTTCGTCTATCAGTACTTCATTCTTTTTTGTCGGGTGAAGATAGTACCCGTAGGGAGCGTTGCAAATCCATTCGCCTTTGTGTTGTTTTATGTTTACAACGGCACGGACCTTTTTACTTGTTTCGGTAACCGGCATTTCGTTCGTCAGAAATCTGAACTGTATTGACATCCAATCTTCTTTTTCCGGGTAGTCCACATTATCGGATATTGAAATGATTCTGATTCCCACATCACGAAGAAGCTCCAGCTCGTAAAGCCCGAGGCTGTTTCTTCTTGCAAATCTTGAAAAGTCTTTGACTATAAGTATGTTGTAATATCCCTCAAACATGAGCTTTCGCATTTTTTGGTATCCCGGACGCTGTTCGAAGGTGTATCCGGATTTATCTCTGTCTTCGTAGAAATCCACCTTAGCTGAGGGAAAGTTTTTTGACAGAAAATCTTTTATAATAATTTTCTGGTTTTCTATAGATATGTTGGTTGAATCCATTTCTTCATCAACGGAAATTCTTGTGTATGCTGCTATTTTTATAATATCATTTTTCATTTTTGTGTCTCCTTAAGTAAGTTGGTTTTATATGTAAAAGCGACACAGGGTCGCTTTTTTCAGGATATAATATTGGCTGTGTTCTGTGCATCAAGCAAAGAACTGATTGTGGGTACCATTGGCTGAGTGCCACCTACAAGAACACAGATTCTATGGGTGTTCTTAAAGTAGGAAATGGCTTCCTTGTACTCGTTTGTGGTTGTGTAGGTGTCTTTTTCACTGTTGTCTACCCAGATTTTAACGGTGTTGTTGGTGTTGTTTTCTCTTATAATCATATAACCATCCTTTCGTTGTTATTTTTTGGTGTTTTAATGGGATTTATTCAGGTGTTTATAACCTGCTTGTTTATTAGTTATCCAATCATGCTGTTAAAAGTTCGTAAATGTGACTGAGAATAACTTCTTTAACGTAATAGTCAAGATTATCGTTTGTGAAAAATTTTTGTGATAGTCCGCAGATGCTGAAGCGGTCATCATACCCATTAAGTCCACCCCAAAATTCGATTATAGGCTCGCCAGACGAAACCGCAGGTTCAGCAATGATTTCGATCTTAATGTTAGATAGTATATTCCGGCTGAGTTTGTGTTTTTGTGCAAGCTCTTTTATTTGGTTCGTGTTGAGCAATTCAGAAACTGTGGTTGTGTAAATTGTAGTTGTTATTGTTTCTTTTGAAACTTTCATTGTATTATTCCTTTCTTCTTCGTACTTGTTATATTTTTATATGATTACAGATTGCTCATTGTATTGCGGAGTATCTGTTAAAGAAATTGAAAAAATGCTACAACGTTTTGAGGAGCTTGGGTATATTTTCTATGATTATGCCACCGAAGAGATTTGCGTGCTTGATTACTTTGTTATGCATAGTCCCGCCGGAGGAATCACGTATGAAATGTACCGTAAGGACCTTGCAAAAATCACTTCTGACAAAGTACTTGATGTACTTGTGGAAAATTCCAAAAGGTATGACATAAGCCTGCCGTTCTTTGCAGCACTTCAGGATTTTAAGCCGCAAATTAAAGAGGAAGATTTCGCTATAAAAAGTTGTTCTAAATCTATTGACGAAATAAGAACAGCGGCAAAACGAGGAAGGGCAAAATCCGCCACAAAGGAAATGGAAACTCCCGAATTTGAGAAAGAGGACGATTTGCCCTTTTAATTAATATTGAACATCACTCACAACATCGCTCAAAACTATTGCAATTTGAGCGATGTTATGTTATAATAACAAAAAAGGAGGTTGAATAATGAAAAATAAAAAACCACCATTTGAGATTACACGCAAAATACTTGCGCTTATAACTGATATTGCAGAGCTTGTGGGAAGAATAAGCTCAACAGAAAAGTTATCTTCAAATCCTAATCTCAGAAGAACAAATCGCATTAAAACAATATACTCGTCTCTTGCAATAGAACAGAACACGCTTTCTCTTGACCAGGTAACTGCAGTTATTGCAGGGAAGCACGTTATCGCACCGCCAAGGGACATTGCAGAAGTGAAGAATGCATATGAGATATATGATTGTCTCGATAATCTTGATGCTTATTCTGCTGATGATATGCTTAAGGCACATAGCGTTATGATGAAAGGCTTGATAACTGAAGCAGGTGTGTTCAGATCAGGAAATGTCGGTGTGGTGGATAAAAACGGAACTATACTTCATTACGGAACATTACCGGCATATATTCCTAAACTTGTACACGAGCTTTTTGATTGGACGTGTAAAAATGAATTGCACATCCTTATAAAGAGTTGTGTTTTTCATTATGAGCTTGAACTTATACATCCTTTCGCAGACGGCAACGGCCGTATGGGAAGATTATGGCATACATTGCTATTGTCAAAGTGGAACCCGATTTTTGCGTGGCTTCCTGTTGAATCCATAATACACGACAGACAGAAAGAGTACTATGAAGCAATCAATGTATCGAATGTAAACGGAGAATCAACGGTATTTATTGAATTTATGCTGTCAGCAATAAAATCAGCCCTTGTTGAAGCTATGGAAACCGAGAGAAATAAGTCTGATAAAAATACAGATGAGCGTAGAAAGGTTATATGTAACTATTTACAAAATCACGATTACATTAAAAACTCGGATGTCAGAAATCTCCTTGGTGTTTCAGCTGCAACCGCAAATCGTATACTTGCATCTCTCACAGAAGCTGAGATAATAGAAAAAGTACACGTAGGCAGATTCTGGCAGTACAAATTACTGAAGAAATAAACTTAAAGCACCCATCCTGAAAATTATTGTGCACAAGTCCGTTAAAAACGGACTTGTGCACATGTGGTGACGGGGTATTTTGTATAACATAAGACAATATTATAGTGTCAGAAATGGTTAATTAAGTGCATATATAACATTGGAATTGATGCAATCAATGTTGTGTTGTATTTAATATTTTATTATGCCGCCGCATTCATATTAATACTCTCAATAACTCTGCGTATACCTGCCCATACAGAAAGGTCCGCAAATATTTCAACAATACTACCTTTATCAGTAAACGGAGCCTCTCGCAGAACAGACAAATCCTTCATCATTCCGTTGTGTACAATATATTCAACAATCTGGTTTACAAAATAAATCTGTCTTGCATCAAGATTGGTATTGCCGAGGAACTCGGCGAATGCTTCTTTCGCAGCATTCATATCAAGCCCTACCACTTCACGAACAAATTCACCAAGCGGTTTTTCGCCATACTCTGCTGCGTATTCGTCTTTCGTACCAACCTCGCTCCATAAAATCTTTTCAAGCTCTACTACATCATCTTTAGCAAGCGGTATATTACCTTTTAACTTAGCAATTACGCTGTTATCTTGATGCTGTCTTACATAATATTCCGCTTTTGCTCTGTAATTTTTAAGGTCATCACTTTCAAGTTCAGACTCTTTCCACTCTGTTGAAAGAATATCATCGCCAAAATTGGTGTCATATCTCAAAACATTGTGTGGAATGTACTTCATCAAATTACGAAGCGACTTACGGATATGTTCAAATTCGTTGATTCCGCAATTATCAAGATAATCCGTATGTAAAATTTTGTTGATAAGCTCTGTTTTTGCCGTGATTTCAGGAATGTTTGCAACACTTGCAATTCCCTTAACCTTTTTGAACAAATCGCTTCTGAGCCTGCCATATCCTTTAGCCGCAAGATAAGCAAGTTCAATTCCATACAAGAGAGCATCAAATCTGACAGCGCTCGCTTCATCCTCGTCAGGAATGATGAGGGGCGAAAGCTCTTCTTTGATAATAAGCGTATCTTCATATGTAAGTGATACGAAATTTTCTTCGTTTGCATATAATTCAACGTATTTAAGGTGTTGTTTTACTGCAAAATTATCCTTGTTAAGCTGACGAACTTTTGCTACCATTTCAGCAACCAAACTCCTGCGGAATGCGATTAAATCATCGGTTTGGTAAGCAATATCCTGAAGTTTATAAACAATCTGCGCTTTCAGATTAAATATTGCCCCCTGCAGTGCTATCTGGTTGGCTGTAGGCTTTCCCTGATTCATTCTGAAAAACTCAAAGTTGCCACAAAAATCAAAAATATAGAATTTGTTTTTGTTTTCCCCATCCAAAAGTCCGGGGCAAAGACGTGTGCCACGCCCTATCATCTGCCAGAATTTCGCCTTACTCATAACCTTCTTAAAAAATACAAGGTTCAAAACCTCCGGCACGTCGATACCGGTATCAAACATATCAACAGATATTGCAATCTGCGGCAACTTTTTCGGGTCAGAAAATTCGTCAATAAGACTCTGTGCATAGTTAATCTTATTGTCAATTACCTTTGCAAAGCCATTGAGATGCGGGTATTCTGAATTGAAAACCTCAAGTATTTTCTCTGCGTGCAGATGGTTTTTTGCAAATATAATTGTTTTGCCAATCTTTTCGCCATATTCAATTTTAATTCCGTCGGACATCAATGTATTCAAAACCTGGCGTATTGTATCACGGTTAAAAATCCACTCGTTGAGTGCGGAAGAGCTGATTCTTTCAGGAATCTCTCCGTTTTCGTCCTCGAAAAGATTTTCATATTCTTCCTTTTCTTCTTGTGTTAAATCTTCGTACGTAATACCTTGCTCTATGAATTTCAGTTTTGTTTCTACTGACATATAGTCAACAAGATAACCGTCCTTTACCGCCTGCGCAAGTTCATAGCCATAGGTAGGAACACCGCTTTCAAGTTCGAAAATTTCATATGTGTTCTTATCAATTTCATCTTTTGGCGTAGCAGTAAGACCAACAAGCGGGGCATCGAAGTAATTAAAAATGTCTCTGTATTTGTTGTAAATAGAACGGTGTGCTTCGTCACAGACGAGCAGGTCAAAGTGACCACTTGTGAAAAGCTTTCCTTCGCTGTCTTTTACCTCATCTAT
>JAZUOO010000051.1:0-37182 GCA_045604705.1 Eubacteriales bacterium
TCATTGACGAAACAATCTATTATTTCAATTACATAAAACCTATGCGAAAGCTAAAAAGAAAACCACCTGTTCAATACAGGCTTGAACAGGCAGCATAAAAATATTCTTTTTTTGTGTCTACAAAGTATTGACTACTTCACCTATGGTATAATAAAATATCATAGGAGCTCTTTTTTCTTTTGTCCGTTTTTACTGGACTTGTGCAATCCTAACAGGCTTTTTTATATATACCAATACCACAGGACGATATTCATATGGTTACTATAACCTTTTTAATTACAACACTAAAGTTCAACCGCTATCTCAAGCTCGCTTGTATCAGCTTTTTTATTTTGCTATATTATACCATTACTTTTCTAAAACATCTTGACAAAGTAAGCATTTCTGTATATAATATGTTTATGCTAGTATTTCTACAAGAAAGGAATTAAAAATGAAAAGATTACTTACATCAATTCTTGCATTTGTCATGGTCTTGTCAATTACAGCTTGTCGGGAAGGACAGTTTAAGCAAGAAAAGCATCTGTACGATAATGCACAGGTTAAAGATATGATGAACGGATTTGGTACCAAAAAGTTGGGAGAATATTCCATTATTGAAGCAAGCTCAGACAAAATCACCCTCGATGTGCTTACAGATTGGTATTTTAACTATGTTTCCAAAAATGATTATAACTTTTGTATTATTATTTATACAGACAGAAATGATAATTCGGGCGTATATTCAACTAAAGGGTTAGTTCAAAAAGATGTAATCTTTACAAAAGATAGCAACGGAGATTATTCGCTAAGTGATATTAATGCCACAAGTAATGCAATCCTTTATGTACCTACTAACGATAGCACATTGGAAGAATTTAAATTAGAAAAATAAATAAAACGAGCTTTGACAGGAAACTAAAACTGTCATAGCTCTTGTTTTATACTAATGTTTACTAACTTTATAGCGTATTTATGAGATAATATAGCGAATCAGGCAAAGCAGAAATCTATAAAAACACTTATGGGTAATGCCGAGAACAAGTAAATCACTGTTGATATTTATAAAATCCATTTCACAGCCTTTTGTTGTCGAATTTTTAGAACTACAAAGAATATATTTATTCCCACAAAAAAACACACAGCAGACATACAGCCTGTTGTGTGTTTTTCGTTTATCTGTACCGCTTAAAATATCGCTCAAAAT
Source organism: Eubacteriales bacterium (assembly GCA_045604705.1). Lineage (GTDB taxonomy): Bacteria > Bacillota > Clostridia > Oscillospirales > CAG-382 > SIG622. Next base: position 1,187 of record JAZUOO010000051.1, read on the forward strand.
ATTGTTTTTAACAACACCTAAGTAAATTTTAATAAGTGCATTTTTTATTTGCAGGATAGTTAGATAATATCCACAATAACACGCTTGTTTTCACGTATTGCGGCAACCTTCATAACGGTTCTTATCGACTTTGCAATTCTGCCCTGCTTTCCGATGACCTTGCCCATATCACTTTCTGCGACGGACAGTTCAAGATAAACCGTATCGCCGTCTTCACGCTCGGTAACAACAACTTCATCGGGGTTCTCAACGATTGCTTTCGCAATATCGGTAAGTACAGTCTTCATCATGTTTGCACACATTCCTTTCGTTGTCGCAGGAGGCAACCTTTTTACGGAGCCTCAAATAAACCTACTCCGGGACAGCGTTGACAATCAGAGGATGTTGTTCTTCTTAAGAAGAGCCTTAACTGTCTCTGTAGGCTGAGCACCGTTGGAAATCCACTGCTTTGCCTTATCGCCGTCAATCTTTACTTCAGCGGGGTTTGTGAGTGGGTTGTAGTAACCGATCTCTTCGATAAATCTACCGTCTCTGGGGTATCTGGAATCTGCTACAACTACTCTGTAAAAAGGAGCCTTCTTGGCGCCCATTCTTCTAAGTCTGATTTTAACTGCCATTTTTCTTTCCTCCGAAAAATATAATTTTGTTATTTATAAAACGCCGTTAGCATTTGGCGAGTTTATACTGATTAAGTTTTGTATTTGCTTTTGCTTATTACTTCTTTTTGTGTTGCTTTGCCATTTTCTTTGAAAACATCTTTCCGCCGAGCTTCTTCATAAGTCCGCCGCCCGCAAACTGCTTCATCATCTTGTTTGTCTGATCGTATTGCTTGAGAAGCTTGTTTACATCCTCGACTCTCATACCTGAACCTTTGGCGATTCTTATTTTTCTTGATGCGTTGATAATCTCAGGGTGAGTTCTTTCCTTGACCGTCATTGAAAGTATAATTGCTTCCATTCGGTCAATAACTCTTTCATCTATTTTTACATCCTTAAGAGCGTTCTGATTAACCCCGGGTATCATTCCCATGAGCTGTTCGATGGAACCCATACCTCTTATTTGTCTGAACTGTGCAAGGTAATCATCCAATGTAAAGGTCTGTTCTCTGAACTTCCTTTCAAGCTCTGCAGCCTGTTTTTCATCGTATGCCTGCTCAGCCTTTTCGATAAGCGAGAGAACATCGCCCATACCAAGAATTCTTGATGCCATCCTATCCGGGTAAAAGGGCTCAATCTGATCAAGCTTTTCACCGATACCGACGAACTTTATCGGCTTTCCGGTTACATATCTTACCGAGAGTGCCGCACCGCCTCTTGTGTCACCGTCAAGCTTTGTGAGAAGCACACCGGTAACGTCAAGCTGTGAATTAAAGCTTTCCGCCGCATTTACCGCATCCTGCCCCGTCATGGCGTCAACGGTAAAGAGAATTTCTGTAGGATTAAGCTCTTCCTTTATACGTCTTAGCTCTTCCATTAGAACTTCATCTATATGAAGACGTCCCGCAGTATCAAGGAACAGCATATCGTGCCCGTGTCTGTTTGCGTGTTCAAGAGCTTCCTTTGCGATCCTTACCGGGTCATTACAGCCCTCAATGGTAAATACGGGAACACCTGTCTGCTCACCGATAACTTGCAACTGTTTTATTGCCGCCGGTCTATAAACATCGCAGGCAGCCATCAAAGGACGCTTCCCCTGTTTTTTATACATAAGAGCAAGCTTACCGGTGTGTGTTGTTTTACCGGCACCCTGAAGTCCGCACATCATAACTATTGTCGGCGGTCTTGAGGATATTACAAGCTTGGCGTTTTCCTTACCCATAATGTTGGTAAGTTCTTCATTAACAATTTTAACAATATGCTGTGCAGGTACAAGGCTTTCAAGAACATCCTGTCCCACAGCCCTCTCTGAGCAGGTTTTTATAAGCTCCTTAACAACTTTAAAGCTTACATCAGCTTCAAGAAGAGCGAGTTTGATCTCACGCATTCCTTCTTTAACATCAGCTTCCGTAAGTTTCCCCTTACTCTTAAAACGCTTAAATGCACCAGCAAGTCTTTCCTGAAGATTTTGAAACACTTTCTGTTATCCCGCCTCCTTACACTCAGGCTTCCAAAAGAGATTTAACACGGCTACACAGAGATTTTACCAATTCGTTTTCTGCCACATTCTCAATCTCAACAATTACTTTGCGAAGTTCATCGAATTTATCTATCAATCCGAGCTTGGAGTCAAGGTTGTCAAGCTCCTCCTCGGCGTGCTTTATCTGATCCCTTACACCCTGACGGGTTATTCCGATATTGTCCGCAATCTCAGAAAGAGACAAATCATCGCAATAGTACATTTCAAGGGCATATCTTTGCTTTTCATTGAGCATGGTTCCGTACACATCAAGAAGAAGAGCATATTTCAAATTCTTTACAGCCATTATACATTCACCCTTTTACTCAACATTGCCTGTAAAGCAAATCACTTTACATAGTATACACCACATTTTGTTTTTTGTCAAGGGGGTTTTACAAATTTTGAAAAAATATTTTGTACAATATATATACGAGAACATACAATAAATTCAGCAAAAATAACAACAAATATAAAGTGCACCGAATACCTCAATTATTTTACAACCATCGCCTTTTTCAAAATCAGGTAGAATTCATACAATTTTAGTTGCACATTTTTGTTCAACGAATTTCATCTTTTTAATATAATTTTCATTTTTGATTAACAAAAGTTTTTTGGGGGAGTTTTCTAGTTAAAAAAACTATTTCTTTTGAAAATTTTCAATAAAATTTGTTGACATTCAAGAATTTTAGTGGTACAATATTACTGAAGTTGAGTATCCATATCAATGCTCAGCCAAACGAAAAATATTTTTAATAGGAGTGTTTTGACATGAAAAAGTTAACAAGTTTGGCACTTTGTGCTATTCTCGCTTCCTCTATGACAGCTATGTCTGCATTCGCTCAGGACGCAGTAGCTACCGCAGAAGAAAATGCTGAAGAAGTAGTAGTTGACACATCCAATGTTGTTCAGGTCAACGTTATGGACGGTCTCTGCACACTTCAGGACAACGCAGCTACCAATGCTCAGGCTTCCGATTATCCTCTCCAGTTCACTGAAACACATGGTACAGGCAGAACAACAGAAGATGACGCTGTAATTTGGGAAAACGTCACATTCGACAAGGACATTAATCAGGTTGCTGTCAAGTGCGGCTACAAGCTTTCCAGCAAGCCCGGCACAGGTACAGAGTTCTGGGTATACCTCAACAAGGTCGAGGGTGAGCCTATCGCTAAGATTGCTGTAAACGATACCGAAACAGCTTCCTCTCAGATTAAGGACCAGGTTCTCAAGTTTGCTGATGTTGACATCAAGGCAGGTACATACAACGTTATCGTTGTTAGTAAGACAGAAAATTCAGGTTCCTTTTCTCAGGTAAACTTCATGTATGAAGCTATGGACGAAGCAGCTCTCGTTCCCGTTGCTGACGCTCTGAGAGCTCAAGACCTTGCTAAGGCTCAGGCTATCGTTGCTAAGAGAGATGCTATCGCTAAGCAGGCAAAGACATACGGCTACTTTGACGTAAACGTTAAGGAAGGCGAATGTACACTTATAGATAACGCAGCTACAAACCACCAGGCTTCCGATTATCCTCTTCAGTTCGCTGTAACACACGGTACAGGCAGAACAACAGAAGATGACGCTGTAGTTTGGGAAAATGTAGTATTCCCTGCTGACGTTAAGATGCTCGCTGTTAAGTGCGGCTATAACCTTGCCAGCAAGCCCGGTACAGGTACAGAGTTCTGGGTATACCTCAACAAGATCGAAGGCGAACCTATCGCTAAGGTTGCTGTAAACGATACCGAAACAGCTTCCCCAAAGATCGTTGATCAGGTTCTCAAGACAGCTGCTGTTGACATCAAGGCAGGTACATACGACGTTATCGTTGTTAGTAAGACAGAAAATTCAGGCTCCGTTTCTCAGATCAAGTTCGTAACAGACAACGAAAAGATCACTGACGATGCTACTCTTGCTGCTGCTGTAGCAGTTGAAGAAGCTGACATCAAGGCTGAAGCTGAAAAGAAGGCCGCTGAAGAAGCTAAGAAGGCTGAAGAAGAGGCTAAGAAAGCTGAAGAAGAAAAGGCAACTGAAGAAGCTCCCGCAGATGAAACTGAAGAAGCTCCCGCAGACGAAACCGAAGAAGCTCCCGCAGATGAAACCGAAGAAGCTCCCGCAGACGATGAAGCAACAGAAGAGGGTGCTGAAGAAAATGGCATGAGCCCCATCGTTATCGTTATCATCGTTGTTGTGGTAGTTGCAGTTATCGGTGCAGTTGTTGTTGCAGGTAAGAAGAAGAAATAAGACTTGTTAAGACTCATAGTTTTAACTGTTTCCAATATATTGAAAGAGTCCCGTACTGATATGGAGTACGGGATTTTTTGTTGGCTTATTGTCAGATGATTACGATTTCGCTCATTTTACGAAAAGCAGACGGTGACACTCCACAATTGTCTTTAAAACATCTAGAAAAATGAGCAAGAGTTTTAAAGCCACATTTTAACGCTATTTTTTCAAGAGAAAGATTTGAAGTAGCAAGCAGCTCCTTTGCGGTTTTGATTCTTTGTTTTATCAGATAGTTATGGATTGTTGTATCAAAGTTTTTTTTAAATACTCTGTTTATGTAGTTGGGATGATAGTGGAATATTTCACCGATGGATTCGGCAGAACATTCTTCGCCGATGTGTTCGAGAAGATATTCCCTGACAGAACCGGCAAGCAGCACCTCCTTTTTGGGAGCTTCCTTTGAGGTTCTTACAATAGATATTATTGCCGATATTAAGAGCGCTTCGGCTTTCCTTCTGTACCCAAGTCTTTTTGCCTGAAATTCGCGATTGATTTCAAAGAGAATCTCACTTATTGATGTTGCATCCGAGATGACAATCGGCGATGTCACACCTGTCACTTTTTCTTTTTCAAAGACTTTTGAATAGTCAAATTTCTCTTCGGAATCAGGGTGCACCGAAGTTTCGGAAAGATTACCCTTTACAGTATCAAAATTAAAGCAGAGAATTTCACAGCTCGTTCCATTGTAGGCTGTCAACTTATACGGATATTCCGATGGTATCAGAACAAGATGGTGTTTTTCGAGTGTAATCGACGAATCTTTGAAATTTAAAAATATTCTACCATCGTTAATGTAAAAAATACGATAGTCATAACCCATGACATACTCATCTTCTTTTGGAAAATAACTGAAAACATTTACAAATCTTATATGGGGATTTAAGTTTTCAAAATCCATAATTATTCCTCACAGGTTCATTTTTTATAAATTTTGGTGTGTTTTTTGTATTTATTATAACAGATGAATATGATATAATATAAAACAAGGTATAAACATTTTCACGAAGGGGGTGAATTTATGAAGTTTAATGTCGGTTATCAGCTTCTCGAGGATGACAGACTCGTTGACAAAATCATTAGTTGCAAGGATAGTATATACGAGGTATATTTTTCATTCGGCGATTTTCCGAACGGTCGAAACAACCAGTTGAAGAGTGGAATCTTTACCCCCTATGAAGCACAGGAAAAACAGCTGGCGGATCTGTGTAAGCTTTCCGAGCACGGATTTAAATTCAATCTGCTCTTTAACGGGAACTGCTACGGCAAGGACAGTCTTTCACGGGAATTTTTCAACAAGATTGGTGATACTGCCGATTATCTTGATAGAAAGTTCGGACTTTCTTCCGTAACTGTCACCTCCCCTGTTATTGCAAAATTCTTCAAAACCAACTTCGAGAATCTTGAAGTTCGTGCTTCCGTAAATATGGAAATCGGCTCAATTGAGGGAATGGAATATGTTGCGGATGTGTTTGACTCATATTATATGAAAAGGGAATACAACAGAAATTTTGCAAGGATAAAGAAGCTGAAAAAATGGTGTGACGATGCCGGCAAAAAGCTGTTCGGACTTTGTAACAGCGGGTGTCTGAATAACTGCTCGGTACATAATTTCCATGATAATCTTGTTGCACATGAGAGTGATATTTCCGGCATGGACAATGCTTATGATTTTAAAGGTAAGTGCTGGGAGTATCTCGCAAAAAGTGACAACGCAAAATATATGATTCGTAACACCAACTTTATACGTCCAGAGGATATTCACCTTTATGAGGACTACTTTGAAGCGGTAAAGCTGGCAACAAGAATAAATGCATCTCCGGTGAAAGTTATTAATGCTTATGTTACAGGTAAATATTTTGGAGGTATTCATGAGCTTCTCGAACCAAACCATTCGGCGGTAATTTCTCCGAAGTTTCTTGATAACAGTAAGTTTCCGGAAGATTTTGCAAAGACGGTAGGATCATGTAATAAGGATTGTCAAAATTGTAGTTACTGTGTTGATGTTTATGAAAAAATACTGACTAATATAAATGGAGGGTATATTTATGCTGACAAGCAAAATGATTAAGGAAGCGGCACTGGCGGCAGGCGCAGATAAATGCGGTATTGCCCCTATGTCGAGGTTTGCGGGTGCTCCCGATGAGATGAATCCGGCAAAACTGTTCCCTGAAGCGAAGTCATGTATAGGCTTTGTTTTCAGAATTCCCAGAGGCGTGCAACGTGGTATCGAGGAGGGTACTCAGTTCTATCAGTATCCATCAATGGCTTATGGCGGTATCAATGAGATTTTTGCACCGACTGTTCTTTATCAGGTAGGACGCCTCATTGAGGACGAAGGCTATGAGGCTTTCGTTTACAGAAACACCGGTGCAAGAGGTGTTGTTTCAGATATGGACGGTTCCGAGGGCAATACACTTTCTCCCGAAGAACAGATCGAGGTTGAAGAAAACGCAAAGAAATCCACAGCACACCACAGAAGTGTAAGCTTTACAAGACCTACAAGAGAAGGTAACACAGCTCCCGATATTCAGTTCCAATTCAGACTTGCGGCGGTTGCCTGCGGACTTGGTGAGATTGGCTGGAGTAAGATGCTTCTCACTCCGGAGTTTGGTCCTTTGCAGAGAGTTGCATTCCTTTTCACGGATGCAGAGCTTGAATATGATGAGATGTACAGCGGTGAACCTCTTTGCCGCAAGTGCGGTGCTTGTGTTCGTGAGTGTCCCGGAAGCTGTATTCCTGCGATTAACTCTGGTAAGACTATCACTGTTGATCTTGCGGGCAAAATCTGCGAATGGGGCGACATTGATATGTGGAGATGTTATGCTTTCTACACTCATGCCGGCAGATATTATAATCCCTTTGTTTCAAAGGAAGTATTTGATAAGAATGAAAACGGAAGTCTTGATTTGCTTGAAGGCAAGACTCAGGTTGCCAACGAGCAGGAAATCATGAAGGTATACAATGCACTTCAAAAGTACTTCCCCTCATGGGTTGGCTACAACATGGCGAAGTGCGGCGGTTGTATAAGAGCTTGCGTAAGTATGCTTGAGAAAAAAGGCGGATGTATGGAAGGAAGATTCAATGCTCCGCTACGTACAAAAAAAGCATGGAAGCTTGACAGATAAGGGGGTATTCGTATGATAACAAGCAGAGAAATAAAGGAAATGGCGATAAAGTACGGTGCTTCAAACTGCGGTATCGGAAAGCTCGACATTTTTAAGGGTGAGAATATTCAACGTGATCCGCTTATGATTCTCCCCAATGCCAAGTGCATTATAGGCTTTGAATTCAGAGTTCCAAAAGGACTTTACAAGGCTATGGAAAACGGAAATCAGGTATTCTCATATACAACGTTTGGCGTAAAGAATTTTGACGAAGAATATGCAGAAGTATTCCTTTTAAAAATGGGAGCACTTATAGAAAATGATGGTTGGGATGCTTGTCTTCAGCGTTCATATGCAAATCTTCGCACCAAGGGCGATACTGAAACGAATCCCGAGGTTATGGATACATATGTTTTGAATTCCGACTCCGTTGAGGACGGAAAAGCGGCTCCCGATGTTGTTATTGATTTCGGCAAAGCTGCAAAGGCATGCGGTCTCGGAGAGAGAGGACTTTCGGGCAAGGTAATATCAAAGAAGTATGGTCCATATGTGAGATATGCATTTATCATAACAGACGCTCCGCTTGAAACGGACGATGAGCTTGCCGCATCCCTTTGTGACAAGTGCGGTAAATGTATCGCTGCCTGCCCCGGCAAGGCTATAAGCGAAAAGGGGCTTGATACATGGCAGTGTGCTGTTTACTACAGAGGTGCTCACAAATCCAATCCGCATATGACCGACGATTTTCTCAAAGACGATCCCGACAGAGAGGCAATTCTCAACGGTGACTACAGATTTGATGCCGTCAGTGCAAGAAAAATGTACAAGAAAATTGATTTTCTTCCGGAATTCAAAGGATACGCTCCCTGCTTCTGTGCGAAGAAATGTGATACTGTTTGTTACGAACACTTAAAGGAGGCGGGAATAATATGACTTTCACGGAAAAGGTATTGAAATTTGCAACAGAAACTGCAGGCGCCGATCTTTGCGGTATAGCTCCTGCTTCAAGATTTGACAAGGATGATCCTATATTTAAGATATATCCCGAAGTAAAGTCTGTTATAGGCATCGGTTTCAGAATACTCAGAGGTTCTGTCAGAGGTATTGAAGAGGGTACTACATATTATCAGTACACGACAATGGCAGTCGAATGTCTTGAGGAAACTGTTATGCCCTGTGCTGCAATAAGAGTTGCAAATTTTCTTGAGGATAACGGTTATACAGCACTTCCCCAAAGAAAGCATCAGCATATGACAGAGAGCGAAGATGAGACAAATCCCGAGATACTCCACGACTTTATAAAACACGGTAAAAAGCTCGAGGTTCAGATGAATCACGATGATGCGGCTGTTAAGTGCGGTCTGGGAGAGAGAGGTCTTCACGGAAGAGTGCTTTGCGACGAGTTTGGTCCACTTCTCAGATATATGTTCATCCTCACAGATGCAGAGCTCGACGGTACGGAAATGTATTCTCCTCACCTTTGCGACAAGTGCGGAAAGTGCGTAAAGGCTTGCCCTGGAAAAGCTATAGCAGCGGATGGCAAGATTAATACGTGGCAGTGTGCTGTATACTATGCTGGTGCAAACGGAACAAAGAACCCCTTTATGCAGTTGGATGCATACAGCAGCTTTGACGAAAGACTTGACATAATAGCAGGTGAAGCAAAGGTTGACAAAGAGCTTGCTGAAAGGATTCTTGATGCAACAGTGTTTTATCCTCCCGTAGGTAAGGGACACGCATACAGATCGTCTATCTGCGGAAAGGCCTGCGATACCGCTTGTTACATTCACCTTGAAGAAAAGGGTGTTCTTACAAAGAAGTTTAAGGAAAAGTTCAGAAAGCGTCCGGAGTGGAAATTTGATATTTCGGATTTCGATGTAATAAAGAAATAGAACTGTGAACGCAACATTTATTTCACCGATATAAAAGTTGCACTAACCGAAAAGTCACACTAAAATTTCCGATGGCGTTTATAATATTACATACGCTGACGGTACTTCCATTATAATGGATTATAAAAAGAAACCTATATAGTTAAATAAAAAATCCTCCCACTATTTTTTCAATTGTCCAATTTTATCGGACTTGTTCATTCATTTTAGTGGGGGGCTTTTTATACCCATTTGTTATAAATTCTAATTTCAAATACCTAATTTATATTTTATGATATATAAAAAAAAGAATTGACTCGGATTTCTCCGGAGGTGTCCCTCATTAAGCCAATTCCATTTTATTATTAAATTCAGATTATTCAGCTACTTAGGTTTCTGCTGCTGATTCATCTTCTACTGTTTCTTTACCCTCAAGCTTCTTCTGTTTCTTCAACAGTGGGTTCAAGCTCTGCAACTCTTCCGTAAGGATAAGCAGCTTTCATGCCGGTAACAAATGTTACATAAGGACCGCTATAGTTATATTCAACGTGAACATCGAACGCAAGAAAATTGTTTGTTTCGTTGAGTATTTCGATAAGCTCGTCATATCTTTCATCGAAAGGACGATCGCCTGTACCTGCAACGAAGTCAACGTAGTATTCCTGTGCGATTGCGGTAATTCTGTTGATCTCGTTTACAGTCTTTCTGTTTGCAGATTCATCTGTAGCATTATAAACAGGAGAATATCCGGAGAATGCACCTACCCAGGACTGAGTATTCTGGAGCTTCTGACCTTCGAAGTCATCAGGAGTGCCGGAAAGTCTGTACTTGATATACTTATTTCCTGTGTGATTGTTGTTCATCTTGTAGCCATTACCATCATTTATAAGAACTACAGTTTGGTTTTCATCAAGCTTGTAGTTACCTTCAAGAGGCTCATCATGCCCTTCGGGGATATATGTTGATGTACCATCTTCAACACCCCACTGGAGAAGATTTGCAAGGTTTGACTTTGTGTTGAAAGCTTCAATAACTTCCATAGCTCTGCCCTTGTTATATGACTTTGAACTGATAGCAAATACACCGGAAAGAACTTCTTCATTTACAAACATAGGGTTCTTGTAAGTAATAAAGATATAATCTCTGCCAACCTGAGCTTCAAGAGCTTCTTCTGCCATTGCTGATCCTTCAAGAATCTGAACTGCATATCTTGCATTTGCGGGGGCTGTTTCATCAGCCATGTAACCGGCCTGTCTGTAGTTGTATATGGATTCAAAATGAGCTCTTACTGTTTCATCTTCGTAAACGGAACAAAGTCTCTCCGGCCATTCCGTCCCTTCAAATACAACACCAATGGGAGAACCCTCTTCGGGATAGAACTCAACATTTCCGGGAGATGTACCCTTGTTAAGCGGAATAACATCCGGTTCACCTGCCTTAACAGCAGCAAGGAAAGGAGCAAACTTCTGGAATGTGTTGTAATTTTCAGCCACATATGCTTCAAAATACTCATAGTATTCTTCGTCTGTTTCAAAAGCATCTCTTGCAAGCATATCAGGAGAAGTGATATACTTTTGTGCGAGTTCTCTGTCGATAGCGATATATTCATATGTACCGATGGGCCCGTTTACAGGAATACCATATACATTCTTTCCACCGAGCTTTGCAGCTTCTAGGTAGGAAGGATAGATATAGGAGTTGAGAATCTTGCTTTCTGCCTTGAGATAGCTGTCAAGAGGAGCAAGCTTTGAGGGGATTGCCTTACCGTCTTTGTCAACACCCGGGAATACATATTCATAGTACTTATTGTAGTCGTTGAATACTATAATATCTATCTGGGGAACAGCTACACTTATATCAAATGCCTCCACAGCACCGAGCATCATGGGAGTTCCGAACTCTACCTTGGGAAGAACCTTATCTATACTGATACCGTTCTGACGCATATCAGTGTAGATTTCGTCAAGTGAACGAGCCTTGGGTGCACGCTTGGACTTTGTCTTCTTGTTCAGCGGATCTGCTTCATAAGCTTCTATGTCCGCAAGTGTCTGTTCGATAGTGGGCCAATATTCATCTTCCTTAAGAAAGTTAATGTTGAGCTTTGTCTTGAGAGACTTGATAGTAACCTCGTTGATAGCGATCTCAACAGCCTGCTTCTGTTCCTCCGTTGTAGCGTCGTCGGTCACGATAAACATATTGAGTGTTACAAGCTCAACAGAGCTCTCCGCTTCCTGTTTTTCATCCATTTTTTCTTTTCCGCATCCTGAAAGCACTGTTGTCATAAGCATTGAAAAACAGATCATGAGCGAAAGAAGCTTTTTCATTTTCATGTGTTGGATCCTCCCTGAAATTTTGCTTAAATCATAATTCATTATATTATAACGCAAATAATTAATTTTGTCAATAGTGCTAAACAAGATTCGTCATTTCATTGTAAAAGTCAGAAAAAAACTGTACATTTTTACCAAACACTATTAAAAAGTACTTTTAAAAATCCAAGTGTCTCTTTATGTCCTTGAAGCTGACGGTACTTCAAATCTTCATTCCATATTTTCCGTTCAAAATAGTTTTATCTTTTAACTCACGTTTATTAGTCTCTGTAAAGCAATCCCTTTTCCGAAAGCTCAATGTATTCATCGAAAAGCTTTCCTTTATCCTCCAGCATATCAAATCCGTGCTGACGAAGCACCTCATATACTGCTATTGCAACGGAATTTGAAAGGTTAAGGCTTCTTAGGTTGGGTATCATCGGAATCCTTACACATTTATCGAGGTTTTCTCTTAATATACTTTCCGGAATGCCCGCTGATTCTTTACCGAAAATGATATAGCAATCATCGGGGTATTCTGTTTCTGTGTAGCCTCTCGGAGCTTTTGTGGTAAAGTAAAAGTAATGACCGCCCTTTGTTTTTTCGTAAAACTCCGCGATGTTTTTGTATCTCTTAACTCCGAGGTAACTCCAATAATCAAGTCCTGCACGTTTTAGATGCTTGTCATTTATTTCAAAACCCAAAGGGTCTATAAGGTGGAGATTTGCTCCCGTACAGGCACATGTTCTTGCGATATTTCCGACATTCGGAGCTATTTCCGGTTCAAGAAGAACCACATTAAGATTTTTCATTATTAATATCCGAGTTCCTCTTTAACAAGAATTACCTTTACCCTTCCCTTTATCATCTGTCGTGCCATTACAACTCTGTCGGCGCATATTCTGCCCTCCGATCTGCAATCTGCACAGCTGCCGATCTTGGTACAAGGTGTTTCTCTGCCGAGTCTTACACAGTTCATGGGAGCAGCAAACTCTCGTACCCTCTTATCTGCCGCTTCAAGATCCTTTACTATCTTGTTATAACCCGCAATGACCACAACCGATTCGGGTCCGAAAAGCATTGCAGCTACTCTGTTTGCTCTTCCGTCAACGTTGTATAACTCTCCGTTTTCCGTAACTGCGTTTGTCGAAGTTATAAATACATCCGCAAGCATTGATTTTTTTAAAATATTTGTTGTTTCCGCCGGAGTAAGTCCGGGAGTATATCTGTCAAAGAGCTTGTAATCGGAGCTTCTGCAAAGATCCACAACGCCAAGCTGTGTAAGTGTAACAGATCCGCCAAGACCAATAGTGTCGTCTTTGTTTATAAGTGTTTTGAGTATTTCCACCGCCTGCTCTTTGTCCTCGGCGATAAAAGTACTGAAATTGTTTTTTTCAAGAGCTTCCGCTGTTTTCTTTATTTTGATTTCTATAATTGCGTTCTTGTTTGCGTCCATCATGCACCTTCCAATCATTAAAATCTTACACAATAAATTATATTACAACAAAAGTCTATTTTCAACCTGTAATTGTTAAAAATAAGCTCATAGTTAATTCAAATGAAAATACGTTGGATTCAGGTGAGATTTATCCCGAATAAGTTATTTTCTGACAGTGTCAAATCTGACCTTTGCTTTGACTGCAATTCCCTCTTTGTATTCACCGACCTCACCTATTGCGAAAAAAACACCGTTGTTGTCGTATATGCGGATTTTATCTCCAACATTTAATTTCGGATTTCCGATTCTTGCAAGATATATTTCAAGTCCGTTCTTACAGAGCCTTGTATAAAATTCCGGTAACTTCAGGATTGACAAATGGTAAAAGGACATTTCTGCAGGATAAAGAAGCTTTTTAAGCCCGTCTCTGCCCTCTTTTTCAAATATTTCGGTTAATTCTTCAAGAGTATGGGCATCTGACTTTGAGAATTCTCCGCATACGGTTCTTTCAAGTGAAAATAATGTTCCGCCACATCCAAGCTTTGCCCCTATGTCCTCGCCGAGCGTTCTGATATATGTTCCCTTGGAAACTGAGAATTCAAAATAATAATCCGTGTTATTTACCTTTTCAAGCATTTTTGAGGAATATACCGTTATATCACGTGCTTCCCTCTCAACTGTCTTCCCTTCTCTTGCAAGCTCATACAGTTTTTTTCCACCAATTTTTATCGCACTGTACATCGGCGGTAACTGTTTCATACTGCCTACAAAGCTTTCTCCTGTACTTTTTACAGCTTCGGTATCGGGAATATTATCACAAGTTTTAAGTATCTCACCCGTTATATCACCGGTGTCCGTTACGGTTCCCAGGCGAAGTCCCGCAATGTAGGTTTTATCATGCTCCATTATGTATTCCTGAGCCGCACAGGCATTCCCCACAAGCACAGGAAGCACTCCTGTCGCCATCGGGTCGAGAGTTCCGGCATGACCTACCCTTTTAATGCCGTACATCTTTCTTATTTTGTATACCACATCGTGGCTGGTTACTCCCTTTGGTTTGTAAATGTTTATAATTCCGTTCATTGTCTTTTCCCTTATAGATTATTCAAACTGTATTTTACCACAATTTTCGTGATTTTGCAAGAATTATTTTATTTTACTCATTTTTGCTGATTTTTTCCATGGTTGATAATATAACCATTGACTTTTCGACTATTCTTTGATAGAATAATACAAATACTAAAAAAGAGCTTCTGCAAAGGCGATACGACACTTACAACGAAGGGAAAATCACTTACATCGGTAAAAAAATCAGAGTTGAATTTGAAAATAAACTTGATATAATGTACGTATCATTTTTCTTTTGGAGAAACAACATGAATAAGACACCGATTTTCTTGCCGCATAGGGAAAATCGAACACATCCTTGAATTCCCAGACAAGGCACAAAATATGAAACCTCAATGACCATCAACCAAAGAGTATATATTCCGAGCATTTCGGACTTGATATATGATCATACAAGACAGATAAACGTAAAAACACATATATAATTTCGGAGGTATATCAACAAAAATGGTGTATCCCCGTATAGATTTCGGAGTATTATGACATTTGCTGAATTCAAAGAAAATTACGATATAAGGCTCACAAATCAACAGGAGCAGGCAGTACTTCGCACCGACGGGTATACGCTTTTGCTTGCTGTTCCCGGTAGCGGTAAGACCACGGTTATTGTTTCAAGACTCGGCTATATGATGAACTGCCTGGGGATCCCACACGATTCCATTTTGACACTCACCTACAGCGTTGCAGCCTGCCGTGACATGAAAGAAAGATACATATCCGTTTTCGGTAATAGCAATGTTCCTCAGTTCAGAACCATACATGGAATATGTGCACTGATAATAATGGAATACGAGCAGCAGATGAACCGTACTTCATTTGAACTTGCGGACGAGGATAATAGTGAAAACAGTATTCTCGGGGAACTGTATCCGAGGGTATACGGTAAACATCCCGTTATCGGCAGTATAAACGAGCTAAAACGTAATATAACCTATGTCAGAAATATGATGATGTCGATTGAGGAAATAAACAAATATTCCCGTGACACAAAGCTATCGGAAATGTTGTCATTGTATCGTAGTGAAAAAGCACGAAGGAATATTATGGACTATGATGACCAGCTTGAATTTGCATACAAGATACTTCGCAGATACCCATCAATACTCGCAGTCTTCCAAGGCAGATTCAAATACATAAATGTTGACGAGGCACAGGATACCTCAAAGCTGCAGCATGAAATAATAAGACTTCTGACAAAAGATAATCTGTTCATGGTTGGGGATGAGGATCAGAGCATATACGGGTTCCGTGCAGCTTATCCTGCGGCGTTGCTTGAATTTGAAAAAATATACCCGGGAGCCGAAATTCTTTTTATGGAGCAGAACTTCAGAAGCACCGGTAATATTATAAAAAGAGCCTCTACTCTTATCGACAACAATTCGGAACGCAGACAAAAGAATATGTATACCGAAAAGGATGAGGGCAAAGACATTGAAATAGTAAGCTTTCCCCAATATACCGATCAGTTCAATTATCTTTTCAAGGTCTGCACGAAGGCAGAGAATTCCCACGAAAGCACAGCGATACTCTTCAGAAACAACGAGTCTGCAATACCTCTTATTGATATGCTCGAACGTGAAGGAATCCCCTATAGTTATCGCGAGACCGACGGAATGTTTTTCGCAAATCCCGGGGTATGCGATATGCTTTCCGTGCTGAAATTCTGTTTTGAACCGGATAATGCCGAAGTGTTTCTCGATATTGCTCCCAGAATGGGGTGCGGGTTGAATAGGGAAACCGCACATATTATAGTTAATCGTGCACATAAGAAAAAGCTATCCATCATGGAGTATTTTATAAAATATATCGAGGCAGACTCCGACAAAGCAGTTAAGACTGCATCATTTCTTCGTACTCTTAATAATTCCTCCGTCAAACGGCTTTCCGAAACCATACGAGAGCTTCACACGGATACCTGTTTCGGGCGGTTTCTCGATTTCAGACTGCGGGATAAAACAAAAATTGCAATACTATCCCAAATAGCATCCGGTTGCAGTGATTACGGTGATTTCTGTGACAGAATAAAATTCTTGTATGATGAGATTACAAAACCAAAGTTTCCCGACAAGCCTTGTATCATTCTTTCCACGATACACTCAAGCAAGGGTCTTGAATATGACAATGTTATTATAATAGATGTTAAAGAAGGCGTTTTACCCGGTTCTCCCGACACCTATCTTACGGAAGTGGAAAAAAAGTCACATCTTGAAGAAGAACGGCGTTTGTTTTACGTTGCCGTAACAAGAGCAAAAAAGAGTGTAAGGATACTCAAGTACTATTCGGAATATGACGGGAGCAAAGCAAGTGACTCATTCTTTATCTACGAACTCATGCGATATGAAGCAAGCATTACCCATCATTTCCGAAGAAAAGACGATACAAACGGTAAAATTATAATAAGAAAGCCGTATGTTGACGATGTATCGCTTTTCAAAACAGGTACGGAAATACGGCACAGAACATTCGGAAAAGGCGTCATCAGCGAGTTGCTCGGTGATAAATGCGGTATTACCTTTGACGACGGAAATTATAGGATGTTTTCGCTTAAAAAAAGTGTTGAGCACGGGTTTCTGCAAATATTCAGATAAAACAAACACTTCCGATCACAAATACACTGTTTTTGAAAAAGGCATCGGTAAAAATAAATGCCACTTTCAGCTTGTTTTGTATTATATAACGGAAAACTCAATCCATAGTTTTTTTCTTTTGTTTTATATAGACTATTGACAAAATCTCATTTTTTTAATATAATATTTTATTATAGGTAGACATTAAAAAGGAGATTGTACTTATGAAGAAATTAAGAGCAGGCATCATCGGCGCAACAGGTATGGTAGGTCAGAGATTTATCACACTTCTCGACAATCATCCCATGTTTGAAATCACCGTACTTGCAGCAAGTGCAAGAAGTGCGGGAAAGACATATGAAGAAGCACTTGGCGGCAGATGGAAGCTGGACATTCCTATGCCGGAAAAGGTTGCAAAGATGGTTGTTCTCGATGCAACAAACGATATTGATAAAGTGTGCGAGATGTGCGACTTCACTTTCTGTGCGGTTGACATGAAAAAGGACGAAATTCGCGCCCTTGAAGAAGCATATGCAAAGAAGGAAACTCCCGTTGTATCCAACAACTCCGCACACAGATGGACAGAAGATGTTCCCATGGTTGTTCCGGAAATCAATCCCGAGCATCTTGAAGTTATTGCTTCTCAGAGAAAGAGACTCGGCACAAAGAACGGCTTTATCGCAGTTAAACCCAACTGTTCCATTCAGAGCTATGTTCCCATGCTTACTCCCCTACTCAAATACGGCATTGAACAGGTTATAGTTACAACATATCAGGCTATCTCCGGTGCAGGTAAGACTTTCAATGAATGGCCGGAAATGATAGACAATCTTATTCCATTTATCGGCGGTGAAGAAGAAAAGTCTGAGCAGGAGCCTCTCAGACTTTGGGGTAAGGTCGAAGGCGGCAAGATTGTTAAGCGTGACGATATTACCATTTCCGCACAGTGCTACAGAGTTCCGGTAACAAACGGACACACAGCTGCAGTATTTGTAAAGTTCAAGAACAAGCCCACAAAGGAGCAGATTTTAGAGGATTGGAAGAACTTCAAGGGTGAAGCTCAGGATCTTAAGCTTCCAAACGCACCCGAGAAGTTTATCACATACTTTGAAGAGGACAACAGACCTCAGATTAAGGATGAACGTGAAATTTACGGTGGTATGGGTATTACTGCGGGAAGACTTCGTGAAGATACCATTTTCGATTACAAGTTTGTAGGTATGTCCCACAATACGCTCAGAGGTGCGGCAGGTGGTGCAGTACTTATTGCTGAGCTTTTGGCGGCTAAGGGATATATTGTGGCGAAATAAAGATTTAGGAATAGAATTTAGGATTCAAGGGCTGTTGAAAACATTGTTTTCTTGGATTTGATTAAAAGTACTCGGCTGATTGGTGTTTTTCCCGTCAGCCGAGCTTTTAATTTGTCTTTGGAAACGAAGTAAATTATTGTGTTATCACCTTTGATAACATGAGAGATTATTTCTTTAGGATATAACTTGATATTATGAAGTTATTCAATGGGTACCAAGCAAAAAGCCGAGAGGGATTCGTTTTTTCTCCTGTAATATTCATCATAAGAATAAGGCTTATCGGCACATCCTTTATGCGGGAAATATACATAGAATTCCTTGTCTGCCTCTATCATATATCGGTGCAGTCGTATTCTGTGGAGATAAAGAATGAATAGGTCTGCATTGTTATCATAAATAATCCACTCTTGCTAATATAAATTCTATCTCTTATTTTGCTCATTTTTTGTTTATCTCCGACCGGATTTTACGGAAAATTGTTCTGTTTTGCACATTTTAACATAACGGTACAACAAAGTCAAGTGAAAAGATACAGAAATTTTTCACAAAAAAATATTGTAGAATAGCAATTTTAGACTTGCAATTTTTCAAAAATATGTTAAAATGGGTTAAACGATAAATTTATTGCGAAAGGAATTTAAAAATATAAAAATTAATTTTACAGCGATACTCCCGTTTCAAAGGTGCTTATTGGCGGAAACCTTCGGTAGTTGTACGAAACGGAGGTTTTTATAAAATCAAGATACCCCACTCGTGTGGTTGCAAGCATTTACTGATAATTTTATATATCCATGAAAGGAAAAAGACTATGAATTCAACATTTTTCAAGGCACAGGGTTTCCTGGGTGATGACAGTGAAGCATTTGATGCTGTAAGCCTCAGATTTGAAGAAAAAGACAGCTTCTGCGCCGTTTATGCACAAGCTGATGCGGGCGACAAGTTCTTTAACAGCGAGCTTGCACTTTCCATAAAAATCGAACCGCCTGAGGAAATGGAAGGCTTTGTTTCCGTAAACAAGTACTGCGAATATTGGTGCAGACCCAACTTCGGTACAAGCCTTGCACAAGTCCCCCACGATACACAGCTTCTTCTTATGAAAAACAAGGACGGAAGCTATGCTGCAATACTTCCCGTTTGCGGTGACACATACAAAATTGTTATTGAGGGCGATGAAACGGGGTGTTATGCAAAGGTATTCTCATGGTACGATAAGCTCTCAACCGTCGATACACTTTGCTTTGTATACGGAAGCGGCAAAAATCCTTACACTCTCGTTCATGATCTTACAAAGTATGCTGTTGAACTTCTCGGCAACTACATAAAGATGCGTGAGGACAGACCTTACCCCGAAATATTCGAATATCTCGGTTGGTGCAGCTGGGATGCTTTCCAGATAAGAGTTACTGAATCGGATATGCTCTCCAAGTGTCAGGAATTCTCGGATAAGGATATTCCCGTAAGATGGGCAATCTTTGACGATATGTGGGGCGATGTCAAGAACTTCGTAGGTAAGAAATATGCCAATCGCGGTGAAATGTTCAAACTTATGCACTCCTCTGCCCTTGACTCCTTTGAGGCTGCTCCCGAAAGATTCCCCCACGGACTCAAATACTGTATCGAAAAAATGAAAGATAAGTACGACATCACAACCGGTATGTGGCATCCCACAACGGGCTATTGGAGAGGCGTTACTCCCGAGGGTGAGATTTATAAGAACCATCCAGAGCTCTTTATCACAAGACACATTGACGATATGGACAGACTTGTTCCCGGGACAACAAAGGAACAGTTTGCAGGCTTCTTTGATGCATTCCACTCATTCCTCAAGGACTGCGGTTCAAAGTTCATGAAAGTGGATAACCAAACCTGTATTGCTATGTGGTACAAAGGTGTTGCACCTGTCGGCGAGATTGCAAGAAACCTCCACTACGGCATTGAAAACTCCATTTACAAAAACTTTAACGGTGACCTTATAAACTGCATGGGCATGGGTCAGGAAAACATCTGGAACAGACCTTCAACGGCAATTTCACGTTGCTCCGCCGACTTCCAGCCTGAAAACAGTGCATGGTTCACAAACCATATTCTTCAGTGCTCATACAATTCTTTTTATCAGGGACAGCTTCTCTGGTGCGACTGGGATATGTGGTGGACAGATGACAGTCAGGCAATAAAAAACTCTGTAGTTCGTGCTGTCAGCGGCGGTCCCATTTACGTTTCCGATACTGCAAAGAGATCGAATGCTTCCGTTCTCAAGCCTCTTTGTTTATATGACGGAAGAATCCTAAGATGTGATCTTCCCGGTATGCCCACAGCAGACTGTCTTATCGAAAATCCTGAGGAAGTAGCCCATGCATTCAAAATATTCTCCAAGACAGGGGACACATATTATGTTGCGGCGTTTAATATAAATAAGAACAATAAGAGTGCTACATTGAAGATTTGTCTTGATGATTTCTTTGCAGAACCTACAGCCGATAAATATGTTGTAAAGGAGCACTTCTCCGGACTTCGTAAGCTTGTATGCAATTGCTGCAAGTATACATATGAATCAACTCTTGCAAATCAGGACGATTTCAGACTTTACACTCTCATTCCCGTAAAAGACGCTTTCGCTTATCTTGGACTTTGCGAAAAGTTCATCGGCGGAATCACCGCTGAAAATGTTACAGCAAATGGATTTACACTCCGTGAAAAGGGAGAGTTTGAGTTCTACAGCGAAAAGGCAGTAAAGAGCGTTACCGTTGATGGTAAGATTGCTATAATTGCAAAGAACGGTAACTTCTATAAAGTTAAGACCTCCTACGAAAAGAGATCAGCCGAGGTTAAGATTGAGTATTAATCTTTGTATGTGTAAGGAGCAAACATGAGTAATAAAGAGAAGCATTTCTGTACTTGCCGTGACAGAGAGTGTCCTCACAATCCGAATAATCACGACATTGGCTGTTGCAGTTGTGATGCCTGTATTGAAAAGAATTTGTCACAGGGTGAGATTCCAAGCTGTTTTTTCAGAAAGGTTAAAGACGACCTTTCGGGACTTTCCGAGTTCACTTTTGAGAGCTTTGTGAAGTTCTGGATTGAAAACGGAAAAAGTTGAATATATAAAATTGTACCGGGTGTTTTGTTGCACTCGGTACTTTTCTGTTTTTTGGATTTTTAAAAAACGGGTTGCAGTAAATTCACAGAATACATAAAAACGGGACGGCACATAGACCGTCCCCTATAAACAAATATGGATATTGCACAATTTATGGAATATTATCTTATTTCTTAGCCGCAATAGCCTTCTTTGCTGTCTCTGCGATATTCTTAGCAGTAAGACCGTAGTATTCAAGTACTTCCTTTGCAGGACCGGATGAACCGTAAGTATCCTGAACACCGACTCTGAGAACGGTACAGGGAGCTGTTTCACAGATAGCTTCAGCAACAGCACTGCCGAGACCGCCATAGATGGAATGTTCCTCTGCGGTAACTATCGCACCTGTTTCCTTGGAAGCACGGCAGAGAAGCTCTGTATCAATGGGCTTTATTGTGCAGATATTGATTATTCTTGCACTGATACCCTCTTCTGCAAGCATATCCTTTACCTTCATTGCTTCGGAAACCATAAGTCCTGTTGCAACGATTGTTACGTCTGTACCGTCAGCAAGAACATTACCTTTTCCGATTTGGAAATCATAATCTTCATCATACATTACCGGTACTGCGAGTCTTCCGAATCTGAGATATACTGGACCATCATACTTAACTGCCGCTTCAACGCACTTCCTTGCTTCGGTGTCGTCTGCCGGATTGAGAATCACCATACCGGGAATTGTTCTCATAAGACCGATGTCCTCGTTACACTGATGTGTCGCACCGTCCTCACCAACAGAAATACCTGCGTGAGTTGCACCGATTTTAACGTTAAGGTGAGGATAACCGATAGAGTTTCTTATCTGCTCAAAGGCTCTGCCCGCGGCGAACATTGCAAAGGTTGATGCAAAAACTATCTTACCCGTTGTTGCAAGTCCTGCCGCAACCGACATCATGTTAGCCTCCGCGATACCGCAGTTGATAAACCTTTCGGGGAATTTCTTCTTGAATGTATCTGTCTTTGTGGACTTTGAGAGGTCGGCATCAAGAACAACGATGTCATACTTTTCACCAAGTTCTGCAAGTGCCTTGCCGTAGCTTTCTCTTGTTGCGATTACGTCTGCCATTTTACAATACCTCCCCTATTACTTTGCAAGACAAGCAGTTACAGCTTCAAGCTCCTGCATTGCCTGTTCGTACTGTTCCTTGTTAGGTGCACTTCCGTGCCATTCTGCCTTGTTTTCCATAAAGGATACGCCCTTACCCTTGATTGTCTTGCAGATGATTGCAAAGGGCTTATCGGACTTTTTTGCCATTTCTACTGCATTTGCAATCTCATCGAAGCTGTGACCGTCAATAACTGTTACGTTCCAACCAAATGCCTTAAACTTTTCGTCAAGAGGTGTGGGATTCATAACCTTTGTTACCTCTCCGTCAATTTGAAGACCGTTAAAGTCAATAAATGCGGTAAGATTATTAAGTCCGTAATGAGCAGCAAACATAGCTGCTTCCCAAACCTGACCTTCTTCGCTCTCGCCGTCGCCGAGTACCGTATATACTCTGTAGCTCTTTTCGGAGAGCTTTGCGGAAAGCGCCATGCCGCAGGCAGCGGAGATACCCTGACCGAGAGAGCCTGCACTCATGTCGATACCGGGAATGTTCTTCATATCAGGATGTCCCTGGAGATATGAGCCTGTATGTCTGAATGTAACAAGATCCTCCGGCGGGAAATATCCTCTGTGAGCAAGTGCCGCGTAAAGTGCGGGACAGGTGTGACCCTTGGAGAGCACAAATCTGTCTCTGTCTTCCATCTTAGGATTCTTGGGGTCAATGTTCATTTCCTCAAAATAGAGGTAACTGAGTATTTCTGCAATCCCCAAAGATCCGCCGGGATGTCCCGACTTTGCGGAATAAACCGCCGTAATTGCACCTTTTCTTATTTCGTTGGCATAGAAGGAAAGCTTGTTTTTATCCATCTTCATATCTCCTTGTATAATTGTATACTGTAAATTCCTGTTCTGTTTATTTGCCGCCGTCAATTTCCTTTTCAATTCTTCCGATAAGGTCGCTAATTGCTCCTGCGTCGTTATCGCAAAGCACCATGATGCCGGGAATTTCTTTAAGATAGTCCATACCGTTCATTGGCGTTGCACATCTGTCAGCCATACGCAGCATCTGCTCGTCGTTTTCGTAGTCGCCTACGGCGAAAATCGTTACATTAGGCTTTCCGACAACCTTTTTGAGATTGTTTAGCATCATTCCTTTTGTGCCGTTCTTGGGCATGATTTCAAGAACCGTAGGATGAGCGTAAACGAACTCAAATGGCAAGTCCGCGGCAAGTGTATCAAAGTACTCTCTTATGTGACTCACCTGCTCCTTTGCACCCTCAAAAAGTATTTTGTGCCATCTTGCAGTATTTGAGGTTGTATGTATATCTCCGACCACAATTCTGTCACCGAATATTTTGTACCATTTATCCCCAACATTCGGTTCAATTGTGCAGTACATTTTCCCGTCAGAAGAAACTCTCATCCACAGATTCGGCTCCATTTCGGCAGTTTTCTCAATAATCGGCTTTATCTTTTCATAGTCAAGAAAAACCTCATACTTTATGCTTCTGTCGTTCATATCGCAAATATAGGCGCCGTTACAGCCGATAATCGGGATATTGACTATCTCATTTATATTGGGAATAGAGGAAAGAATAAGATAATCTTCACGTCCCGTGGCAACGGTAAAGCTGCCTCCGTTATTCTTGAAGTATTCTATCGCCTCAAGATTCTCCGGAACCATTCTTCCTTTTTTTCCAAGGAATGTTTCATCTATATCCGAAACAATGATTATATTATCAAATTTTGCCACTTTTTACCTTCTTCTGAGCCTTTCGAGAACATCGGAAAAGTACTCAGGAAGCTCCGAGGAGAATTCCATATATTCGCCTGTTATCGGATGGTCAAAGCCAAGCACCTTTGCGTGAAGTGCCTGTCCCTGTATTCCGAATTTGTTCTTGCCCTCTTTTGGTGCGTACAGCGGATCTCCCACTACGGGATATCCGATATGCGACATATGAACTCTTATCTGATGTGTTCTTCCGGTCTCAAGCTTCATTTCGCAAAGAGAAAACTCACCCAAATCCTCCAGAACTCTGTAATGGGTAATTGCCTCCTTGGAGTTCCTTTCGGTAACAGCCATTTTCTTTCTGTCATTGGGGTTTCTGCCTATCGGAGCATTGACCGTTCCGCTATCATTTTTCGGATGTCCGTACAATAGTGCATTGTAAATCCTTGTAAAGGAATGAGCCTTTATCTGCTCGGCAAGTCCCGTGTGAGCCTTATCGTTTTTCGCAACCACAAGAAGTCCGCTTGTGTCCTTATCAATCCTGTGAACTATTCCCGGACGGATAACTCCATTTATACCGGAAAGTTGTCCTTCACAATGATACAGAAGTGCATTTACAAGTGTTCCGTCCGGATTTCCCGGGGCAGGATGTACGACTATTCCTTTAGGTTTATTTACCACAAGAAGATCCTTATCCTCATAGACAACCTCTATGGGAATATTCTGCGGCTGTGCAGTACAATCCTCCGGCTCGGGCATTATAACTGTCACCCTATCGCCGCTTTTTGGCTTAAAGCTCTTCTGCGTCACCGTCTTTTCACCGACAGTCACCGCACCGTTTTCAATAAGCACCTGTGCCAAGCTTCGTGACATATTACACTTTTCGCAAATCAGTGTATCAAGCCTCGAACTTTCCTCGCAGACAAAAATTACCGCCTCTTCCACGGTATCGCCAACATCACCGAGAAATTCATTTTCCGATACAGAATCAGTCATTGCCATCACCGTCCGAACCTGTCTGTACTGTTTCTTTTTCTACCACAGGCTGTTTATCCGCATTCTTTCCGTCAATAAAAACAATGTAGACAAAGAGCAACGCTGTTCCGACAGTTACTGCACAGTCTGCAATGTTGAATATCGGGAAATCTATAAAGGATGCCTCGATAAAATCAACCACAACACCATCAAAGAGCCTGTACCCCGCACCGAACAGCTTACAAGTGCCGTCAAGAAATTCTTCCGTATAAAAAGTCCTGTCAATCATATTGCCAATCCCGCCTCCGAGAATAAGCGCAAGCGGAATCCTCATCATGACGTGAGCATTTTTGTATTTCATAAGAATGAATACAATGACAGCAATGGTAATGGCTGACAAAACAAGAAATACCCATCTCTTATCATCCAGCATTCCCCATGCTGCACCGTCGTTTCTTATATATGTGAAGTCCAGAATACCGGGAATGACTTTTACCGACTCGTTAAGATTCATATTGGAATTTACAATAAATTTTGTAAGCTGATCCGCAATTATCACCAGCAAAGAAACTATAACTACCGGCATTCTTACCTCTCTCAACTAAAAGGTTCGTACCGCAAATCCGAGTCGCGGTACGGACACAATATTTGTTTACGCGTTATTCCCGGACACTGCCGCACATCTCGGGCAGAGGTGCTGTCCCTCGCCAATATCCTGTGCGTCCTCGGAAACAAACCAACATCTGTCACACTTGTGACCTGTAGCTTCGCTTACAACTACCCTGATTCCGCTTTCTGTTTCGCAGAATGCATTTTCGGGAGCCGTATCACCCACATAAAGGTTTACCTTGGAAACGATAAATACTGTCTTGAGATCGTCGCTGAAGGCTTCAAAGGTCTTCATTGCATCATTATCTGCATCAGCATAAATATCAATACAAGCATCAAGAGACTTGCCTATGAGCTTTTCTGCTCTTGCAATTTCAAGTGCTTTCATGACATCGTCACGTACAGCAAGAAGCTTTTCCCATCTTTCGGCAATATCATCAAAGTTATATTCATCGCAGTATGATGGCATATCGTTGAGGAATACACTTTCTCCCTTTTCACCGTCGAGATGAGCCATATAACCCCATGTTTCTTCAGCAGTAAAGGAGAGAATCGGTGCAATGAGCTTTACAAGACCGTCCAAAACGATATACATTGCAGTCTGTGCACTTCTTCTCTGGAGGCTTTCCTTATCCTCACAGTAAACTCTGTCCTTGGTAATATCAACATAAAGCTTTGAAAGCTCGTTTGTACAGAAGTCGTGAACCTCATGATAGATGATGTGGAACTCGAATTCATCGTAAGCCTTGCGAACCTTGGCAATAAGCTTGTTGTATTCACAAACTATCCACTTGTCAATCTCGTAGAGCTTATCGAGTGCAACCATATCCTTGTTGGGATCAAAGTCAGTCTCTGCGGTTCCGAGATTTGCAAGGAGAATTCTTATTGTATTTCTTATTTTTCTGTAGCTTTCCGAGAGCTGCTTAAAAAGAGCGTCCGAGCATCTTACGTCAACTCTGTAGTCGCTGGAAGCAACCCAAAGACGAAGCAAATCACCGCCGTACACCTTGATAACATCCTCAGGATATACGGAGTTACCGAGGGACTTATGCATTGCTTTACCTTCGCCGTCAACAACCCATCCGTGTGTAAGAACTGTCTTATAGGGAGCACCCTGTCCCTGTGCCGCAACAGCTGTAAGAAGCGAGGACTGGAACCAGCCTCTGTACTGATCTGCACCCTCAAGGTACATATCGGAAGGCCAGTTACCGTTCTTTTTAAGGGAAGCAAAATGTGTTGAACCTGAGTCAAACCAACAGTCAAGTGTATCTGTTTCCTTTATAAAGTGAGTCTTTCCACAGAAAGGACATACAAAACCCTCGGGAAGAAGCTCTGAAGCCTCCATGTCAAACCATGCATTCGAGCCCTTTTCACCAAAAATTTTGGAAACCTTTGCTATTGTTTCATCGGTACATACGGGCTTTCCGCAATCCTCACAGTAGAATACAGGAATGGGAAGTCCCCAGAATCTCTGACGGGAAATACACCAATCAGCTCTTTCTCTTATCATGGACGTCATTCTGTCCTTACCCCAGCCGGGAAGCCATGTAACATCGTCACAAGCCTTAACAGCATCATCCTTGAAAGCATCAACGGAGCAGAACCACTGGGGGGTAGCTCTGAAGATAATAGGATTCTTACATCTCCAGCAGTGAGGATACTGATGGACAATTTCCTCGGATGCAAAAAGTGCACCTGACTGCTTCATATCTTCAAGAATTGTTTCGTTGGACTTTGCATAGAACTGTCCTGCAAACTTTCCGGCATCTTCCCCCTGAATACCCTTATCGTCTACGGGAACGATGATGTTCATTTTGTAACGCATACCTGTATGATAGTCGTCCGCACCGTAGCCGGGAGCTGTATGAACGCAACCTGTACCGCTGTCCATTGTTACATATTCGGCAGTTACAAGAAGGCTGTCTCTGTCAAGGAAGGGATGCTGTGCTGTCATGTATTCAAAGTCGCCGCCCGCAAAGGATGCAACAACCTCGTAGTCGGTCTGTTCAAAGCCTGCCATAATCATTGTCTTGGCAAGAAGAGCCTCTGCTACGATATAGTTTTCGCCGTTTTTAGCCTTTGCGACAACATATGTTTCTCTGGGATGTACGGCTATTGCCATATTTCCGGGAAGAGTCCAGATTGTTGTTGTCCAGATTACAAAGTAGGTCTTTGCAAGATCAACAATTTCTGCAAGCTTGCCCTTATCGTCCTTTACCGCAAACTTAACGTATACGGAAGTACAGGGGTCATCCTTATATTCAATTTCCGCTTCGGCAAGAGCAGTTTCATCGGAGCAGCACCAATAAACAGGCTTAAGTCCCTTATAGATGTAGCCCTTCTTGT
Organism: Eubacteriales bacterium; assembly: GCA_045604705.1. Lineage (GTDB taxonomy): Bacteria > Bacillota > Clostridia > Oscillospirales > CAG-382 > SIG622. The sequence goes on from JAZUOO010000051.1 coordinate 29,158, forward strand.
ACATCTCGCCAAACACCTTAACTTCTTCCGCTTCAAACTCGGGAGCCATTGTGAGATAAGGCTTTTCCCAATCTGCAAGAACACCGAGTCTCTTGAAGGAGGTCATCTGAATATCAACGAAATTACGAGCGAACTCTTCACATGCAGATCTGAAGTCGGAAGTGCTCATGCTCTTTCTGTCGAGCTTATTTTTCTTGATAATGGCAGACTCAATAGGCATACCGTGGTTGTCCCATCCGGGTGTAAAGGGAACCTTATAGCCGCCCATGGATTTTGCTTTATTTATAAAGTCCTTGAGAACCTTATTCATAGCGGTACCCATATGGATATTACCGTTTGAGAAAGGAGGACCGTCGTGGAGAATAAACAGTGGTTTTCCCTCGTTGTTCTCAAGCATTTTGTTGTAAATACCTTCTTTCTCCCACTTTTCCAGAGTTTTGGGCTCATTCTGAGGCAGATTTGCACGCATCGGGAAATCTGTCTTAGGGAGATTCAGTGAATTAGAAAAGTCCTTTGCCATTATCTTTACTCCTTAAATTTTGTTTACTCTTAGCTTATATAAAATTGTTTCTGTTTTATACTTGTCAAAAAGTATCTTTAAATAAACTCAAAGCAACCGAAAAAGCTCCCGGTCAACATACCTGATACCTTTTCGGTCACACAACCGTTAATTTGCATGAGCTGAAGCTCAGAACCACTCTTACGTTCTGCAATCTTTCCCTGCTCTTTTGAAAACACGTTACCGTGACAGTCAAAACGCAAAATACCGTATTATTTATTCATCATTCGTCTCTGTATTCTGAAGTTTATCTTTGAAAACCTGCGATACCTGTGCCTCAAAGCTGATGTCTTTTATATCCTCCGCGGTTATTGCAGGGAACTGCTCCTGAATATCGGAAAGGTGCTTTTGATATGCCTCGAGGATTGCTTCTTTGAAGCTTTTTGTTTTTTCCTCAAATGCAATAAACTTCTTACGCTCCTCTTCAAATGCATCCGCATAAGAAGAAAGAACACTGCCGCAGCTTTCCTTCATTGTTCCCGTGATCAAATTCGCCTTTTCGGTGGCTTCCGACACTATTTTGTCCGCCTCATCCTGAGCTTCGGCGATTATCGTTTCGGACATTTTTTTTACACTGTTCATGGCTTCACCGGCTCTCGCACTTGTTTCCTTGTATTTTTCAACAATTGCCGCAAGCTTTTCTTCCGTTTCGGCATATCTGAAATATAACTCTCTGTAATACATAATAAGGGTATTTATACAATTGTCAACTTCCTGCTGATTGTACCCCTTGAATCCCCGTGTAAATTCGGGAATCATTATTTCTTCGGGTCTAAGCATTTTCCCTCTTTTCCGCCGCATAAGCTATTGAATTGGCCTTGTACGGCACCAGGTTTTTATCAAACATATTTTTCCGCCCGAAACCTTATCCGTCCGCGACGGTTGACATCACCGATAGCCGAAAGCCTGTATTTACCGAAGCCTCTGACCGTAATAACGTCACATTCGGAAACAGCCTTGCTCTTATCGGAAACGGTAACATGATTTATCGTAACGTATTCGGTTTCAATAAGCCTTACCGCCTTATCCCTTGAGATATTGAGTATCTCGGACAAAAGAGCATCTATTCTGAAGCTCGCCGCTGTGCCGCTGATTTCTTTAAAATTCCTAGATATATCAATACTATCCGCACTGCACACTGAAACCTTAGCTCCGTCCCTGCCAACGAGTTTTAAATTCTCCGCAAGAAAACACGCTATTTTCTTATGCACGAATACGGTCGCACAATACCCCTTTTCACCGACAATAATATCACCTATTACCGACCTGTTAAGTCCCAGTCCCAATATTGAGCCGAGAAAATCCCTGTGACTGTGCTCACGAAAGCCCGAACACTCAATTTTCAGAGCCTCTATGGGAAATTCCCGTAAAAGCTCCTCTTTGTCCATATATATGCAATATTCCGGAAAAAAGCCCGCAACAGTTCTTTCGGCATCAGGAAATCCGCCAAAGGATATAAAGGTATTCTGCACACACATCTCATTTGCCTTTTCCAGGACAACAGCACTCTCCCTGTCAGACAGGAACTCGGAGAAAACAGGAATATTCTCCGCGTTGCATCTCTGTATCAAATCCCGTGCTCGTGAAGACAGCACCTTTTCTTCATCGTTAAGTATAAGATTTCCCATAATACGCCTTAAGATTTAAATATTTATTACCGGAAGCACAGCCCCGATGATCGTAAGTCCAATGTACGCCATAATAAAAGAAACATCCACGGGGAGCGAAGAAAGGGTTTCGCTTTTTTCCACGAGAAGTCTTGCCGGATACAGCACAGGCGCACATATCCCCTCAAGAAGAACCACAAAAATGTTATCCTCTTCAAGAGGAAGCCATGAAAGTATCGCATTGATACACAGAGCAAGCTGCAAAAAATCAATAAGCACCTTGACGCTCGTCATGGCAATATACAGAAAATAAGGCATGGACAAAATCAGTTTTCAAACGCTTCTTCTTCGGAGATGTCGGCAGAGCCGGTAACGTCAACGTTGTGGGGAGTTGCAACAAATGTCTTCTTTCCAACCTTTTCGATTTTGCCGTCAACAGCGTGAACAACACCTGCAAGGAAATCGAGAAGTCTTCTTGCATCCTCAAGAGATGTGGATTCAAGGTTGAGAAGAACAGTCTTTCTGTCAAGAAGAAGATCACCGTACTGCTTTGCTTCTTCAATCTTGTAGGATGTGGGCTTTACCACCTTCATTTCGATGGTTGCACCGTTTTCAGTTCCGGTAATTTCTGTCTGTGTTCCGTTACCCATACCATAATCATAGGCAACTCTTTCGTCGTATGTATCCCCCATGTCATCATATGCGGGAGATATAACCTGATCTCCTCTGCCGCCCTTAAGAATATCCTTCAATGCCATAAATTTATCCTCCAATACTATAAAATTATTTATAAATTCTTTCTCCGAAAATTGCCCGTCCGGGACGTACTATGGTTGCTCCGCACTTTACCGCTTCGCAAAAATCCGATGACATTCCCATCGACAACTCTCGCATAATAACATTATCTATATTTTTATTCAATATGTCAAGTGATAATTCCTTAACTTTTTTGAAATAAGCTTCACAATTGTAAACTTTTTGTGAATCGTCGCTTTCCGACAGGTTTCCCGAGGAAATCATGGGAGGAATTACCATGAGTCCGACAATCCTTATTCCCTCAAATTTTGCAGCCTCTTTTGCAAATTTCAAAAGCTCATCCGGCATAACACCCGACTTTGATTCTTCATGCCCGATGTTGACCTCTAAAAGAACGTCCATAACCTTTCCGTGTGCAATTGCTCTTTTGCTTATCTCGGCGCAAAGCTTTAAACTGTCCACCGACTGTATCATTTCCACCTTGTCTATTATATACTTGACCTTATTTGTCTGGAGCTTACCTATAAAGTGTATATGAAACCGCTTGTCAAGATCGTCGTACTTTTCCATCAGCTCCTGCACTCTGTTCTCGCCTATCGTATCTATCCCACAGTCAAGAAGAAGATTTATACGCTCTGCACTCACAGTCTTTGTTGCGGGTACTATCTTTACATCCTGCACACTTCTGCCCGCAAATCTTGCAGCTTCTTCTATTTCCGACTTTATTCTTTTGACATTTTCAATAATACTGTCTGCCATATCCTTTGCCACCTTTATTATTCTACCTTCATACCGTCGTATATATCCCTTCCCTTTATAACCACCTGATCATAGAGAGAAAGAGATCTGTAATATGTGTGCTTTTCGGTTCCGTCCTCGGATAACGTTGTTTTTCTTATGTACTTCTTGGCATATTTTTCAGAATCGGGGTCATCATCAATAATATAATAATCATCAATGCTGAATATTTCCTCGGCACGCTTGAATTCTATCTGTGTGCCGCTGACTACATAGACCCCCTTTACGTCATTTACAATTCTTACCGCGTCCTTGGGAACCTTAAGACCGCTGTATTCTTTGTAGATTATCTTTACTTTCTGACTTCTTGCAAAATCAAAACCGTCCGGCATCAGTGCGGAAACAAACACAAGAATGACATTATCTTCTCCATTTTCCGTTATTTTAGAATCCAGAGTCATATCAATTTGCGTTCCGTAGTTGTAAGTGAATTCCACACTGTAAGCCTTTCCTACCTCAAAAAGCTTTGCCTGTGTTGTGCTTACGGGACAAGCTATATACCATTTGTAGTCTGTTACAATCTTGCCGGCTGTTCTTCCCGTATATGCTTCCGGTTGACTCTCCGTCATGGCAATGAATTCATCAACGGTAAGCGTCGGTATCTTGCTTGCGGAAAAGATATTCTCATACCCGTCCGCAGAAGCATAGTAGTATCCGGACTCAGGAGCGAAAATTCCCACAGAGTTACCCGAAAGTCCGCTTTCAAGTATTGCACGCCTGTTGGAAAGCTCGGTTATTTTCTCCTCAAATATCCTACCCGGATTTGAAATCAGCCATCTTTTGTTCATTCTGATAAGCAGCTCATCCCTGTTACTCAGTGCTCCGACAAGGTCATTCTTCACACCGTATATAAGTGAAGCAGAAATAAGCTCCTCTATCTCATCATCCATTTTATCCATATCCGTCGATATGTATGCTGTATCCATAGAGCTTCTTTTGAGAATATCAATCTGCTCGTCAAGAGCCCTTATTTCAGTTTCAACCGAGTAATCGTTCTCGCTGTAGTAAACTCTTACAGCTTCCCTGTCCTTTGAGATTCTTGTACCGTCCTCTACCTTTGCCAGCATAACGCCCTCGTTTCTTCCGTCAAGAACCATTTCCTCGCGCATGATGTAGCCTTCAAGCTCAAGTGCCTCTTCACTAGTTACAGCAAGAGCAAGCTCGGTCTCTATGTTGGAATTGACAAGGCTGATGAGCTGCCTTGCAGTATATATTACAAGAAGAATACAAAGTGCACCTATTCCTATCTTTTTAAGTATTTTCTCAGGTGCCGCAAGCTCCGACATTATATCATCTCCGTTCTCATAGTTCTATCCGAGAAACTCCCGTATATATTCCGAGGCTTTAGCCATTACCTCATCGTATGACATTTCGTCGAGGTCAATCCATTTGATTTTGGGATTTCTTCTGAACCACGTCATCTGACGTTTGGCATACTTACGAGATTCTTGCTTTAGCTTTTCCACACATTCTTCAAGGCTTGCGTTTCCGTCAAAATAGGGATAAAACTCCTTATAACCTATCGCCTGCCCTGCGGTTAACGTGTCTTTTATGCCCATAGAAATCAGCTTTTCAACTTCCGACAGAAGTCCCGCTTCAAGCATCATGTCAACTCTTTTATTGATTCTTTCGTACAATCTTTCACGGTCAAGGTATCTCAGTCCTATAATAAGACTTTCATACTTCGCAGGCTCTAGCTTTGATTCTGCGTTCCACTCGCCGAGTGTCTTTCCCGTAAGCTCGTAGACTTCAAGTGCACGAATAACTCTTTTGGGATTGTGTCTGTCAACGGTGTTTTCCGGATCAACAGCACAGAGTCTTTCGTACATTGCATCAATGCCGACCTCATCAAGTTCACGGTAAAGTTTTTCACGAAGTGCGGGGCTGTTTTCGAACTGTCCGAATTTTATGCCGTCAAGAAAGGAATCAATGTAAAATCCCGTACCGCCGCACATAATCGGTAGCTTTCCGAGAGAATGAACCTCCGACACTTCCTTTTCGCATCTCTCGCAGAAATCCGATACAGAAAAGCTTTCGTGAATATCAAGAATGTCTATCATTCTGTGAACAACTCCGTCACGTTCTTCCATATCCGGCTTTGCGGTACCAATATTCATACTGCGGTAAAACTGCATTGAGTCCGCCGAGATTATTTCGCCGCCGTATTTTTTTGCAAGAGCTATACTCAAAGCTGTTTTCCCGGAGGCTGTGGGGCCTGCTATTGCTATTATTTTGTTCATTGTATAAATTTCCGTATATATTTTCTTTTTATTATATCATACCAATTTGATTTTTTCAACGTTATAATAGTGAATAAACCAAAAAAAATTGACTTTTTACATTTACCGGGGTAAAACCAAATCATCATAAGATTAAGGAAAGTATACAATGAAAATTTGACACACCATAAAGCACTAAAAACACGGTGCCGTAATACACGAACCTGAAAATACATCTACAACAAGGCGAAAGGCGGAAGCGGTCGATTTAGGCACTCCATGCCGGAATTTTTACCGGATACAATAGTTGCTTTAACTAAACTGCTCAACTGTAAGATTGAAAGGTCACTCCATATATGACCGGATAGAATACAGAATATCAAAGGATGTGGGCATCACCTGCTCAAAGGTAAAGGAATTCCCCTTTGCGAAGAAAGCCTTTGAGGACGTTTTTTTCGAATAATTACTCAATTAAAGAAAAGGATAACATCCTTGCTTTGGAACGCTACAAAAACTATTCTGAAATATACGACGGTGATAAAGAGGCTGTATGGCAGGAGTTTATTGCGGATGTATTTTCGGGAATGAGCAGTTACACAGAGAATTATATCGATGTCGTTGCTGATTACCGGTATGGCGGTGAAGCTATTGACAGATTCAGTCCTGCGGTGTATAATGATATTATAGATGCGGGTGGAAATGCCGAGATTTTGGATTCAATAGGAATTGTTGACACTTTTTTGCCCGATACTATTCTTGAAACACTGAACAACCGCGATGTAAAAAAAGCCAATATGAGTGTTTTTCCACCATATCACGAAAGCTTCAGTGAGGCTAACGAACTTGCGTCAAGATGGGCACATAAAAGCGAAATTGCAGCAGGAACGCAAGAAGGAAATCTTTGAACAGTTTGACAAAGATCGTGTCGGAACTCAAAAACCTACACAAAAACAGTTGTGGGGTGAGCGTGCTGTGTGGGTTGCTCATAATATGACAAGAGTTTTCCCGAATATTCCCGAGCATGGCGAAAAAGGTACATTCTTTGCAGAGTTCCGCAAAAGTATGATACAGTGGAAAAACCTGCCTACTACTGCTTCCTTTATGGTTCAGGATAAGCTTAACAAATAATAATACAAACGGAGGAAACGACATGAAAAAATTTCACGCAGAACTCGAATATGCTTATCTTCTTGACGAATGTGGACTTATTAATTACACCGACTGTACTGAAGAAGAAAATAAAAAGTATAAAAATATGCTGGAGAACGGCGAAGAGCTTCCTGAAAGCGTATGCCGAAAAATTGACGAAACCGGAAGCGAAACGGACGAATTTCAGTATTCCGACAGCGATGCTCTGTCATATGAAGAAAAAATACTGTATTTGCATATGAAAAAGCTGAAGCAGCTCAAAACCATAAAGTACTGCCTTATTTACCTCTCTGTTATGCTTACTGTGGCAATGTTTGCTTTAATATACTGCTGATACAATTAATAATATAAATCAACAGAGACGACATAAATCACACTGCTGTATTTCACAACATATACGTTTTAACTACTTTACACATCAATTCCAAGCAGAAAATCTTTTCATATGTGATATTGAACTGTTCAGTCATTCCCGAAAAACATTTTTTCAATACTATGACCTTTGCTGACTTCTCATAGTTCGTTGTTACTAGTTACTCCTCTATGAGACCTCACGGGGTAAGATTAATCTCTTTCATTTCATATACTCGCCACATTTACGTTTATAGTCTGCATATCATTGGTAGAAGGACTTTATTATGTTTGGCTAACTCATCCCAACTATACCCGCCTAATGTGATTCGTGTTCCTCGAGCCGAAACTTTGCCTACAACTTCCTTCAGATTCTACCTCACGATAGACACCCTTGTTATTCAGCTAGTGCTTTACTACCGCTCTCGCACAAGAGACTTTCACTCTCTAGATATTAACCATGCCCGTCACACATCGAGTAGGAGAAAATAAATAAATTTCTTTATTTATTTTCGACCTCTCACACCACCGTACGTACGGTTCAAGTCGGAGGCCAAGCGGTCTTAGGAAGACAAGGCATATTATC
>JAZUOO010000052.1:0-3074 GCA_045604705.1 Eubacteriales bacterium
TGTGAGTTATAGGTGTAGGTTGCCCAGAAAAGCCTCCCTGTCTGAGCATCATAGCAAAGACCACCCTGAACATTCATGGTAGCAGTTCTGTCCGGGTCGAATATATACTTGTCGATTACCGTGTTGGTCTTATAATCAACGGCATACACGGCAGTCTTTGATGCTACCCAGAACATATCATTGACAAATGCACCGCTGCTCCAATTGAATACATCACCGCCAATCGTACCGTCGCCTATCATATTAAAGGCAACGGAAGCTTCCTCTGTTACAAGCTCATAAATATATCCGTTACAGAAAACATATCCGTCGTGATACTGTACCGGGTGATATTCTTTGTAATCTCCGGCTGCACTTCCGAGCTTTTCACCGTCAAGACTGTACGCACAAAGCTCGTTTTGCATAGCAAGGATAAGAATTCCGTCAGCATAGCAAAGGTAGTCGTAATAGCTTACCGTAACACCTGCTTCCTCGTTTATCACTTCACCGCAGCCTGTTTCAATATCCACCTTATGAAGCTTTCCGCCGCCCGTAGCGTACAGATATCCGTCAACTATCACGCTCTGACCTGCGTAATACGCACCGCCGGATATAACGGATGTATTGAGAGGGTACGCCCATTTCAGCTCTGTGTTATTCGGTGATGAGGGACAAGCAATATCCGTAACATAATTGTTCTCATCGTTGTAATTCATAGCTCCGTTCCACGAAGCACAAGTTTTTGGGTTTTCGGCAAATACGACAATCGGTGCGGTCGTAAGAATCATTGTTATCGCCAAAATAAAAGCGATAGTCTTTTGCTTAAGCATTTTTAATTCATCCTTTCAAATTTAATAAATTACAGATTTATGCAAGACCACGGGCATACGCTATCACCTCCTAAAAACGAAAAGAACCGCAGTGAAAAAATCACTACGGCGGTTTTCCGTATCACAACACATTCTGCTCGGCAAAAGTGTACAACTTTAAAGCCCCGAAGCTTTATTTCAAAACTTCAGTGCCGAACAAAACTACCTTTTCCTATGACGTTATCCGTCAAGTACGGAAAAAGCATCAGAGCAGGTCTTTTGACTCGCATCTTACGCAAAGAAGCATTTGCGGCGTCATGTCCCGAGCCTTCTCAGTTTCCCAATGACCGACTTTCGTCAGAAGGACAAAACATCAATGCATACAGCGACCGGTATCGTCACGGATTCTCACCGTGTTCCCTTTTCACCGCCAAAGCCTTTGTAAAATCACTTTGCAGCCTTGGCGACACTCTGTGTGACTTATTAAATTTGAGTATGACTTTTATCATACGGGTAGATTATATCATAAGGTGTACTTTTATTCAATACAAAAAACGAATATATTTTTATATAAAAGAAACTTTCCTTTGACTACATATAAGAAAAACTTAAAATCCGATGATTCCAAGACTTTTTTGTGCGGAGACAACTCTCCCCCCTCAAAACCGCATCCAAAGAGCCCAAAAGCCAAAATTCTCCCCTGTTTTTACCCGTTTAGTCTCAATAATTTCACCCCTCCTCCCAACCTTTTCGCAACAGGTTCTATCGAGAGGACAAAAAACAACCCCCGGCATAGCAAGGCAAACCTTACCATGTCGGGGAAAATCATAATTTTATTGCGGATGTGAAAAAGGGTGGTGCAGCGAGTGATGTTAAATCCGAACCCAAGGCAGAATTTTCTATTTCCTCGAAAGTAATAGTTTCTGTGCCGTCCTTGTAGTTACAATCAATTATGATTTTGTCATCGAATAAGTAAACCGAATTAAGAAAACTGTTTACAAGTCTTCTTCGATGTTCTAATTTTTTCGGATTGAGTTTTCTGAATTTGTGTATCCAAAAGAGAATTTGCTCTTTTGTAAGATTAGGTCTGCTCAATTCTTCTTTCATTATCTGTACGGATAGTTCGCTCTTTTCTCTTTCAAGAGCTTCAAGTCGTTCTTTGGTTGAGGTTGTAAAAATGCCCTGCTGAATTGCGTTGAGCATATTATCAATACTTTTCTGTGTTTCCGCAAATTGTTTTTGAAGAATCGGCAGAGTATCATTTTCTTTATGTAAGTGTATAAGGAGTGCATCTGCTAATTTGTCCATCAAGTCATCGTCAAAGATTATCTTCATAAGATGTGAAATTACAATATCTTCAATCCATTCCTTGCGAACGGTCTTTTTGTCGCATCCTCTGTGGTATTTTACGCTGACACACTTATAGTAGCGGTGAACGTGCTTTGTATGGCTTGTACCGCTTTCGCCTGCCATAAGGCATTTGCATTTACCGCAAAACAGTTTTGTGGTTAGTAAATATTCATCTTCTGCTTTATGCTTTGCCGGAGCCTTTTTGTTTTCTTTCATCATATCTTGCACCCTTTCAAATAAATCTACCGGAACTATCGGAGGTATTCCGTTTGGAGTCGTTATATCGCTGTATTTGTATTCCCCAATATATCTTCTGTTGTGTAACATTCGGGTTACTGTGTTTAATGTAATCCGAGTGTTCTTTTTAGTACGAACACCTCTTAAATTTAATTCATCGGTAATTTGTTGCATTGTTGCACCTTCTGCATAATGCTTAAAAGCATCCAATACCGCAGGTGCAGTAAGAGGATCTATAACAAAGAATTGATTTTCGTCAATCGCATACCCAATTGGTAAAGTTCCGCCATTGTATTTGCATTTCAAAGCATTTTCGGTAAGTCCTCGTGTAACCTTTTCTGCTAATTCTGCCGAGTAGTATTCTGCCATACCTTCAAGCAATGATTCGAGCAAAATGCCTTCGGGCGTTTGAGAAATTTTTTCTGTTGCAGAAATTACTTTAACACCATTTTTCTGTAATACTGCTTTATAATGTGCGGAGTCATATCGGTTACGGGCAAAGCGGTCTAATTTCCAAACTATAACCAACTCAAAAGCACCTTTTGAGCTTTCTTTAATCATTCGCTGAAAGTCAGGTCGATTATCGGTTTTAGCTGATAATGCTCTGTCTATGTATGTATCAACTATGGTTATATCATTTGCTTCAGCAAATTCTTTACATTCTCTTAACTGACCTTCAATAGATTCTTCACGCTGATT
>JAZUOO010000053.1:0-5980 GCA_045604705.1 Eubacteriales bacterium
CAAAGATTGTGCATTATGCATTACGCATTATGCATTTTCAAAGATTGTGCATTATGCATTACGCATTATGCATTTTCAAAGATTGTGCATTATGCATTACGCATTATGCATTTTCAAAGATTGTGCATTATGCATTACGCATTATGCATTTTCAAATCAAACGAAAACACATTTAGAAAGAAAATGAAAGGAAATAATCCAAAATGAAATGGACAGGACTCAATGATCTGAGAGAAGCATATCTCTCATTCTTTGAAAGCAAAGGACATCTTCGTCTTCCCAGCTTTCCCCTTATACCTCACAACGATAAATCACTTCTTCTCATAAATTCCGGCATGGCTCCCATGAAGCCCTACTTCCAGGGTACAGAGGAACCGCCGAGAAGACGTGTTACTACTTGCCAGAAATGTATCAGAACTCCTGACCTTGAAAATGTAGGCAAGACGGCTCGTCATGGTACTTACTTTGAAATGCTGGGTAACTTCTCTTTCGGCGACTACTTTAAAAACGAAGCTATCCCGTGGGCTTGGGAGTTTCTGACAGAGACTCTTGAAATTCCCGCAGAGCTTCTCTGGCCGTCTGTTTACGAACAGGACGACGAGGCTTATGCCCTCTGGCGTGATGTAATCGGCGTTCCCGAGGAAAGAATTGTAAAACTCGGCAAGGCTGACAACTTCTGGGAACACGGCTCGGGTCCTTGCGGTCCTTGTTCGGAAATCTACTTTGACAGAGGCGAAAAGTACGGCTGCGGCAGCCCCGACTGTAAGCCCGGCTGTGAGTGCGACAGATACATGGAAATATGGAACAACGTATTCTCACAGTTTGACAACGACGGCAACGGAAACTATACGGAGCTCAGTCAAAAGAACATTGATACAGGTATGGGACTTGAAAGACTCGCTTGTGTTATGCAGGGCGTTGACAATCTTTTTGAGGTTGATACCGTAAGAAAAATTCTTGATACCGTTTGTTCCTACTCAGGAAAGAGCTATGGTAAGGAATACAAGGACGATGTTTCTATCCGTATCATTACAGACCATATCAGAAGTACATCCTTTATGATTTGCGACGGCGTTCTTCCTTCAAATGAGGGCAGAGGCTATGTTCTTCGTCGTCTTATAAGACGTGCTTGTCGTAACGGCAGACTTTTAGGTATTAACCGTGCGTTCCTCGCAGACCTTTGCGAGGTTGTTATCGGCGAAAACGAGGGTGCATATCCGGAGCTTCGTGAAAAGGCTGATTATATCAAGAAAATACTCTCCATTGAAGAAGCAAACTTCGATAAGACTATCGACAAGGGACTTGAACTTCTCGCCGAGAACATCGCAAAGCTCGAAGCGAAGGGTAAAAAGGAGCTTCCCGGTGCGGATCTCTTTAAGCTCTACGATACATACGGATTCCCCGCTGACCTTGTAATTGAAATCCTTGAAGAAAAGGGCATGACCGCCAACACTGACGAATTTAAGGCTTGCATGGACGAGCAGAAAAAACTTGCCCGTGAGAGAATGAGAGATAACGGCGGCTGGAAAAAGGAAAATCTTGAAATTCTGAATGATATTGCAAAGACGGAATTTGATTATGCAAAAACGGAAATTGCAGCTAAGGTTATAGCTCTTGTTGTTGACGGCGAACTTTGTGACGCTGTTTCAGAGGGTGAATTTACCGCAATTCTTGATAAGACCGTATTCTACGGAGAGGGTGGCGGTCAGGTCGGCGACAGCGGTGAGCTTGTATTTGACGGCGGAAAGGCTGTTGTTACGGATACAAAGAAGGTTGACGGAAGATTTATGCACATCTGTAACCTCGAAAACGGCATGATTAAGGTTGGTTCAGAGGTCTGTGCAAGGATTGATACCGAAAGACGTGAGGCTATAAGAAGAAACCACTCAAGTGTACATCTTCTTCAGGCGGCACTTAGAAGTGTTCTCGGCTCTCATGTTGAGCAGGCGGGCTCATATGTTGACGAAAAAATTGCCCGTTTCGATTTTAACCACTTTGAAGCTATGACCGCAGAGCAGGTAGCAACGGTTGAGGCTATTGTCAACAGCTACATTCTTGCAGGTGCGGAAATTGTGACCGTTGAAACGGATATTGAAACCGCAAAGTCCATGGGTGCAATGGCTCTGTTCGGTGAAAAGTACGGCGATACGGTAAGAGTTGTAAAGATGGGTGAATTTTCCACCGAACTCTGCGGCGGTACACATATGACAAACACGGCTAAGGCAGGACTTTTCAAGATTATCTCCGAGTCATCCGTTGCCGCAGGTGTCAGAAGAATTGAAGCTGTAACAGGTGAAAACTTCGTAAACTATGTAAAGGCAGAAAAGGAGCTTATAGAAAACACCGCAAGAGCACTCAAAATTCAGAACGCCAACGAAATCTGTACAAAGGCAGAAGCGGCAATGGCTGAAATCAAGGAGTTAAAGAGTAAGATAGAAGCAATGAACAGCGAAATTGCCTCCATGAAGACAGGAACTCTTGAATCCGCTGCAAAGGAAATAGGTGACTTCAAGGTCATTCTCGCAGAGCTTCCCGGCATGGGACAGAATGAGCTTCGTGCTGCAGGCGATATTCTTAAGGATAAGTATTCTAATGTTGTGGCACTTCTGGCATCGGCAGTTGACGGCAAGGTTGCACTTGTTGCTGTCTGCGGTAAAGACGCTGTTGCAAAGGGTGTGAATGCGGGTAAGCTTATAAAGCTTGCTGCAACAATCTGCGGCGGTGGCGGCGGCGGAAGACCTGATTCTGCAACGGCAGGAGGTAAGGATGCGGCGAAGATTTCCGAGGCTTTCAAGGCTGTTGAGGAAGAAATTAAGAACATATAATTTTGGAAAATAATGTGGTTCTCAAAATATTTTTGTGTGCATTGGAACATACAAACACGTAGGGGCGGATATTATCCGCCCGTTCCCCCTATATAATCATATCAGTATTGATATATTTATTGACATATCAACGAAAGGAGCCAGACGATGGAAACAACAAAGAAAATCCTCATAGTCGAGGACGAAAAAGACATCTCGGAAATTCTTTCATACAATATACGTCGCCAAGGTTACGATGTTGACACCGCTTTTGACGGTGAGACGGGTCTTGAAAAAGCACTAACCGGTGAGTTCGACCTGGTACTTCTTGACGTTATGCTGCCTAAAATGGACGGCTTTGAAATATGCAAAAGAATACGCGAAAAGCTGCAGACTCCCATTATTATTCTTACCGCACGCGAGGAAGAAAACGACAAAATCATGGGACTTGACCTTGGTGCGGACGACTATATGACAAAGCCCTTTAGTATAGGAGAGCTCTCGTCGAGAATAAAGGCTAACATCAGAAGATACTCGGGCGAGCTTAAAAAACTCGGCGAAAATGACGGTGACGGCTCGGTTATCAAGATAGGAGATATTGTTATTGATACCGAAAATGTATCTGTGAGAAAAAACGGCAAGGAAATTGCACTGTCAAAAAAGGAGTACGATCTGCTTTGCTTCCTTGCAAAAAACAGAGGTTCAAAATTTCCACAGGATAAGCTCCTTGAGTCGGTATGGGGCTTCGGCGGATATTATGATCTTAGAACCGTTGATGTTACCGTAAGAAGAATAAGACAGAAAATAGAGGACGATTCTTCAAATCCTAAGTACATTCTCAATATGCGATCGGTGGGATATTATATTCCTTAATGGCAGTAAAACAACGATTGCACGCCGTACCACGGTAATAAGGTGAACAAATCAATATCTTGCATTTTACGCAAGGTGTGATAATTGTATCTCATAATCGGAATAAATTATATAAGATAAAGGTCGTATAGCATGAACAGAAACCTAAACTCAAAGCTGGTTCAGATATTCATTATCTTTATTATAAGTGTCATGATTGTTGTCGGGGTTATTCTTCTCAACAGCGTTTTTGACTTTTACAGAAATGATTTCGTGAAAAGAATGGACGATGGCTTTTTGCAGGAGAATATCCAAAAGGAGCTTTGTGCCAACCTTGAAAGTACTAACCATGCAAAACAAAACAAAGAGCTTCTTTTGACTTATTCGGGAGTTTTTGGCTTCGGCAGCGACAGAAGCTTTTATATACTTGATATGAACGGTAATGTGCTTGCTACAAACGCAGGCGACCGTTCGGACGAGCAACCGGAAAAAACTCTGAATATGCTCACTGCGATGAATGGTCAGACCGGTAAAAAACAGTCCCTCGGTGCGGATATTATGGATTATGCCTACTATCTTAAGTCCGGCGGGAATGAGTGTATAATATATATTACCGACAGTCTTTCGCAGATGAAAAACCTTACCTGGATGATATTTTCCATCATCATACAGGCACTTCTCGTAGGTCTTATTATTGCGGTGATTTTGTCATTCTTCCTTGCTCAGGCAATTACCTCTCCGCTTGAAAAAATCACTGCCGGTACATTGAAAATATCCTCCGGTGACTATTCCCACAGGCTTGAAAATTCTTCAAAAGATGAGATCGGCGTCCTGACACGCAACTTCAATTCCATGGCACAGGTAATCGAAAATACCCTTGAGGCTGTAAACGGCGAGAAGGAAAAGCTCTCAAAAATTATCGGCTGTCTCGGCGACGGAGTTGCGGCATTTGACACCAACGGCGAGCTGATGTTCACAAATAAGTCCGCAAGAAAAATGCTCAACATCAAAAAAGAGGAAACGATAGACTTTGAATCCTTTACGGAAAAGCTGGATATTCCGATAACGCCTCAGTTCCTGAAATTATCCAAAAATATCAATATAAAAGAGCACAAAGTCAGCGCTTACACATCAAAGGAGACCATTATTGACATAGAGTTTGCCACATTCGTCTATGACAAAAGCGAGACAGGCTATCTTGCGGTTGTACAGGACGTTACGGAAAAGGCACTTCTGGAAAAGTCAAGACGTGAGTTTATTGCAAATGTATCTCATGAGCTGCGTACCCCGTTGACAAGTATCAAGGGTGCAACGGAAACGGTAATGATGGACGATGAAATGCCGGAATCCATGCGCAGAAGATTTTTAGGTATTGTCATAAATGAGTCGGACAGAATGACACGAATAGTTAAAGACCTATTGGTTCTGTCGAGATTTGACAACAGAAAAATGACATGGCAGTCCAGGAGCTTCTCGGCGGGACTTATGATAAATCAGATCTGCACAGCCCTTAAAACAAGTGCTGAGCATAAAAATCATACTCTTGAATGTAAAGCCGATGAAAATAATCTCGGCACACTCAAAGCGGACAAGGAAAGGATTGAGCAGGTACTCACCAACATAATCGGCAACGCTATAAAGTACACACCCGAGGGCGGAAAAATAGTTGTCAGTGCCGAAAACTTTACGTCCAAGAAAAAAGAGCATCTCAAACCCGAAAAATTTATCAGAATTACGGTACAGGACAGCGGTATCGGCATCCCGAAGGAGGATCTCCCTCGCCTTTTTGAAAGGTTCTACCGAGTTGACAAAGCAAGAACCTCCGATATGGGCGGTACAGGACTTGGTCTTTCCATCGCTAAGGAGATAGTGGAGGCTCACAGCGGAAACATCTTTGTGGAGTCTGAGGAAAACAAGGGAACGAAGGTGATTGTTGAGCTGCCGCTGGACACGGGAATTGAGTAGGATATAGGATTTAGGATTTAGGGAAGGGTTTTGCTTCGCAATGCAGAATGCACAATGCATAATGCATAATGCATAATTTAGGTAAAAAGCTTCGCTTTTGATTTTATTGTATCGCACTGCGGTGCGAGGGCAAATTTACATTTGATTTTAAATTACGCACCTACGAATTTGAATTATATTTGTAGGGCACGACCTGTGTGTCGTGCCATGAGGGTTTTGCTTCGCAATGCACAACGCACAATGCATAATGCATAATGCATAATGCATAATTTAGGTAAAAAGCTTCGCTTTTGAATTATTGTATCGCACTGCGGTGCGAGAAAATTGCAATAATCACAATCCGCACAATGCTCTGTAGG
>JAZUOO010000054.1:0-19165 GCA_045604705.1 Eubacteriales bacterium
CAAGAGTGCCTCCGCCAACCGACAAGGGCAGACGCTTAAAGATTTACTATATGACACAGACAGGCGTAAAGGCGCCCACCTTTGTTCTTTTTGTCAATGACGAAGAGCTTTTCCATTTCTCTTATCAGAGATACATCGAAAACAAGCTTCGTGAAACCTTCGGATTTGAGGGTACACCTATAAAGCTTATTATTAGGGAAAAGGGCGATACGGACGAGATGTAAAAATTCGGGATTCGGAATTAGGAATTCGGAATTAAGGGTTGATTGCTTTGCGATCTTCGTTTTGAAAGGAATTTATTATGAATCATAACATCTTTAAGAAATTCTGCGGTATTCTTGCAGTTGTTTTTATGGCGGTAATGCTTGTGCCAGCTGCTTTTGCTCAAGGTGATTTGGGTATTATCGGCGGGGCGGACGGACCTACAAGTATTATTGTGAGCGACGGATTCGGAAATACAAAAACTTATACCGTTGATGATGAATCAAAGGGTGATGCATTTGGTACAACAGGTGCTTCCGACGAAATGGCTTCGGCGGAAAACGGAACAGCCGAGGGTGAAGCGGAAGTGACCAATTTATCCGACGAGCCTTTTATAACAAGACTTTTCGGCGGCGGAATCCTCAACATGATTCCCATGGGCGAGGGTACAATGAATGTAGTTATCACCATTTCAATGTACATACTCTGTGCACTTATCGCATACGCTCTCGGAAGTCTTAACTTCGGTATCATAATCTCAAAGCTTATCTATCGGGATGATATAAGAAAGTACGGCAGCGGTAATGCAGGCACGACAAATATGCTCCGTACCTATGGCAAGGGTGCGGCAATCGGGACAATACTCGGTGATGCTCTTAAGGTCGTAGTGGCGATTCTCATAGGAAACTGCCTTGTGGGTGAACTGTTTTACGGCGGTTATATTGCAGGCTTCTTTGCGGTTCTCGGACACGTATATCCTGTATACTACAAATTCAAGGGCGGCAAGGGTGTTGTTGCCTCCGCAATAACAATCCTTATGCTTGACTGGCGTGTATTCCTTGTTGTACTTGGTGTATTTGTTGTTGTGGTTGCAATCTGGAGATACATCTCTCTTGGCTCAATCCTTGCGGCGGCAACGTATCCCACAATAACCTATGCTGCGGCAATCAGCAGCGGCAGACCCGCAGGACTTGACTTTGTATTCTCCCTCATCCTCGGACTCTTTGTAATAATTCTTCACAGAGCCAACATCCAGCGACTTCTCGAGGGCAAGGAAAACAAGCTCAGCTTCAAGAAAAAAGATAAAAAGCCGGCTGACACAGGCGATAATAAGTAATTTCCACCCATATGTTCCCGTGAATACGGAGGTAAAAATGGACACAATATCAAAAAGCGCAAACAGAGTAGCCGTCATGGCAATAATAGTGGAGGATAGAGATGCAACCGAAAAATTGAATCTACTTCTCCACGACTACGGCAAATACATCATCGGCAGAATGGGAATACCATACCGTGAAAAGGGCATAAACATAATCAGTATAGCCCTTGACGCACCGCAGGACGATATTTCCGCACTTGCAGGTAAAATCGGAAAACTGCCGGGTGTCGGCGTTAAGACGGCGTATTCAAATGTTATAACGGAATGAAATATTTGTCGCAAAGGACTAAACAGCGGACAAATTATATAATCAAACAGATTTCTATGGCGTTGTATCAATTTCGGTACAGCGTCCATTTTTTCGCCAAAATTCCCCTTGACACTTCACTTAAAATATGCTATAATATGAAATCGAAACCCATTTTCAATTTCGACAAATTTTCGCAGGACAATCTTGAAAATATATTTTCAGACAAAGAAGTTTGTGATTTGTCTGTCTTAGCAGAGTTTTTGCTCAGCGAAAATCTCCATGGAATAAATTTGCTACGCAAAATTTTCCGCCGACAGCAATTTTGCTGTGCAAAACCGCACAAATTTCCAATATTACGAAAGGATCGGTCAAAATAATGCGAACAACAAACGGCTACAAAACACGACAGCGTGATACAATCCTAGAGCTTCTTAAAAACAACACCGACACCCATCTCTCCGCAGAGGATATAGCGGATATGCTGAAAAAAAGCGGTGCCCCCGTCGGTACAACCACGGTTTACAGATACCTTGAAAAGCTGTACTCCGAGGGCGCGGTGCAAAAATATACTACCGACAGAGCAAGATATACCTACACCGAAAAGGCGTGCCGTGAACATTTCCACCTTAAATGCATCGAGTGCGGCACGCTTACCTGTGCCGACTGCGATTTTCTGTCGGAGCTGTGCGGACATATAAGTGACCACCACGGCTTTGCGATTACTCCCTCAAAAACCGTATTCTACGGAGTATGTCAAGTCTGCGGTACACAAAAGTAAAACGCCGAATAAAAAATCCGAAAGGACGCATATGAAAAGATTTATTACTTTTATTTTAACCTTAATCACAATTTCGGCATTCACCTCCTGCGGTGGCAAAGAGGACAACGGAAAACTGAAAATCGTCACAACCCTGTTTCCTCAATACGACTTCGCAAGCTGCATCGCCGGCGATAAAGCAGAAGTCACAATGCTTTTGCCCTACGGCAGTGACATTCATACCTTCGAGCCTTCTGTTAAGGATATGACGGATGTTGCCACCTGCGATATTTTTATATATACGGGAAGCATGACAGAGCCATGGGCGGCAACACTTTTGGAAAATGCCGATTCGGACGGTACTGCGGTACTCGATCTTTCAAAAAACATACATCTTATCGAGGGTGAAGTCCACGCTTTACAGAGTCACGTTGCAGATGGGCACACCCACGACTACGATCCCCATTTCTGGACAAGTCCGAAGAATGCACTTGTCATGGTGGATGAAATACTCGGTGCACTTTGCACTATTGACGAACAAAACACCGAATATTATATAAAGAACGCCCAAAATCTTAAGGTACAGCTCGCGGCACTTGACAGTGATCTTTCACAACTGTCTGACGGATATGACGGTACCCCTCTGTATTTCGGCGGTAAATTTGCATTCCTTTATATGTTTTCCGACTACGGATTTAATTACAGATCTCCATATCAGGGCTGCTCGGATGAGTCTGAGCCGGGGATAAAGACCATCACGGAGATGTGCGAGTCCGTAAAAAATGACGGCGTAAAATATATCTTCACACAGGAAATGTCGGAGAACAAAGTCGCAAAATCAATAGCCGAGGAAACGGGAACGGAGCTGCTTGTTTTGCATTCCTGCCATAACCTTTCGGTAAACGAGGCGAAAGCCGGAGAAAACTACATTTCCATAATGGAAAAGAATATTCAGAATATCCGTCTTGCAATGACAGCACGTAAATGATTTTTTGCAGATTCAGGTATCTGAATATCATAACAAAATGGTACTTTGTCTAAATGACATTAACTGATTCGGAGTAAAAATACATGGAAAATAATGCACAAAAAACAATTCTTACGGCGAATAATCTTTCAATCAAATATTCCGGTGACAGAGATGCGGTAAAAAATGTATCCTTTGAGGTAAAAAATGGTGATTTTTTGCTTATAGTCGGTGAAAACGGCTCGGGGAAAAGCACGCTTCTCAAGGGACTTCTCGGATTTGTAAAACCTTATTCGGGAAAAATCATCTTTAACGATACGTCAATTGCAAAAAAAACAGGCTATCTTCCTCAGCAGAACGACATTCCAAAGGATTTTCCCGCAACGGTGAATGAGGTCGTGCTTTCAGGCTTTGTGGGCAAAAAAGGTGTCTTTTCCTTTTATACAAAACGTGACAGAAAAAAGGCGGCTGACATTATTGCCTATCTTGGACTCGAAAAGCTGTCAGACAAGCATTTTAGCGCACTTTCCGGTGGTGAGCGTCAGAGAGTCCTTCTTGCAAGAGCGCTTGTTTCCGCAACAGACTGCGATGTGTGTAGTGACAAGCATTGCCGGTGCCACGATGAAACCTTCTGCCACACAAGCGGACTTATAGTGCTTGATGAGCCCTCAAACGGACTTGATCCGATTGCCAATAAGAATTTATACCGTACTCTCGACAATTTAAGACAAGAAAAAGGAATGACCGTAATCATGGTTTCCCACCTTGTGGACAGTGCCATGGAGTACGCAACAATGGTTCTTCATATGGCAACCGAAATTAAATTCTTCGGCGGCAAAGATGACTACCTGAAAACCGAGATTTCGGGAAAATTTATGAGTAAGGGAGTGGATAGGCGTGACTGATTTTATAAACGTAATAACAAATATGCCTCCCGTTGTCCAAAGAGGAATTTTTCTTGGTATCCTCACCGCCGTTGCAGCGGCACTTCTCGGAGTTACGCTCGTACTTAAAAGATATTCAATGATAGGGGACGGACTTTCCCACGTTGCATTCGGGGCAATGTCCATAGCTCTCGTTCTGAGATTTGCTCCGTTGACCTTTGCCATTCCTGTTGTGATATGTGCGGCATTTCTTCTGCTTCGCATCAGCCGTAACAGTAGCATGGGAGGTGACAGTGCGATAGCTCTTGTTTCAAGCACGGCACTTGCTCTGGGTATTGCTGCTGTATCGCTTGCAGGCGGCGTTAATACCAACGTAAATGACTATATGTTCGGAAGCATCATCGCAATTTCAAAATCTGATCTATACCTGTGTGTCCCAATACTTACAGCGGTCATAGTGATATTTATACTGCTTTATAACCGAATATTCGCCGTAACCTTCGACGAGGGCTTTGCCAAAGTGTCCGGAGTCAAAACCGAAGCATACAACATGATAATAGCTTTACTTACAGCAGTAACTGTAGTTATCGGCATGAGAATCATGGGAACCCTCCTTATCTCGGGACTTGTTATCTTTCCTGCGCTTTCATCAATGCGAATCTTCAAATCCTACAAAGCCGTAATATTCAGCTCGGTGTGCATCTCCTGCCTCTGCTTTATTTCGGGGACTCTACTCTCAATCATCCTCGAAACTCCCGTAGGTGCAAGCATAGTTATTGCAAATGCGACGGTTTTCACAGTTTTCACATTTACGGCAAGGATAATAAAATAAAAACTAAAGGCAAGCACTTTTGTACTTGCCTTTGCTGTTTTGCTTGCCGTATTATTTATAGAATGCCTGAGTTCCGATAACCTTGTAAAGTGTTCTGTTCTTCGCTACCCAGCCGGTCTTGTTGCTGGCATAGTTAAAATAAAGACAATTCGGAGCAAGTACAGTGCCGTTGAGTGCTGCTTTGCAGGCGAGGATTGTGTGAGTTGTGGGATTTGCCTTGTCAATCTTTCCGTTATGTGCCGGAGAGAACTGAATACCGAACTTCTTGTCGTAGATAACTTCCTTGATAGTATTGGGGAAAAGGGTGCTTACACGTCTGTTGAGCACAACGTTGGCAACCATTACCTGTGCTTCAAAGCTTACACTTCCTGCCTCGCAGGTTACGATTTTTGAAAGCCAGTAAAGATCCTCCGGAGTATAATAGCTTTCAAGGTAAGCCGAGGGAACCGTATATCCCGGAGCAGTCACCTTAACCTCGTATCTGTAGCTGTCCCAGCCTACCTGAGTGCCCAGAGCGGGAAAAAGGAAATTTGCGTTTGTATATAAAACACCGTTTTCAAGTCTCTGAGGAGCGTAATTCCAGGTACCGTTTACATAACAACCTTCTGTCGAGGGGTCAAATACAAGAGAGGTATAGCCCTTTGTAACGGTTGCCCTGCAGGAAGCATTGTCCCAGGATACTGTTGCTCCCAGTGCTTCGCTTGCGAATCTTATCGGCACATAGGTTATTCCGTTTTCATCAAGATAACCCTTTCCGCCATTTTCGAGATAGCTTCCGTTAATGTCAATGTCTATCGGAATGTTGTAGCCCTCGAATTTTACTTCTTTCGCATTTGCCGTCTGACAAAGTGTAATCACTGTAAGAGCAAAGCTGATTAGAAATGCTGACACTAATTTTTTTAACATGATTATGACCATTCCTTTCGTGATGACAGTTCGTAACCGTACATCTGAAAATTTATTTTCAGACTTTCACCTTTCTTTTTTATCGGGGGGAGTCCCCCTTAATAAGACCTATGGTCTTGACTTTTGCCAATTTCTGTCTTACGACATCTTATGAATTATAACACATATTTTTAAATTTGTCAAATTTCATATGTTCATCAAACAATTTTAAGTGGTTTTTGTGATGAAAAAAAGTTCTTTCCACATATTTTTTTTGAGGTTTTTGACGGTTTTTTCTTGTTTCTTGACTACCTTTTGACAATAAATTTCGTAAAAATTTGTCAAAAGACACAAAATTTTACCGAAGAACTGTAAAAAAACGTTATTTGGCATCTTGACAACATTCGACCTGTTTGGTATAATTAGTACGGACAGATATTAAAATTACTTTTTGGAGGTTACTGATATGCCGGATTTATCAAAAGAAATCCCCTTTGGTGAGCTTGCGATTATAGGAACAAAGGGCACGGAAGAAATGTGCAAAAGAATTGCAAGCTACATAGGCGAATGGAGAAAGGAAGAACCCCACTATACCATTGACAGCGTGTTTTCAAGGTTTGGTTCCGGAGAAGGCAAGGTAGTTCTTGCCGAATCGGTGAGAGGTAAAGATGTTTTTATTGTTGCGGATTGCTTTAACCACAGCAAGGAAACCGAGTATATGATGTACGGCAGAAGTGTTCCGATGAGTCCGGATGACCATTATCAGGATGTTAAGAGAGTTATTGCGGCTATAAGCGGCAAGGCGGCAAGAATCACTCTTGTAATGCCCATGCTTTATGAAAGCCGCCAGCACAGAAAGACAGCAAGAGAATCCCTTGACTGTGCAGTATTTCTTGCGGATCTCGTGAATATGGGCGTTTCCACCATCATGACCTTTGACGCTCATGACGACAGAGTAAGAAATGCAATCCCACTCAACGGATTTGATAACCTCATGCCCACATATCAGATGATAAAGAAGCTGCTCAACACTGAGGATGACATTGATAAGTCTAAGCTTGTTATCGTATCTCCCGACGAGGGCGCACTTACAAGAGGTATGTACTTCTCATCCGTTCTCGGCGTTCCGCTTTCCATGTTTTACAAGAGACGTGACTATACCACCGTTGTTGACGGAAGAAACCCCATTGTGGCTCACGAATATCTCGGTGATGACGTAAACGGCAAGGACATAATCGTAGTTGATGACATTGTAGCCTCCGGCGAATCCTTCATGCACGTTATGGATATGCTCAAGGCTAAGGGGGCAAGAAGAATCTTTGGCTTCTTCACATTTGGTCTTTTTAACAAGGGACTTGATAAGTTTGACGAATACTACAATAACAAGATGTTCGACAAAATCTATGTAACAAACTCCACATATCTTCCTGAGGAATTAAAGAGCCGTGAATGGTTCACCGAAGTAAACATCCTCAAATACATCGCATACTACATAGAAGCCGTAAATATCAACAAATCCGTAAGCCTGCTTCTCAGCCCCGCATCAAAAATCAAGGCAATCATGCAGGAAAAGAATTTTTAAGTATTCATTTATGGGATTGTATACAAAAATACAATAAAATCGAAAGAATCGAAGATTCTGACATTCATTATACAATATATTCGGGGCATATGAAAAATATGCCTCGTTTTATTTAAATTCGGAATGCGGAATTGGATGTAATATAATACTAAAGTCTCCCTTAGAAGGAGCTGACACCGTAGGCGACTGAGGGAATTCCCTACAGGCAGGTGATTCCTTACGGAATGTAAAGTTTTTACTAAAACAAAGTAGTACGGTGAAGCAATATTAGTGTTGGTGGTATCGATGCAATATAAGATATTAAAAAAACCTGCACCGAAATGCAGGCTGGCTGGGGTGGTTGGGCTCGAACCAACGAAATGCAGGAGTCAAAGTCCTGTGCCTTACCACTTGGCGACACCCCAATAAATAAAGATAAGAGATAAAAGAAAGAATAATTAAGAAATGAAGCTTTGGTTTGATTAAACAGAATTATTTTGCATTTTGCATTTTGCATTGCGTCTGCGGCGCTCGTCGGATACAGAATAAGATCACACACCCGAAAATCGAATTCTCAAAGCATTCGCCTTTCAACACTTCTGCTCAACACAGGCACCCCTGCGGCACATTGCCTCACACCGCTTAATGCTGCTTGGTTCCCCACCTGACATGGTTCACGACGGACAATTGCGCAGGACCCGCATCTCAACACAGAAAAATTGCGGCAGCCATACTTTAAAGAATCCTCAAAACGGGAATTAGTCCCTGCTGTAGCGGATTGCAGGTACAGGGCTCCGCTAAGTCCCCGATTAGTGTGACCTTACTCTATACCCGAACAACTCGGAATGTGTTACTCGGTCACGACCTTACTCTATACCCGAACAACTCGGAATGTGTTATTCGGTCACGACTTATCCAATACTCTGAAAAATCAATCAATCTATAACTGACTAAATCAGTATACCACATATTTTTGTAAAAATCAAGAACAGTTTTTAAAATAATATGCTTTTTGTGTTTTTAAACCTTATTGCTAATAATTGGCATATCCGACTTGTGCAGAATTAACAATTTAGTAATAAGCTTTTGTCGTTATAGGTTGAAAAAAGTCCCGTTTTATTGTATAATGGTTAATGAAAAAGAGATTTACGACAGCTTTTGCCCAATTGTATAGCAAGCAGGTACATAAAATGGTTTTTATACATAAGGATATACACCACGTAAAATCTTCAAAAATGTCATGGAGGGTACCGGAAAGGAAAGGTTAGAGTTATGGATGAAAACAAGAATGGAAAGATTTCTTATGAAAACGACAACATAGATGCGGACAAAATATATGATTCCAATATGCACGATGAAAATTCGCAGGAAAACACATTGCCCACTCACAAAAAACAAAGACAAAAACGAAGTAAAAAAAGTAATGTCATATTTACAGTGATAACAGCCTTTGTCACGGTCGCAGTTTGTATCGCATCAGTTTCGGTAATCAATAATTTTGTATCAAAACAGCAGAAACCAAGCGGAGGAGACATTCAAGCATCGGCAAACGGTGAAGATATACAGAATGATGCCCCTCCACTATCTTCTATACCTCAGCTCAACATTAACGAAGGATATAAAAAGGAAATGCGTGGTGTCTGGATAGCATCCGTCGGTAATCTTAATTTTCCCTCACAAAAGGGACTTTCGGAAGAACAACTGAAAAATGAGCTTGACAATATACTTCTCGAATGTGCCGATGTAGGCTTCAATGCTATATTTTTTCAGGTAAGACCATCCGCCGACTCTCTTTACAAATCTGATATTTTTCCGTGGTCCGATGTTCTTTCCGGAGTACAAGGAGAAGCACCGGAGAACGACTTTGACCCTCTTGCATATATTCTTTCCAAGGCATCCGATCATGGGATCGAGATTCATGCATGGGTAAATCCTTTCAGAGTAACAGCCGGAAGCACGACAAATCCCAAGCATGACGTGACGGAGCTTTCGGAAAATCATCCTGCAAGACTCAATCCCGAATATGTCATCCCCTATGCCGACGGAAAACTTTACTTTGATCCGGGAAATCCCGATGTCAGAAGCCTCATTATCTCAGGTATCAGGGAGCTATGTGAAAACTATCCCACCCTTGCGGGAATACATCTTGATGACTACTTTTACCCTTATCCCGTAGCCGGTGCAGAAGACTTTGCCGATAACGCATCCTATGAAAAATACGGTGCAGGACTTGATAAAGCAAATTGGAGAAGAAATAACGTAAATATTTTTGTGAAAGAAGTATATGATACCGTAAAGAGCATTAACGCTGACATCAGATTCGGTGTATCGCCCTTCGGTATCTGGGCAAACAATACAAGTGATACTCCAACCGAGGGAAGCATTTCAAACGGACTTGAAGCATATTCCTCACTGTACTGTGACGCACTTGCATGGGTAAATGGCGGTTATGTAGACTATATCTGTCCCCAGGACTATTGGAGTTTTACAACGACAGCCGCACCCTTTGACAACATTGCAAGATGGTGGAACGCACAGCTTGACGGTACGGGGGTGGATCTTTACATAGGACACGCGGCATACAAAGCTTCCAACTACACTGAAAATGAGATACCAATGCAGGTGGAATTTGCAAGAACTCTTATTTCTTATAAAGGAAGCGTGTTCTACGGCTATGCAGATATACGAAACAACAGCGCCGACGTAAGGGATGGAATAAAGCAGTGCTTTGAGAATAATTACGAAGTAGAGATAGCTCCAACGGGCGATGGTGAGCTTTCGGTGAACTATCCTGCAAACGGAAGCACAACACAGGATACCTCAACATACATTCTTGGTACCTCCAACCCCGCAAAGCCGCTTACCGTCAACGGTAAAAAGGTATCAAGAACAAAGGACGGATATTTCTCACTCTATGAAGCTCTTGCGAACGGTAACAATGTCTTGAAGCTGAAGTCAGGCGATGAAAATATTACATATACCATCAAAAAAGGTACTTCCACGGCATCCTCCGGCGGCAGTTCTGCGAGTAATATCATGGATAAGTTTGAGATAGCCTCGGCAACTCCCGAAAAGCCCATGTGGCTGATCCCCGGCGACATTGTTTCAGTGACCTGCATAGCTCCTGCCGGAAGTAAGGTCTATGCGAAGTTCGGTGAGTATACAATAGACATGAAGCCGACGCTTTATGCCGCAAATACCATAAGCAATTATAAGGAAACCTACAAGGGAAGCATAAAGGTGGACAAAGTCCATGCCGCACAGGGAGAAATGGCAGACCTCGGAACGCTGACTGTATATGCTGAAAAGAACGGCAAAAAAGCGGAAAAGACTCTCTGTGAAATAAAGCAAATGGGCGGCAATGTCAAAATATACGCCGAAGTAAAAAACGACTACAGTTACCTGAAAAGAAGCACTACATCATCATTCTATGGCGATCCTCTCCCTGCATCCGTGGGAATGCGTGACTATATAACCGCATTTGTTGGCGGATACTACAAACTAAAATGCGGCTATTACATCTCGGAAAATGACGTTGAGGTTGTCAGTGACAAAGAGCTGTTTGCCAACAAGATACTCGCCGTAACGGTAACGCCAAACATAAAGGACAGCTCCAATAATCTCGAAAACTCAACGGATATAAGATTCGGTGTCCTTGAAAATGTTCCCGTAAACGCATACATCGAGAACGGAAAAATCAAAATAATATTCTTCAACACCGATGCAACCGTAATACCGGAAGCAGCAGTATCCGCAAACCCGATGGTCACATACGGAAAAGGGTATGCGGATGAGCTCGGAAGACTCGTATATGAATTTACATTCAAGGCTTTGGAAAACTACTACGGTTATAATGTGGTATACGAAAACGGATTTATCGTAATAAAGCTCCATAACCCCCAAACTCTCAAAGACGGCGACAAACCGCTTGCGGGCAAGACAATAGTTGTAGACGCAGGTCACGGCGGCGAGGATACCGGTGCACAGGGACCGACAAAGGCAGAGTCGGGATTTAATGAAGCCGATCTCAACCTTACCATTGCACTTGAGCTTCGTACCGAGCTCGAAAACAGAGGAGCAAAGGTAATAATGATAAGAGAAGACGATTCCACCGTAACCCTTGAAGAAAGAATAGAAATCCTGTCAAATATTATTCCCGATATGATGATCTCCGTACACCACAATTCCGTTGCAAGCAACGTGAACGCATCCAAAGCAAGAGGTTACCTCGGACTCTATTCGGACGATGCGGGGGTACTCCTTGCAAATGCTGTTTCCGATACCGTAACAAAGGAGCTTTCAAGGTACCAGCGTCCCACGTCATACCAGGCACTTGCAGTTGCGAGAAATCACAGATTCCCCTCAACTCTCTGCGAAATGAGCTTTATCAGCTATACCGAAGAATTCCAATGGACTGTCAGCGAGGGGAATTTCAGGAGAAGTGCCAAGGCTCTTGCAAACGGCGTGATTGAATTCTATAACAGACAGGCGAAATATCTCAATTATTGATAAATAGCTTCAGGACAAAAACGTGTATCTCGAACATTCACGCCACAGGCTAAGAGGGAAAATCACAGCTTTGAAATCATAACTATCTGCACATAAATCAAGTTTTTATCGGAGTAAGCATATATGGCAAAAATGAAAAAAGAAACAAAAGCGAAAAAAGTAATTGAAGTACTTCGCAATCTGTACCCCGATGCGGTGTGCTCTCTTGACTGCAATAATGATCCGTGGAAACTGCTTGTCCAAGCAAGACTTTCCGCACAATGTACGGATGAGAGGGTCAATATTGTGAGTGTTGGCTTGTTTGAGCGATTCCCGAATGTGCAATCCATGGCAAATGGAGATATTACCGAAATTGAAAACCTCATAAAATCCTGCGGTCTTTATCGCGGCAAGGCTAAGAACATAAAGGATGCGAGTGCTAAAATCATCTCGGATTTTAATGGAAAGGTTCCCGACAACATGGATGACCTGCTTTCTCTGCCGGGAGTCGGCAGAAAAATCGCCAACCTTATTTTAGGCGATGTCTACGGCAAAGGTGGCATTGTTGCGGACACCCATTGCATGAGAATAAGCTGCAGACTCGGTCTGTGTGAGAGAAAAGATCCTTTACACGTTGAACGCACTCTCGATGCGATTGTGCCAAAAAATGAGCAGTCGGATATGTGTCACAGAATGGTGTGGTTCGGACGTGCCATCTGCTGCGCACAAAATCCGAAATGTGATATTTGCCCAATGCGAGAAAAGAAAATATGTGATTTTAAGCCTAAAAAAGGCGAATAATAACGGATTTTTACACATAATTCCGGCGATTCACAAAATATTAACAATAAAAATCTGCATAAACTATTGACAAAAATCAAAAATAGTGGTAAAGTCATATCGTTAGCACTCGGAGCGTGTGAGTGCTAAAATGATGTGGCTTTATTTTTTAGAGCTAAAAGACGAAAGGATGGCGGAGAATGGATTTATCCGAAAGAAAAAAGCAAATACTCAAATCTATAATCGATGCCTATATTGATTCCGGCGAGCCTGTCGGTTCAAAGAATCTTGCGTCATACGGTAACATCTCCCTGTCGCCTGCGACAATCAGAAACGAAATGAGTGAGCTTGAAAGTCTCGGTTACCTCGATAAGCCTCACACAAGTGCAGGCAGAGTCCCCTCGGCTCAAGGCTATAAATTCTACGTGGATCAGCTCAACGAGGACTACAGACTCGGTGTTGAAGAGCTTGAACTTTTAGGTGAACTTACAAGGTTTAAGACTGCTCAGGTCGAGAGCATTATGGACAGAGCGAATAAAATTATGTCCGGTGTCACAAAATATGCTGCTGTTTCGCTTGCAAAATCCGAAAATGGCGGAACTGTTTCAAGATTCGATGCGGTATATATCGGTGAGCACAGCTTTCTTCTTGTCATGATACTTGCGGACGGCAGTGCGAAAACGGCACAGCTTTCAAGTGAATTTACTATTTCGGTAAGTGACGTTTCAAAAATAAAGGATATTCTGAATGCAAACCTCTGCGGAGTTGTGCTTGATAAAATATCCCTTGACAGCATGATGGCACTTGAAGATGCTTTCGGAAAGCACAGAGGACTCGTGGGAAAGATACTCCGTGCCGCATACTCTGTTACAAGAGGCGAGGGTGCGGACAATGTCAGAATTGACGGACTTACAAATCTTCTGTCTTATCCGGAGTTTTCCAGCGTTGAAAAGGCGAGATCCATAGTTGAGCTTGCAGAAAGCCGAAAGGACGACATAAAAAAACTGCTTGAATTTTCCGAGGACAGCTCCGAAAAGGGTCTTGTTCCCGTAATTTCAGATGAAAGCGGCATGAAAAT
This sequence comes from Eubacteriales bacterium, assembly GCA_045604705.1. Lineage (GTDB taxonomy): Bacteria > Bacillota > Clostridia > Oscillospirales > CAG-382 > SIG622. The sequence goes on from JAZUOO010000054.1 coordinate 13,843, forward strand.
ATTCTTTGGCGAGGATTCCGGGGACGGAGCACTTAAGGATGCCAGCCTTGTTTACTGCTCATTTCCCGTGGGAAACACCAATGCGGTCATAGGAATCCTGGGTCCAAAGCGTATGGACTATAAAAAGGTAGTTGCAAGTCTTAAGTATCTTGCAAAGTCAATGGGACAAAACGGCGACGGTCTTCTGACCGAAGGCAATAATAACGAATCCTAATTTCGGAGGTTGAAATGGAAGAAAAGGAAAAGATAAACGAGGAAGCGGTACAGGAAGCTCCCGAAACCGATTGTGAAAATACCGGATGCTGCGAGGAAATTGCAGAGGACGGCAAGAAAAAATGCAAAAATGGCGAGCGTGAATCCAAAAAGGAAAAGAAGCTTCTTTCGGAAAAAGACGCAAAAATAGCAGAGCTTGAAGAAAAGCTCAAAGAGGAACACGATACACACCTTCGAATGATGGCAGAGTATGACAACTTCAGAAAGCGCGTAACAAAGGAAAAAGAAAGTATCTACACAGATTCCCTTTGCGACACCGCAGCACAGCTCCTGCCTGTTATTGACAACCTTGAACGTGCACTTGAAGCGGAAGCCGACAAGGAAAGCAGTATGTATAAGGGCGTAGAAATGGTAATGAAGCAATGTGCTGAAATATTCTCAAAGCTCGGTATTGAGGAAATAGAAGCTCTCGGAAAAGAATTTGATGCAAACGTGCACAACGCCGTAATGCAGGACTCCGACCCGGAAAAGGGCGAAAACGAAATCACCGCAGTCTTCCAGAAAGGGTACAGGAGAGGCGATAAGGTTCTCAGATATGCGGCGGTAAAGGTGAACAGCGGGGTTTGATAAATGCATAATGCATAATGCGTAATGCGTAATGCATAATCGAGGTTGGAAGCTTCGCTTCCTTTAATTGAATTTGAAAATTTGCGAAGCAAATCAACCTCCCCTAAATCCTATTCCCTAAATCCTAAACAAGTATATAACTTCAATTATATAAATACAAATCAGAAAGTGAGATAAACAAAATGGGAAAAATTATTGGTATTGACCTTGGTACAACAAACAGCTGCGTTGCAGTATTTGAGGGCGGCGAGCCTCAGGTTATCGCTAATGCGGAGGGCGCAAGAACAACTCCCTCTATCGTTGGCTTTTCAAAGACAGGCGAAAGACTTGTAGGTCAGGTTGCAAAAAGACAGGCAGTTATGAACCCCGACAGAACAGTCATCTCCATCAAGAGAGAAATGGGTACAAACTTCAAGGTTGCAATTGACGACAAGAACTATACTCCCCAGGAAATTTCCGCAATGATTCTTCAGAAGCTCAAGGCTGATGCTGAAAGCTACCTCGGAACAACGGTAACAGAAGCAGTTATCACTGTGCCTGCATACTTCTCCGACTCCCAGCGTCAGGCAACAAAGGACGCAGGCAAGATCGCAGGTCTTGACGTTAAGAGAATCATCAACGAGCCTACCGCTGCAGCTCTTGCATACGGCATGGACAAGGAAAAGGAACAGAAGATTATGGTATACGACCTTGGTGGCGGTACTTTTGACGTTTCCATCCTTGAAATCGGCGACGGCGTTATCGAAGTTCTCGCAACCAATGGTGACACTCGCCTTGGCGGTGACGACTTTGACGATAAGATTATGAACTACATGGCAGATACTTTCAAGGCTGAAAACGGTATCGACCTCAGAGCAGATAAAATGGCACTTCAGAGACTCAAGGAAGCTGCGGAAAAGGCAAAGATTGAGCTCTCGGGCGTTGCTACAACAAACATCAATCTTCCCTTTATTACAGCAGGTGCGGCTGGTCCTCTCCACTTTGACATGACTCTTACAAAGGCAAAGTTTGACGAGCTTACAGCTGACCTTGTTGAAAGAACAATGACTCCCGTAAAGAAGGCTCTCTCCGATGCAGGTCTTGCGGTTAACCAGATAGATAAGGTTCTCCTTGTCGGCGGTTCCACAAGAATCCCCGCAGTACAGGAAGCCGTTAAGAAGTTCATCGGCAAGGATCCTTTCAAGGGTATCAACCCCGACGAATGTGTTGCTATCGGTGCGGCTATCCAGGGTGGCGTTCTCTCCAACGATGTTAAGGATATTCTTCTTCTTGACGTTACACCCCTTTCTCTCGGTATCGAAACCCTCGGCGGCGTATGCAACAGAATCATTGAAAGAAACACAACAATTCCGGTAAGAAAGAGCCAGATTTATTCAACTGCAGCAGACAATCAGACAAGCGTTGAAATTCACATTCTCCAGGGTGAGCGCGAAATGGCTGCAGGCAACACAACCCTCGGCAGATTCATCCTCGACGGTATCCCCGCAGCTCCCAGAGGAGTACCTCAGATTGAAGTTACTTTCGACATCGACGCAAACGGCATCGTAAACGTAAGTGCACAGGACAAGGGTACGGGCAAGGAGCAGCACATAACAATCACATCCAGCACAAATATGTCTCAGGAAGACATCGACAAGGCAGTCAAGGATGCAGAAAGATTTGCTGAAGAGGACAAGAAGCAGAAAGAAGCCGTAGAAGTAAAGAACCAGGCAGAATCTGCAATCTTCCAGATAGAAAAGTCCATGACAGAGCTCGGCGACAAGGTTACAGAGGATGAAAAGGCTCCCGTTAAGGAAGCTATCGAAAAGCTCAAGACCACAATCGCAGGCGGCGATACAGAGGCTATTAAGGCTGATACCGATGCACTCCAGAAAGCATTCTACCCGATTGCCGAAAAGCTCTACGCTCAGGCACAGCAGGAAGCAGGACAGCCCGGTGCACAGAACGACGACGGTACAATCAACGCAGACTTCACAGACAAGAGCGACAACTAAGATAAAATAAAACCACGGGGCGGGGAGAGAGAGTTTGGGCTTCCTGCCCCGAAAGGGATATTTTTAATGCGTAATGCATAATGCATAATGCATAATCGAGGTCGGAAGCCTTGCTTTCTTCGTTTTTAATTTTAAATTGCTGAGTGCTGATTTGGAGTTGGAATTTGTAATGCTGTATGTAAGTATTATAATCAATCCGATATACACTGAACAAATCAGTCAGTCCCCGACAGGGGGTTAAATTAATGGAGATTTTCGCTATCAAAGCTTTCTTTTTTTTGCGAAGACGGATTCGAAAATCAACAATGATTACGCATTATGCATTATGCATTATGCATTAAAAAAGGGTGTATTATGGCAGACAATAAACGTGACTACTACGAAGTCCTCGGTCTCTCAAAGGGTGCGAGCGACGACGAAATAAAGAAATCATACAGAAAGCTCGCAAAGCAGTATCATCCCGACCTGCATCCGGGTGATGCCGAGGCGGAAAAGAACTTCAAGGAAGTAAACGAAGCCTACAGCGTGCTTTCAGATGCGGATAAAAAAGCAAAGTACGACCAGTACGGTCATGCAGCATTTGATCCCGGCATGGGCGGCGGTTCCGGCTTCGGAGGCTTTGGCGGTTTCGGAGGCATGGACTTTGATGTCGGAGATATTTTCTCCAGCTTTTTCGGAGGCGGAGGAAGTGCGAGAAGAAACAACGGTCCCGTGCAGGGTAATGACCGTGAAGCAAGAGTTACGCTTACCTTTGAAGAAGCGGCTTTCGGCGTAAAGAAAGAGATTATCTACAACAGAATAGAAAAATGTCACTCCTGCGACGGAAGTGGTGCAGCAGCAGGGACAGCTCCCAAAACCTGTTCAAAGTGCGGCGGTACAGGTTCCGTACGTGTTCAGCAGAGAACTCCTTTCGGTATGATGCAGTCAACACGTCCTTGCGATGAATGTCACGGAAGCGGAAAAATTATCGAAAAGCCCTGTTCCGACTGCCGGGGATCGGGCACAACAGTTAAGAGAAAAACTCTGGAGGTCAATATACCCGCAGGCATTGCAGACGGTCAGGAGATAGTCGCAAGAGGTCAGGGTGACGTTGGCAAGAACGGTGGACTCAACGGCGATCTTTACATCAATGTCCACGTAAAAGAACATAGTGTATTTGTAAGAGAAGGTGCGGATATTTTCTGCGATGTTCCGATAACCTTTGTTGAAGCGGCACTTGGTGCAACAATCAAAGTTCCCACGCTTGAGGGCAATGTAGACTATGAGATTCCTGAGGGAACCCAAACCGGGACACGCTTTACTCTCCGAGAAAAAGGAATGCCAAGCGTCAGCGGAAAGAGAAGAGGTAACCTCACATTCAAGGTCATTGTGGACGTTCCGAAGAATCTTAACGCAAAGCAGAAGGATATGCTCCGCGATTTTTCCAAGACCTGCGGCGAGAAGAATAACCTCCAAAAGGAGAGCTTCGCCGAAAAAATGAAAAAGCTGTTTAAGAAGTAATAAATATTATGAGTTTCCTGCGGTAAGCAAAAAGCCGCAGGTTGTCTTTTTTTACAATTTTATGTTTACAAATATGAAAAAAGGGTAATAATACATATTAAAGTGCACAGCAGTTACACGATCGCTTGACAAAGGTTTCCGTTATTGCTATAATATAGAACATATATATTATGTAGAGATTTGGTGAATATATGGAAAAAATGAAAATATCACAAATAATACTGGTAGAGGGCAAATACGATAAAATAAAGCTTGAAAGCATTCTCGATGCGAATATTATAACAACAGGCGGCTTCTCCGTATTCAATAATGAAGAAAAAATTGCACTTATCCGCAGGATTGCAGAAGTAAACGGGCTTATAATTCTGACAGACAGCGACCCGGCGGGATTTGTTCTTCGCAATAAGCTCAAAGGGATGCTTCCAAAAAGCGACAGGATAATTCATATGTATATCCCCACACAAAAGGGCAAGGAAAAAAGAAAGAAAGAGTATTCCAAGGCGGGACTTTTGGGCGTTGAGGGGATCGATGCCGATAAACTTCGCGAACTGTTCTCAAAATATTCCTCTGTAAATAATGCACAAGAGAAAAAAGAGAAAATAACAAAGTCATATTTGTATGAGATAGGACTCTCCGGTAGGGCAAACAGCACAGAAAAACGCGATAAGGTTGCCGAAACATTGGATATGCCCAAAGGCATGAGCACTAACGCATTCCTTGAGGCAATCAATATGTTGGGGGTCTCAAAGGAAGAGATTACTATTGATTTGTAACTTTTGACAATTGCCATTGGCGAAATTCTTAAATCGGTTGTGCAAAGGGGAGAAGCGGAAAAAATTGGAGAAAAAGTATTGACAAAACGGAAACGAGGTGGTATAATAACGGAGCTGTCAAGCGAGAGTACAAAGCAGAAGAAAAGAGAAGGGAGATTCGGGAAACGAGTACCGAAAAAAACTTCAAAAAAATGCAAAAAGTACTTGACAAGAGAG
>JAZUOO010000055.1:0-50654 GCA_045604705.1 Eubacteriales bacterium
CGTCGGTGATGATCTGGTAAATCTCACGCCGTCCGGCTTCCAGTGCCGCTTTCACCGAAATGGCGCCTTCCAATATAATATCTTCCATGCCCGAACCTCCTGAACCGTTTTTCTCTTTTCAGTATACCATATTTCTATGGAGAAATCAACCCCAATTCAGACTGATTTTTTATCGTTTCCCTATAGAAAATGTGTATTTCAAACAAATAGAGTGATTATTTTTTTTGATTTCTGGTAAAAATTAGACAAACCTAAAAAAACAAGCGATTTTTTTTAAAAAACCGCTTGACAAATTCGGGAAAGTGTGGTATTATATTTAGGCTGATAACGAAACAGCGCAACACGGGAGCTTAGCTCAGCTGGGAGAGCATCTGCCTTACAAGCAGGAGGTCATAGGTTCGATCCCTATAGCTCCCACCACCCGAAAGGGTAAATGTGGTTCGGTAGTTCAGTTGGTTAGAACGCTAGCCTGTCACGCTAGAGGTCGTGGGTTCGAGTCCCATCCGAATCGCCATTTTTTTATATTTTTGCTGATGTAGCTCAGTAGGTAGAGCGCATCCTTGGTAAGGATGAGGTCGCCGGTTCAACTCCGATCATCAGCTCCAGATTAAGCACTTCACCCGAGGTGCTTTTTTTGTTATGCTTTGACCATGAATAACTCTATCGAGAATACGGTTTTGAAGTTGCGAAAAAAGCATCATTTGTGGAACATAAGTAAAATATATATTAAAAATTCTAATAATTTATATAGAAATTTAATTTTTCTTTATTTGTTGACAATTAATTTCTTATATGATATACTTACTTTAAATATTTATCCTTTGCCGTATAAAACGTAAAATACCTTATTGATGAATTTGTCGATGAATGGGCAACAATTGCAACGATAGACCGCTGTGATCACGATATATGTAACGGAAGAGGTATTTCTGAGGATATGACTATTCAAATGGTTTCCTACAGCAAAAATTATAAACATGTAGAAGAATTAGAAAATATATCAATTCTAGACATTACTCCCACAATCGTTAAAATAATGGAGGTTTCTCTGGAAAGGGATGGGCAGGCAAATCTCTTATTTGGGCTAACATAAGAGAATGATGTTATAAGTACAAGCAAATGAACAGAAATTTTTTATTTTGCCACAAATGTGGGCTGGAGATCAAAGTCGGATGTGAATACTGTGAAGCTTGCGGAACTCCTATTCAGGATTCCATTGTGGCGGCACATCAGAAAAGAGTGGACGCTTATTCAGGAGCGATTCAAAAGCCTTTGAAGCACACACAGAATCATACATATGTGAAGCATCCTGCCTGTCAGCAGAATCCGATTTATAATCCCAGTACTCCAAATATATCCGATCCTGTTATTGCAGAGATTTCAAAAAAAATAGATATTCTTCAGGCAAATCAGTCATTAACGATGCAAAATAATGAGAAAATCCTTAAAAAGTATGCTAAAAGAAATTCTGTAAGCATCGCTGTGCTTGGGATTTTACTTGGAATGTTTATTCTTTCGTGTATAATCCTCTCTTTTGTATTGATATTCCTGACCTCTGACACCGTTAAGAGCATAATAAATATAATTGATGAAATAAATTTATTGCTTTAACCTACAGCGATTAATTGGAAAGTATTATGAACATTGTCAAAGATATAATATGATTACCGGTGGCATAATGGCATTTATCGAAAGTGCCGCATTTTCTGTAAAATAAAATGTTACGATTCAAATTTTGGTGTGAAATAAGGTATGGTTTAAGAAACCGTGACAAAAACTCTCGTCTTATAAGAAGTACATCGTTTATCAGATATATACTCTTAAAATGGAAGTGAAAGAAGTTTTGAATATTACAGGATGAAAGTCTAAAAAAATTATTCGAAATTTTATAAATGTTGACATCAGAATGTGCTGTCAAAAAGCGAAAATGACAAATTAATGTTTATTTTTTACAAATATTATTTCATTTTAAGTATTGTATTATAGAAGTAAAAGTGCTATAATACAATAAAATCAAATAATCACACAGAGTGTTGTCTATTCCGCAAAGTGATGTTCACAGGTTTAGACGGTGAAAAGGGAATCCGGTGAGAATCCGGAACGATACCAGTCGCTGTATGCATTTAAGTTTTGCTTTTTGGCGAAAGCCGGTCATTGGGAAACTGAGAAGGCAAAGTAAAACGCCGTTCATGCATGAACGATGAAAATGCAAGTCAAAAGACCTGCTCTGATGCTTTTTCCGTACGTGATTTTTACATAGGGAGAAGCGGTTTTCCGCTGCCGGAATTGATGTTGCACATATCATTGGTGGTTTTTAAACTATTGTCATTTTGGCGTCGGTAAAATGTGGAGATACGGGAATACTGCCGTAGTGATCTTATTGGTCGCTGCGGTTTTTATTTTTCAAGGATTCGGAGGTGAATACTGATGTCTAGATACCGACATATAAATACTCATATGAGCGAATTTAAGGCATACCATCCCTTTGTGAATTTTGTATATTTCCTTTTTGTTATCGGTTTTTCGATGTTTTCAATGCATCCGTTGTGCCTATGTATTTCACTCATATGCGGTTTTACATTTTCGGCAATGTCTGAAGGTAAGAAAACCATAAAGAGAAATCTTATTTATATGATACCTGTTTTTCTTCTTACAGCAATGGTAAATCCGCTGTTCAATCACGAAGGAGTTACAATCATAACATATATTGGAAATAACCCTCTGACACTCGAATCAATCATATACGGTATCGGTGCCGCTTGTATGATAATCAGCGTGATACTGTGGTTTTTATGTTACGGTATAATAATGACAAGTGATAAGTTCATATACCTTTTTGGAAAGCTTATTCCCTCACTGTCACTTATCCTATCAATTACTCTGAGGTTTGTGCAGCGTTTCCTTGCACAGTTCAAGATAGTGGCGAATGCTCAAAGGTGCATCGGAAGAAATCCAATTTCCGCAAGTCCCATAAAAAAAATAAAGTACGGACTTACGATTCTCTCAATAGTCGTAAGCTGGGCACTTGAAAACGCCATAGAAACTGCTGACAGCATGAGATCACGAGGTTACGGAATCCCGGGACGTACCGCATTCTCAATATTCAGATTTGACAAAAGAGACGTAAAAGCCCTTGTCAGCATCCTGTTTTTCGGGATATATACTCTTGTCGGATGTATCCTCGGTGCAATGTACTTCAGATATTTCCCATCTATCAAAGCGTCAGAAGTGTCGGTATATTCCGCAAGTGTATTTTTTGCATATTTCTTGCTGTGTATGTGTCCTATAATAATTGAAGTATCGGAGGTGAGAAAATGGACTGCTTTAAGATTGAAAATCTGAGTTTTATGTACCCGGAAAGGGAAGAGAAAGCCTTATCAGATATAAATGTGACTATCAAAAAAGGCGAATTTGTGACTCTGTGCGGACAATCCGGTTGTGGTAAAACAACTCTTTTAAGACTCTTAAAGCCAATACTTTCACCGAACGGTAAAACTTCGGGCAGCATTATTTTTGAAGGAAAACCGCTGTCAGACTACGATACAAAGGAGCAGGCCGCAAAAATCGGATTCGTTATGCAGAACCCGGACAACGGAATAGTTACCGACAAAGTGTGGCATGAGCTTGCATTCGGACTTGAGAGCCTCGGTATGGAAAGCTCCGAAATAAGGACTCGAGTTTCAGAAATGGCATCATACTTCGGAATTCAGACATGGTTTCACAAATCTGTTGATGAGCTTTCCGGCGGGCAGAAGCAGATGCTGAATCTTGCCTCGGTAATGGTTATGCAACCCTCTGTGCTTATTCTCGATGAGCCTGTAAGCCAGCTTGATCCCATTGCCGGCTCTGAGTTTTTCGCAACCGTCAAAAAAATAAACAGTGAGCTTGGAACAACCGTTATCCTTACTGAACACCGACTTGAAGATGTATTCCCAATGTCTGACAGAGTAATAGTGATGGACAGTGGCAAAATAATAGTTAACGATACACCTTCAAAAGTAGGGGAAATACTCAAAAAAAACAATCATGAAATGTACCGTGCACTTCCAGTACCCATGAGAGTATCCGTAGAGATACAAAATGATTCGACTTGCCCTTTGACGGTACGTGAGGGGAGAACGATGCTCGAAGAATTCGCCGAAACGCATACGTTATATCCCGAGATGATTCCGAGATCAAAAAATGACACTACCGACAAAGAAATCGTTGTTCAACTGAAAGACGTGTGGTTCAGGTACGACAGAAATCTTCCGGATGTCGTCAAAGGGCTGAGCTTGAATGTACATAGATCCGAGCTTTACGCAATTGTCGGCGGTAACGGAACAGGTAAATCCACCGCACTCTCACTTATCAGCGGCATGAATAAGCCATACAGGGGAGAGGTGTTTATAAATGGAAATAAGATTACCGTAATGAAAGATCTGTATAACGGACTTGTTGCCACAATGCCGCAGAATCCTCAGAGCCTGTTTATAAAAAAGACCTTACATCTTGATCTTCTTGATATGCTCTCTGAAAAAAAGATTTCTCCCGAGGAAAAGGATACGTTTGTTTATAAAGTTTCGTCCTTGTGCAGATTATCAGGACTTCTTGAATCGCATCCCTACGACCTCTCAGGTGGCGAACAGCAACGGGCGGCACTTGCAAAGGTTCTTCTTTTAAATCCGCAGATTCTCATACTCGATGAACCCACCAAAGGAATGGATGCGAAATTCAAAGAGGAGTTTGCCGAAATACTGTTACAGCTGAAAAAAAAAGACGTAACAATAATAATGGTATCCCATGACATCGAATTCTGCGCCGCATACGCGGACAGATGTGCAATGTTCTTTGACGGCAGTATAACCTCCGAGGGAGTACCTCGCGAGTTTTTCAAAGGTAAAAACTTTTATACAACAAGTGCGAACCGTATGTCAAGAACTCTTTTGCCCACAGCCATACTCACAGAGGATGTAATATCAGCCTGTACGGGGAAAATTGTAACTAAAGATATACCACAGATTTCTATTGATATTTCATCATCCGGTGGCAGTGAATCGGTAAAAAAAGAATCGTGTGAACAACTTTCAAAAAAGAGAATATTCGCAGGGATAGGATTTGTTATCCTATTTGCATTATGTATCATTTTTCATTTGTTTTCTAAGGATGGTCAATCGGATAAATTTACCGATATTCTGCGAATAATATCCGTTATTTCGACGGCAGGCTTATTGATGTGCCTTTTCCCGCAAAAAAAGTATAAGATAACTTCTATTCAAACATCTGAACGTAAGCTATCCAAAAAGACAGTTCTTGCATCGTTTCTTATTCTTCTGATGATCCCGTTGACCATCTATATAGGAATATATCATTTTGGCGACAGAAAGTATTATTTAATAAGCCTTTTGATAATACTTGAAACAATGATCCCGTTCATCATGGTATTCGAAGGCAGAAAGCCAAAGGCCCGCGAGTTGGTGACTATCAGTGCACTGTGTGCAATAGCAGTAGCGGGCAGAGCCGCATTTTTTATGATCCCCCAATTCAAACCGGTAATTGCCCTTATAATAATTGCGGGTATATGTCTCGGAAGTGAAACAGGATTTCTTATTGGCTCTATGACAGGTTTTGTCTCAAACTTCTTTTTCGGTCAAGGTCCATGGACACCATGGCAGATGTTTGCATTTGGCATAATAGGTTTCCTATCAGGCATACTTTTCAAAAAAGGATTTTTAAGTCGAAACAGAATCTCTCTTTGTATATTTGGTTTTATCGCCACACTTGTATTCTACGGCGGATTAATGAACGCTTCATACGTTATCCAGGCACAGATAAATCCAACCTTTGAGATGTTCGCAGCCGCATACATTTCCGGAATGCCTTTTGACCTTATCCATGCCTTTTCAACAGCGGTTTTTCTTTGGTTTATATCACACACAATGATAGAAAAAATCGAGAGAGTAATAATAAAATACGGTATTCTTATGGAATAGACAAAATCATAACAAATAGACCTCATGCGTACGTTTTGTATACATGAGGCATTGTTTTATTCAAAGTCTTAATTAACGGATGATAACGTTCTACATCACTGAAAATTAATTATATACTGTAAAATATTATTCAAATGAAAGTACCTTTATTATCCCGTCCTGAGCAACCACCGTATTCCTAAAGATTTTCTCAAGCTCCTCGGAATATTCTTTCGGCTCGGACATTGCGGGACTAAAATGAGTAAGCCACAGCTCTTTTGCATTTGCTTTTTTTGCAAGCACAGCTGCTTCCTGCATCATCATATGTCGTGTTTCCTCGGCTCTTGAGTGTTTTTCCGGTGCTCCGAATATACCTTCGAGTATCAAAAGATCTGCATTCTCACCATATTCCGAAATGACATCAACCGGACGTGTGTCGGTAGCATACAATAGATGTATTCCTTTTCTTGCGGCACCCAAAACATCGTCGGGACAAAATCCGTCCACCGATTCACCTTTCTGAAGTCTATTCCAAAACTGCAGAGGGATTCCCAATGCTTTCGCTCTTTGAGCATTAAATTTTCCCGACCGTTCAAGCTTTATATTATATCCCAGACACGGCAGATTGTGATCAAGCGGTAATGAATCAATCTTAAGTCCCACACATTCAAAATGTGAAACGGTATTCGTATCTAATTCAACAAATTTCACCTCAAATGGAAGCTCCGGAGCTATCACACGCAGGGAATTAACAACATCCGATATTCCTAAAGGCCCGTATATTGTAACAGGCTCGGTTCTTGATTCATTGCCCATGGAAAGCAAAAGTCCGGGAAGTCCGCTCATATGATCTCCATGAAAATGGGTGAAAAAAACAGCATCAATTGATTTGAAATTAAACGGCGTGAGCCTTATCCTTGTCTGAGTTCCCTCGCCACAGTCAATCAGTATCGAATGACCGTTATAACGCAAATATAGTGAGGTAAGTGCACGGTTTGGCAGTGGCATCATGCCTCCTGTTCCGAGAAGTGCAACATCTATCATATAATATCTCTTTCTGTCATAAATAAGTACTTTTATTATAAGTTTTGTTTGTTACATATCAATATTCAATTTGTTTATATTTTATAAAATCGTTCTTTTGTCTGACTTATACACGCAAGCGGAAAAATGTGAAAATTAAGGTATTTTTTGGTATATTGAACAATGTTACCACCCGAAATATATTTGTAACTTGACATTTTGAATGAAATATGTTATTATAAATGCACAATAAAAATCCCAGGAAAGAAGGTTTGCAAAATGAGAATCAAAAGAATTCTCGCTCTTTTTTTGACTTTTTCGGTTATAATTACCTGTTTTTCCGGCTGTGTCAGGCAGGACGACTTAAGAATCATCCGAATAGGTCATAATCAATCCACAAACCATCCCACACATAAAGGACTTATTGCTTTCGCAGAGCATATCAAACAAAACCTCGGCGATAAGTACAAAGTTGAAGTATACCCCAGCGAGCTGCTCGGTTCACAGACGGAAATGGTTCAGCTCACTCAGACAGGTGCCATAGATTTTGTGGTCGCAAGTAACGCAATACTTGAAACATTCAGCAAAAACTACGAAATATTCAATCTGCCATATCTCTTTTCAAGCCCCGAGGCTTATCACGCATCTATGGATGATCCGCAAATTACTGATCCCATATTCCTCACAACCAAAAAAGCGGGCTTTATAGCTGTTACATGGCTTGATGCGGGTACACGTAATTTCTATACTCCGGATAAGCCAATCAACAAGCCATCGGACCTTAAGGGGTTGAAGATAAGAGTACAGCAGTCTCCGACAAACGTTGAAATGATGGAACTCCTTGGTGGTTCCGCTACTCCCATGTCGTTCGGTGAAGTTTATACAGCTCTGCAATCCAAGGTTATAGACGGTGCGGAAAATAACGAGCTTGCACTTATTGACAACGGTCATGGAGATGTATGCAAGTATTATTCATACGATATGCATCAGATGGTACCGGATATAGTTCTCGCCAATTATGATTTTCTGGACAGTTTATCTGAAGATGACAGGAAAATATTTGATGAAGGATTTATAATTCTCAACCAAACGCAGAGAAGTGAATGGACATCTGCTGTAGAGGAAGCTAAGGAAAAAGCTGAGAAGGAAAAGGGTGTTACATTTGTCTATCCCGATACCGAGCCTTTCAGGGATGCAGTAATTTCCTTACATGAAAAGATTGTCGGTAATAATAAAGAGCTTGAAAGCATTTACAACAAGATACAGGCTTACAACGAACAATATTCCATTAATCAATAAAGGAGGGCAATTAATATGGAAAAAATAAGAAGAATTCTCAATTGTGCACTCCGTATTCTCGCAGGAGGAAGCCTGGCTGTTATGGTTATTCTTACCTGTTGGCAGGTACTTACAAGATACGTCTTGGGGAATCCATCGACATGGTCTGAGGAGCTTGTAGGTTATCTTTTCGCTTGGTCAACGATGTTTGGAGCAGCGATTGTATCGGGGGAGAGGGGACACATGAATATCCCTATTCTTGCGGATAAACTCAAAGGAAACAATAAAAAGGCGCTTAACATATTCTCGGAGGTAGTCGCAATGCTTTTTGCTTTGTCAATCCTGGTTTTTGGCGGCGTACAGATTACAAGTCTTGCGATGGGACAAATGACCTCATCTCTTGGAGTTGCTGTTGGCGTTTTCTACACCGTTCTTCCTATATGCGGAAGTCTTATCGTGTTGTATTCCATACTTAATATTATAGGTTTAGCCAACGGTACAATATCCTCGGAAGCTGCCGCTTTGAACAATGAAAAGAAAGGGGATGACTGACCATGGCAATAGAAGCTTTGTTTATAATAATAGGCGTACTCCTAGTACTTCTGGTTTTGGGAGTTCCTATCTCATATTCTATCGGAATTTCTTCACTTGCAGCAGTGCTCCTTGCCGTCGATGTTGATGTAGCCGTTCTCACCGCTGCACAGAGAACCTTTGTTGGGATGAGCAAGTTCAGTCTTACCGCAATTCCTTTCTTTATCCTTGCGGGTAATATAATGAATCAAGGCGGTATAGCAAAACGACTGGTAAATTTTGTTATGGCAATCCTCGGAAAGCTTCCCGGTGCACTGCTTGTAACAAATGTCGGAACCAACGCCCTTTTCGGTGCTATCTCCGGTTCTGCTTCTGCGGCAGCTGCGGCTGTGGGTTCAATGATTCGCGACGGTGCCGAACAGCAGGGCTATGATAAAGCAATTACAGCTGCAACAAACGCTGCTTCAGCTCCTTCGGGACTACTCATTCCGCCCTCCAATGCACTTATAACATATTCTCTTGCCTCAGGCGGTACTTCTGTTGCCGCACTGTTTATGGCAGGCTATATTCCCGGGATTATATGGGCTATCTGCTGTGCTGTTGTAGGTATTATCCTGGCAAAAAAACATGGGTATAAAGGCGTTCCCGGTAAATATAACCTCAGGGTGCTTCTCCACGCAACACTTCAGGCACTCCCGTCTCTTTCACTTATTGTTGTTGTAATCGGAGGAATAGTCGGCGGAGTGTTTACGGCTACGGAAGGCTCTGCAATCGCTGTCGTATATTCACTTGTACTCGCTTTTTGTTACAAAAGCATCAATCTTAAATCTCTTTGGAAGATAATCGTAGATTCCGCGAAAATGAGTGGTATGGTAGTATTCCTTATCGGTGTTTCAAATATACTCGGTTGGGTAATGGCATTTACACAGATTCCCGACGCCGTTTCCGAAGCTCTTCTCGGACTTACCGACAACAAATACCTAATTCTGCTCATAATGAACGTCATTCTTCTCGTGGCAGGTACGTTTATGGACGTGACTCCGGCAATTCTGATATTCACTCCATTGTTCCTACCGATATGCAGAAGCTTTGGTATGCATCCCGTACAGTTCGGGCTCATTCTTGTATACAACCTCTGTATCGGTAACATAACACCTCCCGTAGGAAATACACTGTTTGTAGGTATAAAGATAGGAAATACCACTCTTTCCAAGGTCATGCCATATATGCTTATGTACTATGCGGCAATTATAGCAGGACTTCTTCTGATCACATATATCCCGGAAATATCAATGTTTCTTCCGAGAGTTACCGGTCAGATATAGATTGTCGGTATAAATTGGTATAAGATAAATCCCTTGTCGAGCGTGTTCTCGGTAAGGGATATATTTTTAACTGTATGAAAAGAAATCAACTTTACTTCTTATCGTCATCTGTTTCCGACCCATATTAAAATATGTGACATCTGCAAGTTCTTCGTCTATATATGATGTGATGATGAACTTACATGAATGTGGAGACGGAATTCGTCGGAGATTTTTATAGATGCAGTTCAACCATGATATTTCCGGAAGGTATATTACAGCATTGTTAACATTATTATGTAGAAATTTCAGCCCGAAATATGATATACTGAAATATATGTGTTATCTTAAAAAAGAGGTATGGATATGAAGGATAAACTGAACAGCCTTCTTCGGGAAGGTACAGAAAAGATTCAAGCCGCCAAAACAGAAAGTGAGCTTGACGAGGTAAAGGGTGCCCTTATAGGAAAACAGGGTGCGCTTACCGAAATAATGAAAGAAATGCCCAAGCTTGATGCAGCTTTGCGTCCGGAAATGGGAAAGCTTGTCAACAACGTTAAAACTCTTATAACGGAGCAGATTGCCGCAAAGAAAGAGGAGCTTGTTCTCAAAGCAGGCGCTGTACCGGAGGATTTCGATTATACACGTCCCGGTATCTCCCCGAAGATAGGAGGACTTCACCCTATCACACAGATGAGATACGACCTTGACGACGTATTCCGTTCAATGGGCTTTGAAATATTCCAGGGTCCCGAGATTACAAGCGAATATTATGCCTTTGATAACCTTAATTTCCCGCCTAATCACCCCGCAAGAGAAAGTATGGATACATATTGGCTTGCAGGACATGACAGCGGAAGTGCAAGTGATAAGCTCTGCCTTCGTCCTCACCTTACCGGCGACAGCGTAAGATATATGCAGACTCACAAGCCCCCCTACAGATTTGTATACCCGGGCAGAGTTTACAGAAATGAAACCACAGACGCAAGACATGAAAGAGCTTTCTTCCAGTACGAAGCACTTATCGTTGATAAGGAGTTTACCTATACTGCAGGTAAGGTAATGATAAAGAGCATTCTCTCAAAGGTATTCGGCAGAGATGTTCCCGTAAGAATGCGTGCAGGATTCTTCCCCTTTGTTGAGCCGGGATTTGAAATAGATATGGGTTGTCTTGTATGTGGCGGTAAGGGATGCTCTGTATGTAAGCATGTAGGATGGATAGAAATTATGCCCGGCGGTACACCTCATCCAAATGTCCTCAAGGCTGCAGGACTTGATCCGGATGAATATACCGGCTTCTATGTAAATATCGGACTTGACAGACTTGTAATGATGAGATACGGCGTAGATGACGTTCGTCTCTTCCACAGTACGGATCTTAGATTCCTCGGTCAGTTCAGATAATAGGGGGATATAGAAATGAAATTATCACTTAATTGGATTAAAGATTATGTAAAACTTCCCGATGATATGGATTTAAGCCGTCTTTCATATGACCTTACCATGTCCACCGTTGAAGTTGAGGGTGCTCACGACCTTGGTAAAGATTATGACGGTATCATTGTAGGTAAGATTACCGATGTACAGCCCCATCCCAATGCAGATAAGCTCAGAATATGCAGTGTTGACATTGGTGGCGAAGTAAAGGAAATCGTCTGCGGAGGAAGCAACCTTGAAATAAATCAGAAAGTAGTTGTTGCTTGCCCCGGTTCTTTTGTGCGCTGGCACGGAGAGGGCGACCTTGTTGAAATCAAAAATGCAAAGCTCAGAGGTGTTCCAAGCTTCGGTATGATTTGTGCTTCCGTTGAGATAGGACTCGCAGATCTTTTCCCTGCGGCAGAGGAACATGAGATTATGGACGTAACATACCTCGAATGTGCTCCCGGTACTCCTTTGGCTGATGCTCTCGGACTTCGTGACATTATCCTCGAAATAGACAACAAGTCCATGACAAATCGTCCCGACCTCTGGGGACACTACGGTATTGCAAGAGAGCTTGCCGCACTTTACGATCTTCCTCTCCAGCCTATTGAAAAGTATATTCCCGAAGACGTTGAAAAGTTCGACATCAAAATAACAGATGCGGAACGCTGCCCCAGATACATTGGTGCAAGAATAGAAGGCGTTTCTGTGAAGGAAGCCCCCTTTGAAATGAGATCCCGTCTATGGAGAGTAGGTCTTCGCCCGATTAACGCACTAGTTGATATTACAAACTACGTCATGATGGCAGTAGGTCAGCCCACACACGCTTTTGACTCCGATAACATCCTTGATTATATCGAAGTAAGGCGGGCAAAGGACGGCGAAAAGCTTAATCTTCTCAACGATAAAGACCTTGAACTCTGCTCCGACGACCTTGTTATCGCAGATGCAAAGGAAGCAGTAGCACTTGCAGGTGTTATGGGCGGTTCAAAGGATTCTGTTCTTCCCACAACCTCAAAGGTTATCCTTGAAGTGGCAAACTTCGAGTCCCGTGGTATCAGAAGAACGGCTCTCCGCTATGATAACAGAACAGAAGCATCATCAAGATATGAAAAGGCGATTGATCCCGAAAGATGCGATCTCGCACTCAGCCTTTCAATGAAGCTTTTCAAGGAGCTCTATCCCGAAATGAAGGTAACTGCTTTCAACGACAGTTATCCCACAAAGCTGGTTTGCAGCGAGATAGATGTTGACCTTGACTGGCTGGACAGAAGACTCGGTATGAGAATCCCCAAGGAAGTCGTTGAAAAGAAGCTTGGCGCACTGGGCTTTAAGGTTGAATACAGCGACACCTCCATGCACGTTGTTGTTCCCACATGGCGTTCAACAGGTGACGTTTCCATTAAGGCAGACATCATGGAAGAAGTCGCAAGAATGTACGGTTACGAGAACTTCCAACCCACACCCATTACAACCTCATTTGAAGGTGCAATAAATCAGCTTGAAATTGATATTATTCGTAAAGTGAAGGAATATCTCGCATTCAGCTGTAACATGAGAGAAATCTTTACTTACCCCTGGATGAGCGAAGAATTCGTAAATGCACTTATTCCTGATACAAGCAAGATACTCACACTTGCAACACCTCCCTCAACCGAGGAAAGATTTGTAAAGTCTTCACTTCTTCCCAATATATGCAAGGCTATCGTTAAGAATGAGCATAACTTTGACGAATTCTCCATTTTCGAGGAATCTCTCGTGTTTGCCGATGAGGATTACACAAACAATTATCCCAACGAAAGTCTCCCCAAGCAGGAAAGACATATAGGTCTTGCATTTGCCGGAAGCTCCGATGATTTCGGTACACTTTTTGCAAAGGCAAAAGGATATGTTTCCGAAATGCCCTCATACACTCACATGGAATGCTTTAACTTCAGAAGATGTGAAAAGCCTTATTGGGCGGACGATACAGCATGGTATAATGTGTTCCTCGGTGATACAAAGATAGGTGATATGGGGCTGCTTTCCAAGAAAACGGCTCTTGCCTGCGGCATAAAGGTACTTACCGCAGTTCTCTGTGAGCTTAACATCGACGCATTCAAGCCATTTAAGTCAAGAACAAACAAGTTTGTAAAGCTTCCCGAATTCCCCGTGAACGAGTATGACCTTTCAATGCTTGTTGACTCCATGACTAAGTGGGAAGACATCAGAGAGTGTGCACTTACCGCAATAAAATCCGACGGATGTTTCCTCAAGGCTGTTGACTTTATAGACGAATACACCGGCAAGCAGGTACCCGAAGGAAAGAAGTCGGTAACTATTCGACTTACAATAGGTTCTGACGAAAAGACACTTACATCCGCAGAGGTTGATGCTTCCGCAAATACCGTAATAAAGAAGCTCTCCGCAGAAAAGTCAGAAAAAAATCCCAAGGCTGTTGCGGCTGAAATACGCACAAAATAATCAAATATTATCATGGTGCTGTGCTTAATCGTACAGCACTTTTTATATCATTGTAATACTCACAAAGACGATAAAATACCGAGATCATACAAAATGACCTCGGTTTTTCTCATAAAACGTGCGAATGATAGTGAAATAGACGCATCAAAAAAATATTTATAAGATTCTACCGCTAAGACATTTACTGCCATCCTCATCAACATCCATTCCGGTGATAATAACATTCACAATATTACCTGAAATCAAATCACAAGCACTGTTAAGCGGTATCTTAACCTTAATATATTCAGGAGTATATCCATCAATGTAGGTATCGGTCTGCGTTTCAAGAAGTACTTGAGTTTTCTTGCCGACAAATTCACCAAGTATTTTATCACGAATAGAGTTCATCTTATTTTCAAGAGTAATAACTCTCTCTTTTTTTGCGGTCTTTTCAATCTGACCTGACATTGTTGCTGCGGGAGTTCCGTTTCTTTTTGAATATGGGAAGATGTGTATAAAGGAAAATCCACATTTTTCGATAAAATCAAGTGTATCCTCAAACAGTTCTTGTGTTTCACCGGGAAAACCAACAATTATATCCGTAGTCAGTTGCACATTAGGAATATAATGCCTTAACCTCTCAATAATAGAAAGGAATTGAGAAGTGTTATACTTTCTTCTCATTAGCTTGAGAATGGCATCCGAACCGCTTTGAAGCGAGAGATGATAATGAGGCATAAGCTTTGGAATATCTGCAATTTCACGGACAAACTCTTCCGTAAAAACGGTAGGCTCCATTGAGCCAAGACGTATTCTCCCAATTTTTTCAACCGAAGCTACATCCCGTATAAGCTCGGACAGGGGAGAAGTACCGTTCTTTTTGAAATCCTTACCGTATGCCGCTGTTTCAATTCCCGTAAGAACGACTTCTTTATACCCATTATCCGAAAGCTTACGTACCTCGGAAATTATATCCTCTTTTGCTCTCGAGCGTATCTTACCTCTTACAGATGGAATAATGCAATATGAACAGTGATTCTCACAGCCGTCAACGATTTTTACAAAAGCTCTTGTCCTGTCAGAATTCGTAATACTCGCCTGCTCATAATCGGAGACAGCCATAATATCCGTAACAAGCACTTTTTCACGTTTTTCTTTCAGATACTGCGTTGCAAGAGTGCAAATATCTGTCTTACCGGAATTACCGATAATAATATCAACACCGTCTATTGCCAAAATATCCGCAGGATTTCCCTGGGAATAGCATCCGCAGACAACAACAATGGATGTAGGCTTTTTGACCTGCGCGGTTCTTCTTATTATCTGCCTTGATTTTCGGTCACTTTCTGCAGTGACCGTACAGGTGTTGATAACATATACATCGCACTCATCATCAAATGACTTTATTTCATAACCTGCATTCCTGAACTGTTCTTCCATTGCCTGAGTCTCATATTGATTGACTCTACATCCCAAAGTATAAAAGGCGGCACATAGACCGCCGATTATACCGAATTTATCATTCTTAATCATCATTTGACTTAATTACTTAATTGTAATCATACTCTCATCCCAGAAATCGGGAGCTTCGTAGCCCATAAGGTTTACGAGAGTTGCAGCAACATTGGAGAGACCGTAGTTGTCGCCATGCTTGACTTCATAAAGATCTGCAAACTTATTATCGTAAATGATACAGGGAACAGGGTTGAGTGTATGGCTTGTCTTAGCCTTGAAAGAGCCGTCTTTGCCTACCTTGGGTTCCTTGGTTTTCTTGTCAAGCTCATACATCTCGTCTGCATTACCGTGGTCGGCTGTGATAAGAGCAACGCCGCCAACCTTGTCAACCTCTGCGAGGATTCTTGCAAGACAAAGGTCAAGTGCCTCAACGGAAATGATTGTAGCCTGGTAGTTACCGGTATGACCAACCATGTCACCGTTGGGGAAGTTGCATCTCATAAATCTGTAGTTGCCTTCTTCAGCCTTTTCAATAAACTTTTCTGTGATTTCAACACACTTCATCCAGGGCTTCTGCTCGAAAGGAATTACATCCGAGGGAACTTCTTCGTAAAGCTCTGTCTTTTCATCAAACTTGCCACTTTTGTTACCATTCCAGAAGTATGTTACATGACCGAATTTCTGTGTTTCGGAAAGTGCATACTGAGTAACACCTGTGTTTGCAAGATATTCGCCCATAGTACCCGTAATTTCGGGAGGAGAAACAAGGTATCTTGAAGGAATGTGGAGGTCTCCGTCGTATTCAAGCATACCTGCATAGATAACGTCGGGATATACTACTCTGTCAAACTTGTCGAATTCCTTGTCGTCAAACGCCTTGGAGATTTCAATGGCTCTGTCGCCTCTGAAGTTGAAAAATACTACGCTGTCGCCGTCAACTATCTTACCGATGGGTTCGCCGTTTTCAGCAATAACAAAGGGAGGAAGATCCTGGTCAATAACAGGTGCTTCTGCTCTGTATGTCTTGACAGCTTCCTCGGCACTTGCGAACTGTCTGCCCTCACCGAGAACATGAGTATGCCAGCCGGCTTCAACCATAGCCCAGTTAGCCTCGTATCTGTCCATGGTGATGTTCATTCTTCCGCCGCCGGAAGCGATTTTTGCATCAAAAGAAGCGTCATTAATACCTGCAAGGAATTCCTCAAAGGGAAGAATATATTCAAGTGCAGATGTTTCACCAACGTCACGACCGTCGATAAGGATGTGGATTCTAACCTTCTTAACGCCATCCTTCTTTGCTCTCTCAATCATAGCCTTAAGGTGGTCAATGTGTGAATGAACATTACCGTCGGAGAAGAGACCGAGGAAGTGCATTGTGTTGCCTTTGATAACATCTTTCCATGACTGTGATTCAAACATCTTACCGCTTTCAATGGAATTTGTTACGAGCTTTGAACCCTGAGCAAATAACTGACCTGCACCGAGAGCGTTGTGACCAACCTCGGAGTTACCCATGTCATCATCAGAAGGAAGACCAACAGCCGTGCCATGAGCTTTGAGCTTGAGTGTGGGGTACTTTGACATGAGCATATCAAGTACGGGAGTTCTTGCGTTTTTAACAGCATTTGCAGCAGTGTCGGGAGCAATGCCGATGCCGTCCATAACTATACAGAAGACGGGTCTTGTGTAAGCTGCCTGGTCATTTGTCTTAAAAGTAAGCTTATTGAGTTTCATTTATAGAGTTCCTTTCAGAAAATTTATACTGTTGTATTATTCTTCATCTTCTTCCGGCTCATTCCAGTTGTGCCAAACATTTGTTACGTCGTCATTGTCATCAAGAGCCTCAAGAAGTCTTGTCATATATTTAAGATTTTCTTCACCCTCTACATCAACATAGTTTGCGGGGATCTTTGTCTGTTCGGCGGAAAGGAAAGAATAACCCTTTGCACTAAGAGCATCGTTTACAGCAGAGAAATCTGCGGGATCTGTATAAACTTCAAATGTACCATCATTGTTTACAATATCTTCTGCACCTGCTTCAAGAGCAACATCCATAAGCTCATCCTCGTCAACATCCTCACCGTCAATAACAATAAGTCCCTTGTCCGAGAAAAGATATGATACACAGCCCATTTGACCAAGGTTTCCGCCGAACTTATCAAAGAAGTGACGTACATCACCTGCTGTTCTGTTTCTGTTGTCTGTTGTAGCTTCAACGATAATAGCAACACCGCAGGGACCGTAGCCCTCATACATGATTACTTCATAGTTTGCACCGCCGTCATCACCGGCAGCCTTTTTGATTATTCTGTCTATGTTGTCATTTGGAACATTGTTTGCCTTAGCCTTTGCAATAAGATCACGAAGCTTGGAGTTGGATACAGGATCCGGACCACCCTCCTTTACCGCAATTGCCATTTCCTTGCCGATTTTTGTAAATATCTTCGCACGGGCGGAGTCGGTTTTCTCCTTTTTGTGCTTGATGTTATTCCACTTGGAATGTCCTGACATGATATAATATCTCCTTAATAAAATTATTAACTTAAATATTCTTGGGAGTTTTAAGTCCTATAAGTGTAAGTCCGTTTTTGAGTACATTAGCTGTCGCTCCAACAAGTGCAAGTCTTGTATTCTTGATCTTTTCGTCCTCAACCTTGAGAACGGGGCAGTCGTGATAGAATCTGTTGAATGCCGCACAAACATCAAGTAGATACCTTGTAATAACAGATGGTTCAAGATCGTTTCTCGCCTGAGTAACCTTTTCCGGGAACAGATTGAGTACCTTTATAAGGGCACTCTCTGCAGTGTCCGTAAGAACAAGAGCACTACTGTCAACCGTACCCCCTGCCTTTTCAATAATCCCCTCGCATCTTGCATAGGTATACTGGACATAAGGACCTGTATTACCCTCAAAGCTGAGAGCTTCCTCCCAGTTAAAGTCAACGTCTCTTATTCTGTTGTTTGAAAGGTCGTTGAATATGATAGCACCAACACCGACAGCCTTTGCAACTTCTTCCTTGTCCTTAAGGTCGGGGTTTTTTGCATCAATAATTTGTGTAGTCTTTTCGATAGCCTGCTCAAATATTTCCTCAAGCAAAACCATGTTACCGGTACGAGTAGCAATTTTTGCACCGCCAAAGCTTACGGTACCGAAAGGAACATGAACCATATCCTTACTCCACTCATATCCCATAAGTCCGATGACCTTGAAGAACTGTGCGAAATGCAAACTCTGTCCCGCACTTGTTACATAAATACACTTTTCAAAATTATAAGTATTCTTTCTGAACATAGCTGCCGCAATATCACGGGTAGCGTAAATAGTCGAACCGTCACCCTTGAGTATAAGACAGGGCGGCATATCATACTCATCAAGCGGAACAATATAAGCACCGTCATCAAACTTTAGAAGATCCTTGGACTTCAGCTCATCAACAACAGCATCCGTCTTGTCAAAGTAGAAGCTTTCACCTCTCCAGGATTCAAAGTCTGCACCGATAAGCTCATATGTTTTCTTGAATTCATTGATGGATATATCAACAAACCACTTCCAGAGTGAAAGAGCTTCCTCGTCCCCCTGTTCCATTTTAGCAAAGTTAGCTCTTGCTTCATCTTCAAGCTCGGGCTTTTCCTCTGCTTCCTTGTGAAATTTTACATATATCTCATTGAGAGCTTTTATTCCTCTTGCCTCAATATCATCCTTATCGCCCCAAAGCTTATACGCTGTTATCAGCTTACCGAACTGTGTACCCCAGTCACCAAGGTGGTTTACACCCACACAATTGTAGCCGGAGAACTTGAATATGTTCTTTATGGACTGTCCGATAACCGTGGAACGAAGATGTCCGATATGGAAAGGCTTTGCAATGTTGGGAGAGGAGTAGTCAATAACAATTGTTTTTCCGTTGCCTATATCCGAGGAACCGTATGAAGTACCCTTGCTGAGCATGGATTTCACATCTTCGCAAAGAGCCTTTTCACTCACTTTAAGGTTGAGATAACCGGAAACACTCTCAATATTTTCAAATATCTCTGTAGCTTCGCCATCTGCCAGAAGCACATCTCTGAAAGAGTCCGCAATCATAACTGGGCTTTTTCTAAGTACCTTTGAAAGCTTAAAGCAGGGGAACGCAATGTCACCCATTTTAGGATCCGGAGGATACTCCATCATAGCCGCAAGTTCGTCAACTGTTATTATGTCACACACTTTACCTATTATCCTTGCAGCAGCGAATTTGTAAGAATACATTTTAATTTTCCTTTCGCGGGGATTTATTTATATATTATTTCTGTACCGTTTTTAACAACGCCCACATAAGTCTTTCCGACGTTCATGAGAAGCTCGGTAGTACCGTCAGCCTCATAAAGAGTATAACCGCCGGTTCTTGTAGGTCTTTTCCATTTGATTTCTTTGCATTTACCGTCTGTGAAATAATATCCTGTACCTTCACCGGTGAAGCTGATAGCTTGTCTTCCAACGCTGTCAATTGTGGAATATCTCGTGAATATAATAAGGATATTTTCAAAAGCAAGCTGTTCATTTGTATTTCCGTCGATATGCGGAGAATCGTGCTTGTCAAGGCTTGACTTCGAGCCTACATACTGACCTTTATCATAAACACTCGTTTCGGCATTATAGTCAAAATAACTCTGCGCATATGTAGAGAATGGAATGTACACATAATTTGCCGCAGCACCTTCAAAATCAAGTACCGTGTCCGAGAACTTAAAGGGAGAAACGAAACCATCCTTCAAAATGGTACTAAACTTGTTGCCCGCAATTGCGGCAGTTAGATTCTCACCGGAAGTAAAGAGAGTATGTTCGAGGGAAACGCCTTTCTTTCTTCTCTCCTGATTGCGGTAAAAAGCATTTGAAGAAACATAGGGACCGTTTGTACCGTCAATGTTATCCGTATCACGCTGTGCAAGAGTATCATAAGCAATCTGACTTCCGCCGGCATGAATATATATCGCATTGTGTGCATCGGAAAAATCAATGTAATAATCTCTTGAAGAACGGATGGAACCAAGTGTCGGAAGAGCCTGCCAGTTCGTCGCTACACCCAGAAGTCTTGTTATTGACCCTTCAACGATAGCTTCATAAACAACATCCATCTCTGCAATACCGTGTTGTGGGAGAGCAGCCTTAAGATTGTTGAACATGATAGCCACAGGACGCTGATTGCTGAGTTCTTCTTCAATTGGTAGACCTGTCAGTTTGTTTGTGAACTGAATTTCCGGAATCTCATCCTGAGCATCTTCTGCTGTATCGGGTCCAATAGTTTCATCTGTTGTTTGTTCCTGATTTGTGACTTCGCTATCCGCCAACGAAGGGGGAGTTGCCGTATCATTTTCACCGGCAGGAGTTACCTGAGAAGAAATATTTTCCTCTCCGTCGGAGTTTTTCTTGCCGCAGGAAGCAAGTGACATGGCAACCAATAACGCCGCCAGAATAACAGAAACAAATCTTTTTATTATCATATAAACATCCTTTCTGATTATAACAACTCACCATCTTATTCTATCAAAATATTACAGTAAATACAATACACTATTGTAAATTTTTATTGTAATAGGGACATTTATGGTAATAAAATAAAATTGAGCCATAACTCACGTTACGGCCCAAAATATTCGTTAATTAAAGAGCTGCACGAGCCTGTTCAACAAGAGCAGTGAAAGCTTCCTTGTCTGCAATAGCAATCTCGGAGAGCATTTTTCTGTTGAGAGTGACACCTGCCTTCTTAAGACCGTTCATGAATCTTGAGTAGTTAATGTCATTAACCTTGCAAGCAGCAGAGATTCTGGAAATCCAGAGTCTTCTGAAATCTCTCTTCTTAAGCTTTCTGCCGGCAAAAGCGTAGTTACCGCTTTTGAGGACAGCCTGCTTCGCCATCTTGAAGTGCTTGCTCTTTGAGCCCCAGTAGCCCTTAGCAGCCTTCAAAACTCTGTTACGTCTTTTTCTTGTCATTATAGCGCCTTTAACTCTAGCCATTTTTAATCCATCCTTTCAAATATACAAAAATTGAAATAAAGTAAGCTTTTTACGCAAGATTATGCGTAGGGGATAAGCTTCTTGATAACCGGAGCGAAGGATTCGCTGATATAAGCATCAAGTCTGAGCTGGCGCTTTCTCTTTGCAGTCTTCTTTCCGAGCTTGTGTCTTCTGTTGATGTGGTTATACTTAACCTTGCCGCCCTTTGTGATAGAGCAACGCTTAGCTGTAGCCTTATGTGTCTTCTGCTTTCCCATTTTAGTACATCCTTTCAAAATAGTATATAATAACAATAATGTTATACCGATTTATTCAGCGTCGTCTGCTTTCTGCTTCTTAGGCTCTTTCTGTTCCTTCGGCTTTCTGGAGGGAGAAGCGGATTTCGGAGCAATGAACATGAGCATCTGA
Source organism: Eubacteriales bacterium (assembly GCA_045604705.1). Classification (GTDB taxonomy): domain Bacteria; phylum Bacillota; class Clostridia; order Oscillospirales; family CAG-382; genus SIG622. The sequence continues at coordinate 21,813 of JAZUOO010000055.1, forward strand.
CGACCGTCGAGAGCAGGCTGTTTTTCAATAACGCCTATTTCCGTACAAGCCTCACCAAACTTCTTAATAACTTCCAGACCTATTTCGGTATGAGCCATTTCACGTCCCTTGAACTTAACGGAAACCTTTACCTTGTGTCCCTGAGAGAGGAACTTGAGTGCATGGTTAAGCTTTGTTTCAAAGTCGTGAGTATCAATTCGGCATGAAAGCTGAACTTCTTTGAGTTCAACCGTCTGCTGTTTCTTCTTCTGCTCTTTTTCCTTCTTTTCCTTGTCGAAGCGATACTTACCGTAATCCATTATTCTGCAAACAGGAGGAACGCTTGTAGGAGCAATTTCAACAAGATCAAGTCCCTTGTCGTAAGCCATATCAAGTGCCTTTTTTGTTGCGAGAATTCCGAGCTGAGCGCCGTCAGCGTCAATTAATCTTACTTCCTTTGCTCTGATCTGTTCGTTAATCGAAAGCTCTTTTGTGTTAGTGGCTATGTGGAACACCCCCATTAAAATATCGACAGGGAAGGGCAAAACAAAAAGTGCACAGACAAACTGTACACTTAACGGTCGGATAAAAAATCCATACAAACATAAACCAAGCATAGATGTAACTATAACCCAATTTAAATATTGTACCTTGCACCGTAAGCGCCGGGTGAGAGCATCACAAAGTGGCTCTTCTTCCTTGTCCGAAAGATATGATACCACACTTTTCTTTATTTGTCAAGTGTTTTTTCAAAATTTCTCAAAAAAATTCCCATCCGGTTTTGCGCCGGACGGGAAAAGAAAACTACAATTTATTCTGCAGCTTTTGATGCTTCAACGTGATAAGAAAGAGACTCAACAAGAGAACCATCTGCAATCATTTCAGCAATTACATCATTAGCAACCTCAAGAATTTCAGGGTCGTTTTTGTTGAATGCAAGACCGTACTGTTCCGTTTCAAGACCTTCAATAAGAATTGTATCGAAATCATTTATGTCGGCAATGTTTTTAGCTGTAAGCTCATCAATAACTACCGCATCATACTTGTCTCCGATTGCAACTGCGCCGGCATAAGCATTTTCAAGTCTGATAATTTCTGTACCTTCGAGGTTCATTTCTGTTACTGCAAAGTCACCGGTTGTACCAATCTGAACTGCAACAACCTTGCCTGCAAGATCATTGATGCTCTTTATTGTGCTTCCTTTGGGAATTACCATATACTGTGTTGTGTTGTAGTAGGGAATAGAAAAATTAACCATTTCTTTTCTTTCATCAGTGATTGTAAAACCTGAAGCACCAATGTCGCCCTTGTTGGAATTAATAGACATAATAATAGAATCAAAACTTACATTTTGATAAGTTGCTTTTGCACCCATCTTTTCAGCGATTCTATTGCAAATATCAATATCAACACCTACAATTTCATTGTTCAAAATGTACTCAAAAGGAGCAAATTCGGCATTTGTGTAAATAACGATTTCGTCTCTCGTGGGATAAACTATTTCTTCTTCTTTTTCTTCTTCAGTGGGAGTGTTTGTTTCCTCTACAGGAGTGTTTGTTTCCTCCGCAGGAGTGTTTGTTTCTTCTACAGGCGTGTCTTCGGAACTGCATGATACCATACCGAGAGTACCTACTGCGAGAAATGCTGCAAGTGCAAGTGTAATAATCTTTTTCATGATTATTCCTCCAATAAAATATATTTTCGTTGTTTTAACGACTAAATCTATTATAACATCAATGCTTCACAATTTCAAGAGATTTTGTAAAAATCGGCAATATCCGCAAAAATCATCAACGAAAAACAGCATACATTGTTGGATTCGTAAATTATTATGGTAAATATTAAAGTTTCCTGCTTGCTTTTCAGTGAAATATACTTGCATAATTATACAATATTATACAAAAATATAAAAAAGAGCTTGACAAAAAAGCAAACAGGTGATATAATACAGAACATATCGGGATGTAGCGCAGTTGGTAGCGCGCGTGGTTTGGGACCACGATGTCGCAGGTTCGAACCCTGTCATTCCGACCAGCCTTTGCGGCGGTTGATTTTTCTGCCGTATAACCGTTATCATGCCTTTTCGTGGTAACGGTTTTTTGATTGAATTTATTTATGAAAGGAAGTATATTTTATGTTGAAAAGAATTACTGTATGTTTTTTTTCCATTATCATCTTGATAATTGCAATAATTCCTTGCTTTGCTCAAGAATTAAATTCTGATGAAATCGTTTCTACAGAAAGTGTGTCGGTTTCTTCGGACATTGATAATGACGAGGTAGTTCCCATTGAAGCTGTAACTGATTCTGAGATTAAAGATGAATCTGTTAAAGATAAAAAAACTGTTTCGAACAACATAAAAGAAAGCAAGGATGATCGTGTAGCATCAGCGATTCTTGGAATTCCGAGTGTTGAAGATACACAAAAGGAAAAAGAAGCGTCTAAAATTGAAATTGCTGAACGACAAGCTGCTGAAAAAAATGAGACTTTTGTCGATAAAATCAAGAATAGTTTCTACAAAACATTTATCAAAGAAGATAGATGGGAAATGTATTTAACAGGTTTTGGAAATACTGTTATCATTGCAATTTTCTCGACATTGCTCGGTGTGTTGATTGGTTTGATTGTGGCTGTTGTAAAAGTTTTGCACGTTCAGATTGATAAGCCAAATGTTGCAATAAGCTTTTTAAATTGGTTTTTTAATTTATATACAACTCTTATAAGAGGCACACCTGCAATTGTTCAGTTGTTTATTGCATATTATATTATTTTCAAATCGTCAAATAACAGTACACTTGTAGCTATTTTGGCATTTGGTGTTAATTCAGGAGCATATGTTTCAGAAATTGTTCGTGGTGGTATAGTATCGATTGATAAAGGACAGTTGGAAGCAGGACGATCACTTGGTCTTTCGTATTTTTCAACAATGCTACATATTATACTTCCGCAAGCGATTAAGAATATTCTTCCCTCTTTAGGAAATGAATTTATTTTACTCTTAAAAGATACATCAATAGCAGGTTATGTAGGAATTGATGAGCTTATGAAAGCGGGTGATGTTACCATCAGCCGTACAATGGATCCGTATTTCCCCCTTCTTACAGTTGCTGTAGTATACCTTATCTGCGTAATCGGTCTAGAACAACTCTTTAAATACTTTGAAAGGAGAATGGCAAAAAGTGATAGACATTAAAAACCTGTATAAAACCTTCGACGGCGAAAAGATGGTTCTAAACGGAATAGATGAACATATAGGCAAGGGAGAAAAGGTTGTAATAATCGGTCCGTCAGGCTCAGGAAAAAGTACATTTCTTCGCTGCCTTAATATGCTTGAAAAGCCCACAAAGGGTACAATAACATTCGGCGATCAGGTTCTTACCGACCCGAACACAAATATCAATGCGATAAGAGCGCAGATGGGAATGGTATTCCAGCACTTCAACCTTTTCCCGAATTTCACCATTCTTAAAAATATAACATTCGCTCCCGTAAAGCTCAAACTTCAGACCAAAGAGGAAGCTGAAGAAAATGCAATGCGACTTCTCAAAAGAATAGGTCTTGAAGAAAAAGCACTTACATATCCCAATATGCTCTCCGGCGGTCAGAAGCAGAGAATTGCGATTGTACGCTCACTTGCCATGAATCCCAAGGTAATGCTTTTCGATGAACCCACATCAGCACTTGACCCGGAAATGGTAGGCGAAGTTCTCGAGCTTATGAAAGAGCTTGCTGATGACGGCATGACAATGGCGGTAGTAACCCATGAAATGGGCTTTGCGAGAGAAGTTGGTACAAGAGTACTGTTTATGGACGAGGGAAAGATAATAGAGCAGGGAACACCGTCCGAAATATTCGATTTTCCGAAAAACCAAAGAACCATAGATTTCCTCTCAAAAGTATTATAAGTATTATGAAAAAGAACCAAGGTCAGCTGTATGGCCTTGGCTTTTAATTTGTATTTCGGCGGAGAATATCCAAAAAATATGAATTACCCCACATCAGATAATAAACTGTTCTAATAATGATCGACATACCTGTCATTCACCGCAACAGTACAAAGAACACACTCCTTGACACCTGCTCTGAATACAAGATCACGAAGCACAAGAAGCGTGGAGCCTGTGGTTGTGACGTCATCCACAACGATAAGCTTCTCGGGAATGGGAACATTCTCTTTAAGACTGAACAACCCTCTTACGTTTTCAGCCCTTCCTGCGGAGCCAAGCTTCTTCTGCTCGTCAGCAAACGGGTACCTCTTGAATAAAGATACCACCCTGTCGGTATCATCATCAAAAAGACGAACCGCAAGAAAATCTGCAATCTCCTTTGACTGATCAAAACGCTTTTTAATAAAAGTAATTGGATTTCTCGGCGCATATGTTATATAAAAATCTGCCAATTTGTCGTAAAGCTCAACCTCACGTAGCTTTTCTTCAATCAACGAAGCGGCATAGTCAAAGACATACGGATCATTGTTGTCTTTCATGTAGTGAATGAGCTTCCTCGCCTGTTCCGTTCTGTAAGAGATTGCCGAAACGATTAAAGAGGAATCCGACGGTGGGTAATATTTCAACCGATATTCACAGTGGGAACACAAGATCTCACTCTTTCCTCTCACCGCCTTGCCGCAGTAAATACAGCCATATCCGAATAGTTTTACAAGTGTGTTAAGCATGATACTGTCCAAATCGTAATGTTATTGTAATTATTATACCCAATAATTTATATCTTGTCAAGTATTGTTATTGTCAATTGTTTATTATTAAATTACAAAAAAGTTTTTTTCTATTGCATTTTTTGTTTCTTTGTGATATTATATAAACAAACTTAATCCGTTTTATGCGGAAATATATTTTAAGGAGAGGTTCTTATGAATAATCAAAGAGAAAAGCTTGGTTCAAGACTGGGCTTCATTCTGCTCAGTGCAGGATGTGCAATCGGTCTCGGTAACGTATGGAAGTTTCCGTGGCTTGTAGGACAGAACGGTGGAGCGTTCTTCGTTCTAATTTATCTTATTTTCCTTGTTGCAATGGGTATTCCGATTATGACAATGGAGTTTGCGGTGGGTCGTGCGGCTCAGAAATCGCCTGCGAGAATGTACCATGCGGTGACACCCGAAAAGAAAGGTTGGAGAATCCACGGTTACGCTTCGCTTGTCGGCGTTATTTTGCTCATGATGTTCTACACTATGGTTGCAGGTTGGATGATTTACTATTTCGTTGAAACTGTCAATGGTTGCTTTGTAGGTCTTGACAGTGCAACTGTCGGTGCAAAGTTCGGAAGCTTTACCGGCGACTGGCTTTCCATGGCATTCTACATGATTGTTGTTACGATTGTCTGCTTTGCAATTCTTTCCATAGGCGTTCAGAAGGGTCTTGAAAGAGTTACAAAGTATATGATGATTGCCCTTCTTGCGATTATGATATTCCTTGCATTCTATACCATTTCGCTTGATGGCGGTGTAGACGGTCTTAAATTCTATCTTGTTCCCAATGTTGCTTCCTTTATGGAAGATCCCCTTAGTGTTATTGTTGCTGCCATGAATCAGGCATTCTTTACGCTCAGTATCGGTATCGGTTCAATGGCTATTTTCGGAAGCTACATAAACAAGGACAGAGCTCTTATGGGCGAAGCTGTCAATGTTGCGGTGCTTGATACATTTGTTGCCATCACTGCAGGTCTCATTATTTTCCCTGCGTGCTTTGCTCTTAACAACGGAAACGTTGATGCAGGTCCGCCCCTTATTTTCATTACTCTTTCCAATGTATTTGCACAGATGGGACCAATTCTCGGAAGAGTTGTCGGTGGATTCTTCTTTCTGTTCCTTTCCTTTGCTGCGCTTTCCACCGTTCTTGCTGTATTCGAAGCAATTCTTGCCTGCATTATGGAAATGACAGGCTGGTCAAGAAAGAGGACCTGTTTTATCGGTTGTATCGGTATGATTATTCTTGCTATGCCTGCGGTACTCGGTTTCAATGTTCTTTCTCATATTAATCTCATGGGCGTTGACGGCAAGAACATTATGGACTTTGAGGACTTTATAGTTTCCAACTGTCTGCTTCCTCTCGGTTCTCTTGTGTTTGTGCTTTACTGTACATGGTCAAAGCATGGATGGGGCTGGAAGAAGTTTACGGAAGAAGCTAACACCGGTAAGGGTCTGAAGGTTCCCGGATGGCTTTACGGTTACTGCAAGTTTATTCTTCCGATTGTAATTCTTTTCCTCTTCGGGTTTGGAATTTACAGTACTTTCTTTGCAAAGTAAAAAAAGTATATCCCATCGTTTGACATAATGTTTCCCCTGTCAAGCGGACAGACCAAAAGTATTTAAAAGGAATAGATTCTTATATCTCCCCCTGTCGTATGGCAGGGGGAGTTTTCCATCATATGGCGGTGGAGAAATAGTGCTCGCATGGTATCATACAATTGAACGTTTTCGATAGCGATGTGTGTGCTAAAAAATGATGTAATTTTAAATATCATAAAAAAGCGTTTCTCGGCTAATGAACCTTTTAAAATATACCATATTACCCATTCTCGCAGTGATTTTTGATCACGTACTCCATATTTTTCATATTCCGCATAAGCTTCTTTTTCACATAAGCTTCTTTTCCACGCAGGGTAATCTGTTACTGCCTGTAATTTTGCTGAATATTTCTTGTTCGTCCGGGCATAAAAACGTCCCCTTAGCGTAGTCTTGAATTTTTTGTTTTCCAAGTGTCTACTCTAAGGGGATTATATAATTTTGGATTCTGTCGGAGATTTGATTTACGGTCTTTGCAAGAGCATTGACGGGATATTTTAAAAATGCTTTGATTTTAAGAATTACACAAAAATGATTTTGCAATAAGAAAAATCATATAGCCTTATCACATTCATGTATCATCAGTGCAATAATTTTAATTGCCTCAATATACTGATTAATTCTCAAAATCTCATCGCTTTGATGGGCACCTCCGTGTCCTGCGGGAAGCTCAGGGATGTCATTTTTGATGTAGCCTGCCTGTGTACCCACGCTGAAGGCATTTGTGAGATGCCTTGCGTATGTGCCTCCACCCATGTAGAAGCCTTTGGCGTCCTTGTCTCCGGAAAGCTCGGTGTATACCTTTTCAAGGCTCTTTGCTATTTTATTGTCTCTCGGGATTGCAAAACCTGCTTTGTTCTCGTGAATGTATGACTTGGGATATTTTGCAATTATTCTGTTTTCAAGCTCCTTTGCTGAGATACCCGTTCCGTATCTTATATCGAGAGCGATGTTGGGAACGCCGTCCTCAAGGGTACATATTCCGTTTACGCTTGTAAGTCTTCCGAAACAGTCGTCGCAGCAGGCAATACCCAGCCTTTCACCGTAGAAATCACCGGTAATGGACTCAATTTCACGAAGGATTTTTCTGTCATTTTCACACAGAGCACTGCACTCGCAAAGAGCCTTTGATGCAACCTGTGCAGCGTTTATTCCGCCCTCGGGGGTTGCGGCGTGTTTGGGAATACCTGCGGCATTTACGATAACGGAGGTTGCATCCCTACTTACCGTGAGGTATTTGTTATCCTTGGTTATTTCCGAAATTTCATTATAGAGAGTGTCGCTGTATCTGATTTTGATATTCAGTTTATCAAGCATGATATTATAGGCTGTGCCGCCGGAAAAATCTGTTATATCAATAAATTTTCCGTCAGGTATTATGTGTGCACGGCAGATTCCCTTTTCACCGAAAGATACGGGAAAATCCGCATCGGGAACGAGGCTTACATCCGGTATTTTATTTTCTTTTGCGTACTGTTCTATATCTGCCATGCCGCATTCCTCATTTGAGCCGAGAAATACAGAGATTTTGTTTTTCGGTGCAAGTCCCACCTCACACAACAGCTTTACCGCATATATCGCAATTACAACGCCTGATTTATTGTCCTCAACTCCTCTGCCTATAAGGACATCGCCCATTCTTTTTGGTTCAAAGGGCTTTGTGTATATCCAATCCTCCGGCGATACGGGAACGACGTCTGTGTGGGTGAAGATGCCTATGGTCTTATTGCCGTTACCGAATTGTGCAAGACCGTAGCTTCCGCCACTGCTTACCTTTGCACAAAAGCCGTGCCTGTTCATGAGCTCAACTGCTGCGTCAAGACATCTGCGGCAAGGCTTGCCAAAGGGTGCACCGTCTGCAGCTTTTTCCATTATTGATGGATATTTTGCAAGGTCGAGAATGGCGTTGAGTATTTCGTCCTTATGCTCTGCAAGGTGTTTGTCCATTTTATCTGTGATGTTGGTGTACATTGGTTTTTTCCTTTCGTATGTGTCGGTGTTTTGGAGTGTGTTTTGGTGTGATGTACAAATACTCCTTATTTTATCATCTCATATTTTAAACCTTTTCAGGCTTGTTGTCAATAGGAACATGGCAGAAAAGTGATGCATATTTCTTATTTTTGCATAAAAATATTCATAAAGATATGCTATACTTAAAATAGCTTTCGTGTGGAGGCGACAACAATGCCCCTTATACTTATAAGAAACCATATAATGAAAATGCAGATTGATGCAGTTGTCAATGACGAAAAAAACACTGCTCGGAGAGGGCGGGATTGACGGAGCAATTAACTCAGCCGCAGGAAAAAGGCTTCTTGAAAAACGCATGACTTTCGGCGGATGTGAAACCGGACAGGTAAGAATTACAATCGGATATAATCTATCTGCGAATATATAATTCATACCTAGGACTCGTTTGGAACGGTGGCGTAGTGAACGAAGTAAATCTTCTTTACGGGTGTCATCTGAATTCCTTTTTGGTAACGGGTTTGTTGTTCAAAATTAACGATTTTTCTTTTTACTTCTTTTTAAGTGAGTTTTTAGAGGTTATCAATTTTTAATTATATTTAGGATGTGCTATGAAAAAAGGACTTATTCTCGAGGGCGGTGCAATGCGTGGACTTTTCACTGCCGGAATACTTGATGTTTTTCTTGAAAATAAAATAAAATTTGACGGACTTGTGGGTGTTTCTGCGGGGGCTGTTTTCGGATGTAATTACAAGTCGGGACAAACAGGGAGAACACTCAGATACAACCTGAAATACTGTCGTGACAAAAGGTATTGCTCATTCAGGAATCTATTGCTTACCGGCGATATGTATGCGAAAAAATTTTGTTATTATGACATTCCCGAAAAACTTGATGTTTTTGACAAAGAGGCTTATAATAATAATCCCATGAAGTTTTATGCTGTTGCAACGGACGTTGAAACGGGAAAGCCCGTATATAAGAGCTTTGATAAGGCAGACGGAGATTTTACAGAGTTTTTGAGAGCTTCTGCGTCCATGCCCTTTGTTTCGAGAGTTGTTGAGACTTCGGGGTATAAGATGCTTGACGGAGGTATATCCGATTCTGTTCCGCTTGAATTCTTTGAAAAAGAGGGATATAACAGAAATGTTGTCATCACCACAAGGGAGAAGGGATATGTCAAGGAAAAGAATCCTCTTTCATGGCTTGGCGGCATAATGCTTCGAAAATACCCAAACATGAGAAAAGCAATAGAGACCCGTCATGAAATGTATAATAAGCAGATGAAGTATATTGAAGAGAGAGAAAAAACGGGAGAGGTTCTTGTTCTTCGTCCCGAGATGCCGCTGGAGCTGAAGCACGCGGAGCATGACAGTATAAAACTTCAAATAGCGTATGATACCGGGCGTGAGCTTGCGCTGAAAAAACTCCCTGAGATTAAAAAGTTCCTTGAAACAGAGAAGTAAATCAATTTTATAAATGTCACTTGTCATGCGACCAAAAAATATATAAAGAGCTATAACAATAACCGTAAGGAAGAAAGACCTTGCGGTTAAAATTTTTGTATCTGATAAGGAAGAATTGACATGAGAAATTTTGCAAAGAAAGAACCAAAGGAAGCAAATGCGACAAGGGATAACGTCCTCTGCAAGCTTGTGTCTATCTTTGGCAGAAGCGGTTACGGTTTTAGAAGCTACCGCCCGATACGTGCAAATTGGAAAAAGGATACTGAAAAGGATTACATATAAAGGGGTAAAAAGTAAACAAGTAAAACCGGAGAGCCGTTCAATGACTCCCCGGTTGATTTTTATTATGAGCTATTCAGCTGCGGTTTCCTGCTCAGCTTCGTAATTCGCTCTTATAGATTGGAAAATATCGAAAAGGTCTTTTGTTGAGATTGTATTGTCGCTGTTGATGTCTGCTATTATACCGCCATTAGAAAGACCGGTGATTCCCTGTGCGATATACTGTGCGAGTGCTTTTATATCCTTGGCGTCTATTGTATTATCGCTGTTCATGTCACCGTAGAAATTATAGTTGTATCCGCTGTTTGCAAAGTATTCCAACAAACTGCTGTTGTTATCCTTTTTTATAATAAGTGTTTTACCTTCGCTGCTTCCGAATGCCGTGGGTGCAAACGCTTCAATACTTGCGGGTAAGGTTATATATGAAAAATTGAGATCTCCGTAACCACCATTTGCGATGGTTTTTACCTTGTCCGGGATTCTGTAGTAATCTAAATTGCTGTCTTCATAGTAATCGTCAATGGAGCAGTTCCAGAATGATCCTGCGTTTACGTTTGTAATGACACCTACATCAAGATTACGAAGCTTTTTAGTGTTCCAGAATGCACATTCACCGATTGATGTAAGATTGCTCTGTGCAGTACCTGTGTTTTTGAAATTTACAAGCTCGGAGCAATTTGTGAAAGAACAGAAACCTATACTTGTAAGTCCGCCTTCATATTCAACGTTTTTAAGAGCACTACAACCTGCAAATGCCATGTCACCGACCTTTGTACAGGATGCGGGAAGTGAAATGGATTCAAGGCTTCTGCAGCCGTAAAATGCATTGCTGCCGACAGTCATGACAGTTGCGGGGAGACTTACGCTTACAACATCTGAGTTCAAGAAGGCATCTGCAATACCGAGAGTGTCGGTGGGAACGATAACATCGGTAGAGGAACCGATATACTTCACAAGTACCTTTCCGAACATTACGAAGTCGTCGGTCGAAGCAGCTGTTTTATTATCCATATAAGGGGTGAGACCGAAAACGGAGGAACCTACATCGGTAAGTACTGTCTGATGTGTATCATAATTAACAGTGGTTAAATTCTGACAGTAATAGAAAGTGTTGCTTCCTATGGTTGTAATGCTTGAGGTTGTCGGCAAAATAACCGTGGTAAGATTCGGACAATATGAGAAACAATTTTCGCCGATCTCAATGAGATTTTCGGCATTTTCCAGATTCAGCGTTCTGATTGTTTGGTTCCCGTTACCTACACCGTCGGCAATTGTGGTTATTCTGTAAACATCATCGCCATAAGGGATTGTATTTTGAACAGCAATATCTGTCCCGGAGGTTGAAATAGCAATTATCTTTGCAGTCAGTGTGTCAGAATCAATTTCATAGACGAAATCTCCGATTGTGGTTTGGACAGTTGCCATAAGCTCCGCATCTTCCGAAAGAGTTGCTCCCGCTTCTCGGGCACTAACGCTTATTGCGGATGTAAATGTCGAGAGTAGTGCAAGACCGATACATAAAATTTTCTTAAAAGTCATAGCCCCTTACCTTTCAAAAAATAAGTAACCTACTGTGTTATATTAATTTTACTACAATTTTTGTTTGTTGTCAAGAAAAAGTCGATTATATGCATTAACAAACAACAAAACAACTGTAAAAAATTTTTTTTAAAGATATTTTTTCATAATATAATTGAATGACGGCAAAAAAAGTGGTATTATATTTTTACCATGGACGAAAGAGGTTGATTATATATGGAACTTAAGCTTGAAAAGGGAAGACCTGTGGATACATCGGGTAGGCTTTCTAAAGAAATAAGAGTATACGATTATCTTGACGGGTTGGGAATAGAATATGACAGAGTGGATCACCCTGCTTATGACACGATGCAGGACTGTGCCGCAACCGATGAGCTCCTTGGTGTCGGCACGGTGAAAAATCTTCTTTTGTGTAACTCTCAGAAAACGGAGTTTTATATGCTTCTCATGCCTGCGGATAAGAAGTTTAAGACAAAAGAGCTTTCAAAGCAGATAGGTTCGGCACGTCTTTCCTTTGCAAGCGGTGAGTATATGGAGGAGCTTCTTGATATAACTCCCGGCTCTCTTACGGTTCTCGGACTTATAAACGATGCCGATAAAAGAGTGCGCTTGCTTATTGACAGGGACGTACAGTCAAGCGAATATATAGTTGTTCACCCCTGTATAAATACAACAAGCCTTAAGATAAGGACAAATGATATTATGAAGGTGTTTCTCCCATCGTTACGGAGAGAGCCGATATTTGTCGAGCTTTTTGGAGAGGACTGAGATTTTTATGATACTTTTTAACAGTGATTACACCGAGGGCGCACTTGGCGAAATAATGGATGCCCTTGTGAAAACGAACATGGAGCAGACCTGCGGTTACGGCGAGGATGAATACTGTGCCCGTGCTCGGGAATACATAAAAAGAGATTGTGAAGCACCGGATGCGGATGTACATTTCCTTGTTGGCGGTACACAAACGAATCTTATTGTAATTTCCTGCGTTCTTCGTCCACATCAGGCGGCAGTATGCGCAAAAAGCGGGCATATCAATACCCATGAAACGGGAGCAATTGAGGCTACGGGACACAAGGTTATAACCGTCGAGGGAGCTTTGGGAAAGATAAATGCCAAGGATGTATTTGACGTATACCGTACCCACTATGAGGATGAAACCCACGAGCACATTGCACAGCCCAAGCTCATATACATATCCCACCCTACCGAATGGGGAACTCTCTATACAAAGAAAGAGCTCATGGAAATATCAAAAGCGTGCAGAAAGTGCGGATTTTACCTCTATCTTGACGGCGCAAGACTGGGCTATGGTCTTTCTGCGGAGGGTACGGACCTGACTCTTCCGGATATTGCCGAACTCTGTGATGTGTTTTATATCGGAGGAACAAAATGCGGCGCTCTTTTCGGCGAGGCGGTCGTTATAACAAACAGTAATCTTCGCGAGGATTTCCGCTATTGTATGAAGCAAAAGGGCGCGATGCTTGCAAAGGGCAGACTTCTTGGGGTTCAGTTCGCAGAGCTTTTCCGTGACGGACTTTATGTGAGAGCCTGCAGAAGAGCAAATACTTTGGCAATGAAAATAAGAGATGTATTTGTCGAAAAAGGTTACGGCTTCTTTTTTGATTCGGTGACAAATCAGCAGTTCCCGATACTTAAAAATGACGAGATAGCACAGCTATCGGGAAAGTACGGCTTTTTGCCGATAGAGAAGACAGATTCCGAACATACTGCGGTGAGATTCTGCACAAGCTGGGCGACAAAAGAGGAAAATGTTGATTGTCTTATTGCAGACATAAGGAGTCTTTGCTGAGGAATAAACGGTGTTTATATACAAACAAGGAAGGACGCGGAATATGCCGAAAAGAAGATTGGTTACAGAAGTACATTCAGAGTTTATGTTCAGGTGATATTCTTCCCGTTGATAAGGCGACAGAGCTTCTTCGTGAAACAGGATAAACGATTGACAATGAAATCTTGGTTGTGAACTACAGCGACAGAGAGCTGTTTTATAAGTATTTCAGGGAAATCCACGCAAGACACTAAAGGAGTACAGAGAGGCTAAAATTGCGAAAATTGATGCAACATTCCCCTTGGTTTAAGGCTTCACAGGATAAGGAGCTTTGCCCGGGGGGATTTTTTGCTTTGAGGTTGACAAGTTTTTTAAATGGCAGTTAATGCGGAAATGTCGCATCCTGTCGAGTTTTTTGTGATACGTCGACAAATTAGGGGATTTTTATTTCAAATTGTTACTTTATATTTAAATATTTACTTTTAAGCAAAAAATCCCTTGACGAAGAGAAAAACATGGAGTAAAATTATATATTACCGAAAATGCTTCTGAAAGGAGAGATGTTCAGTATGTTCAGCAAAAAAAGTATCTTGACCGGATGTCCTGTAACAAGTGTGAAAATCTCTCCGTGGAAATATAATTATGAGTCCTTTGAACCTCATTGCGGTATAAGCGATAAAATGCTTTCTGATTTTGATAAAAGACTCATGGATGGTGATTATCCGGTTGGTTCCGAATACGGATTTATGTTTGTATCAAAGTACTGTACGATGACCGTGGAGAACTGTATATGCGGCGGTAGCGATTTTTACCAGGCTAAAGAAAAGCTTGTTCGCGTTTACGAATACTGTCGGGAAAGGTTACCCATGCTTTCACCCTTTGTGGTCAGATGGCTTTGTGGAATGTACCTGTCAAAGGAGAAACAGAACGATATTCCGGAGCTTTTTAATGACGGTATATATCAATTCCCCTTTGCAAAGGACTATGCGACAGGCGATTATATCTGTGCTTTTCTCAGAGGAGAGGGTAGAGCCTTTCCGGAAAAAATGTTCTTTGCACTGAAATATCTTTCGGACTATAATTATAAAAAGTCATGTGTATACGAAAGAAACAGAGAAATATATGAAAAAGCCCTATGTGCGGTTCTGCCTGCGGTATTTGAATATACCCTTTCGCAGCATGGCAAAGACTTTTTCCTGCCGGAACTCTTGACTGTCACAATGCAAGGATTCCCGGAGCTTTTCTGCAGAAGCGAATGTGAAAGTCTGATGGAGATAAGCTATATTCCGTTTTCACAGAATGTGGAGCTTTTTGAACTGATAAGTGCCTGTGTAAAGCACACTGATAATCTGTTGCGTCAGGGATTTGGGATAAAATCAAAACTTGTGGGATTCACCTTGTCCACTGAGTACAGAAAGCTTGTTGCGGACACAATAAGGGCAGTGTTGCCCGGGATTCTGCCGATGCCGATGAAAGTAGGCCGAAAGCCAAAGGAAAAGACGACTGACAAGAAAACGGCAAAGAGGGAAGAAACGAAGACAGTATATGAGCCAATTGATCTTAACATAGATTTTTCAAAGGCTAAAAAGCTTGAAACCGAGTCGTGGAGGCTTGCCCAAATGCTTTCGGGAGATTACGGCGGTAATGATATAAGCTTTAATGTGCGGGAAGCGTATGATGAGATTACGGATAAAAACCGGTCTTGTATTTCTGAGGACTCTGCGGAAAAAATTGAGAAGAATCCTGAAATTCAATGTATCCCCGAGGATTGGCAGGAGTTTTATATGCTCCTCTCGGAGGACGAAAAGAAGATACTGTGTCTTTGTGCAAAGGGCATGGATGCTTCGGAGTATGTGAGAAAAACCGGAGGTTTGCTGCAGGGCTTTGCTGATTCGATAAACGAAAAAGCTTCGGATGCGTACGGTGACATAATAATTGAAATGCTTGGAAAGAATATCGGATTCATAGAGGAATATGAACAAGAGCTTACGGATATATTCCTTGATATGTATAATACGGAGGTGCTGTAAATGGCTGATAATAACGTTAAAATTTCAAAAAGAGTACTCGGAATACTCCTTAATTCTATCGGTGCGGGTGTTGTTCCGAGAAGCGGACTTGAATATATTGCTATTGGCAGAAACGATGAGCTTACGGCACTTCTGCACGATCTTGAGGATATAGCCGAGGGAATGTGTGCAGTGAAATTTATCGTGGGCAGATACGGCAGCGGCAAAAGCTTTCTTCTGCGCCTTATAGAAAACCATGCTCTTTCTAAAGGGTTTGTGACGGCAAGTGCAGATCTTTCTCCTGAGCGTAGACTTGCAGGCGCGAGAAATCAGGGACTTGCGACTTACCGTGAGCTTATTAAGAATCTTGCCTGCAAATCCTCTCCCGACGGCGGCGCGCTTGCGGGAATGCTATCAAGATGGCTTGGAAACGTGGGAACAAAAGCGGTTTCCGAAGGACTTGACCCTGATTCCGAGGAATTCTCAAAATACGTTCGTGCGGAAATATTCGCAGTCTGCACCGAGCTTGAAGGTCTTGTAAACGGCTTTGATTTTGCAAAGGTAATCTGGAGCTATTACGAGGGCTATTCAAAGGGGAATGAAACACTTCTTGCATCGGCTCTCAAGTGGCTTCGAGGTGAGTATTCCACAAAGCTTGAAGCAAGGACGGAGCTTTCGGTTGCATCCGTTATAAATGATGAGAATTGGTACGACTATATAAAGCTTATGGCTCTGTTTGTAAGAAAGCTCGGCTACAAAGGTCTTATTGTGTATCTTGATGAGTGCGTTAATCTCTACAAGATACCAAACAGGGTTTCAAGGGAGAACAATTACGAGAAGATACTCTCCATGTTCAACGACACAATGCAGGGCAAAGCCGAGGGACTCGGAATATACTTCGGCGGCACACCCGAATTTCTTGAGGATAGAAACAGAGGACTCTACAGTTATGAGGCACTTCGTTCAAGACTTTCCGATTCCCGTTTTGGTCTGTCGGAAAGTGAAAAACTGAAGAATTACATCACCCCTGTTATAAGACTTTCACGACTTACGGGAGATGAGCTGTTCGCTCTTGTCGGAAAGCTTGAAACGATACACAATCTCTACTACAAGAGTGACGTTAAGACTTCGGACGAGCAAAAGCTTGAATTTCTCAAAATATACAGCGAGAGAATGGGTGCGGATAGCTTACTTACTCCCAGAGAGGTTATAAGAGATTTCCTTTCGGTGCTGAATATCCTTATGCAGAATCCCGGGGCATCCTTTGAGAAGCTTATCAAAAACGAAGTCGATAAAACTGCGGCAAACGGCGATGAGGAAAGTACGGACGAATTTGATTCTGCATTTTCAAAATTTGAGCTTTGATTTTTGTTTCTTTTTTATCTTTGACTTTGATTTTCGGGGGTGAATGTATGCAGGACAATTCATCAAGGCTTGCGGACTTTATAAAAGAATATGTTTTTACCTCCGGTTGGACGGGACTTCGACCTGTACAAAATGAGGCTATCCACGTGATTTTTGATACAGACGACAACCTTATACTCTCCTGCGGCACAAGCTCCGGCAAAACGGAAGCGGCGTTCTTTCCGATACTTTCAAAGGTTTACAATATAACATCACCCGGTGTTTCAGTACTGTATATTGCCCCCTTAAAGGCACTTATAAACGATCAGTTTGAGAGAATCACTTATCTTTGCAAATCGGCAGGTGTAAAGGTTTATCACAGACACGGGGATGTTTCTTCAAACGATAAGAAGAATTTTATTGATAATCCGTCGGGGATATTACAGATAACACCGGAGTCACTGGAGGGTTTGCTTATGTCCGGCGATGCGGTGACAAAAAGAGTATTTGAGAATCTTCAGTATGTTGTCATAGATGAGCTTCACTCGCTGCTCGGTACCGACAGGGGAAGTCAGGTGCTCTGTCAGATTTCCAGGATTATTAGAATAGCCGATGTAAATCCCAGGATTGTGGGGCTTTCGGCAACTGTCGGAAATACGGATATTGCTTGCAGTATGCTGTCATGTGTTAATAAAAGAGCGACTGTCTGCCCAAAGTTTGGCGGTGAAAAGCTTGAAGTGTCACTGCTTTACGAATACTTTGATGATATAAAGTCGAGAGATGAATTTATATATGATTCGGTGAAAAAGAAAAATTCACTTGTATTTTCCAACAGTCGTGAGGAAACAGAAAAAATTACGGCATCACTGCGAGATATTTCGGCGAAAAGGCATGATAACGGGGATATTTTTATTCATCACGGTAATATCTCGGCAAGTCTCAGGCATGATGCGGAAAAGGCATTGAAATCTCCGTCAAGGCATACGGTTGTCTGTGCTACATCAACCCTTGAATTGGGTATCGACGTAGGTCAGCTTGAAAGAGTTGTAAGTCTCGGTACACCGAATACGGTTTCAAGCTTTCTGCAAAGGCTGGGACGTTCCGGAAGGCGAGGTAACACTCCGGAAATGCTTGCGGCTTTTACCTATGAGAGTGAAAAGGACGGTGCTGACAGGTACGATATTCTCCCCTTTGAGCTTTTGCAGGGAATTGCGATAGTGGAGCTTTACAGGCGTGAAAGATTTGTTGAGTCGGCGAAAAGGAAGAAGTATCCTTTCGGCTTGCTTGCGCATCAGACGTTGTCTACTCTTGCGGCAAGCGGTGAGGGACTTTTATTGCCGGTTCTTGCGAGAACAATGCTGACCTGCGAGCCTTTCTCGGATATTTCCACAGATGATTACAAGCTGCTTTTGTCACATCTTTTTGCAAAAGGTCACATTGACAGGACGGATGATGGCAAGGTTATAACGGGACTCTCGTCGGAAAAGCTGTTGTCCTCATTTAAGTTTTATGCGGTGTTCAAGGAAGAAGCAAGTTATACCGTAAAGGACGAGAACGGCAAAGAAATAGGTGAGATTCCCGAAGCTGTAAGTCCAGGAGGAAAGTTCAGTCTTGCGGGACGTGTCTGGGTTTGTGAAAGACTTGACAGCGAATTGAAGATTATTTATGCAAGGGCTGCAAAGGGGAAGCTCTCGTCCTTCTGGCATGGAAGTCTTATGGGTATAGACGACAAGGTGTCGGAGTACGTAAAGCTTATACTTTCCGAGGATGAAATCTATCCGTATCTCGGCAAAAACGCTGCAAGAGTGCTTACAAGTGCGAGAAAATACGCCCGTGAAAACAAACTTCTTGAAAAGCCCATGCACAAGCTGGACGATGATTTATATATTATTCTTCCATGGTTCGGCAGCAGTGCTATGAACACTCTGTGCAGATATATCAGAAAAATCACCGGCGGTATAGTAACATCAAGAACCGTCATTGAAAACCCCTATGTTTTATCGCTTCATCTTGAAGAACGCGATATGGCGGAATTCTTAACTCTTATGCGGGAAAAAAGCTATTCAGAGGACAAGTGCAACATAACCTTAATTGACGAAAACGAAAGCTGCTTTGCGGAAAAATACGACTATCTCGTTCCCAAAGAGCTTCTTCGCAAAGCATACGCTGCCGATAAAATGAACGCATCAAAGGTAGCGGAGCTGATAGAAAAACTTTAGAAAAAATTTTGCATTTTGCGTTCTGCATTTAAAAGGTGGTGGTATCTTTGCTTTTTGACATTCGTGATGACGGATATATCAACACTTCCGTAAGAGAAGTATGTGAATTCTTAAAAAGAAGCGGAGATGCCTATGTCGGTGCGGCATCACTCCCTTTGGAAAAAATGAAAAAGGGCGTAAAATTCCACAGAGAGTTTCAGAAAGAGCAGGGCAAAATTCTGAAAAATTATTGCTCTGAATACAGGCTCTGCATTGAGGAAGCACTTGAAGCCCCCTTTGTCCTTAACCTTTCGGGAATCGCCGACGGAATCGCCGAGGGGGAGTTGGGAGATACTGTCATAATTGATGAAATTAAGACCACATCAAAAAAGGTGTCCTCCCTTGATTTCGGAAGTGTTCCTGTTTACGATCTTCAGCTGTATTGCTATGCCTATATGTATATGAAGCTGACAGGCGAAAAAAATGCGGTTATAAGGTTGATTTATCATAACTGCGACAGCGAGGAAACAAATATCGTCAAGCAGAAGATAGATTTCACATTTGCAAAAGAAAAATTCTCCGAAATGTGCCGTGAGCTTCTTTTATGGGTAAGATTTATTTACGAGCACAGAATCAAACGGAATGACAGCATACGTACACTCGAGTTTCCATTCGGAAGCTACAGAAAAGGACAAAGAGAGCTTTGCGGTGCAATCTATCGTTCCGTAAGGGACAGCGAAACCTTATTCGCACAGGCTCCCACCGGAACGGGCAAGACGATTTCTGCACTTTTTCCCGCAATTAAAGCTCTCGGCGAGAACAGGGGAGAGAAGATATTTTATCTGACCGCAAAGGCTGTGCAAAGAAATGTTGCCGCAGATGCGATTGTCAGGATGATGGACAAGGGACTTTACACAAGACTTCTGGTTCTGACCGCAAAAAGCAAGAGCTGTCTTTCCGAGGGCAACTGTATGCCGCACCTTTGCAAATATTCCGAGTCCTGCTTTGACAGGATGAACGATGCACTCTGGGATATTATCAATCATGAGCTTGTGATAACCCCGGAAACTGTCGCAGAATATGCACAGAAGCACAGCGTATGTCCCCACGAGCTTGTCCTTGACGTGAGTTATTTCTGCGACTGCGTTGTGGGGGACTACAACCATTTATACGATCCGCAGGCATATCTGCAAAGGTATTTTTCCGTGGGCGGCGATTACATTGCTCTTGTCGATGAAGCACACAATCTTCCCGACAGGGCAAGGGATATGTATACGGCAATACTTTCAAAATCCGCACTTTCAAAGGCTCACAGGGAGCTTAAGGAAGCACCGAAAAAGGTAAGAAGAAGCTTTTCATCGCTCGCAAATATCCTGCGAAGGCTCGGCAAAGCCATGACGGAAAGCTCGGAATCAAGGCGAATCCTCGGCAGCGGTGCGGGCTTTGAATTTGAATCGGCCCTTGAAAAGCTGTGCGATGCTTATAAAGGCTTTCTTGGCGAGGATATATGCAGGACCGAAAAGGAAAAGACTCTCGAAACCTTTTTTGACTGCAACTTTATGCTTCAGATAGCAGGGCTTACAATGTCGCACCCGGATTGCTTCAGAGTTTATGCCGAGACGGACGGCAAGGAAACGGTGATGTATTACACCTGCACAAATCCTGCTCCCATTCTTCGTGCAATATGTGACAGTATAAGGAGTACGGTATACTTTTCCGCAACGCTCTCTCCCTTTGATTACTACACAGAGCTTCTTTGTATGCGTGAGGATTCCGACAAATATATAAGGCTTCCATCACCCTTTGATGCAAAAAATCAGCTTGTGGCGGTGTACACCACACTTTCCACAAGACTCAAAGACAGGGACGGAAGCTATGAAAAGGTTTCCGAGATAATATATTCTGCGATAAAATGCAAGGTCGGAAATTATCTTGTATTTTTTCCGTCCTTTAAGTATCTTACCAGCGTGCTTGAAATTTTTGAGGATGCACACTCGGAGATAAAGACGCTTGTTCAGGAAAGCAATATGAACGATGAAAAGAGGCAGGAATTTCTGCAATGCTTTGATACCCACGGCGACAGCACACTTTTGGGCTTTGCGGTTTGCGGCGGACTTTTCTCCGAGGGGATAGACCTTGTAGGTGAAAAATTATCCGGCGTTGTGATAGTGGGTACCGGAATGCCGTCAATTTGTTTTGAGAGGGATCTTATAAAATCCTGCTTTGAGGATAGTATGGACTTAAGACGTGGTTTTAATTACGCCTATACCTATCCCGGACTCAACCGTGTTTTCCAGGCGGCAGGCAGAGTTATACGCACCGAAAACGACAAAGGCTTTATCGTACTTTGCGATGACAGATATAAAACAAGAGATTACTATTCCAACTTCCCGTCTCATTGGTCACAGAGTATCAAATATGTCGGAAGCACGGGGAGGCTGGAACGGGTAATCACGAAATTCTGGAACGATACAAATCAAGTATAATTTAAAATCAAATATGGACAAATTAAATCAGACGGTGTTTTATGCCGCCTGATAATTTTTATTTGATTGTGGATTCCTTTGTGCTCAGGTATAGTGTTGCTACCATGTTGTGACGGTGACAAGATTGATGATTACTGCGATAACCTTGCCGTTGACTTTGGTGGTTTTTAGCACATCCTTGTAGCTGATATTGACATTCATACTTTCACCGTAAAGAACTTAAGCCTTTTCAAGAGGTGTGTTGTTTGTGCCAAAATTAATTCACTTTCATAATGCCGGATTCTTTTCATTTTTATCTCCAAACAATAATATAGCATATAACTTCGGTTATCTTTTTTCCTCTTTTTATGTCGAACACCACATTTTGTAAATAAAACAGTCGTTTATACGGAAGAGTGTCCAAAAACAGTTACACTTTATACTTGACTTCCCCCGAAACATATGCTATAATACATAATGTATTATTATGAAAACAAATATTTATAAACTTCGGAGGACAGATATGAAAATAACAGAACTCAAGAGCGCCATAATCGGCGGCAAATACGACAAAGCATTCGCATCCCTCTACGGTGCAGACTTTGACAAGAACGCTACATACGAAAGATATACAAAGGCGGTTGACAGCTTCGTTGAAATTTACGGCTCAAAGCTCCCCACATCCGCAGAGGTAAACCTTTTCTCCGTTCCCGGCAGAAGCGAAATCTCAGGCAACCACACAGACCATAACCACGGTAAGGTTGTTGCCGCAGGTATCTCCCTTGACATTATCGCAGTTGCCGCAAAGGTTGATGCCGCTGAAATCAGAATCAAGTCCGAGGGCTTCGATGAAGATGTTTGCGACATCACTACCGCTGAAACGGTGGTTGAATCACAGAAGTATAAGGCTACCGCAATAGTTCGAGGTATGTGCGACGGCTTTAATAAGAACGGCTTTAAGATAGGCGGCTACTACGCTTATACAACCTCCAGCGTTCTCAAGGGCTCGGGACTTTCTTCCTCCGCTGCATTTGAAGTTATGGTTGGTAACATCCTTAACCACTTCTACAATGACGGCGTAATTGACGCAGTTGAAATTGCAAAAATCGCTCAGTACTCGGAAAACGTACACTTCGGAAAGCCCTGCGGACTTATGGACCAGACAGCTTGTGCGGTAGGCTCTTTCGTTGCAATTGACTTTGAAGATCCCAAGAAACCCATAGTTGAAAAGCTTCCATTTGACCTCACTTCTCACGGCTATTCCCTCTGCATCGTAAACACAGGCGGAAACCATGCTGACCTTAACGATGACTACGCTTCCGTTCCCGCAGAAATGAAGTCGGTTGCAAAATATTTCGGCAAGGAAGTTCTCCGCGACGTTGACAAAAATGAAATCATCGCAAACATTCCCGTTCTCAGAGGAACTGTAGGCGACAGAGCAATTATGCGTGCACTCCACTTCTGCAACGAAAACATAAGAGTTGGCAAGATTACCGAGGCTCTCAAAGAAAACGATATTACAGGCTTCCTTCGCGGCATTAAGGCTTCCGGTCTTTCTTCCTCCACAATGCTTCAGAATACATATACAGTAAAGAATGTGGAAGAACAAGGCATCTCCCTTGCACTTGCTGTTGCAGGTCAGGTTCTTGATACAAAGCCCGGCACTGCATACAGAGTTCACGGCGGCGGCTTTGCAGGTACAATCCAGGCATTTGTTCCCAACGAATATCTCGACGAGTTCAACACCGTTATGAAGAGCGTATTCGGCGAGGATTCCGCATATGTACTCAAGGTTCGTCCCTACGGTGCGGTATGCCTTGAAAAGCTTGCGTAATGGAAAAGAAAAAATATAAGTACAGATCAAAAAGGGATTCAAAGGGAAATCTGTCGTCAAAGAAAAAGCCAAAGAGCAGCTTCACGGCAAAGCAAAGAATGTTTCTTCTCCTTGCCTGGAGCGTAATTGCGGTTGGGCTTTACATTGTTCTTTCAAAGGTTTCCTTTGTGTACTCACTTTGGTTTTTTGCGTTTCTTCTGATGCTTTGCTTTGTGCTTTATTTCATAACCTCGGTTCAGGTTTCAAGATGCATGGAAAAGCACGGCGAGGATTCCAAGGAGTTTACAAAGCTTATTGACAGAGGGAAGATACTGCTTATCCTGATGATACCCATTGTTTTTATAATCATGTACGATTTTGTTTCTTCGACTTTTAAAATGTTTACGTAACAAAAAATCGGGTGCAATTCTGCGGTTTTGTGCCCGATATATTAATGCGTGAAAGGAGTGTGAAAGAGTGGAATTACTTCTGAAAATCTGCAATATAATAATACTTGTTTTCGGTGCGATTTACTCTTATCAGACTCTTTACGTGATATTGGGACTGTTTTTTACGAAAAAATTTCCAAAGGCAAAGGAAAATCACAGGTATGCTATAATCGTCAGTGCAAGAAACGAAGAATGGGTAATAGGTCAGTTCCTTGACAGCGTTAATAAGCAGGATTACCCAAAGGATAAAATTGCCGTTTTTGTTGTTGCGGACAACTGCACAGACAGGACAGCTGAAATTGCAAGAGAACACGGTGCTGTCTGCTATGAAAGAACAGACCCCGAAAGGTGTACCAAGGGCTATGCAATGCAGTTTCTTTTTGAGAACATAAAAAGAGATTACGGTACAGACAGTTTTGAGGCATACATAATGTTTGACGCTGACAATCTTTTAAAACGTGATTTTCTAAGACACATGAACGATACC
Organism: Eubacteriales bacterium; assembly: GCA_045604705.1. Classification (GTDB taxonomy): domain Bacteria; phylum Bacillota; class Clostridia; order Oscillospirales; family CAG-382; genus SIG622. The sequence continues at coordinate 45,902 of JAZUOO010000055.1, forward strand.
TTTGACAGCGGCGAGAAAATAGTTACCTCTTACAGAAACACAAAGAATCTCGGTAAAAACTTTATTTCGGCGACCTACGGACTTCACTGGGTGAGAACAAGCAGGTTTACAAGCCGTGCAAGATCTTTTCTCGGCATTTCCACATGGGTACAGGGCTGCGGTTTCCTTTTTGCAAGCGAATTTGTAAAGGACGGTTGGAATTACACCTCTCTTACCGAGGACAGAGCGTTTTCCATCGATGCCGTAGTAAAAGGGTACAGAGTAGTATATCAGAATCTTGCGGAGTTTTACGATGAACAGCCTACGGACATAAAGATTACCATGCGTCAGAGAATCCGCTGGGCAAAGGGACATCTTCAGGCTTTTGCACAGAATTGGCTTGTGCTTTTAAAGGGCATATTTACAGGCAAGGGATTTCTCGGAAAATTCAACTGCTTTGATATGTTTGTTACAATGATGCCGTACAATGTTATCGGTATTCCTTTGAAGATACTCAAATATATCGCTTCCGCGGTGATTCTTGTTTCGGCAGTGTCGGGACTTGAATGTCTGCAGGTTATTCCGATGTTTTTCAGAATACTTGTCTTTGAGCATTTTGGTGTTATCCCGATGGCAATGTTTTTGTTTGTGCTTGAATACAGAAGACTTGAAAAAATCAGGTGGTACAAGGCTTTGTTTTATTCTCTGATGTTCCCGATTTTCGGTATCGTTGGGGATATTGCGACATGGATCGCACTGTTCACAAAGGTGACGTGGAAGCCGATACCCCATGATACAGATGTACATATCGATGAGATGGAAGATAAAATTCTGACATTTAAAAAATAACAGGATATAACAAAAACACGGACGTCTACGGCGTCCGTGCTCTTTTCTTACTTTATTGCTACGGAAGAAAAATACCAGCTTCCACCAATATTTTCGGCTTTAATCTTGGTGCTTCCGCTTCCGTTTGTGTTTGCTCTTACAACATATGCATTTGAACTGTCAATACTTTCAACACTGTAGGTATACTTTGTTCCCGTACCTTCGCGGGAGCTCCCCATAATTGTACAGTATAACTTGCCGTTTTCCTCGATATAGAAGCTGAAATCAATTCTTGAAACAAAATCATTGGTGAAATAGTTAAGATAATGCTCTTTAAGATCCGCCACAGAGTTTACGTCATAGTAAAGCACCCTGTGATATTTGGTGTCGTAGCCATCGGAGTTTTTCCTTGTGATAACGTCATAGCTGTCAAGGTCGTACTGCTGGTACAGCATTGAGTAGTAAAAATCTTCTGCTTCAATGTATTTTCCGACAATCTTCTGCTTTTCCAAATCGGTGTGAGTGAATGTCACTTCATTTTCTTGCATCTGTGCTGCTTGCTCGGCGTCGGAAACCGTTTCGTTGCTTTCTTCTTCGGTAAGTGCATTATCCTTTTCGGTTTCGCTTGCATTTGTTTGCTCCTGCTCCGGTGTTTGTGACTGTTCCGGGTTATCGACAGGCTTTATATTTTGTCCCGGTTGTATCGTTTCTACAGCACCCATGTTGTCACCGGACTTTTCGTCAAAGAGTGTTGATATATCCTGTGCGGACTTGTTCTTGCCATCGTAAAGATAAATCAATGCTGCTATGGCTGCAATCAGTAAAATAACGAATAACAGTTTTTTCATATATATCAATCCTTGTTTTTGATTATACTTAAATGATACATCATTTAAGGCATAAAATCAATAAACGAACTGTTATTTTTTTGAAAGATATTATAAAAAATCTAAAATCAAATACACTTACTGTAACGAATGACGTTCGGTTTCCTTGTTGAAACACGGTCGGAGTGTGTATTTTCGGCCAATTTTTCTTTTTGGTCTGTTTAATGAATTTATATTATGTGCCGAGACTTGACAACTTTATGGTGTTTAAGGGGGAAATCCCGATTGTTCCAAGGAGGAAACATATAAGGTCATTCTGAGGACTGTTTTCAGCGGTAATCCAAAGGGACGTTCTTGAAATACGGATATTTATTACAAGATTTGAAGAAAAATCCAAGTATTGTTTTCTGTCGAACAGCGTCTTTTTTACTTTAAAATCATTTATCGATGCATATTAAATCATTGTTTTGATACCGAAACATGATATTTTTAACCTTATTGGTGGATTTCAACTATAAAAACTGTACTTTTTAATAAATTTTCTACAGAACAACCGCCAAAAAATAAAAATATGTATTGCAATTTTTGGGGAATTGATATATAATATGATTTATACACGGTTTAATAGGTATAAAATATTTAAGGAGATGAACTCCAAATGTATAAAATAATAAACAAAAGAACCCTTAACCCCACGGTAACAATGATGGATATTGAAGCTCCCTTTGTTGCAAAGAAAGCACAGCCCGGTCAGTTTATAATTCTTCGTGTTGACGAAAACGGCGAAAGAATTCCGCTGACGGTTGCAGGCTACGACAGAGAAGCGGGTACCGTTAAAATAATATTCCAGATAGTGGGTGCGACAACAGAGAAACTCAACCACAAGAACGAGGGCGAATACATCCAAGATTTTGCAGGACCTCTCGGCGTTCCGACGGAAATCGAGGGACTTCGTAAGGTTTGTATTGTCGGCGGCGGCGTAGGCTGTGCCATTGCACTTCCGATTGCTCAGGAGCTGGCAAAGAACGGTGTTGAAGTTACATCCGTTATCGGCTTCCGTTCAAAGGAACTGCTTATTCTTGAGGATGAGTTTAAAGCTTGCTCAAACACTCTCCATGTTATGACGGACGACGGCAGCTACGGAAGACAGGGCAATGTCTGCGTACCTCTTAATGAGATGTTTGAAAAGGGCGAAAAGTTTGATAAGGTTATAACCATAGGTCCCCTTATAATGATGAAATTCGTTGTAGAAGCTGTAAGACCTACGGGAATTCCTTGTACAGTTTCCATGAACCCGATTATGATTGACGGCACGGGAATGTGCGGCGGATGCAGACTTACGCTCAACGTCGACGGCAAAAAGGTAACAAAATTTGCCTGCGTTGACGGCCCCGACTTTGACGGCTACGAGGTGGATTTCGATGAGGCTATGATGAGAGGAACAATGTACCGCGACTTTGAGCGTCATAAGCATGAGGAAACCTGTAACCTTTTTCGTCAATCATAATGTGATTGAAATGCAAAATGCAAAATTGATTGTATAATTTTGAGGTAATATAAAATGGCTAAAGCTAATATGAATCCAAAGAAAAACGAAATGCCTACGCAAGCCCCACAGGTTCGTGCACATAATTTCAGTGAGGTTGCTCTCGGCTATTCCGAAGAAATTGCCGTTGACGAAGCACTGCGTTGCCTCGGCTGTAAGAATATGCCCTGCGTTGACGGATGTCCCGTAAATATCAGAATTCCTGAATTTATCGCTAAGATAAAAGAGGGCGATTTTGAGGGTGCGTACAGAATTATAAGCCGTGATTCAAGTCTTCCCGCTGTTTGCGGTAGAGTGTGCCCGCAGGAAACACAATGTGAATCAAAGTGCGTAAGGGGCATAAAGGGCGAACCTGTCGGTATCGGCAGACTTGAAAGATTTGTTGCGGACTGGCACATGGCTCACAGCGGTGAAAAGGTTGAATGTGCAGAGCCTAACGGACATAAGGTTGCTGTTATCGGCTCAGGTCCATCCGGACTTACCTGTGCAGGTGACCTTGCGAAAAAGGGCTATAAGGTAACCGTGTTTGAAGCTCTCCACACAGCAGGCGGCGTACTTGTCTACGGTATTCCCGAATTCAGACTTCCAAAGGCAATCGTTCAGAAAGAGGTTGACGGTCTTATCGCCATGGGCGTGGATGTTGAAACCAACATGATTATCGGAAAGACTCTCACGATAGACGAGCTTTTCGAAATGGGCTACGAAGCCGTATTCATAGGCTCAGGCGCAGGACTTCCCAACTTCATGGGCATTCCCGGTGAATCCTACAAGGGCGTATATTCCGCAAATGAATTTCTGACAAGAAGCAATCTTATGAAAGCATACCTTGAAACCCCCGAAACACCTATCATGAAGGGTGGTAAAGTAGCCGTAGTCGGAGGCGGAAACGTTGCAATGGATGCAGCAAGAACAGCACTCAGACTTGGTGCTGAAAAGGTTTACATCGTTTACAGACGTTCCATGGATGAGCTTCCCGCAAGACGTGAAGAGGTAGAACACGCCGAAGAAGAGGGAATCGAGTTTAAGATACTTACAAACCCTGTTGAAATCCTCGGTTACGAAAATCCCGATGACAAGCGTGACCCGAAGAACGGTTTTGTTACGGGTATAAAGTGCATAAAAATGGAGCTTGGCGAGCCGGATGCAAGAGGCAGAAGAAGACCTGTTGAAATTCCGAATAGCGAATTTGTAATGGACGTTGACGCTGTTATAATGTCTATCGGCACATCGCCGAATCCCCTCATAAAGTCCACAACCGCAGGACTTGAAGTCAATAAATACGGCGGTATCATCGTCGAAGAATCCACAGGCAAGACCACAAAGGAAGCAGTTTACGCGGGCGGTGATGCGGTAACAGGTGCGGCAACGGTGATCTCTGCAATGGGTGCAGGTAAGGCGGCGGCGAAAGCCATTGACGAATATCTTTCAAAATAAATATTGATTTTGCATTTAACGCTGTATCTTCGGGTGCGGCGTTTTTTGTTGCCATTAAACAAAATGTGGACAATACTTTTAGGCATATATCTAAAAATGTAAAATACGCTTGACATTTTGAAATGTGTATGTTATACTT
>JAZUOO010000056.1:0-4029 GCA_045604705.1 Eubacteriales bacterium
CCTTATGTCGGAAATTACAGGTATTTCGTATGCTACAATTGCGGTTTCTGCGATACTCCCCGCTGTGCTTTACTTTGCAGGTATCTTTATGATGATTCACTTTGAAGCAAAGAAGCTTGGGCTTAAGGGATTACCAAAGGAAGCGATTCCTAATTTCTTTAAGTTATTTTTGCGTAAAGGCTATCTTTTGTTGCCGATAGTTGTGCTTGTTGCAATGATGTCGGGTGGAAGTACACCTGCTCAGGCGGCTTGTATGGCTATAGTAACTACACTCGGAATAATGCTTGTAACTGATGTTGTATCAGCTATATGGAAGAATTCTACTAATGTTCTGGATTATATATCCATAGTACCGATGGTGCTATTCCATATATTGCTTGTGGGCTTTAAGATGTCCCTTGAAGACGCAGGACTTATTGCAGGTGTGGTATACATAGCACTTTCATTTATAGGAAAGCACACAAGGGAGTCTGGAAAGATTGCACTTGATGCCCTTGAAACAGGTATAAAAAACACAATGGGCGTATCCCTTGCGTGTGCTCTTGCAGGTATCGTTGCAGGCGTTGTAACGCTTACCAGCCTTGGCTCAACTCTCATTGATGTAATTGTTCCTATTGCGCAGAATAACCTCTTTGTGGCCCTCTTCCTTACAATGATTACCTGTATTGTTCTCGGCATGGGTGTACCTACAACCGCAAACTATCTTATTATGGCGACAATCACAGCACCTATTCTTACCGAAATGGGACTTCCGCTTCTTGCGGCTCATATGTTTGTATTCTACTTTGGTATTGTTGCGGACATTACGCCTCCGGTTGCTCTTGCGGCTTATGCCGGAAGTGCGATTGCAGGTTCCAATCCCTTAAAGACAGGTGTCAATGCAACAAGACTTGCCATTACGGCGTTTATCATTCCTTACATATTTGCTTTCAACCCCAAAATGCTGTTTATTGATGCAACGATAGCAGAGGTTGCACTTATCATAATAACCTCTTGCGTGGGTATCTTCGCCCTTTCTGCGGCACTTGAGGGATATATGTTCAGGAAGATGAAGATATATGAGATTATTCCTCTGATTGTCGGTGGTCTTTTGATGATTTATCCCGGTGCTGTTACGGATATTATCGGTGTTGTTATTGTTGTGGCAATAATTGTACTGCAGTTTATTGGAAATAAGAATAATAAAAGTCTTGTGACCTGGGTGGATGAGCAATAATGCGACAGGAATAACAGGATGAGATTTCATTTGTAAAACAAAAATTATGGCGGTGTATCAGAAACGGTACATCGCCTTTTTGTTATCGTCATGAAATCAGGTTAAACATCTGCGTCAAGGAAAGAAAGAGTATGAAAAAGACGGTATAACCGCTAAGGTCCTACCGTCTCTATGTGATTACTGTTCGTTTTGTGTTTCGGCTTCCGATGGAGTGGGTGTGCCGTATAATTCAATGTTTTTTACTGCTTCTTCAATTTTTGCAAGTCTTTCTGCTTCTTCCTCTCTTTGAGTTGAAACTTCATTAAGCAGTGTGAGCTTTGCAGCAACTACCGTCAAAGGCTCGCTCTTTTTTACCGAGGAGTAGACTTCAAATTTTACGAGTTGGTTTTCGGATATTTCAAAGTTATCAGTTACGGTGTTTTCATCGAATTCAACGATAACCTTGTAATCAAAGTCTATTCTGAACTCCGGGGAATATACGAGTATACTTCCGTCGTCGTAGATTTCATCTATTGTTCCGATAAAATCGTAAAGCTCGGAGTCGGCGTAGTTTTCGTTGATGATTATTTCTTCGTTCTTGTTTTCACCCTCGGGCATGGAGATGTTTTCCTCGGCTCCGGGCTGTGTGCCGTTGTTTGTTGTGTCATTTTCCTTGTCAGTGCAGGAGTACATGGCTGAAGCAAATAACATCAGAGTTGCAGCGAGAGCCGCCATTTTTTTGAAATTCATTATATACTCAATCCTTTCATTAATTTTTAAACCAAAAGATTCCAATATTTGTGTGTATCTTCTTCGCTGAAATATCTTGAATAGTTTTTGTCGTCAAAGGTATTGGTTTCAAATTTTTTATCGGTATAGCTGTAATCAGTCATGTATGCAAATTCATCGTCATCCAAGGAGTCAAAGCCGTAGAATGTAATACTTTCATATATTATATTTTCATAAGAACTAAGATGTTCTATGTAGCTTTGGCACATGGCTTCAAATTCTTCAGGTGATCGGAAATGATCGTAAAGGGCGATTTCAAAACAACATTCAGCAGCGTATTCGGTGTATGTGTTATCCTTTGTTATGATGTCATCGGAATTGATTTTGTTATATCTCAGTGCGAAATCCGAGCCCTCGTATGCGAAGGTTGAAAGACCGGAACGGATATGCTTTACACCTTCTGTGAGAATCTCATGCCTTGAATGATCTCTGTAACCGTCTATCTTTGCACTTCCGTCTTTGTTTGCACTGACTTTTGCTCTGTACCGTTCCTTGTCTGTGAATTCAAATTCGGTGACATAGGATTTATCGTCGAAGCTGTAGTACGTGCTTCTGATTTGGAATTTTTCACCGGGGTAGGTACTCTCAAGATAATTTCTGTTCGTTTCTTTAGACGAGAGATTTCCGAAAATTGTTCCGTAGAATAATATGTAAATTACCAGAGCCGTTATAAAAAATACAGAATATACGAGAGTTTTTTTGTTTTTCTTTTTTGTCTTTATCATGTCGGTTGCGACTTTGACGGTATTTGCCGAGATAAAGCTCAAGACTGCACAGAAAACGGAAAAAAGAAGTATTTCTTTAGTGGTGTTTGCAAATACACATTTAAACAGAAAAGCCGCAAGTGCAGTAAAGCCTACAAGGTGAAGCGTATTCTGATATATAAGGTATGCAATTCCCGAGAACAGGAGAATAAAGGGGAATGCCGCGACAGCGCCTAAAGTCTTTTCTGAAAGATATGCGGCTGTAAAGCAAATTATTCCTGCGGCAAAGAATCGGATGAAGGATATTGTTTCACTTTTCTTTATTTGCATATAATTCTCCTTTCCGTTTGGCAATTTTATTTTAACCGAATTATATTCTACCACAACGTCGGACAATTTGTGTTACTGATTTATTAATTGTTTCGATTTAAGTGATATTTATGAGAAAATCAGACGAAAATTTGAGGGGATAAAAACGTTTTTGAATATTTTAAAAACAAAAAGGGAGACCAACCCGCCTCCCGAATTATTACAGTACATTCATTGAATATAGAACGTATTCCGGAGTTTATATTATTATATCACGCAAATAATCAACAATCAACAGTATATTTATTTAAAAAGAAATTAAAGTATAGAAAGTGATAAAATATTCTCCGAAATGTTATAATCATAATTTTAATTTAGGTGGCTTTTTGACCGGATAGTACTTTATGGTTATTTCTTCCTTGCCTCAATTATCTCGCAAACATAGACAGTATGATAGTCCTTTCCGGGATAGCATGAGGATATAATGCTCTTGTCAACAAAGGATTCCTCCGTCAGTTCCTGCGCAAAGAGCTTTCTTCCGACAAGTGTGATTATGCTTTCCTCATAGTCAACCTCTCCCATTTCGCCAATGACCGGTGTAAGTCTTGCAAGTGCAAGTTTATCACAGTCACGTCCGCTTTTGCTTCCGCAGATTTTAAGAGCATCCTTTTTGTCCTGGTCAAAGAACGAAAGCGTAATTGTATCGGCTGCATCGCAGAAGCCCTTTGTGTATCTCTGCGGTCTTACAAAGCAGAAGAATACATTCTTGCCCCAAAGCACACCGACACCGCCCCAGCTGACCGTCATACCGTTGCATTTGCCGTCCTTTGAAGCGGAGAGAAGTGCCCATTCGTTACCTATTTTGTTAAAGAAATTATCCTCTGATTTTGTAATATCAAAAAGCTCGTAGTTCATAGTATCCTCCAAAAAAATAATCTGCCATATGATATATTATATGACAGGTATATTTCGATTTCTTACAATATTTGATAAATAATTCCGCTTGTTGCGATATTTTGTTTATCCGATTTT
>JAZUOO010000057.1:0-7374 GCA_045604705.1 Eubacteriales bacterium
CACGATGCATATTTGTCAAGCCTGCATTTCCGCTTCCGAAGGAACGGATATCCTGCTTGTACTTATACTTGGAAACGATGATTGCCGAATTGAGCGAGCCGAAAAGATAGGCAATAACGGCAGTGAGAATCCATCCGAAGACGGTTATCAACAAATAATGATCGGGAGTATTGACCGCCCACTTGCCTATGAAATCAAACAGCTGGGGTAACGAATCGAACAAATAACGCATATCAGTTGACTCCTTTCGGGTTTTCACCCTTTTGCTTTATGACAAAGCGGATGGGGGTGCCTGAGAAGTCGAAGGCTTCACGCAGGCAGTTTTCGATATATCTCTGATAGGAAAAATGGAACAGCTCGGCATCGTTACAGAAAATAACGAATGTGGGAGCCTTGATGCCTGTCTGTGTCATATAGTAAATCTTGAGTCTCTTGCCCTTGTCCGACGGGGGCTGAACTCTTGTTATGGCATCATTGAGAACGTCGTTGAGCATACCCGTTGAAATTCTTGTGGATGCCTGGCCGTAGACGTAGTTTATAAGTTCGTATATTCTGTCAACTCTCTGTCCCGTTTTTGCGGATATGAAAAGTACGGGAGCATAAGTCATGTAAGCGAGCTTTGTGTATACTTCCTTGCGGTACTTGTCAAGAGTCTGTCCGTCCTTTTCAACAAGATCCCACTTATTTATTATGATTATGGATGCTTTGCCGTTTTCATGTGCAATACCCGCCACCCTTTCGTCCTGTGCGGTTATACCCTCGGTTGCATCCACCATTATTATGCACACATCACTCCTGTCGACTGCCATTTCGGCACGAAGAACGCTGTACTTTTCAATTCTGTCCTCGATTTTGCCGCTTTTTCTTATGCCTGCGGTGTCGATAAATACAAATTTGCCGTTTTCATTTTCGATGTGCGTATCAATAGCATCTCTGGTTGTACCTGCGATATTGGAAACAATCATTCTTTCCTCACCCAGGATTCTGTTTACAAGTGAGCTTTTACCTGCATTGGGTCGTCCTATTACCGCAACCTTGATTGCATCCTCATCTTCTTCCTCAAAGTCCTCCTTTGGAATAAGCTCGCAGATTCTTTCAAGCACATCTCCTGAGCCTGAGCCATGTACCGAGGACAATGCAATCGGATCACCGAGTCCCAGCTCGTAGAATTCATAGAATTCCGCCGGTATTTGACCTACTTTATCCATTTTGTTTACGGCAAGTACAACAGCCTTCTTGCTCTTTCTGAGCATATTGGCGATTTCCCTGTCGTCTGCCGTCACACCTGCATGAAAGTCCGTCATGAAGATTATCGCATCAGCACTGTCAATGGCTATCTGCGCCTGAGTCTTTATGTGGGACATGATGAGATCCTCTGTTGCGGGCTCGATACCGCCGGTGTCTATCATCATGAACTTTCTTCCCGCCCATTCTGTTTCAAAATAAATCCTGTCACGTGTTACTCCGGGAGTATCCTCGACTATTGAGATACGCTTTCCCGCAAGCTTATTGAAAAATGTGCTCTTGCCGACGTTGGGTCTTCCGACAATAGCAATAATCGGTTTTGCCATTTTATATTACCTCCTTTTTGAGGTTGTTTTTTCTGTAAAACGGTATGCATCACAAAGTGCAACACTCCGCACTCCGAATTCAGCATTCCGCACTCTCTTATATTTTATCGTAATTTAAAGAAAAACTATACTGCTATTTTGCAAATATATTAGGAGCAAATTATAAATTACGTTATTTTCAAAACTAAGTTATATCAAACTCCGAGGATACTGCGTACAAATTCGCCGCCGCTGCTCTCGTTCGGCGTAACCTTAACACCAAGCTTTTCTGAAAAGTCATCTATGCTCATATCGTCAAGGAACAAATCCTTTTCATGGCGGAGACAACATTCGGGGATAAACAGTTCCTCGCCAAGCTCTTTTCCCTCAAGGGACTTTAGCATATCCTTGCCTGTAAGAAGCCCCGCAACGGTAACCGAGCCGCCGAAAAATTCGTTTTTGGCACAGTAGACGTTGCATTTAAGCTTAGGATACTGTTTCATTATTTTCCCTGCACATTCTTTAATAAAACTGTATGCCGCCTCACCGGTGACAACGGAAACCTGTCTTTCCTTACTAAGTTCAAAGCCGTCTTCGGAAAGGTATTGGAGTTCATCGTCAACTTCATCACCCATTGAGCGTATCATACCTACTCCGTTTTCAAGCTGGGGATAGTCCTCGTAGTATTCAAAATCCGGAATTTCTCTTTCTGCTTTCAAGTACCATTCATCCGAGGCATAAACAAGTCTTTGTCCTATGTGGGCAAGGTTCATGTCGCCTTGGGCGTTTATTATGTCAAGAACCTTTTCGCTGTCCTCTTTACCAAAGGGTTCAAGAGGATAAAGCCCGTCCCTGTGACCGGTAAGTCCCGCAGGCACAACGGCTATACTTTCCACATAAGGGTAGAAGCTGCAAAGATCTGAAAGAGTTTTCTTCAGCTCATCTCCGTCATTGAGTCCCTTGCACAGAACTATCTGACAGTTCATCATAATTTCGCCCTCACGGAATTTCTGAAGATAGCGGAGTGATGTACCTGAATTGGGGTTCTTCATCATTCTGCATCGAAGCTCCGGATTTGTGGTATGAACAGAGATATTGACAGGCGAAATTCTCATTTTTATAATTCTGTCAACTTCCTCGTCGGAAAGGTTTGTAAGTGTCACATAGTTTCCGAAAAAGAATGACAGTCTTGAATCATCGTCCTTGAAATATATGCTCTCTCGCATTCCGTGGGGGTTCTGGTCGATAAAGCAGAATACGCACTTGTTTTTGCAGGAATGCTTTTTGTCCATGAGGTATGTTTCAAACTCAAGACCGATGTCGTCGTATTCGTCTTTTTTCTTTATCGGGAAGGACAGCTTTTCACCATCACGCACAACTTCCACCGTGATTTTTTTGTCCATGATATAGAATCTGTAGTCAAGGACATCGCGTATTTCGTTGCCGCTGACAGATACAAGCTCATCCCCGATTTTTACTCCTGCTTTATCTGCATAGGAATTCTTTTCAACTCCACATATTTTTACCATTATCTGTCCCTCAAAACATTTCATACGGAAATTTCAATAATTTTTCGTAATCAAAAAACAAGAGAAGGAAACAGGGGTGCTGCTCCTTCTCGTATTTCAAGTATCATTTTCCAAAACGGAAAGCCTACTTTTCAAAAGAAACTTACGCTTCCTTTGCTTCTTCAGCTACGGGAGCTGCTTCGGGCTTGGAATAGTCCTTGCCTGCATATGTTCCGCAGTTCTTGCATACTCTGTGGGAAAGAATGAACTCACCGCACTTCGGGCACTTTGTGATACCGGGAATTGCTATCTTCCATACGTTGTTACGTCTCTTATCTCTTCTTGCTTTGGAAACTTTCCTCTTCGGTACTGCCATGGTAGTTACCTCCTGTATAATGTGTTAATTTATTCAAATTATTTGATGTTCAATCGAATTTAAGATTTTTCAGAACCGCAAGTCTTGGGTCAACTTCCTTTTTGTTGCAGTCGCATTCACCCATATTAAGGTTCTTGCCGCAGCTTCCGCACAGTCCTTTGCAATCTTCACTGCATATGAAACGTGTGGGGAAATTGAGGATAAACAGTAACCTTGCACATTCTTCTATGTCAAGCTCGCCGCCAACAGTCGAGATGTAGTCTTCGCTATCCTCGTTGACATGACTTTCGGTAAGTCCGTATATCTTTGTGAATTCGATTCTTTCACTTATTGGTTCAAGGCATCTTGCACATTCTGTTTCAATGTCGACACCTACGGTTATCTGAAGCTCCGTATAGCCTTCATTTTTTTCTTTACCCTGTGCTTTGCCCGTCACCTTTCCCGTGACATTTACGGGGGAACGGAATGTTACGTCCTCAAAGCCGTAATTTTCTTCCGGGAGATTACAGCTTACATCAAGCTCTTTCACCTCACCATTATAAATGGGCTTTATGTTTATCTTTCCGTTTTTTATCTCAGCTGTCATTATAGCCTTTAACTATACGTCAGAATTACTGCTTGCCTGTAAGCTTTGCAATTTCTTCAGCGAAGTTTTCTTCTCTCTTCTGGAGACCTTCACCCTTCTTGTAGATTACAAAGCTCTTAACAGCACATTCAACGCCTGCTTCTTTTGCTGCTGTTGCAACATACTTTTCAACGTTCATGGATTCGTCCTTAACGTATTCCTGTTCGAGGAGACAAACCTTGGAATAGAACTTACCGATCTTACCCATTACGATACCGTCAAGAACCTTTTCGGGCTTGCCTGCCATCTTGGGATCGTTCTTCATCTGTTCAAGGATAATGCCCTTTTCTTCGTCTACAACGCTTGCGGGAACTTCATTTCTGTTGAGATATTCGGGTTCCATAGCAGCAATCTGAAGTGCAACGTTCTTGAGAATTGCATGAACATCGTCATTATCTGTAGCTGTTTCGCCTGTTACGATAACGCCGATTGTGCCGCCGCCGTGAACATAGGAGCTGGAGATACCTTCAACAACGACAAATCTTCTGATTGTGAGCTTTTCACCGATTGTGAAGATCTTTTCCTTGAGTACTTCGTCAACTGTTCTGTCTTCGCCTGTGAACTTTGTAGCGAGAAGAGCATCAACGTCAGCTACGCCTGTCTCGATAATTGTCTTAAGAAGACCGTTTACGAATTCCTGGAAAGAAGCGTTCTTTGCAACGAAGTCTGTTTCAGAGTTAACTTCAATCATAGCTGTCTTTGTACCTTCAGAATAAATAGCAACGATACCTTCAGCTGCGATTCTGGAAGCCTTCTTATCAGCAACAGCCATACCCTTTTCACGAAGAAGCTTTATAGCCTCGTCCATATCGCCGTTTGCTTCTGTGAGTGCCTTCTTACACTCCATCATGCCTATACCTGTCTTTGCGCGGAGTTCTGCAACGTCCTTAGCTGTGATTGCCATAGTATATATTCCTCCTGTTACTTATCAAATTTTATAATTAATTTAATATGAAATGGGTCGAAGTTTTGTGCGTAGCGCAAAATCTTCATTTTAAATCGCCGTAGGTAATTTAAAGCTTATTCAGCATCGAGTTCAGCTTCGGCAACTTCCTTTTCAGCAACCATTTCTTCTGTCTGTTCGCCCTGTCTGCCTTCAAGAACAGCGTCTGCCATAACAGAGAGGATGAGCTTGATACCGCGGATAGCATCGTCATTTCCGGGGATTACATAGTCAACTTCATCGGGGTCGCAGTTTGTATCAACGATAGCAACTACCGGAATACCGAGCTTCTTTGCTTCTGCAACTGCGTTCTTTTCCTTCTTGGGGTCAACAATGAACATAGCGGAAGGAATGCCGCCCATATTCTTAATACCACCGAGGTTTCTTTCAAGGTCGTTGATTTCCTTAACGAGGGAGATAACTTCCTTCTTGGGGAGAAGATCGAATGTTCCATCGTCTTCCATTCGGTGAAGCTTGTTGAGTCTTGCGATGCTCTTCTGGATTGTCTTGAAGTTTGTGAGCATACCGCCGAGCCATCTTACGTTTACGAAGTTTACGCCTGCTCTTTCAGCTTCTTCCTTGATTGCGTCGGAAGCCTGCTTCTTTGTACCTACGAAGAGGATTGAGCCGCCTTCAGCTGCGATTTCCTGTACAAACTTGTACGCTTCTTCGAGCTTCTTAACTGTCTTCTGAAGGTCGATGATGTAAACACCGTTTCTTTCGGTGAAGATGTATTCAGCCATCTTAGGGTTCCATCTTCTTGTGTGGTGACCGAAATGTACTCCCGCTTCCAGGAGCTGTTTCATGGATACTACTGACATAGTTATGTCCTCCTTGGGTTTTACCCTCCATACCGCTTGGATTTTACGGAAGAAAAGCACTGTCGGTACAACCCTTTCCGCATACGGTATGTGTGTTATTTATGCGAGTATGTATTTGCACACTCACCGAATTATTTTACCACAGATATATATAAAAATCAAGCAACAATCGTTTTTTTTACATTTTTTTAACATTTTAGCATAACAGCATTTTGAGCAAAGCAATTTCGTTTTTGAGCCCGTCCACATCAACACCGTCAAATTTCTTTACAGCGTCCTGCAAAGTCTTTATGGTCGTGTTGGCAGTGTTAAGCTCAGTTTCCTTGGCATCATACTTTCCCTTTGCCACATACTCGCCGCTTGCAAGGTCAACGAGCTTGATTTCCGGGTGAGCCTTTAGAGCTTCCGAAAACTGTGAGAAAGTTAGAGAGTTTTCGCCAAAGAGTTCCTTTAAAAATTCCATAAGAATCCTTTCTTCGCACATTAAACGACAGTAAAACTTATAAATCCGCCGGTGTCAGCGGCGAGAGTGCGAACTGTGCCTTTTATATCCCCGCACAAAGGGAATTTTTGTATAAAAAAAGCCCAACCACACAAAAATGTGGTCGAGCCTTAATTATTGAGTTAGAGACTAATCGTTTTTAGCGTGAAAAATAACTTTTTCAATTTGGTCAGGCGTTACATCGATATTTTCAAAACCTTCCTCTTGGCTTCCAACATCGACAAAGAATAGTTTCCCGTCGCCCAGAACCTCCATTACATCACCTTCGCGCCCGTCTTTAAGTAAAATTCTATCGAACATTGAAATTTTCATTTATAATTCCTCCAAAAAAGCAGTTGTTAAGTGAACATTATTACCTGATACTAACCATCCTATTTTTACATTCCCCGGTTTGCCGTTGATTCCATACATGATAATTTTTTGCTCATATTTTTTTCCGTAGTCAGATTCTGATTTGAATGTTGCAGGAAATTCTTTTGAACTTAACAACAATTTTTCACGAAACAAATCCCAATTTGAAATATTGTATCCAAATCTTGATGTGAAAGCCCTTCCTTTTGCCAGCCCTTTTTCGTTGCTCCCACCAAATAGATATTGTGTGAATTTTCTATCATCGGCATACGCATTTTCAGAATTTGGCAATTTTAGCATAGGGTTTTCAATTAGCTTAATTCGTCTGTTGTAATTGATTTTTAAGAATCTAAACTCCTCAGGATTATTATACTTCAAATTGTAGTATTTGTCAAGAGTTGCGGGAGCATTTTCTCTGCCAACAACAGCCACAAAATCAGAATAATGCTTCTTTGCTGAATGCACCGCCCTCGCACTCGTACTCTTGCCAAAGTTGCGAATGCCTCTTTCTGTCTTTGCTGCAAATATCTGTTCACGGTAATGGTCTCTATCAAGATCTGTTTTGTTACAGAAATCCCGTAGCTTCGCTTCCTGACCTTTAAGCTTCACGGAAATACGGTTAAACTCAAGCTGTAAATCTGTCTTTGCTTCTTCATCGGAAGCATTCTTCAAAGCTTCATCCAGTGCAACAAGCTCCT
>JAZUOO010000058.1:0-22289 GCA_045604705.1 Eubacteriales bacterium
ATGCTAATTTTTCTTCTTTAGTATGGTGTGTATTTGTTCCACCTTTTGGTCTTCCCATAAATCTCAACCCCTTTTCTTTAGTATAGCATAAAAAATGATGGTAGACACTTTTTTTGTGTCTACCATCATTATATCACTTCACCTATAAGGCGGCTCTTTTTTTTGCGAAAAACGGCGGCAGGAAGCTCCCACCGCCGTAAATTTTTTCTTATTGGTTTTCATAGGGCTTTATATCTGAATTTAGAATATCCATAAATTCATCACCGGTTATTGTTTCGTTTATATAAAGATACTGTGCAAGCTTATCCAGCTTATGTTTATTTTCGCGCAGAAGCTTTCTTGCCTTTTCATGCTGCTTGTTGACCAGAGCTATTACTGCTTTATCAATTTCCGTCTGAGTTTCAAGCGAGCAGGAAAGGGAAGCATCACCGCCGAGATACTGATTGTTTATGGTCTCAAGAGCTACCATGCCGATATTCTCATCCATACCGTAACGGGTTATCATTGCACGTGCAAGCTTTGTTGCCTGCTCAATGTCGTTTGATGCTCCCGTGGTGATGTACCCTACCGCAATTTCTTCGGCAGCTCTTCCGCCTGTAAATGTCGCTATCTTGTTTTCAATCTCTTCTTTGGACATAAGATAGTGATTGCCTTCTTCAACCTGCATTGTGTATCCGAGGGCTCCTGATGTTCTCGGAATAATGGTTATCTTCTGTACCGGCGCAGAATTATCTTGCATTGCCGCCACAAGGGCGTGTCCTATCTCATGGTAAGCGACTACCATTTTTTCTTTGTCCGTTAGTATTGAGTTTTTCTTCTGATAGCCTGCTATAACGACTTCAATGCTTTCCTCCATGTCAGACTGATTTGCTGCATGACGTCCGCTTCTGACAGCACGCAGAGCCGCTTCGTTGACGATATTTGCAAGCTCCGCACCGGAAGCACCGGAAGCCATTCTCGCTACCTTGTTGTAATCAATATTACCGGTAGTTTTAATTTTCTTTGCGTGAACTTTAAGTATTTCCTCTCTGCCCTTAAGATCCGGAAGTTCAACCGGAACTCGTCTGTCAAACCTTCCGGGACGTGTAAGTGCGGGGTCAAGGGATTCGGGTCTGTTGGTTGCCGCAAGAATTACAACTCCCGTGTTTCCCTCGAAGCCATCCATTTCGGTAAGCAGTTGATTTAGAGTTTGCTCGCGTTCGTCGTTGCCGCCTGCGATATGACCGTCTCTTTTTTTACCTATCGCGTCGATTTCATCTATGAATACGATACAGGGGGCTTTTTCCTAGCCTGCTTAAAGAGATCACGAACCTTGGATGCACCCATACCGACAAACATTTCGACAAATTCCGAACCGGACATTGAGAAAAACGGAACATTCGCTTCACCTGCAACTGCCTTTGCAAGCATTGTTTTACCGGTACCGGGAGGTCCTACGAGAAGAATACCCTTGGGCATCTTTGCACCAATCTCCTCATATTTTTTCGGATTGTGCAGATAGTCAACAATCTCCGTAAGATTTTCCTTAGCTTCATCCTCACCCGCTACATCGTCAAATTTTATACCGCCGGAGGATTTTACGTATATCTTGGCATTACTCTTGCCGAGATTGAACATCATGGAATCTCCGCCGCCCATTTTCTTTGTCATATGACGCGTTAAGAGCTGACCGAGCAGGAAGAATATACCAATTGGCAATATCCAATTAAAAATAAAGCTGAGAATAGGGGAGGCTTCTTCAATAATTTCTGTTTTGAACTTTGCTCCCGATTCATGAAGTCTTCCTACAAGTTCAAGATCAACATTGATGATGCCTGTCTTGTAGATGCTCTCGCCGTTCTTTTCGGTGAACAGTATACGGTTACTTTCAATTACAACCTCATCTATCTTTTTTTCTTCCGTCATGGTGATAAATGTACCGTAGTCAACTTCCTTAATACTTCTTTCACGCACATTCGGCATTATCAAAAGATTAAGTATGAAGATAACGGCAAGACCGATGGCATAATAAAACAGTATTGATTTCTTTGGCTTTTTTATCTCGTTCATTTCTTTCCGTCCTTAAAATATTCAATAACATAATTATACATCCTATCTGTTACCCGAAAAAGCATTTAATGTGTATTTGTAGTGAAAGTATGATGAATTATACCGCACCCGGATTTTATCCGAAATGTGGCAAGCGAGGCATAACATAGGTGAGTATGTATTCAATATTATCCTTAACGCAAGCTCTGTACAGATACTGAAGGCAATCGTTCTCACGTACCTGCATAATATATGTTGAATCTCCAACATCAAGACGGAAGATGTTTTTACAGGATTTTTTCCGTTTTGTCAGTAGATTTGATGTATAAAAACGATATTAATAAAAAGAAAAGGAGCGTCCCAAACGCCCCGAAAAACAAATTCTTGATTATAAATGCTTAATTTGTTAAGTGATCTGCTTCTTGATTTTCAACAGAGCCCCCTTTTCAAGCCTTGACACCTGTGCCTGACTTATATCTATTTCCTTTGAAACCTCCATCTGAGTTTTACCGTCATAAAAGCGCATCATAATGATTCTCTTTTCCCTCGGAGACAGCTTAGATATTGCCTGACTCAGTGCGATGCTTTCAAGCCATGCTTCATCCGTGTTTTTTGTATCGCAAAGCTTGTCCATGATATATATGGAGTCGCCGTTATCGGAATATACGGGATCAAAGAGTGAAATGGGATCAACAATTGCGTCAAGGGCACAGGCTACTTCTTCCTTAGTACTGTCAAGTACCTTTGCTATTTCCTCAATCGTAGGTTCACGTTCAAGCTTTTTTGAAAGATCTTCCTTTGCCTGAAGTGCCTTGTATGCAAGGTCCCTTATCGACCTGCTGACTCTGATGCTCGAATTATCCCTGAAGAATCTTCTAAGTTCCCCGAGTATCATCGGAACCGCATAGCTCGAAAACTTGACGTCAAAGGCGTCACTGTCAAAGTTGTCTATAGCCTTTATAAGCCCGATACAGCCGACTTGAAACAGATCGTCCGGATTCTCGCCACGCCTTGAAAATCTCTTTATAACGCTCAAAACAAGCTTCAGATTACCGTTTATCAGTTCTTCCCGGGCTTCTTCATCACCTTTTTTGACTCTTGCAAGAAGCTCTGTCTTTTTTTCCTCGGTCAACACTTTGAGCTTTGATGTGTTAACACCACATATTTCTACTTTTCCGCTTACTGCCATATATTTGTCTCCACGTTTTTCATTGTATAATAATTATTTCCGAAAAATGTGAGCTTCATTCGGCTTATTTGATTTTTGGAAAAAGAAAATCCGTCCCCGAAGTTGAGAACGGATATAATAATTTATTCAACGGTAACCGACTTTGCAAGATTTCTTGGCTTGTCAATATCGCAACCGCGAAGATCGGCTGTATGGTATGCAAGGAGCTGGAATGCCGATGCTGCAAGAATACAAGTAAGTCCCTCGTCCATATGGGGAACGGTAATTACATCACGACAGACATCCGCCGGAATACAGATTTCTTCATCGCATATCACGGTAATATCCGCACCTCTTGCTTTTACTTCTTTTATATTGCTGAGAGTCTTTTCAAAAAGAGTCTTTTCGGTAACAATGGCTATTACTGGAGTCCCGTTTTTGATGAGAGAAATTGTTCCGTGCTTCAATTCTCCCGCAGCATAAGCCTCGCTGTGAATGTATGATATTTCTTTAAGCTTTAAGGACGCCTCAAAGGCAAGGTGTGCGTCAATTCCTCTGCCGATAAAGAATATGTTTTCATGTCCGGCTATTTTTTGACATATCTCTTTTATTTTTTCCGAGAACAGCAGTGTATCTCTGATCTTTGATGGTACAACCTCCCGGAGCAGCTCATAATATTTATCCGCCTCATTTTGAGAAAGACAGCCTTTATCATATGCAAGTTTCAGTGAAATTAAGTATAAGGTACAGCACTGAACTGTATATGCCTTGGTACTTGCGACGGCAATTTCAGGACCTGCCATAGTATATAATACTCCGTCCGATTCCCTCGCAAGAGTTGAGCCTTTTACATTTACAACAGATAAAGTATAAAGTCCCGCCTTTTTCGCAAGCCTTAATGCTGCAAGCGTATCTGCCGTTTCACCGGACTGGGAGATGGCAATAAATATATCATCGGTGTCGAGTATGGGGTTCTTATACCTGAATTCCGATGCGACCTCGACATTTGCTTGTATCCTTGCATATTTTTCAATATAATACTTTCCGACAAGTCCTGCGTGCATCGCCGTGCCGCAGGCTACAATATGGATGCGTCTGCATTTTTTAATTTTACCCTTGCAAAGACCGGGAATTTCAAAGCCGTATATACCGCTGCTTATCAATGACGTAAGAGTTCTTGATACCGCTTCCGGTTCTTCATAAATTTCTTTTATCATAAAGTGAGGAAATCCCGATTTTTCAGCCCCGTCAAGACCGTATTCGATTTTTACCGATGGTTTTTCTATTCTGTTTCCGTTACAGTCCGTGAACAGAATCCCGTTTTCGGCAAGTGTTGCAATTTCACCATCATTCATTATAAAGATTTCATTTGTGTGCTCAAGCACCGCCGGTATATCCGAAGCGATAAAACATCCATGCTCTGAGACTGCGCATATAAGGGGACTGTCCTTTTTTACCGCAAATATCTTTCCGGGAAAATCTCTGAACATGATTCCGAATGCATATGATCCGGTAATTTCCGCAAGGGCGTTTTTTATTGCCGTCATCGGATCTTTATACTCGCGGTATTTACTGTCGATAAGAACACACGCTACTTCTGTGTCCGTCTCCGAAACAAAAGTGTAGCCTTTTTGGGAAAGACTGTCTTTTAGCTCCGTGTAATTCTCAATAATTCCATTGTGGACAAGAGAAACATTTTCTGTAGTGTGCGGATGAGAATTTATGTCAGACGGTTCACCGTGAGTTGCCCATCGTGTGTGTCCCGTTCCGCAGGTAGAACTGAGATTCGGATGCTCCTTTGAAAGCTTATCCTCTGTTGCATCGATCCGTCCTTTTGACTTGATTGTTGTTATATTGTTCTTTACAAAAACCGAAATACCGGAGGAGTCATATCCCCTGTACTCCAATGCCTGTAGTCCTTTTATGAGTATCGGAACGGCATTTTTCCGCCCCGTATAACCGATTATGCCGCACATAGGCAAAACCTTAAAAGGGTATGCATGGTCGGAATGTGAGAGCCTTTGAACACATATGCATATCCTTTTTAACCTTTATTAAATTTCAGCACTGCATGACTTTTGTTCCCCGGTTACCCGAGTGTTTGTATCATTCATAACGACAGACTGTATGCCGGGAGGTACCCGCCGAAAACTTCGATAAACCTCCGCCTCGTTAACCAACGCAAATTGGTCTGGCGCCGGCTCTTTGTGTGAGATAAAGCCGCATGGACCTTATCTCAACCGAGTCTTTTCTTAATTGTGTCTGCAACCGAGTTTGCAATATTCTCTATCTGCTTTTTATCCATGCCCTCTGTCATAACACGGATAAGAGGTTCGGTTCCCGAGGGACGAACAACTATTCTTCCTGTACCTGAAAGCTGATTTTTTGCATTATCAATTGCTGTTTTGATATGTGAGTCTGTGTAGAATTTCAGCTTACCCTCGGCAGATACCGTGATATTTATAATAACCTGCGGGTACCTTGTCATAACGGATGCCAGCTCGGACAACTTTTTGTTTTTCCTTGAAATAACATCAAGAAGCTGAAGTGCCGTGAGCTGTCCGTCGCCTGTTGTCGCATAGTCTCTGAATATAACGTGTCCGGACTGCTCACCGCCGAATCTGTAATCTTCAAGAAGCATTTCTTCAAGAACAAATCTGTCGCCGACCTTTGTGGGAATAAATTTTATATTGTTCTCATCGCAGAACTTTGTAAACCCGAAGTTTGTCATGATAGTACCGACAACTGCGTTCTTGTTTAGTTTCCCTCTTTCACGAAGATCAAGAGTGCATATAGCCATGATAAAGTCACCGTCTATTACATTTCCAAGCTCGTCAATACACAGACATCTGTCCGCATCACCGTCAAAAGCAATGCCAAGGTCACACTTGTTGTCAAGCACATATTTTGTAAGACTTTCAAGATGTGTCGAACCGCAGTCCTTGTTGATGTTTATTCCATCTGGAGTATTGTGCATAATTGTAACATCAGCACAAAGTCCTTCAAAGAGCTTTTCCGCCGTTTTTGACGCTGAACCGTTTGCACAGTCAACCGCAATTTTAAGTCCTGAAAGCTTTGAACGGATTGTTGAGCGAAGATGAGAAATATAATCGTCAACTGCAGTATCCGAATAAGTTATCGTTCCGATTTCACAGTCTGTTACAACACTCGAGGCGAGATTGTTGTAGATGATAAGCGTTTCTATTTGTTCTTCAAGTGCGTCAGGAAGTTTAAATCCGTCTGAGCTGAAAATTTTGATTCCGTTGAAGCTTGCGGGATTGTGAGACGCAGAAATCATAATACCTGCATCAGCATTGTACTTACCTACAAGATACGCAACCGCAGGAGTTGGTAGAATACCCAGCACAATAACATCAGCACCTACGGAGGTAACTCCGGCGCATATAGCGGAAATTAGCATATCAGATGATATTCTGGTGTCCGATCCTATTATAAATTTCGGACGGTGTTCGATATTTGCCGTAAGTACACAAGCTGCTGCTCTGCCGATGTTCATTGCAAGCTCACAGGTGAGTGTACCGTTGGCAATACCTCTGACACCGTCCGTTCCAAAGAGTCGTCCCATTGTTATATATTCCTTTCTGCCGTAAATCGGCAATCATACTATTGGTATTTTACACAAATTCCCCGTTCCGCCTTGAAGATACAGTTTTCCGGAATATATCCTCTGACGGATGAAGTGGGGTAGATGTTTGAGTTGCGGCCAATAATGGTACCCGGATTCAGAACGCTGTTACATCCGACCTCAACGTAATCACCGACCATTGCGCCAAACTTTTTGAATCCTGTTTCAACCATCTCATTTTCAAAATGAAGAACAACAGGGGTCTTGTCCGACTTTACGTTTGAGGTAACACCGCCTGCACCTATATGTGACTTATAACCGAGGATGGAATCACCGACATAGTTGAAATGGGGAATCTGAGCATTGTCAAAAATAATACAGTTCTTAAGCTCCGTAGAATTTCCGACAACACAGTTTTTACCTACAATAACGCTTCCTCTTATAAAGGCACCGGGGCGAATCTCCGTTTCCTCGTCGATTATGCAGGGCCCGTCGATATAAACATTGGGGTAGAGCTTGCAAGTCTTTGCAATCCAAACATTTTTGTTGTAAAGATAAAATCTATCCTCAGAAAGACTTTTGCCAAGATCCGTTATAAAAGCTTTTATCTCCGGCAACACCTCCCAGGGATAGATGTGACAAGTAAAAATATCCTTTGCCAACGTCTTTCCCAAATCAAATAGTTTCTCGGTTTTTACATTCTCAAGCATATGTCCTCCCAAAAAATGCATAAAAATAACCTGTAATATTATATCATAATAATTGTTAATAAATCAATAAAACAGGTGCATAAAATATAAATTGCGAAAGCAAATATACTAAACAACGGAAAATAAATCACTAATTACAATTCTCATACAATATTATTATGTAGTTTTCACCGAAAACACTCTTTTTTTCAATAAAACTCTGACATTATCTACAAAAACGCAAGTACCATATATAGTGAAACAAAGGATACGTAATGTCCCCGTACAATATATAATATTCACATTTAATTTTAATGTTACGGCAAAAAGAAACCCCACCGCCGAAGCAGTGGGAAGTGTCATATCAAATTTTGTTTTAAACGAATATTACTTTTCAGCTTGCTCTGTTTTTTCAATTATTCTTGCGGAGGTATCATCCCTTATATTTCAAGAGGAAATCAATAAAATCATCAACAGTTTTCTGCTGCTTGGAGGAGAGGGAAGAGTAGTTTTGCAAAAGCAGTCTGTGCCTTGGGGAAAGATCCTTTTCGACAGAATCATCAGTTTCTGCTTTTCCCGCAGCATAAAGGTATTCTTCAAGCTCAACACCGTTCTCGCTGTTTTCCGCAAGCTTTGTAATAAGCTTTATCCCCGGCGGATTATCCTGCTCGCACAAAAGTAGCTTGCGTAGCTGAAGATAGCTTATTCCGCACTCCGATGCAAATCTTCTCACCGAGCGTTCACCCCTTGCTTTGTCTATCAGCATGGCGAATATTTTCTTGTTGAAAGAACTATTTTTCTTTGGCATGTTTCTTACTCCGTTTTCAGTGTTGCATATTTTTTGTATTATAACATTTTTTAGACTGAATGTCAAGTATACGACATTCTCACGTCATTGACAAATGTACAAAATGGAAAACTGTAGATTAGCGAACGGAACAGATAATAGCCGTCATATGACATCTTTTTGAAGGAGCTGTGTCGGGGAGGTTTCGAAATTTCTTATATACTTCACTGCTGCTCTGAATTAAAACTCTTGCGGTATTGAATCATTTCCCACGGTACTGCCGTTTATATAAATTTGCCGCACACAGTTTTTGAACAAATGCTCTTGCAGTGTGCGGCGTGTGATTTAAAATATTTATTGCTTGTCCTTGAGGAGGTCTCTGATCTCTGTAAGAAGCTTTTCCTCGGCACTGGGTGCGGGGGGGGCGGGTGGTGCTGCGGGAGCTTCTTCTTCCTTTTTCTTCAGAGCTTCTGCTTTTTCTCTCATCTTTGTGATTATTCTTATAACTACGAAGATGCAGAATGCGATGATGAGGAAGTCGATAATGGTCTGGATGAATGTGCCGTAGTCAAGGATAACTGCAGGAACTTCGGGGGTTGTTTCCGTTGCGGGAACGGCTTGCTTAAGGATGACCTGACCTGCGATGGAGTTTCCGTTTGTGAGCGCGGAAATGCAGGGAGTGATAATGGAGGAAACGAAGGTAGTTACGATTTTGCTGAACGCACCGCCGACTACTACGCCGACAGCCATGTCAATTACGTTTCCGCGGCTGATGAATTTTTTGAAATCTGTAAAGAATCCCATTGTTTTTTTCTCCTTATTATAAAATATTTTAGGACTTGGTTTATTATATCACGATTATTTCAGAGAGTCAATAGCCTTTCTTGCAATATCCGGTTTGTTTATGATAATTCTGTGATAGACGAGCTTTACCATTTAGGCG
The DNA here is from genome assembly GCA_045604705.1 of Eubacteriales bacterium. Taxonomy (GTDB): domain Bacteria; phylum Bacillota; class Clostridia; order Oscillospirales; family CAG-382; genus SIG622. The sequence continues at coordinate 9,202 of JAZUOO010000058.1, forward strand.
ATCATTTCTTCAGTGTCTATCATCCAGCGGTTTTCATTTATTCCATGTTGCAGCGTCTGTGATGTAGCTTTCCTTGCGGCAACAACTGAAATAGGGATGAACCCGGAATACCTTGGAGAGAAGCGGTGCAATGACATAGGCTGCTCTTTCTTGATTCCTTCGGGAATGTGAGGTGATTTCTTATTTGTTCTGATATACTTCCTCTTTCAGTACTCCTATATAGGGAAGATTTCTGTATTTTTCATTGTAGTCAAGACCGTAGCCTATTACAAATTCATCCGGGATTGTGTATCCGCAGTAATCGACTTTAACGTCGGTAAGTCTTCTGTCGGGCTTATCCACCAGAGCACATAGCTTTACGCTGTGTGCGTGTCTGTTTTTCAGGTGGACAAGGAGGTTTGAGAGGGTATGACCCGTATCTATGATGTCTTCGACAACTACTACATCGTAATTTTCAAGGGTTTCGTATGAAAGGTCATATTTTACTTTTACCTGTCCCGTTGATACGGTGCCTGAACCATAGGATGAAACTTTCATAAAATCAAGTATACAAGGGATTCGTATTTCTTTCATGAGGTCTGCCATAAACGGGAGAGAGCCTTTGAGAATACAGACAAGAAGAAGCTCTTTATCGGAATCCATATGGTCTTTTGTTATTTCATCGGCTATTCTCTTTACGGCTGCTTTGATTTGTTCTTCGGAAATAAGAACCTTTTTAACGTCTTGTTCTATATTGTACTTCGGCATTTTTGTTATCCTTTCGATGGATTTTTTATCTTGCGGCTTCCTTTTCAAGTCTTTCGCGTTCTGCCTGTGAGGCTCTGAGATATATGGGGGAGAGCTCTGCACCGAAAACTGTTTTTGATTCATTGCTGAAAAGAGCGACTTTGGCTACCGAGCAGGCGTTCTGGTACATATCTGCACTGTCACAGATGGTATATTTAAAGGGACAATCTCCGTTTTCTGCGGCTATTTTGTCAAAAAGTGTCTTACAGAGCAATGCACCGTCGCCGACAAGCAGAATCTTTTTGCCGCTGTATTCGGCTGCCAGCTCGTCGAAAATCTGCGATGCCGTGGGGAGTCTGTCGGGGCAAAGGCGTACAAGGTTTCCGTTTCTGTCTTTTTTGAACAGGGCGTTGTAAAACTGAGAACGCCTTGCATCCATTACGGGGCAGACTATATAGCCATGGTAGTTTCGCACATTTTCCGCAAGAGCTGCGAGTGAAGATACGGAAGTGCAGCTGTGGGTAATATTGCGTGCCGCAAGTCCGAATGAGATGCCCTTGGCGCAGGCAACCCCTATTCTCACTCCCGTAAATGAGCCGGGACCTGCACTTACCGCGATATTTCCGAGACTGTCTGCGGTTATTCCGGAGGCTGAAAGGCAACCGTCAATCATAGGAAGGAGAGTTTCGCTATGGGTAAAACCGCAGTTGGAGGTCCAGTGCGACAGCGGTATGAAGCTTCCGTTTTCCTCTTTCCCTACGCAGACGGATGCGGTTTTTGCGGTGGTGTCTATTGCCAATATATACATTTTTGTTTGTCTTCCTTTTAAAGTATTTTTGCGGGATATGTTACTGTTTTTTGCAGGATCTTCCAAAGTTTACTATTATTACAATATTGCTTTTACAAAAAGTCAACCCGCAATATAAAAATTTATAACTTTGAGTACAGGACTATGCTTTCTATTCGGTGACGCATTTCGGGATTTTCCGTAAGTCTGCCTATGCCGTTTATTACGCAGTCGAGGGGATTGTCGGCGACCTTTACGTGAAGCTTTGATTTTTCGTGAATGTAAAGACTTATACCGCCCATAAGTGCTCCACCACCGCTTAGGGTTATTCCGGAGTCGTAGATGTCTGCACAGAGCTCCGGAGGTGTGGAGTCAAGAACCGAGCGTATTGCTTCAAAAAGCGAGGACAACGGTTCGGAGATTGCCTCTCTTACCTCTGAGGAGTAGAGGGTGAATTCCGCGGCTTTTCCGTTTCGCATATTTCTTCCCTTTACCTGTATTGCACCAATGTCGGTGCTTGGGTGTGCGGAGCCGATTTTTATTTTGATTTCTTCGGCGCCTGACTCGCCTATAAGCACGTTGAACTCCTGTTTTATATATGACACTATTGCGTTGTCAAAGGTGTTCCCCGCAATTTTTACGGAGCTTGAAGTTACGATACCGCCGTGGGAAATGACCGCTATTTCCGTTGTTCCCGCCCCAATGTCCACTATCATACTTCCACGTGGTGCCATGACGGGAAGTCCCGCACCGATAGCTGCACAAATTGGTTCGTCAACGGTGTAGACGCTCCCCGCACCTGCTTCAAGGGCTGAATCCATGACGGCTTTTTTTTCCACTTCCGTTATGCCGTATGGGACACATACTATCAGCTTTGGGCGTATTCCCGCCAGTGTACCGATATTTTTTTTGAGGAATCCGCACAGCATTTCGACACAGAATTCAAAGTCTGCAATTACACCGTTACGAAGCGGATACAGGGTGCGGAGTCCTGACGGAGTTTTACCTATCATGTTTTTTGCTTCCGAGCCGACTGCGAGTATTTTTGAGGTGTTCTTCTCAAATACCACGACAGAAGGCTCTCGTACGGTTATTCCTTTATTTTTGACATATACAAGGGTGTTGGAGGTTCCAAGATCCACACCTATATATCTTGAATTGTTCAATGTCACACTCTCATTTCTCCGATACAGTGTCGTATGCGGTTCGATATGGTTTAATAAGGGAGCATATATCCGAAAACTCTGCGCTGTACCCCCTGGAGGTAGCTTCCGTCAGCGGCAAGAGGAGCTTGTCATATACGTCTCTTGCATAACCATTTTCGTATATTAATGCCACATCTCCGACAGTTATTATTCCATCGGAGCATCTTACTGCCAGGTTCGGATATTTTTCGCTTATCTTTGCACGCAGGTATTCCTCGATACCGCTTCCGGATGATTTCGTTTTGTCGGCAAAGAGGTCATGGGGTACGGCCGAGTATTTTGCAAAGGTTAAAAGGGCGGCTATTGTACCTGCTCCGCTGCAGAGATTGTCTGTCATAATATCTTCCGGCTCTGCGGAGGTAACGACGTACAGTTCCTTGTTACAGCACAAAAGCTCACACAGACTTATGGGACTTCCCGAGTGGAGAAGGCTTATATCGTCGGTGATTCCAAAGCTTCTTGTGATGGAGTAGATATTTTTGCCGAAGGATACGGAGAGTATAATGCAATCCTTGGAGAAGTCGCCGATACTGCCGATACTGCGAACGGGGATCTTGGTTATAGCCGTGTTGTGATACTTATTGGCAAGGACTCCGAGTCCGTTTACAATTTCAGATGTCTGGGCAGTGGTCATAGAGATAATACCTACATTGTCAAAGCCGTATTTTTCAGTTGCGGCAAAGGCTGTTTCACATACCTGCAGGGCTTCTATTCTGTTCGCACCGGTGTTTTTGTCGTATAGTCCCGAGCTGCATTTTATGAAATGTACGTTATCTGCGCTTCGTTCGGGGCAGCATACCGTCAGTGAGTCCTTATAGAGACTCCGGGCAAAGGAAGCGATGTTTCCGTTTTTCTCACACAGTACTCGTGCAAGCTTGAAGGCAGGAAGCTCAAGGGGCAGTGAGGACATTATGCTTCCGATTCTTTCAAGGGGAGAGGTTATAAAGATACATTTATCAAAGTTTGCACAAAGCGGAAGTCCCTCTGCGGCATCGGTTTTTTCGCAGTCGAGCAGGATTAGTGTTCCGGGGTAGCTTTCAAGTCCGTATGCACATACTGTTGTTGCGAAAACTGCACTGTACATGACCTTCAGAAGCTTGTGGTGCTTGCCGAGGATGTCATATACGGTACTTGTTTTGTCATAAAGGCTCTCGCGAAGTGCATAAAGCTCGCTCTTTCCCTCGTCGTCGGCAGTATAATCCTTGAATCTTCTTCTGTGGGCGCAGATAAGGTTATATGCGGCGAATTTTTTCTCGGTATCATGAGCTTCCTTGAATCTTTCGTATTTTTCAAAAAGCGTTTTACCCTCCGGGTGAGTTTTTGAGGATATGATGTAGTTTGCAAAGGAGAGATACAGGCTCTTGTATATGACCGTTGCGGCGTTTTTGTAGGTGCCGTGATCTTCGATGTATGCGGCGGCCCCCGAAAGACCTGCACTGACGGCCTCCTTTTTCACGGCGTTGAGCTCGTGGATATAGAAGAGAGGCTCAAGGTTGTCTCGGAAATTTCTGAGCATTTTTGCCATACCGTTTGAGCTGAGTATTCCGTTTTCAAATCTCAGTTCGTACAAATCCTGGCAAAGCTCCAAGGAGATCTGTTCAAAGAGTCCTCGTTTTCCCGATGACAGCTTTCTAAAGGCCCCCACAGCACAAATGAAATCTGCGTTAGCTTCGGTGTCCTCGGAAAGGGTTACTATGAGTTTTGTGATTCCGCCACGGATGGCGTTGTTGTCGATGCTGTTTCTGAAGAGCTTCTTTATGCAGAGATCTGCGGACATTGCGAAAGCGGCAACTCGTCTTGCTTTTTCAGTGTCGGTTTTGTTACCCTGCCACAGCCCGCCCAGAGTTGCTTTTGCTTCGGCTGCAAGATATGACAACTCGTTTTCAAGTTCTTCTCTTCTTGCAAGCTTTTCAAGAAGCTCGTCTATTTCCTTTGTTCCCGGCTTTGATTTTTCGGGAAGGTATTTTTTTATTTCGTGTGAGATGCTGTTTTTGACGAATGGATTGTTTTCGGAATCTCTCCACTTTATGTATAGCTCGGTGCAGGAGATTGACGCTATTCTGTCACTTACGTCTGTGAGGAAAGAGTTGACGTGGCAGATCTCGTCTATTATCGCGCAGACCTTTTCTATTTCCTTTGCACTTCTGTAGGTGCTTCCCGAGAGAAGCTCTTCCGGAAGAAAGTCTATTCCGGATTTCATTATGAGTTCAAGGAACTCACCGAGGGACAAAAGTGTTCTTACGTCCTGTATAGTACTGTCGGATATGCCCAGGCAATTTCTTGCAAAGGCAGATTTTTCCGAGAAAATCAATAATTGTTCTTCGGTGTCTGCAAAGAGAGCAGATATGGTCTTTGTAATCTCATTTGTATTTTTGATGTGTCGCAGATAAGGGCTTATATCCGCTATGCCCTTGGTACACATTCCGTATATCTTCTTTGCTTTTTCCGTGAGTCTGTCGGCGATGTCAAATAACTTTTTTATGTTATCTTTTGAAAGGTCGCTTATATCGGCACGGAGCTGTATTGGTGGATCGTTGCAAATAAGGTCGCATTTGCAGTATTCATTTATACAGTCGTAAAGGGAGTAACCGAAGCCGAATTCGGAATAAATGTCGTCCGCGTATACTGCAAGCCCATGTTCTAGGATCGCCGCATCGCCGCTGCCACTGTCATGAGGGTATTCCGGCTCTGAGGACATTTTTTCTATATCGGCAAGTATCTGCTTTTTTGTACTCTCGGCATCTGAAACTTTAAGACACAGTTCAGCGATGTCTTTGCTTTTCATGGTGTCATAAAGGGAGTCGAGGGATTCGCTGTATTTGGAGAGCACGAGGATGTCGTCTTGTGATAAGGCGGCCCTTGCAATGATGTTACCGACAGTTTTCTTTTTGCCGGTGCCGTGAACTCCCGAGATAACAATGCTGTTGTTTTCAGCCGCCTTTACCGCATTGTCGGATTCGGCAGGGGCGTCAAAGGGGAGGGTGGCTTCGAATCTGCCGTAAAATCCCGGGGCATTTTCATCCCGGATGTACTTGCCGGATTCAAGATATTCCTCGAACTTTTTGCCGTCGGCTCTCTCAAGACAGTCGCGCATGAGGGTATAGGATAGGTCAAATGTGCATACAAGGGTATTATTTATGAATGATATGGAATCCGGATAATCCTCGCATATGCTTCTGTATACTTCATGCCAGAGCTTTATGCTGCGGATACGTTCGTCCTGTTCAATTGCTATGCCATAGGCGGGATCTGCAAGAAGCTCGTTTTCACGCGTAGAGAAACTTGCGCCGGTGAGTCTTTCGACAAAGGAACGAAGGCTTCTGTTGAATATGGTCTTGCCGGTGCCGAATTTGAGCTTTACGGTACCATTTTCAAAGAGTATCTCGCAGGGGACGTAGGCACAGGGGGCATAGTATGTGTTTGAATCTTCGGTAATACGGACAATTCCCACTGCGGCGTAGATTGCGGTACTTCCGTTGTGGTAGGAGGAAAACTTTACCGTTTCGCAAAGCTTCATTGAATCGGACAGTACTTCATCTCTGATCCTTTCGGGAACCGGTTTTTCGCAGGAGAGGATGTATTTTGAGGGATAAACGTAAATACTTCCCTTTTTAAGGCTTGTACATACCTTTGATGTAAGCTCCGAAAGCTTTGAATTGAAGATGGATTGCTCGGTTATATTTCTCGGGTGCTCGGAGAGATTCTTTGGTGTAAAGCCCGAGAATGAGAGAAAAGAATCAGGTTCCTGACATATTATTTCGTCGTCAAGAGGAGAAAGTGTATACTCTTGACCGAATAGTGGGATTGTATCGGAAATGCAAAGACCGAGGGAAGTATGACTATAGGGGGAGTAGCCGTAGAGCGATACGGCGTTTGCATTTTTATCTATACGCTGTACAGCATCGCTGATGCTTTCGTAGCCGCCGTAGATGTCCTTTGCTACTGCTCCGTCATAGGGACGAAGTGATGATACACCGCAAAGTCTTGAAGTATAGACATCAACGGAGAAAGCGAGGGTGGAACTGCTTTTTAGTACAAGATTGGTTGTCTCGGTGACATTTCTTGCAAAATCGGTTTTTTCGGTACCCAAAAGTCCGAGGACGTCAAAGATGAATATCTCTCTGTCGAGTATCCTTTCACGGAGCTCTGATATGCTTTCGGATACAGGACTGCCTGCATAGTAATCGCCAAGACCTATACTGATGAGAACCTTTACCGAGCCTGCCCCTTTTCTGAGAAATACTATCCCCGGGCGAAGTCCGCATCTTTCCGCACAGGAGCAATAAAGCAGTGCAGCTTCCGTCTGACTTACGCTCCTCTTGTTGGATTCGGTAAGGACATCGGGGTCTCTTATTATACAGTCACCGTCAAGCATTTCGCGGTGCACTGCCGAATAGGATAGCTTTGCACCCTGCATTATGTAGGCGAGAGCTTCGGCAAAGAGTAAAGGCTTTGGTGCCGGTCTTGCATGCTTTTCGGACAGTTTCTTTGTTTGTGCGGCAAGCTTCTTTTCGGCTTTTACGGCAAATTCGCAGTCCGGTAATACATAGGTACAAAGAAGTTCGGGGGGCATTTCCGGACAGACGTGACCGAAAGGAGAGATCTTTATATTGCAGACCGTTGATGAGACGCTCTCGCCGAGAAATACGGTTATCCGAATCCTTGCGGAGGTATTGATTGTGAGGTTATGCATAAAATCTGCGTTTGGCAGAATTTTGTATTTTTCAAGATTCAGGATCATTACGTCGGAATTTTCGGAAATACAGTCACTGCAACGAAAATCTTTCTTTTCTGTCCTGAAGTTCAGGATTTCGCCATTTGTACTTCTTCCGATAATTTCAATGCACAAATCTTCGCAGAGATTGTTCCCGACATTATACAGAATGATATTTTTTATTATGGGGATACCGCTGAAGAAATGTGCTGCCGTGTAAATGGTGGGCAGATTGGCGGATACCGGGAATATGATTTCTGTATCTTTGTTTGTCATGTCCTGTTCTGTTCCTTTCGGTGATGTGATATTTTTACGTACACTACCGCATTTTCATATATTATAGCATACTTTTACTTGTTTTGCAACTTATTACATAAATATTTTTGTAAAAAAGTGTGCAAAAGTCTTTATTTTTTTGAAAATATATGTTAGAATATAGGTGATCTGAGACATCCGAGTAATTTTTGTTCCTTGCGGGGTATATATCTTACGGATGTCGTGTAAGCTTAGAGGAGGAGTGGTATGTCTCTTTTTGATAAGCTGAAGCGGAGGTTCTCAAAGAAAGATGAGAACAGTCCCGCCTTCAAGCGTGCATTTGCGAATAACATCAACAATCGTCATGTGAAGTATGTTACGGAACGGTTTAACGGAATAGAGGAAATCGTGGGAAGAGAGGGGCACCTGAACATTTTACCGAATGGTGAGGAACTTGCGGTGACCTGCGGTATTGAAGAGGTATTCCGCGGCAAAATCGACGAGCTCTCCATGTGGACACTTATGAGCAATGACGGTGTTGTGCTTGAGGGTTATGATTTTGTTACCGGCAGACAAAGAGAGGTGACGGCGTTTTATCTTTATTACAGGTAAGAATTACGTAAGAAAAATGATTGCGAATAACAATTATTTATTTTTTAATAATTTTCTCACATTATTCATTAAAGTGTGGTAGTATAATATGTACGGGTATATTTATCCTTATATACATTATGTACATTAAAAATCAAGTCCGTAAAATGGCAAAATGAAAGGAGTATTTTTATGGAAAAGAAACTTAGAGTAGGTATTATAGGCTGCGGTGGTATCGCAACCGGAAAGCATATGCCCTCGCTTAAAAAGATTAAGGAAGTTGAAATGGTTGCGTTTTGTGACATTGTTGCATCGAAGGCTGAAAAGGCAGCCTGTGATTTCGGTGCGGCGGATGCAAAGGTATACACCGATTACAAGGAGCTTCTCAAGGATGAAACAATCGATGTCGTACACATTTGTACTCCCAACAGAAGCCACAGCTTTATTACTGTTGATGCACTTCATGCAGGTAAGCACGTTATGTGCGAAAAGCCCATGGCAATCAACAGCGCCGAAGCAAAGAAGATGATTGACGCAGCAAAGGAAACAGGCAAGAAGCTCACAATCGGCTATCAGAACAGACAGGCTCCCGAAAACCAGTTCACAAAGGAATACTGCGACAACGGCAACCTCGGTGAAATCTACTTTGCAAAGGCTCATGCAATCAGAAGAAGAGCAGTTCCCACATGGGGCGTATTCCTCAACGAATATGAGCAGGGTGGTGGTCCCCTTATCGATATCGGAACTCACTCTCTTGACCTCACACTCTGGATGATGAACAACTACAAGCCCAAGTACTGTGTAGGTACAACATATCACAAGCTCAACAACCAGACAAGAACAGGTAATGCTTGGGGCGACTGGAAGCCCGAAGAATTTACCGTTGAAGACTCTGCATTCGGTTTCATCGTAATGGAAAACGGTGCTACAATTGTTCTTGAATCTGCATGGGCTCTTAACACGCTGGAAGTTCGAGAAACAAGATACCAGCTCTGCGGTACAAAAGAAGGTCTTGACACATTTACCGGTTCGGTAAGAATCAACGGCGTTGAATGCGGCAGACAGTTTGAAAAGAACCCCGATCTCGAGGCAGACGGCGTTGCATTCTATGACGGTGCAGGAAACGACACTCCCGCAGAAAGAGAAGCTCAGCTTTGGATAAATGCCATTATCAATGATACGGATCCCGTTGTGCTTCCCGAGCAGGCTTATTGTGTAACGCAGATTCTTGAGGGTATTTATGAGTCTGCGAAGACAGGAAAGCCCTATTACTTTAATTAATGCACAATGCACAATTCACAATGTACAATTGTGGTGGGTTACAAAGCAAACTTCATCTGCGTAACCCTCATTGATTGAAAAGTGTGAGTGTGGATTTGGATGCGTATTTATATGACGAATGGTTTATTTCGGTTATATAACAAGAACAAAAAACATATTTTTACGAATCGAATACAATAAAATAAAAAGAAGATTTCCGCTCGCTAAGATTGCAATTTTGTCGCGGTCAGTGCGGAAATCCACATTAATTGTGCATTGTGCATTGTAATTTGTGTATTCACAACTGCCCGTGCACTGTTTAAAAGGAGGAACATACAATGAAGGTAGGTCTCGTAACAGTACCTCTCGGGGATATGTCCGTTGAGGAAATGCTCAAGTACGTAACAGGTCTCGGCGTTGAAGCCGTAGAAATAGGTGTCGGAGGTTATCCGGGTGATACTCATTCAAAGCCCGAGGAGCTTCTCGCTGACAAGGCAAAGCTTAAGGCTTACAAGGAGCTGTTCCCCAAGTACGGAATAATAATTTCTGCACTTTCTGTTCACGGTAATGGTGTATCTCCCGACAAGGATTTCGCCGCAAAGTGCGACTATGAATTTGACAGAGCTTGTAAACTTGCAAATGAGCTTGAACTTGACACTGTTATCACCTTCTCCGGATGCCCCGGCGGCAGTCCTGAGGACAAGATGCCCAACTGGGTAACCTGCCCCTGGCCGGACGAATATCTTAAGGTTCTTGATTATCAGTGGAATGATGTACTTTTTCCTTATTGGAACAAGAAGGCAGAAGTTGCAAAGAAGTATGGTGTAACAAAGATCGCATTAGAAATGCACCCCGGCTTCTGCGTATATAATCCCGAAACTCTCATGAAACTCAGAAATGCGGTAGGTGACATCATCGGTGCAAACTTCGACCCGTCACACCTTATCTGGCAGGGCGTTGATCCCGCAAAGGCTATTATCGAAATCGGCAAGGCGGGAGCTATGTTCCACTTCCACGCTAAAGACACAAAGATTGACAAGTACAATACTGCTGTCAACGGCGTTCTTGATACAAAGCACTACGGTGATGAAATCAACAGAAGCTGGGTATTCAGAAGCCTCGGCTACGGTACAAGCGTTGAAGCATGGAAGGAAATGGTATCCGCACTTCAGATTGTTGGTTACAACCATGTTATGTCTATTGAGCATGAGGACAGCTACATGACAAGCAAGGAAGGTCTTGAAAAGGCGATTGCGTTCCTGAAGAGCGTTATTATTTCCGATCCCAAGCCCTCCGGAATGTTCTGGGCATAAGCTTTGTAAAATAAAATTTGGAATGTATTGCGTTTTTCGGCAGTACATTCCATTTTTTGCTTATTTGCGAAAAGACGGGAAAAGATAATTTTCCGAAATGCTGTTACAAATGTTTTTTTGAAGCATAATAAAAATACTTTACGCCGTTGTTTGCGTATCTTAACAAAAGCTTTAAAAGAGGTATAATGTGAGAAGGCATCTTATATTTGTATGTATTATTTTGATGAATTTTTGTAATGTAACGGTAACGGCAGAAGAATACAATCAGACGGAATTGCCACCTCCCGATGCCATTACAAGTGGAGATACCACCGAGACTATGCCCGAAGAAACAGCGTGTGACATAAATGCGGAGATTGATATGCAATATTCCGAATTCAGCCGTATGTATCACCAAAACAAGGAAAACGGCAATCATATCGCAAATCTTCTGCTCGTGGACGAAAAGCTTCCCGCCTTTTACGGGACAAGGCATGAAAAGTCCCTTTACGATGTCCGCACGGAAGCAATATATCTGCAAAGAGAGATTGAAAAAGCTCCGATTGTAAACACCGACTGCAGCTTTGAAATCCGTGAAAATGCGGGATATGCAATTGTGAAGCTTACAAACATTGATTTCCGACGTGTAACGGCTCTGAGAGTCGGCTTTGATGTGCTTGACACAAACGGAATTCCCACAGGTGTAGGCAAAGATTATTACTATGCAACCGATACGGACATAAATCCCGGTGAAACCGACACCTTCATATGGCAGGTTGATAACATGACAAATCCGGAAAGCATCGGAAATTTCAGAGTTCTGGAGCTTGCTTTTTCGGATAGGACAAAGTGGTATCACTGGTTTGCATAATGCGAAGCAGTACAAAAATAAGACGTGTACCTTTTTATTGGGATACACGTCCTTTGTATTATTGTAATTCAAGAATTCTTTCAGGCACTTTGTTTTCGGCATCAAGATATGATTCGTCGAAAAATTCACCGTTCTCGCAGAAGCCTTTCTGTACATAAACTTCGGAAAAAGGTATGTAGTCACCGTATTTCGAACTCAGAAGTCCGTACTGCAACCTGTCATATGTTACCGTGTCGTTATCGGTGAGGACATAGCGAAGATAAGCACAGGAATCATATTCCGTGACAAATTGGCGAAGATACTTGTACTGCTTAATTATTTCCGTTCCGTTGTCAATTTCCCGAAGTGTAAAAGATGTGCCGTTAAAGTACAAGTCCTGTATAAACAGGAGATTGCTTTCGCTGTAGTAAAAGGCAAGTCGGACATTGGCGCAGGATTTGTATTTTACACTTGCGAGAAAGGATTCAAAGCGTTCCTTGCCGTGTATTATGTCGTGGTCACGATAGACTACGCAGTTGTCGTTTATTGCATCATTCAGCGTGTAGTTTTTCGACAGTTTTTCAAGCGGTGTTATGATTTTGCCGCTTTCGTCACATCGCTGTATTGATACGGCTTTTTTTATTGCTGTTGCAGGGTCAAAGGAATATGAGGTTATCTCAGTGTTTTCGTCAAACTCAACCCTTACAATGTCACCGTCAAGCAGTCTCGGAACTTCCGTGTTGCCCGTAAGGTCGTCTGCATATATATGGCAGATATCGTCATTTTTGAAATCCGTATTTCCGTAGTCTTTTACCGAAACGATGATTTTGCCTGTATCAACCGTCATTCCGTCCTCGGATTTGCCTGCGGGTACGGTAACTTCACCATTTTGTACTACCTCGGCTATAAAACGCTTTGTGCCCTCCTTTATTTTTGAGGTTTCGTCTATGAATTTCTGAACATTTTCGTATCGTATATCTATCCTTTCATAAGGGATTTTATATGTCAGATAAATATACATCGGAGGCGTTGTGTTAGGATTGCCGCCGCCAATGGAGAGCGTATAGTCATCGCTTATTTCATAGACTTGTATGTACAGCCCGGAGCCTGTGTCAATATGGTCGTAGTCCTGAAAGTCCTGCCATGTGAGTTCCTCGCCTTTTTGGGAGAGAGCTGTTACCTTTTCAAGGGTGAGCTTTTGTGATGCTTCTGTGTGGCTTGAGATTTCTCCGCTGACGTTTGTCTGTTGGTTTTCTTTGCCCAAAAGCTTGTCCTTTTCGCAGGAATAGATTGATAAAAGTATCAGAGATGCCGACAGTACTGCAAGTATCTTTTTCATTTTATGCTCCTTTCTGAGGTTGGGAACTTCGTTTCCTTCATTTGATTCTAAAATTATCCGGTGCGAATT
>JAZUOO010000059.1:0-8665 GCA_045604705.1 Eubacteriales bacterium
TTGTAAGAAGTTCTTTTGCATTAGCTGTGCCGGAGCAAACAGCTACGTTGATTTCAAGGTCACCGAGCTTGTATGTAGCTCTCTTGATACCTTCTGTGCCACGAACTTCTTCGAATTCAACCTTTTCAAGAGTTGTTCCGAGAATAGTTTCAGCTGCAGTTCTGAGAGCAGCCTCCATAACACCGCCGGTAGCACCGAAAATAGCACCCGCGCCGGAACCAATAGCAAAGGGAGAATCGAACTTTTCATCAGGAAGAGTTTTGAAGTTAATACCAGCTCTGTCAATAAGTCTTGCAAGCTCTCTTGTTGTAAGAGCAATATCCACATCGGGCATACCTGCCGCATTTTCACCGTCACGGGTAACTTCAAATTTCTTAGCCGTACAAGGGATGCAGGAAACAAATACAATATCCTTGGGGTCAAGATTGTTCTTTGCTGCAAAATATGTCTTATATACGGCACCGAACATCTGCTGAGGAGACTTGCAGGAGGAGAGGTTGTCTACGAAATCAGGGAAGTAGTGTTCGCAGAACTTAACCCATCCGGGAGAGCAAGAAGTAATAAGGGGAAGTTTACCACCATTCTGAATTCTGCCGATAAGTTCGTGAGCTTCTTCAATAATTGTAAGGTCAGCTGTGAAGTTCATATCATAAACGCCATCAAAACCGAGTCTCTTCATAGCAGCAACCATCTTGCCTTCAACATCTGTGCCGGGTTCAAGACCGAATGCTTCACCAAGAGTAGCTCTTACGGAAGGAGCAGCACATATTGCTACGTGCTTTGTGGGATCATTAAGAGCTGCCAGAACCTTATCTGTTTCATCTACTTCGTGCAGCGCACCTGTAGGACATACAACTGTACACTGTCCGCAAGCGATACAAGCGGATTCTGCGAGAGTTGTTTCAAATGCACATCCAATATGTGTATCAAAGCCTCTGTCATTGGAACCGATTACGCCAACGCCCTGCTGATGCTTACAAACAGCAGTACATCTGCGGCAGTTAATACACTTGTTGTTCTCACGAACAAGCCAGGGAGTAGAAGTATCGGGAGCAAAATCATTTGCCATACCGCCGATTCTATCTTCTTCAACACCGTATTCTTTACAAAGCTTCTGAAGCTCACAATTCTGGTTACGGATACATGAGAGACACTTCTTTTCATGATCGGATAGAATAAGTTCAAGGTTTGTTTTTCTAGCCTTGAGAACTTCTTCTGTATTTGTAAGAATTTCCATTCCATCGGAAATCGGCATAACGCAAGCAGCAACGAGCTTTCTGGGACCGCCAACCTTCATCGCACAATCAACAAGACAAATACGGCAAGCACCGATTTCGTTGATTTCTTTCATAAAGCAGAGTGTGGGGATCTCAACGGATGCCGCTCTGCAGGCTTCGAGAATGGTAATACCATCAGCAACGGTATATTCTCTGCCGTTAATTACAACATTTGCCATTTTATATTTCCACCTTCCTTATTTCTTGATAATTGCACCGAACTTACACTTTTCGATACAAGCACCGCACTTCAGACACTTGTCCTTATCGATTACAAACGGCTGCTTAATTACGCCGCTGATTGCATCTGCGGGACAAACTCTGGAACAAGCGGAACATCCCTTACACTTTTCGGGAATAATCTCGAAGGAGAGGAGGGACTTGCATACACCTGCGGGGCATTTTTTGTCAACGATGTGCGCGATATATTCATCTCTGAAGTATCTGAGTGTAGATATAACGGGGTTAGGAGCAGTCTGACCGAGACCGCAGAGAGAAGCCTTCTTAATGTGATAACAAAGCTCTTCGAGAGTATCGAGGTCTTCAAGTGTAGCCTTGCCTTCGATGATCTTATCGAGGTATTCGAGAAGTCTCTTTGTACCGATACGGCAGGGTGTACACTTACCGCAGCTTTCATCAACTGTAAAGTCAAGGAAGAAGCGAGCAATGTCAACCATACATGTATCTTCGTCCATAACTATAAGACCGCCGGATCCCATCATAGAACCGATTTCGAGAAGGTTGTTGTAGTCGATGGGAGTATCGATAAGAGAAGCAGGGATACATCCACCGGAAGGACCACCTGTCTGAGCAGCCTTGAACTTCTTGCCGTTGGGAATGCCACCGCCGATTTCTTCGATGATTTCACGGAGTGTTGTTCCCATAGGAACTTCAACAAGACCTGTATTTGTAATCTTTCCGCCGAGAGCGAATACCTTGGTACCCTTGGACTTTTCGGTACCCATGGATGCGAACCATTCAGCACCATTGAGAATAATCTGAGCAATATTCGCATATGTTTCAACGTTGTTGAGAATTGTAGGCTTACCAAAGAGACCCTTAACAGCAGGGAAGGGAGGACGAGGACGAGGCTCACCTCTGTTACCTTCGATAGATGTCATAAGAGCAGTTTCTTCGCCGCAAACAAATGCACCGGCACCGAATCTTATTGTAATATCGAAGTTGAAGCCTGTTCCGAGAATGTCATTGCCGAGAAGACCATATTCACGAGCCTGGTCGATAGCAATCTGAAGTCTTTCGATAGCGATAGGATATTCCGCACGAACATAAACATAACCTTCATCCGCACCGATTGCATAACCTGCAATTGCCATAGCTTCGATAAGTGCATGGGGATCACCTTCAAGGATGGATCTGTCCATGAATGCTCCGGGGTCACCTTCATCAGCATTACAAGCTACATACTTCTTGCCCTTAGGCTGAGCTGCAGCAAATGCCCACTTTGTACCTGTAGGGAAGCCACCGCCACCTCTGCCGCGAAGTCCGGAATCTGTGATAACCTTAACAACATCTTCGGGAGTCATCTCAGTAAGAACCTTACCGAGAGCCTGATAGCCGTCCATAGCAATATATTCATCAATAACTTCGGGGTTGATAACACCGCAGTTGCGAAGAGCAACTCTGTGCTGCTTTTTGTAGAAGTTAGTTTCATTAAGAGATGAATATGTATTTTCATCAACCTTGGTTTCCTGGTAAACGAGTCTGTCAACTATTCTACCTTTTAGAAGGTGTTCTTCAACGATTTCGGGAACATCTTCGGGAGTGACCATGCTGTAAAATGTTCCTTCGGGATAAATAATCATAATCGGACCGAGAGCACAAAGACCGAAACAACCGGTTGTAACGATCTTTACTTCATTTTCAAGACCCTTTGCAGCGAGTTCTTTCTCCATGCAAGCCTTGATTTCCGGGCTCTTGGAGGAAGTACAACCTGTACCGCCGCATATTAATACGTGTGAACGAAACATAATTTATTTTTCCTCCTTGATTTACTTTGCCGCACCGATAGTATACTCGGTAACAACATTTCCGCCAATGATATGCTTTTCAATAACTTCGGCAGCTTTTTCGGCAGTCATCTTTACATAAGTAACTTTGTCCTTGCCGTTTTCATATACTTCTACTACGGGTTCATACTGGCAAATACCGATACAACCCGTCTGAGTAACCGTAATGTTTTGAATTTTCTTTTCTGCAACCTTATCAACAAAAGCTGAAAGAACAGGTCTTGCACCTGCAGCGATTCCGCAAGTAGCCATACCGACAACTATACGCTTGTCGCCCTCTGTGTTTTCGCGAAGGTTAACGGTGTTCTGCATTTTGTCTCTGAGTGCTTTAAGTTCTGCTAAACTTTTCACTTTAATTACCTCCGATAATATGTTTTACATGATCAATAATTTATTCTCAGATCATTTGTATAATTTACAGGGATGTGAATTTACTTAATTTCATTGTATACATCCTCGAGATAACCTTTAATCCATTCAAGAACTTCAAAATCTGCAAGAGAAATATCATCACCGAGAACCTCACGCATTTTTTTTGTATCAAGCAAAACTTCACCTTTTTGCGTAAAATGCCTGAAAACATAATCAACATCCGGATGACCTTGTATTATTACTATCAGAGTTGAAATAACATCTCCGAGTGGAGTAAAGTCAATACTGTCGGTTTTGAAAACAGCCTTTATCACCGTTCCGTGATCATCAGGATACTCATTTTCAGTTTTTGAAGATATTTCAATAAAACCACCGGTCTGTTCCGCAGCAAGCTTCAGAAGCGGAATTCCCAAACCAACTTTTCTGGTTTTTCTGGAAGTGCAGAAAGGATCAATCACATTCCTAACCATTTCATCCGACATTCCGCAACCATCATCGGTGATAGTCAGAATCAATTCATTTAGGGCGGAAGCTTCGTCAATTTCGATAGAAACATTCTCAGCTCCGGCTTTAAGTGAATTCTGAGAAATATCCAATATGTTAAGCGAAAGTTCTTTCATGTACATTTCCCCAAATTAATTTTGAGCAGGTTAACCGAATACTGTGTTATTAGCGATTACTGTATTATTCGTATTTTGCAATAATTCCGTCAATGTCTTCCTTATTAAGCCTGCCGTAAACTTCGTCATTGACAGTAAGCACGGGAGCAAGACCACAAGCACCGATGCAGCGAGTAGCGGTTAGAGACCACTTTCCATCGGGAGTAGTATCGCCGTCCTTTATACCAAGACGGAGTGTAATTCTGTCAACGAGATCCTGTGAGCCCTTAACATAGCAAGCAGTACCGAGACATACAGCAATTGCGACTTCACCCTTTGGGTTTAGAGCAAACTGTGAATAGAAGGATACAATTCCGTAGATTTCTTCAAGAGATACACCGGTATTTTCAGCGATAATCTTCTGAACTTCTATCGGAAGATAACCGTAGATATCCTGAGCTTCCTGGAGTATAGGCATCATGGAGCCTGCAACTCCCTTGTACTTTTCAATGACGTCAAGGAGCTTTTCTTCCTGCTCTTTTGTACCCTTGAAAGTGACTGTTGTCAGTCGTTTTTTCATTTTTTGATAACCTCCCTGCGGTATTACCGCGAATTTTATATTGCCATTCTGTATATATATTCACTTTGTTGTTTTTTTAACAATCTAAATATATATAAACACACAGCATAACGTATGTATTATACATTATTTTTGTTTTTTTGTCAACAAGAAAATCGGATATTTTTATAAAAATAAAGGAAAACGGCATTTTTAACAAAAACAACCACGAATTTTGCAAGATTCTGTTTAAGCTTTTAATTCTTTCTTCCGGAAATCATTTCAAAAATCCAATCTGAAACGGTATGAATATAATCATCTGGAATTTCAAAGTAATTTATATCGGTATTAATATCCGTCAAGCGATGAGCATCGCTGCTTGAAATGAAAGTGTGATTTTCAATGATAGGGTACAGTGTCTGATACTCACTGATTTTTTCTTTATCATAGAATTCCGAGCATTTAAATCCCGGTTCGGGTGGAATATCACCGAGAATAGCGATTATACCGTTCGAATCTCTGTCAATATGCGCAGGATAACATACTCCATTATATTCTTCTACAAGTACAGGCGCCTCTTCAAGAGTAATATCCGTAGCACTGATAAGAAGCTTATCAATAGTTTTTACTGTATTACCGTCTGTATCACAAACGTTTTGATCTCCGAATATTTCCGGTCTATTCTTTATTGGCATTATCCTCTCATATACAATATTCGAAAATGACAACGCTTCGTTCAAGCTTTTAAACAGGCAGACAATATGTATATCCTCAGCTGTTGTTAATTCCATGCCTGCTATTGGAATTATACCGTAAAACTCACAAGCTTCAAAAAATGCCGGACAGTTCTCGCATGAGTTGTGGTCCGTCAATGCCATAACGGAAAGGTTGTTCAGTGCACCTATACCAGCAATATCAGCAGGAGTCATATCATTATCACCGCAAGGTGAGAGACAGGAATGGATATGCAGATCATAATATAATTTCATAGCATTTTACCTATATAAGCTCTGCAACCCTGCAACAAAGCTCATAGGATGTCAATTCACTGCTATATACGTTAATATCCTGCATTTTAGCTTTTTCAAGTCCATCTTTATCAAGAACACTGTTTTCTGAAAGAACGACTATCGAAACATTGCACAGAGAAGCGACGGCTACAACATTAACATTTGACATAATTGTGATCCAAATATTATCCGATTTGGCTCTACCCATGACCCAACTGAGCAGGTCACCGGCATATGCGCCATGAATTTCTCTTGATGTATCTGCTTCATTTATAACTTTTAAAGATAACTTATCAACCAAATCTTTTACTATCATTTTTTAATCCCCTTTCGCACAAAGATATTATAACATATATTACTTCAAAAATCAAGCATTTAAACAAAATTGAATGATATTCTTGATAGAAAATTGATATTTTGCACAATTTTTTATCTCGATTTCCGTTCATTTAAACGATTTATTTTCTAAGCTATTTACATTTTTGACTGCTTATGTTATAATTAACAAAGTGATATTACATTGAGGGGTTGATTAATTAATGAAAATAAGTGTTATTAAAGAATTACTTGATGCCAATATTGTTTGCTGCGAGCATCTGTTGAACACCGAGGTTAATTCTGCTTGCGGAAGTGATATGATGAGCGATGTGCTCGCATTTGTTAAGGATCATGCAGTGCTTTTGACCGGCTTAGTGAATCCGCAGGTTGTAAGAACCGCAGAAATGATGGATATTAAATGCATTGTATTTGTCAGAGGAAAAATTCCACCTGAAAGTGTTGTTTGCCTTGCTGAAAGCATGGACATCGCAATACTTACAACAGCCGAAAGAATGTATGTAGCCTGCGGCAAGCTCTATGCCAACGGTCTTGCAGGAGGAAGTGTGATCGAATCATGAATAAACCCGTTGTACTTAAATATAATGTTGATGGTGAGAATTTCACATCTGCAGGAGAGGCATCTGTTGCTGTAAAGAAATCACTGCGTCAGATGGGATTTCCACCGGACGCCATAAGACGCGTCTCTATTGCTATGTACGAAGGTGAAATCAACATGGTAATACACGCTGATGGTGGCGAAGCAATTGTAAATATTTACCCCGATAAGATAGATATAATACTCGCTGACAAGGGACCCGGTATTGCAGACATAGCTCTTGCGATGCAGGAGGGATTTTCTACAGCACCCGACAATATAAGATCACTTGGCTTCGGTGCAGGTATGGGGTTACCCAATATGAAAAGATATACAGATGAAATGAGAATCGAATCTGAAGTTGGAGTGGGTACTACGGTTTATATGACAGTCAAGGTTTAATTATAAATCACCTCTATGAAAGGAGTGAGAGAGGTGCGAGAATTTATTCATTCGGTATCACTGGATGTAGCAAAATGTAAGGGCTGTACAAATTGTCTGAAGCATTGTCCCACCGAAGCTATTCGAATAAGAAACGGTCATGCGGTTATTAACTCTCAAATGTGTATTGACTGCGGTGAATGTATCAGAAAATGTCCTTATAAGGCAAAAAAAGCGATATACGATAAAATTGCAGATATAGAAAATTATAAATGGAAAATTGCTTTGCCGGCCCCGGCACTTTATGGGCAGTTTGATAATATAGACGATATTGATTACATATTGACTGCGATTCTGCAGTGTGGATTTGATGATGTATATGAGGTAGCACGTGGTGCAGAGCTTGTATCTGCTTATACAAGATACTATCTTAACAGAAAAAACGCACAGAAGCCTCTTATAAGTTCCGCATGTCCGGTTATAGCAAGGCTTATAAGTGTCAGATTTCCATATTTGTGTGACAATCTTGTCCCAATCCTCCCGCCGATTGAGGTATCTGCACAAATGGCCAGGGATGAGGCCTTGAAAAACAACCCAAATTTAAAGCCGGATGAGGTTGGAGTATTTTTTATATCTCCGTGCCCCGCAAAGGTGAGCTATGTTAAGAATCCCATTGGGATAGGTAAAAGTGCGGTGACAGCAGTTCTTTCAATTTCGGAATTGTATTTCAACATTTTAAATAAACTTGGTAAAATTGATAAACCGCTTCCGTTATCAAAGGCAGGAGTTGTTGGAGTCAGCTGGGCAGGCTCCGGCGGTGAAGCGTCGTCCTTATTTAATGACAGATACCTTGCTGCAGACGGAATTGATAATGTTATTAATGTTCTTGATGAGCTTGAGAATGGTAAATTATCAAACGTTGACTTTATTGAGCTTAATGCTTGTAGTGGAGGTTGCGTTGGCGGAACTCTTACCGTTGAAAATCCTTTTATTGCAAAAGCGAGACTCCAAAATCTTCGCAGGTATTTGCCGGTTGCGCAAAACAAGCCGGATGAACCTGCAGATATTAATGATGAAAACGGCGGCGTACCTGATAGTGTGCTGTGGTCTGACTCTGTATCATACAGCCCTGTGGCACAGCTTGACACCGACAGGGGAGAAGCACTAAGAAAAATGAATGCCATTGAAGCATTTATGGAGAAACTCCCTCACCTTGATTGCGGCTCGTGCGGTGCTCCAAATTGTCGTGCACTTGCTGAGGATATAGTCAAAGGCGAAGCCTCCGAGACTGATTGCGTCATAAGAATGAAAGAGCAAATAGAAAAAGTATACAACAGCCTTGGAGTACTAGTTAATCCGCAAAAAAATAACGAGTCATAACCACCGGCCGTGCCGGTGGCTTGCACAAGCCCCCTTGGGGCATGTCATAGGCTGAGCCTATAGGCTCGTCGAATAGTCTGCCAACCGCACGACTTTCACAGGCATGCCCCTAAAGGGACTTTTTTATTTGCCCTCTTTTACCGGCTG
>JAZUOO010000060.1:0-8896 GCA_045604705.1 Eubacteriales bacterium
GTATACTACATAAAGAGAGCTTTCCCCAACGGTTTCGGTAAGTTCCTTGCAGGCTTCTTCTCAATTGCTGCTATTCTTGCTCTCGGTTTCATGGGCTCCATGGTTCAGTCCAACTCTATTGCAGGTGCGGTTGAAAATGTATTTGACCCCGAAAAGGCAAACATTGCTTTCACATTCGGTAATGTTAATGTAACAGTAACAGCTTTCGTTGTAGGTATCGTTATTGCTCTTATTGCAGCATTCATTTTCCTCGGCGGTATTCAGAGAATCGCATCAGTTACCGAAAAGCTCGTTCCTATCATGGCTGTATTCTTCCTCCTCGGTGGTCTTGCACTTCTTGTTGCAAACATTACACAGCTTCCTTCCGCTATCGGAATGATATTCAAGTTTGCATTCACACCCGAAGCTCTTATAGGTGGTGGTATCGGTGCGGCTCTTAAGACAGCTATAAGCCAGGGTGCTAAGCGTGGTCTTTTCTCCAACGAAGCGGGTATGGGTTCAACACCTCACGCACACGCTATGGCAAATGTTGAAAAGCCCCACGACCAGGGTGTTGTTGCTATGGTCGGTGTATTTATAGACACATTCGTAGTTCTTACAATGACAGCTCTTGTAGTTATTACTTGCCTCTACAACGGCAATGGTCCTCTTGCAGGTCTTACAGGTGATGCTTATATTGCTGCAACAAGTGGTGAAGCAGCAATTGTTTCCAAGGCAACTGCTATGCAGACAGCATTCAGCGGCTCCTTCTTCGGAAGCTTCGGCAGCATCTTCGTTGCAATTTGTCTCTTGTTCTTTGCTTTCTCCACAATCCTCAGCTGGAACTTCTTCGGAAAGCTTAATGTTCAGTCCATGTTCAAGAACAATAAGGTTGCAGTACTTCTTTACTCCGTAATTGCAATCGTATTCATCTTCCTCGGAACACTCGCCTCCAACGACCTTGTTTGGGAGCTCACCGACTTCTTCAACTATCTCATGGTTCTTCCCAACGCAATTGCTCTCTTTGCTCTTTCTTCTCTTGTTTCCAAGGCCGCTAAGTCGGCAAAGGAAAAAAAGAACGATAAGAAGTAATTACATAATTTGAAGAAAATTTCGGCGGTTTGGATAATTTGTTGTCTGAACCGCTTGAATTATACATATTTTTGTGTTATAATAAAAGAAATTCGATTTTGCAGCCCGAACATACCGTGTTTTTTTGGAATATACTGTTTGGGAAGCATGAAACTTATCTTTGAAAGGAATTGCAACCATGATTAATATAGCTATTCTCGGCTTCGGAGTTGTCGGAAGCGGCGTTGCACAGGTTATTTCGGAAAATGCCGATTCTCTCTCTGAACGTCTTTGCGGCGAAAAGCTTAACGTAAAACATATTCTCGATCTCCGTGATTTCCCGGATCATCCTCTGGGTGACAGAGTCACAAAGGATTTCGATACAATACTCAATGACGAGGAAGTGCTTATCGTAGTTGAAACAATGGGCGGTTCTCATCCTGCTTATGACTTTTCAAAGAAGGCTCTTGAGGCAGGCAAGAGCGTTGTTACCTCCAACAAAGAGGTTGTTGCAAACTTCGGTGCAGAGCTTCTCTCTATTGCCCGTGAAAAGGGTGTAAGCTATCTCTTTGAGGCTTCTGTCGGAGGTGGTATTCCGATTATACGTCCTATGTGGCAGTGTCTTGCGGCAAACAAGATTCTCTCTGTTGACGGTATTCTAAACGGTACAACAAACTACATACTCACAAAGATGTTCACCGAGGGCTGGTCATTCGAGGATGCTTTGTCTAAGGCTCAGGAGCTTGGTTATGCGGAAAGAAATCCCGCTGCCGATGTTGAAGGTCTTGACACCTGCAGAAAGATTTCCATTCTTGCGTCCCTTGCATACGGAACGGCGATTGATCCTGCAAAGGTTCACTGTGAGGGTATAACAGAGATTACGGCGGCTGATGTTGCGGCGGCGGAATACTTTGACTATAAGATAAAGCTTCTTGGAAGATGTGCGAATGTCAACGGCAAGATATATGTTATTACCGCTCCGTTCCTTGTTCCGGAAGAAGCATCCATTGCAAATATTGATGATGTTTACAACGGTATTTCGGTTGTCGGCAATGCTGTCGGCGATGTTATGTTCTACGGCAGAGGTGCGGGTGCTCTTCCGACGGCAAGTGCGGTTATGGCAGACGTTCTTGATGTTATCCGTGACTGTAGAAAGACTATCGGATGGGAAGCTGAAAACCCCGATATTTACTGCGACTATGAAAGTGCAGTTATGAGATTCCTTGTTTGCACGGATTCCGCACAGGACATTGAGGGTACTTTTGGGGTTGAGGCTATGGAATTCAGAGGTAAGTTCTATGCTATTACAAACCTCGGAACGGAACGTGCTCTTAAAGAAAAGGTTGCTTCCATTGACGGTGCGAGATTCATAAGAGTTATGGAATAAAATTTATATGCATATTTGGCAGGTGTTTCGGCATCTGCCTTTTTTTATGCCAAAATATCCCTGATTGCATATTATATATTAAAAAGAACAAGGGGGAAAAATATGATATTTCATGAAGTAAGAAGCGGAGAAACACTTTCGTCCATTGCAAGGGATTATAATACTACGGTTACATCGCTAATACTGTACAACGGAATTCCAAATCCCGACAATCTTGCTGTCGGACAATGTATTGTGATAGTTTATCCGAGAGTTGTACATACGGTGAGAGCCGGTGAGAGCTTATACAGTATAGCAAATGAGTACGGTATAAGTCTAAATAAGCTGTACAGAAACAACCCTCAGCTTTCAGGGACATCCTTTGCGGTTTATCCGGGAGAGAGAATTGTTATTGAGCTTGAGGATGATATTATTGGGAGCTTTGAAACGGGTGGTTATACATACACAGACAGTTCTGCTTCGCTTATAGATTCTTCAATGCCGTATATGAACTATCTTATGCCCTTTACATACGGCTTTGATGCCTTTGGAAATCTTACATCCCTTGATGATGAGGTCTTTATCGCAATAGCAAAAAAATACAGCAGAAAGGCTTTTATGCATCTGTCAACACTTATGCCTGACGGTAATTTTTCCGATGAGGCGGCAAGTGTTGTACTGCCTGACAGAGCACTTCGTGAGAGGCTTATTGACAATACTCTTTCAGAAATGATCCGTAAGGGATATGACGGACTTGACATTGATTTTGAGTTTATAGGGGAGAGAAATGCGGAAAATTATGCGATATTTATAGGTGAAGCGAGAGAAAAACTCAATGGATACGGATATGAGGTTTTTGCGGCACTTGCTCCAAAGACGTCGGATGATCAGAAGGGGATATTGTATGAAGGACATCTTTATCGTGAGATTGGCGAAGCGGCAGATGCGGTTTTGCTTATGACCTATGAATGGGGTTACACCGCAGGCCCACCAATGCCTGTGTCTCCAATACAATCGGTTCGCAGAGTTCTCGACTACGCAGTATCAAGAATCCCGGCGGAAAAGATATTCATGGGAATGTCAAACTACGGCTATGACTGGTCGCTTCCGTATGTCAGGGGCGAAACAAGAGCAAGGTCGCTTTCAACGGATGAAGCACTTATTCTTGCGGCAGAAAACAGAGCTGAAATCAAATATGACATTTATTCTGCGGCACCGTATTTTAATTATACGAGAGACGATGTTATTCACGAGGTTTGGTTTGAAGATGCAAGAAGTATAGGTACACGGCTTACACTTGTGGCTGAATACGGCTTTCGAGGTTGTCTTTACTGGAATCTTTCCAGAAGAAATGTACAGAATTTACTTATGATAAATCTATTGAATGATGTACCGGAATAAAAAAATGAGCTGCTCCGTTTGCTTTGCGGAACAGCGTTTTTCTTTTTACAGCTTCTTCTTTTGTATGTTGTATGTAATTCTTGTCATTAAATTTACCGGTAACAGCTTTGCGGCAAGGGCAGACAGTTTAACTTCAATTCCGGGAACAATGGTCGTTTTCCTTTTGAGCATTTTTTTGATTGTATACTTTGCTATTTGCTCTGCACTTCGTGATTTTATCCTTGTGCTTCCTTTGGCTACAGAGTTAAATTCCGTATTTATGGGTCCGGGGCATACCGTGCCGATGTACACATTCTTGCCGCTTCTTCTTATTTCTTCGGAAATTGCTCTTGAAAGGCTCAGGAGATATGCTTTTGTTGCGTAATAGGTTGAGAGCAGAGGCCCAGGCATCATGCTGCCGACAGAGCAGACGTTGAGAATATAACCTTTGTTCTCCGACAGAAATTTCGAGAGAAACAGTTTTGTGAGTATGTGCGGTGCACGGCAGTTGACATCTATCATTTCAAGCTCACGGGAAAGGTCGGATTTTGAAAATTCGCCGAGCAGACCGAAGCCGGCGTTGTTTATTATTATGTCAATATCAATATATTTTGTTTCTTCAAAGACCCGCATACATTCGGATTCCTTTGAGAGGTCTGCACAGAGGATTGTGACTTTTGTGGAAAGCTCGTCCGATAGTGCCGTAAGTCTGTCTTTTCTCCTTGCAACGGCTATTATATCATAACCGAGGGCGGACAGTCGTTTTGCAAATTCACAGCCGAGTCCCGAGCTTGCGCCTGTTATTAGTGCTGTCATGGTTACTCCTTTCACATGGTCGTTATGATTTCTCACTGCTTACGGAAAGAAGCAGGTTTATTTCGTCCCCGGTGAGAGGCCGCCATTCGCCTCTTTCGAGATTTTTGTCAAGGTCGAGTCCGGCAAATTTTACTCTTTCAAGTTCCACACACAGATTATCAAGGGCAAGGCATATGCGTTTTACTTCATGGAATCTGCCCTCTGTGAGAGTCATATAGGCGATATGCGGATTTTTTGTTATTTCAAGCTCTGCAGGTTTTGTTTTGCCATCGTCAAGCATTACACCTTTTTTGAGCTTTTCTGTGTCGCTTTTTGTGAATGGCTTCTCTGCACTTACTTTGTAGACTTTCTTTTTGTTGTACTTTGGTGAGAGAAGCTTATGTGCGGTTTCGCCGTCATTTGTAAGAATGAGAAGTCCCGTTGTATCTTTGTCAAGACGTCCTGCGGGGAAAAGTCCTTTGGTCATGTAGCTTTCGGGGAGTAGGGACATTACGGTTTTTTCACGTTCGTCTTCCGTTGCACTGATGAGTCCCGCAGGCTTGTTAAGCATTATGTATATGAATTTGCTGTAGCTGAATTCTCTGCCGTCAAAGGCGACGACGGCGTTCTTTTCGTCTATTTTCATGTCGGATGATGCTGCCAGTGCTCCGTTGACAGTTACTCTTCCTGCTTTTATGTATGTCGATGCCTCTTTACGGGTGCAGGGGATGGCATCTGAGATGAATTTATCAAGTCGTATCAATGGCTTGTCCTCGTGTTTTTTTACTCATTATATATTATTTTTTTAAAATTGTCAATATTATGGCGTAATATTCAAGACAGATATTGACAATAGCGAAGAGCAGATGTGTTTTGTGTGTCAAGAACGCAAAAAGAATTGTATACACAAAAACAATTTTTGTAAAATATCTGTGAATACAGCCGCTTTGAGTACATTTTACCCGTTTATAATGGGATTTGCATACATTTATACAGTGTACTTTTGTATACATCGAAACAATTTTACAACACAAAAAATAAAAAATGCAGATTTTTGTGTATTGTAGGAATAAAACTGCACTTTTTGACATAAAATTCGTCAGAATGATTCAAATTGCCTCTTGACAAATTTGTTTAAATATAATATAATGTATACAATCTTAGGTGTAATTTAGTGTGTTGCACCTTGAAATAATGTGCACAGCACAAATTTTAGGAGGAATTCTCATGAAAAAGACACTAAGCTTTATTCTCGCGGCTGTTATGCTCCTTAGCGTTGGACTTACAAGCTGCAAAGATGAAAAGACAGTAGGCGAAGGTGCTGATGAAAAGGCAGAGAAGATTGTTCTCGCAACAGGCGGTAACACAGGTACATACTATGCATACGGTATGGCTATGGGTCCGATTCTCGCGGAAAAGACAGGCATCAAGTTTGACGTTCAGTCTACAGGTGCTTCCAAGGCTAACATCCAGTCTATCCAGCTTGATGAAGCTGACATGGCAGTTGTTCAGAACGACGTTATGTACTATGCTTACACAGGCACAGACCTTTTCCAAGGTGCTCAGACTCAGGACTTCGCAGCTCTCGCAGTTCTTTATCCCGAGCTTTGCCAGATAATAGCTACAAAGGAAAGCGGCATTAAGACAGTTGCTGACCTTAAGGGCAAGAACGTATCTGTTGGTGACGCAGGATCCGGTGTTGAATTCAATGCAAGACAGATTCTTGAGATCTACGGCATCGACATGGATAAGGATATTCAGAAGCAGAATCTCGGCTTCGGTCCCTCTGCAGACGCTCTTAAGGACGGTAAAATTGATGCGTTCTTCTGCGTTGCAGGTATTCCCACAACAGCTATTACCGACCTTGCTATGGCTAAGGACATCACTGTAGTTGCGGTTGAAGATGATAAGTTCGCAGACCTTTCCGAGAAGTACGGCTTCTATACACAGCAGATTGTTCCCAAGGAAACCTACAACGGTATGACAGAGGATGTCAAGACTGTTGCTGTTATGGCTACATACATTGTTGACAAGGATCTCTCCACAGACGATGTTTACAACATCACAAAGGCAATCTTTGAAAACAAGGATGAAATCGCAAAGGCTCACGTAAAGGGTCTTGAACTTGATGTGAACAAGGCTGTTGAGGGTATTCCTGCTGAAGTTCCGCTTCATCCCGGTGCTGAGCAGTACTATAAGGAAGTCGGCGTTATAAAGTAATAGCTCCTTTGGGACAGCTACTTTATAATCTCGAATATCTTTCCACTTTATGAAAAAGTATTCAGTCGCAGCCGTAATTGTGGTTTTGATTACGGCTGTGATACTATGTTGTGTGTGCTGCAGAAATGACGGCTTAAAGCTTGTGATATGCAATTCGGAGACGGAGGATGTCTTTATGGAGTTTCCCATTTCCGAGGGAGATGAGTTTTCCGTTGAGTTTATACATTCTGTGAATCAGAGCCCTGTCAAGGATGTTTTTGTTATACGGGATGAAAAGATATTTGTTGACAGAACCGTTTATTCCGCATTCGGTGCAGGGGTTCAGACGGAGATTGAAGAGGGTCAGACTCTGACATATGATGAAGACGGGAATATGATTGTTTCGGGCTTCAACATTGAGTTTCCGCAAATTAAATATATTGTCGGAACCGTTTCGGATCATATTCTCGAGATAGATTCAAAGGTCATAAGTCTTCGGGATACCTGCGGCAGAAATGCACACATTTATTTTGAATTAAGATAAAAGACAGGTGG
Source organism: Eubacteriales bacterium (assembly GCA_045604705.1). GTDB lineage: Bacteria > Bacillota > Clostridia > Oscillospirales > CAG-382 > SIG622. The sequence goes on from JAZUOO010000060.1 coordinate 7,346, forward strand.
TAACAAAATGGCAAATTCCAATCAGCCGGTGGAGGAAAAGGTTATAAACACCGACGATTTAATGGCGGAGTTCGACCGTGAATCCAATACCAGAAGATTTACCGGTATCGGCGGACTGATAATGAAGTCGTCATTTATAGCTTTTGCAATAGCGGTGTTCGGCACAAGGTTTTTTACGCTTCCAGAACAGGTAAGAATGTCGGCTTTTCTTGGTATTATCATGTTCCTGGGATTTCTTGTGTACCCGCCTTATAAAAGGCAGACAAAACGTAAGAATTATATTCCGTGGTATGATTTTATTTTTGCAATTGTTGCGGCAATGCCATACCTTTATTATGCACTGAATTTTGATGCAATAACTTTCAGATCAGTTATGATTACAGATCTTGATAAGATTATGGGTGTCATCGGAATAGTTATGTTGTTTGAGCTTTGCAGAAGAGCTGTCGGTGTTCCGATTCTCTTTGTTGCGGGCGGATTCATTGCATATGCCTTTATTTACGGCAAATCACTTCATTCAATAATTTACAATCTTTTCTATACCACAAACGGTATTCCCGGAACACCCCTTAATGTATGTTCAACATTTATTGTGTTCTTCATTATCCTAGGTGCGTTCCTTGAAAAGACGGGTATCGGAAACTTCTTTGTTGACCTTGCAAACTCCATTGCCGGCTGGGCTTCCGGCGGACCTGCAAAGGTTGCGGTAATTTCCTCTGCCCTTGAGGGAATGTATTCCGGATCATCTGTTGCAAATACAGTGGGAAGCGGAAGTATTACAATCCCCACAATGAAAAAGATAGGTTACAAGCCCGAATTTGCGGCAGCCGTTGAAGCGGCGGCTTCTACAGGCGGTCAGATAATGCCGCCGATTATGGGTGCTGCAGCGTTCCTTATGTCGGAAATTACAGGTATTTCGTATGCTACAATTGCGGTTTCTGCGATACTCCCCGCTGTGCTTTACTTTGCAGGTATCTTTATGATGATTCACTTTGAAGCAAAGAAGCTGGGACTGCGTGGTCTTCCCAAGGAAAGCATCCCGAATTTCTTCAAGCTCTTTTTGAGAAAAGGCTATCTGCTTCTTCCGATTGTTGTGCTTGTTGCGATGATGTCAGGAGGCAGTACTCCCGCACAGGCAGCGTGTATGGCTATAATCACAACTCTTGTTATAATGCTTGTGACGGATATAGTAAAAGCAGCGTATAAAAAGTCTGCGCAGATTCTTGACTACATAGCATTAGTTCCCGTAATACTGTTTATTGTACTTTACTTTGTGTTCAGTGTGGAGCTTGAAAATTCCGCACTTCTTGCAGGTGCCTCTTATATTGTACTTTCCTTTATAGGTAAAAACACAAGAGAATCCGGCAAGATTGCACTTGATGCACTTGAAACAGGTATCAAAAACACAATGGGTGTATCACTTGCCTGTGCGCTTGCAGGTATCGTTGCAGGCGTTGTAACGCTTACCAGCCTTGGCTCAACTCTCATTGATGTAATTGTTCCTATTGCGCAGAATAACCTCTTTGTGGCCCTCTTCCTTACAATGATTAC
>JAZUOO010000061.1:0-38062 GCA_045604705.1 Eubacteriales bacterium
AAACGGCGATACAAGGGTCTTCTCTTTGCCCCGAGAGCACTTTCAAAGTAATGCAAAATAGTAAAAAGTAATGCATAGTAATTAAATCTATTTGGGCGTCATTTGGGCGGCAAAACCTTCAAAAAGCCGATTTTAGCTTGAAAAGCCCTGTAAGGTCGTCGCCACAGGTCATCGCAGTTAAATTCGTACAGATTGCCAATTACCGTAATTTAGGGCTGTTGGAGACGGGAGTTTTTACAAATTCAAATGGTGCAAGCCAGTTCTTTGGTGATTGTTCATCCGGGATTAAATTTCTTAGCGAAAACCCGTTGACAATACTGTCAGAACTTGAAATTTAATTATAAATGGATGTAAAATATGTCCCGTATTCCGCATTTTACAGTTTCTCAAACAACCTCGAACTATCTGAAATAAACTCCTTAAGTTCCTCTGCCGACAGCTGTCTGTGTGTAATAAGGGCAAGTGCGTAAACCTGCTTCGCGAGAGTTTCGTTAATCTCTTTTCTGTTCTCGTCACCGAGTGTTGCGGCAATTTTTTCGATAAGCGGGTTTGCGGTATTGAGTACAATAGTCTCCTCAACAGGCATTGCCATTCCATCACCGCCTGAATACATCTTCATCATCTCAGAAAACCGTCTTGACTGCTCTGTGAGATTCAACATTGCGGGGATGTCCGTGTCTTTGAGTCTTTCAGTGGATACCTTTGCTTCCTTTGGAAGTGAAAGAGCTTTTTTGAAGAATTCGCAAAGTTCGGGGTTTTCTGTAGACTCACCGTCTGCTTTAAGCGCCTTGGAGATACCTGCGTCAACTCGTGAGAATTTGACCTTTTTCATTGCATCGTCCGTCATAAATTTACTTTCGAGAAAAGAAATAAACTGGGCATCAATGGAGGAGTCAAAGCAAACAACCTTTATGTTCTCGTTCCTGAACATTGAGATATACCTTGACTGCTGTACTTCATTGTCGGTGTAGTAAATCTCTTCGTCAAAATTTTCACTTTCGGTATATTCCTTGACGGTTACGTACTTATCATCGGTGGTTTTAAAGAGAATAATATCCTTAATTCTGTCGTAGAACTTTGCATCCTTCATACAGCCGTACTCTGCAAAGGGTTTTAGTTCTTGCCACATACCCTCAAACTTATCTCTTTCAAGGTTAAAAAGAGAGTTCATCTTGTCACACAGCTTCTTAACAATATGTGCTGCAATCTTACTGACATATCCGTTTGTCTGAAGATAGCTTCTCGATACGTTAAGAGGAAGCTCGGGACAGTCAAGTACGCCTTTCATAACCATGAGAAAATCGGGAATGACTTCCTTTATGTTGTCCGCAACGAAAACTTGATTGTAATATAGTTTAACCTGTCCTTCCAGTGCTCCGTATTCAGTGTTGATTTTTGGGAAGTAAAGTATGCCCTTGAAGTTAAGAGGATAATCTGCATTGATATGAACATAAAAAAGTGGGTCTCTAAAGTCATTGAACACCTTTTTGTAGAATTCGATGTATTCTTCCTTGGTGCAGTCTGATGGTTTCTTCTGCCAAAGGGGAGTTGTGTCGTTTATAGGGCGATTTACATTATCCTCGGATTCTTCCTTACCGTCCTCACATTCTTTTGCTTTTTCAGTCTTTTCCTTTGCTGCTTTTTCTTCCTCGACGACGTCTGAAAAGTATATCTCAACAGGCATAAAAGCACAGAACTTGTCAAGGATAGACTTAATCTTTGCACCGTTTAAGAATTCCTTTTCATCATCGTTGATGTAGAGTATAACGTCTGTTCCTTGCTCGGTTCTGTCGTCTGTTTCTTCCATTGTGTATTCGCACGTATCCGAACCCACCCACTTGGTTGTACTACCGCCGGCATAGGACTTTGATACAAGCTCAACTTTGTCCGCAATCATAAAAGCAGAGTAAAAGCCTAGACCGAAGTGTCCTATAATGCCACTGCCCTCATTCTCACCCTTGTTCTCATATTTTTCAATAAAGTCAAGTGCACCGGAAAGAGCTATCTGATTGATGTATCTGTCAATTTCCTGTGCACTCATTCCTATACCGTTGTCAGACACAGTGAGCGTACCAAGCTCTGTATCGAGTGTAACATCTATTCTGTAGGGATTCTGATTTTCTGAAGCCTCGCCAAGAGAAACAAGCCTTTTATGCTTGGTCACCGCATCGCAGGCGTTTGAAACAAGCTCTCTTACAAATATCTCCTTGTCGCTGTAAAGCCATTTCTTTATAACCGGGAATATATTCTGTGTTTCAACGGATATACTGCCGATTTTCTTTGTACTTTCTGACATTTTGTTAATCCTTTCTGGAATTGATATTTTAGAACTATTACATGATACCATATTATTTTAAGTTTTAAATCTTGTTTTATGTAAAAATATTGAAAATATAAAACTTTTAAATTCCCGGTATTCATTGAGCCTGTCATTCCAAGGTATGCTATGTATTTTAGAGGTGTGTTTATGTATGTGAATCAAAATTCGATGTTCTTGTTGCGGCACTTAATAAAAGCATAATATCCTACTCAGCTATTTCTTGAAAGAAACCGTAATAGACGATAAACTGCGGATTTGATACAAAAAGCAAATGATGAAACTTGTCGCAAATATTTTGAAAATAAGCACAAATATTATCCAATCATACGAAACCTCTTGCAATTTGACATTTTCTGTGATATACTAACATGAACTGTTATTTTTGCAAGGAGCAAGACTTATGAAAAATAAGCAAATTCTGAAAAGGTTTTTACCGTATTACGCCAAATATAAAAATATTATGTTTCTGGATCTTCTGTGTGCGAGCGTTACTACTGTGTGTGAATTGTTGCTTCCCATGATTGCAAGACATATTACGGGAACAGCAACCGATACCCCCCAGAACCTGACCGTAAGACTAATTTTAACCGTCGGCATCGGCTATATGATACTCAGGATTATTGATACTCTTGCAAATTTCTACATGGCATTTCAAGGTCATGTAATGGGTACGCATATGGAAACCGACATGAGAAGCGATCTGTTCAGGCATCTTGAAAAGTTGTCGTTCTCTTATTATCAGAACACCAAAATAGGAACACTTATGTCAAGAATTACAAGTGACCTTTTTGATGTTACCGAGTTTGCTCATCATTGTCCGGAGGAAATTTTCATTGTCGGCATAAAGATAATCGTATCGTTTATCATTCTGCTGTTTATCAATATTCCGCTGACTCTTATTGTTTTTGCGATACTTCCCGTAATGGTTGTATGCTCGATGCATTTCAGACGACCGATGCGTAGATCTTTTAAGGAAAGACGTTCACAGATTGGTGAAATCAATGCCTGCGTTGAAGATTCACTTCTCGGCATAAGAGTGGTTAAATCCTTTGCCAACGAGGATATTGAAGTTGAAAAGTTCGAAAAGGATAATAAAAAGTTTTTTGATCTAAAGAAAGAATCCTACAGATATATGGCCTTGTTTCATTGTACAACGAGATTTTTTGATGGGTTGCTTTATATAGTTGTTGTCGTTATCGGCGGTCTCTTTATGAGAAACGGCTCTATTGAGCCGAAGGATTTTGTGGCTTATATTTTGTATGTTTCAACGCTTCTTGCTTCCGTAAAGGTAATTATAAACTTCATGGAGCAGTTTGAAAACGGACTTACGGGCGTTGAAAGATTTGTTGAGATAATGGATACCGAGCCCGATATTGTAGATAAAGAGAATGCTGTTGAACCCGGAACACTCAAAGGTAATATTAAGTTTGATAATGTAACTTTCAGATATTCCGAGGAAAATGAGTATGTTCTTCGTAACATCAACATTGATGTGAAACAAGGACAGAGTGTTGCACTTGTCGGTCCCTCCGGCGGCGGTAAGACTACCATATGCAATCTTATTCCGAGATTTTACGAGGTTGAGGGCGGAGAGGTTTCAATTGACGGTATTAATGTCAATGATATGAAGATGAAGGGCTTACGTGAAAATATAGGTATTGTTCAGCAGGACGTGTATCTTTTCTCGGGTACCGTCATTGACAATATTCTTTACGGTAAGCCGGGAGCCTCACGAAAGGAAGCAGAGGAAGCCGCAAAAATGGCAGGTGCCCATGAATTCATAATGTCGCTTCCCGATGGGTATGATACATATGTGGGTGAACGCGGTGTTAAGCTCTCGGGTGGACAGAAGCAGAGAATCAGTATCTCACGTGTATTTCTTAAGAATCCGCCTATTCTTATTCTTGACGAAGCAACAAGTGCGCTTGATAACGAAAGTGAAAGAATAGTACAGGATTCCCTTGCAAAACTCTCAAAGGGCAGAACTGTAATAACAATAGCTCACAGACTTACTACTATAAAGAATTCGGATGTTATACTTGTACTTACGGAAAATGGTATAGAGGAACGTGGAAGTCACGAGGAGCTTTTGGAAAAGAAAGGGCTGTACTACAGTTTATATAATGCATAATTACAGAGGTTAAAATGGCATCAAAGGATTTAATTATAAAAGGGGCAAGAGTTCATAATCTTAAAAATATCGATGTTACAATTCCGAGGGATAAGCTGGTTGTCTTTACGGGACTTTCCGGTTCGGGAAAATCATCGCTTGCTTTCGATACGATATTCGCAGAGGGACACAGAAGATTTGTGGAATCACTGTCCTCATACGCAAGAATGTTTCTCGGGCAGCTTGACAAGCCTGACATTGATTTGATTGAGGGGCTGTCACCTGCAATTTCCATCAATCAGAAAACCACTTCGGGGAATCCGAGGTCAACCGTAGGAACAGTTACCGAAATATACGATTATTTAAGATTACTTTATGCAAGAATTGGTATTCCTCATTGTCCGATATGCGGAAAGATTATAACACCTCAGTCGATTGACCAGATAACGGATCAGATATTGGAGCTTCCCGAGGGTACTAAGTTTATAATTCTCTCGCCTGTGGTTAACGGGAAAAAAGGACTTCATGAAAAGGTTTTCGCTGATGCTCAGAAGAACGGGTTTACAAGAGTTAGAGTTGACGGTGATGTTCTTACTCTTGGTGAGGAAATTGCGCTTGATAAGAATAAGAAGCATTATATAGATATTATAGTTGACCGTCTTGTCATGAAAGATGGAATAACTACAAGACTCACGGATTCGGTTGAATATGCAGCTAAAATGTCTGATGGTCATATAACAATAGCACTTGTGGATGCACCGGAGGGGGTGCCTGCGGAGAGAAAATTCTCGATGAACTATGCCTGTGACGAACACGGAGTCAGCCTTGGTGAGCTTGCACCGAGAATGTTTTCATTTAACAGTCCCTTTGGTGCTTGTCCCGAATGTGACGGTTTGGGTGAAACAAAAGTGCTTTCCGTGGAAAAGCTGTTTCCCGATTTCTCCCTTTCTCTCAGTAAAGGAGCTTGTGTCTGTAACGGTTTTAAAACTATTAAAGACTCCAATTGGAGCGGCAATAAAATCAATGTTTTCCTTGAACCTTATGGTTGTACCATTGACACACCGCTTTGTGAAATGTCTGAAAAAGCAAGAAATGTACTGTTTTACGGAACACCTGACAGAAAGCGATTCGGTGTTTCCTTTGACGGATACAGCTACAACGTGGGATTTACGGGGATTATCAATGAGATAGAACGCCGTTACAAAATGTCCATCAATTCTCCCGATCAAAGAGAATATTACGAGAGTTTTATGGAAATAATTCCCTGCGAGCATTGCGACGGCAAGAGGTTGAAGATTGAAGCATTATCTGTTACGGTCGGAGATAAGAATATTGCCGAAATATGTGCTATGCCTGTTACTGGAGCGTTGGAATTCTTTGAAAACCTTGTGCTTTCAGAAAAAGAAAACGCTATTGCTAAGGAGATATTAAAAGAGATAAGAGTACGTCTCGGTTTCCTTAACAATGTCGGTCTTGAATATCTCACCCTTTCGAGAAAGGCAGGCTCATTATCCGGCGGTGAAAGTCAGAGGATAAGGCTTGCAACTCAGATAGGTTCTTCACTTATGGGAGTTTTATATATTCTTGACGAACCGAGCATAGGACTTCATCAGAGAGATAATTACAAGCTGATTGAAACCTTGAAAAAACTGCGTGACCTCGGAAATACGCTCATTGTTGTTGAACATGATGAGGAAACCATGCGTGAAGCCGATTATATTGTTGATATAGGACCCGGTGCAGGAATTAACGGCGGTAATGTTGTATTCCAGGGAACACTTGACAAGCTTAAGAAATGTAAAGGTTCTGTTACCGGTGATTATTTGTTCGGCAGAAAAAAGATTGAAGTTCCTGCAGTACGACGCAGGGGTAACGGTTCAGTCTTAAAAGTAATAGGTGCTGCCGAGAATAACCTTAAAAGCATTGATGTGGAATTTCCTCTCGGAGAATTTATTTGTGTTACAGGCGTTTCGGGTTCCGGTAAAAGCTCACTTGTAAACGGTGTACTTCTCTCGGTTCTTGCGAAAAATTTAAACAAATCCAATGTTGTTGCAGGTAAACATAAAGATATACAGGGCATAGAGCATCTTGATAAAGTTATATCTATAGATCAATCCCCGATAGGAAGGACACCGAGATCAAATCCCGCAACATACACGGGACTGTTCACGGATATACGTGCACTTTTTGCTTCCACTAACGATGCAAAGATAAGAGGCTTCAAGCAGGACAGATTCTCCTTTAATCTCAAAGGTGGCAGATGTGAATCCTGCGAGGGTGACGGCTCTATAAAGATTGAAATGAATTTTTTGCCGGATGTTTATGTTACTTGTGATGTATGTAAGGGCAAGAGATATAATAGAGAAACTCTCGAAGTTAAGTATAAAGGCAAAAATATCTTTGATGTTCTTGATATGACGGTTGATGAGGGACTTAAATTCTTTGAAAATCTTCCTTCACTGAAAAGAAAGCTTGCAACTCTTTCGGATGTTGGCTTGGGATATATCAAGATTGGTCAGTCTTCAACAACACTTTCGGGTGGTGAAGCGCAGCGTGTAAAGCTGGCAACAGAGCTTGCAAAGCGAGGAACGGGAAAGACAGTATATATTCTTGATGAGCCTACAACGGGACTTCACACATCGGATGTTAAAATGCTCATTTCCGTGTTGCAGAAGCTGGTTGATGCAGGAAATACGGTTATTGTTATTGAACACAATCTTGACCTTATAAAAACAGCAGACTATATTATTGATATGGGTCCTGAGGGCGGAGATAAAGGTGGAACTGTTGTTGTTTCAGGTACGCCCGAGGTGGTTGCAGCTTGTGAAGAATCCTATACGGGGCAATATCTTAAGAAAATACTTTCCGATTAAGGTTTTGACAATATAATTATAATTCCCTTATTTTTAGTGAGGGAAGAAAGGATATAATATTGATAGCTTTAAGTCTTTCGGATGTAACGGTTGCATTCGGTACAGATATAATTCTTGACAAAATATCATTCAGCATAGGCGAGGGAACCCGTCTTGGTGTTGTTGGCGTAAACGGAGCAGGGAAGTCCTTACTTCTTAAAACGATATATGGTATAAACAGAGCAGAGGACGGTAATATCTTTTACGATAAAAACAAGAGGATAGCCTACCTTGAACAGAATGCCGGCTTTGAATCGGAAAAAATACTTTTTGATGAAATGCTCGGTGCTTTCGGTAAGCTGTGTGAATGGGAAGAAAGGCTTGCTTTTCTCCAGAAAAAGATGAACGACAGATGCCTCGAGGATGAGCATATGATGTATGTAAAGGAATATACATCTCTTGAAGAGAAATTCAGAATTAACGGCGGCTACGAGTACAAGAACAGGATTAAAAGTATGCTGACGGCTCTCGGATTTCCGCCGGAAAAGCAGATGCTCCCCGTAAGTACATTGTCGGGTGGTCAGAAAACAAGAGTTGCGCTTGCACGCACACTTCTCGGAGAGCCGGATATTCTAATGCTTGACGAGCCTACAAACCATCTCGATATAGAGAGCTGCAAATGGCTTGAAGGCTTTCTTTCGTCATATAAAAAGACACTAATTGTTATTTCTCATGACAGATATTTCCTTGACAAGGTAACCACGCATACTCTTGAAGTTGAAAATCAGGAGGTTAAACTGTATAATACTTCATATACGGGATACGTTAAGAAGAAAGAAATAGACAGAAAGACCAGTGAAAAGCATTATCTTTTGCAGAAAAAAGAGATAGAACGTCTTGAGAGCTTTATAGAAAATCAAAGAAGATGGAATAGAGAACGAAACATTATCGCAGCCGAGAGCAGAATGAAAGCCATTGACAGAATGGAAAAGATTGAGAAGCCGAAGAATCTTCCTGACAGAGTTTCATTTAATTTCTCCTCCGGAAAAAGCTATCTTATGTCAGAGCGTATGCTTGAGGTCAAGGGATTGACAAAGTCATTCCCAGGGAAGCATCTGTTTTCCGATGTTTCATTCCTGCTTAAGGGACAGGACAGACTTTTCTTTGTGGGTTCAAACGGTGTCGGTAAATCCACTTTACTGAAAATACTTAGCGGCAAGATGATGCAGGATAGCGGTAGCTTTGAATACGTCAAGGGGATAAAGATAGGATATTACGACCAGGAACACCAGGGGTTGAATCCTGACAATACGGTACTTGATGAGCTGTGGAATAACTATCCGGACAAAAAGCAGGGTGAAATAAGAGGTGTATTGGCGAGATTTCTTTTCAAAGCTGAGGATGTTTTCAAAAAAGTTGGAGTTCTATCCGGCGGTGAGAAAGCAAGGCTTACATTTGCAAAGCTAATGCTTGAAGACCTGAATCTCCTGATTCTTGACGAGCCTACAAACCATCTTGATGCCGCTTCGCGTGAGGTTCTTGAGGATGCCATACTGAACTACGACGGTACCGTTATGGCGGTATCACATGACAGATATTTTCTTGCAAAGCTCGCTACCCGTATTATTGATATGCGCCCCGACGGATATACCGATTATAGGGGAACTTATGAGGATTACGAGGAATATAAAAAGCGTATATCTGATTCCGACAGCGGTGAAGATTCGCTTTCCTATAACAACCTTGCATCAGATTCAAAACAGGAATATTTGAAGAATAAGGAAGAAAAGAGTAAGCGAAGAAAAGCCGAAAAGAAGCTTGCTGACAGCGAAAAACGAATTTCCGAAATAGAAAAAAGGCAAGCAGAAATTGAGAAAGAGCTTGAACAATATGCAACCGACTACGTAAAAACAGCTGAACTTTTCGAGGAAAACAACAATTTAACCTCTGAACTTGAAAAATGCTATGAGGCGTGGGATGAAGCAAACTTTAAACTTGGCAACTGACACAAAAGGCGGACTTCGGTCCGTCTTTTTTTAGTAGCTCAGTATTTCATGTTCGATAAAATCCGAATTCTCCATGGCACTTTCCATACTCAAAGCTTCGGAAATTATTTTAAAACCGCCACTTCTGCGTGGAATGACCGTTACGTTTCCCGTATCAAATATAAGATTTATTCCATCTTTATTTGAAAGATTAGTGTTATTTATGTGATTTTCAAACAATTTTTTCATAACATACGCCCTATTCTCTTTGCCGAGGTCTTCAGTGTCAAGCTCTTTGATATATATATCAAATGTCGGAAGAGACTGCATAAGCTCAGCTAAAGAAACTTTTTCATTATTCAATATACTTATGAACTCAACGATAGCCTTCACCATATCCGACTTATGCATAAATTCCGATGTCGGTAATTCACTTTTATTTAATTCTCCGCTATTTAATATATTACGGTAAACTATAAGCGCTGATTTAATATGAAAGGTATCAAAATATATAGAGACACTGTCATTTAGCTTCTGTTCAACCGAAGCATCAAGTCCGTTATCCGAAACTGAAATAATAACTGAGCCCTCGACAGGATTTGCTAAAGTTGTAACGCCACACTCTTTGAATATTCCAGTAAGAATACTGCTTGGGGAATTGTTTATACCATCGGAATAGACATATATATCTGTGAAGTCATTTGATGTGCTTATTTTATCGGAATATCTTAATAAGTCACTGTAATAGAACTGATTTAAAGAGTCGATATAAACCGTATCCTGAACCTCCGCGGTTCTTTCGTCTTTGTTGACCTTGAGGAAGGATTCTGTTTTCCTTTCAAAATCATGACTTATTACCCTTGCTTTATTATCATATATTTTAATTACTCTCTTGTCTTCAACTTCTGTCACATAGATCAGTATATCACACATGAATCTTGAAGCAATAAACAGTGCCTGCGCTTCGAACCCTTTCAAAAAAGAATAGCCTTTTACACCGACACTCCTTATTGAGCACAACAATGTTTCCGCAATAAGTGCACATCCGGCTTTGCCGTCATGCATAACACCGATTCTCGGAATTGAATTTTTTGCTTTAAATTCTTTCTCTTCTCTTAGAGCATTTCCGAGAGCACAACCTAATTTTGTAATAAATTCCGTATCAACACTTTCATATATACTGCCGGCATTATAGCCCTCGTCGGCATATATGTTTTTGCTTTTGTTTTCAAATAATACGTCCTGCGTCACGTAAAACCCCTTCTCAATTTGTTTGTTTGGCCAGATTCTTATTCCCTCACATACAATCGCTTCTTTACTTACAGACGAATTTGCTCCGATGACACATCCTTGCATGACCAATGCATTTATTCCTACACAGACATTTTCACAGATTATGGAATTTTTGACAACAGCCCCGTCAAAAAGTGTGCTTCCGTGTAGTATAATTGATGCATATACTTCGGCATTGTCACCGATAGTCACATTATCTTCTATAATACAGTATTTTCCTATCTTTGCGGTCTTACTTATTTTTGCTTTGTCCGAAATATAACAGGGATATTCAATTCTCGTAAAATTTTGAAATACATCTTTCGTATTATTATCCGTACAGTGTCTGATTTTCCCCGAAAGTGCATCAATATTGCAATTGTAATATGCCTGAATGCTGCCTACATCGCACCAATAGCCTGTTGCTTCATATGCGAACATCTTCAAATTTAGTCCCATAACATAAGGAAATAGGTCCTTTGAAATGTCGAATGCACGGTCTTCGGGAATCAGCTTCAGAATACCACTTTTAATTACATAAACGCCCGTATTTACCGTATTTGACCGTACTTCCGACCAGGAAGGCTTCTCGCTGAAGCTGTATATTTTTCCTTTATCATCGGTTAATATAACACCATATTCCGACGGTTCGTCGCTTGGAAATGTCACAATGGTCACATCTGCATCGTTGTCTTTATGAAATTTTATTATATCCTTGATGTCAAAGTCAAAAATACCATCTCCGGAAAGAATTAAAATATCGGTATCATCATTAATGTCTAGCATTTTCGAGGCTGACTTAACGCCGCCTGCACTTCCGAGCGGTGTAATTTCTTTATTAAGTCTGATTCTGAATTTGTCATTTGCTTCGTTTGTAATAAATTCAAAAGCTTCTGCCATATACATGGTTGAAATAACAACATCAAAAATTCCGCTATTTTTTAATAATCTAATTATTCTCTCTATGACGCTTTCGCCTGCGACTCTGCACAGCGGCTTCGGTGTAGTGTAAGTTACTGGTCGAAGTCTTGTTCCCATGCCGCCCGCTAAAATTATCGCCTTTATATTTTCCATAATACCATAACCTTTCTTTGTTGTTATTTTATCTCGGCATTTTGAAAAATATACGTGATTTAACATAAAAAAAGACGACTTCTGCAAGCCGTCTAAAGTTTTATAATTTAATATTTAGCACGTTTCTTTTGTGCTTTTCTGTACCGCAAAAGTATAATAAGAATACAAAATCCCAAAGCGATAATAATGGAAACAGGAAGGATAGCCTTGTTCCACCAGGTATCTTCATCAATGCCGATAAGAATATCGCTCCAATTCCTTATTATAAGCTCATTTGTTTCTTTGGGAAGATTGATAAAGGATTCACATTGAGCTATAAGCTCGTTATCCGGATATGAAATTTTCAGATAGTTGTTGATTTCTTCCTCAGTCATGTATTCAGTCATGTTTTCAATAATCTGTTCCTTTGCGGGTGTAGATGGGGATGAGTAGAAGATATATTCTCCGTTTGCCGCAGCAACATATATCTCACACATAAAGTTGATAAATGCTTCTGCTGCCTCCTTGTTTTTACTGCCCTTTGGAATACACATTGCATCGATAAAGAGGTTGGTACCTTCTTTAGGGAATGCAAATGCAAGCTCTACATCATTGATTGATGCGTTTTCTATCATGGTAATGGCGTCACCTGCGTAATAGGGAGCAACCCACGCTTCTTCAAGCTGCATTTTATCAAAAATCTGATCCATTACATAGGTCTGAACATATTTCTTTTGCTCACGAAGTATATCCGTAGCTTCCTCGATTTCCTTGGGATTGGTAGTATTCATGGAATAGCCAAGTCTTTTAAGCCCTATTGCGAATGCATCCTTTGAATTGGAGAACATCAAAATCTGACCTTTGAACTTTGGATTCCACAAAACATCCCATGTAGAGGCTTCTTCTTCGGTGACATATTTTTTATTGTAAATGATACCTACAGTACCCCAGGTATACGGTACAGAGAACTTTGCTCTGCCGCCATCGCCGCTGTTGTCATAGTCGGGAGTTTTGAATTTATCATCGATATACCTGTAGTTTGGGATGTTGTCATAGTTGATTTCTTCCAGCATATTCTCCTGGATCATTTTGTCTATCATATAGTCGGAGGGAATAACTACATCGTATACAGATGTGGCACCCGACTTAAATTTTGCATACATATCCTCGTTTGTGGCATAGTTTGTGTAATTAACGTTTATTCCGGAGATTTTTTCAAATGCACCGATAACGTCAAGACTCTCTTCGCTGCCGTTGGAGATATATTCGCCCCAGTTGTAAACATTAATGGTAATGTCGCGGTCTCTGAACTTTTCATAATATGAAATATCATCAACCTCAACGTCGTAATATGCCCCTGATGTATCTTCGCCCTCTTCGGCATCTTCACTGTCGGAACACGACCAAAGCGATAAGGAAGAAAGAGAAATTAACATAGCAAGCATAAAAGCATAAAACTTCTTCATTGTTATATTCCTTTCATATTGCGCTTAAACATTTTTCTTTGCTTTCTTTTGCTTATTATCATTCTTGCCGCCGACAAAATTTGTTACGAGCAGTACAAAAAGTACAATCACAAATATAATCGTGGAGAGTGCGTTGAGCTTGGGCGTCATGGGCTTTCTTGTGATTGTGTATATCACAAGGGGAAGCGTCTGTGAGTCGGGTCCTGCCGTAAAATAACTGATTACAAAATCATCGATTGAGTATGTAAATGCCATAAGGAAGCCGGAAATGATACCCGGCATAATCTCGGGAAGTATAACCTTGAAAAATGCTTGGAAATCATTGCATCCCAAATCAAGAGAAGCTTCATAAATATTGTTGTTTATCTGCCTGAGCTTCGGTAAAACGCTTAGTACAACGCTCGGAATACAGAATGTGATGTGTGCAATAATGATGGTTATATATCCAGGGTTAATCCTGCAAAATGAAAAGAGGATCATAAGGGATATACCCATAACTATTTCCGGATTAATAAGAGGAAGATTGTTGACATTTTTGACAATGGATTTTGCAGGTCGCTTCATATTATGAATACCTATCGCCGCCGCAGTACCGAGAATGGTTGAAATTACAGCTGCAACAACGGCAATAATCAATGTATTGCCCAAAGCACCGATTATGGCATCGTCTTTAAAGAGCTCGCCGTACCATTTAAAGGAAAAGCCCGTCCAGCTCCTGCCTTTGGATTCATTGAAAGAAAAAGCGATAAGTACAAGAATCGGTGCGTACATAAAGAGGAGAACAAGAAATACATAAAATCTTGAAAAGAACTTTTTCATTTCAGTGTTTCCTCCATTTCTTCATTATCAAACTGATTGAAAATACCCATACAAATAAATACGACAACCATGAGAAGCAGCGAGATTGCCGAACCATAGTAGGGATTATATTCACCACCGGAAACAAATTGACTTTCAATAAGGTCACCAATAAGGTTATTCTTGGGACCACCGAGAAGCTGTGATATTACAAAAGTACTTACGGCGGGCACAAAAGTCATGGTAATGCCGGAAGTGATACCGGGGAAGGAAAGGGGGATTATAACCTTTTTGAATACATTATATGTGTTGCATCCGAGATCTTGTGCCGCTTCGATAAGTCGATTATCAATCTTTACCATGATAGTATAAAGAGGAAGAATCATGTACGGAATGTAATTGTATACCATACCAAGAATAACAGCGCCCTGCGTATACATAATATGAACGGGACCTATTCCGAAAAGATCAAGAAATCTGTTGAGAAATCCCGAGTTTGTTTCAAGAATTGACATCCATGCATATGTTCTTAAAAGAAAGTTCATCCACATTGGAAGCATAACAAGCATCATCATGGTTCGCTGATGATTAAGGCGCATCTTTGACATGATATATGCAAGGGGATAGGAAACAACAAGACAGATAATGGTTGCAACAGCGGCGAAGTAAACCGACTTTATAAGAACAGGCAGATACCTTGCCGCAAACTGAACATTATCAAAAGTAAATCTGAATCCCTCGGTATTTCTGTCGGTAAATGCAAATACGAGAATAAGAGCCAAAGGAATAATTGTGAATATAAGCATCCACATAGCATATGGGACAGCCAGAATTTTAAATTTCCTGTTATTCATTGCTGACTACCTCTGCTGAATGCGGCTCCGCTGTCTACCATATTGAATGATGGTGAAGATTCGCTCTTCTTCATAATATGGATGTCATCGGGAGTGAAGTTCATACCGATAAAATCTCCGGGCTTTGCGGATTTTGTAGAATGAATCTTCCATTTGAAACCGAAGCTGTCAACGATAATTTCGTAGTGTACGCCCTTGAAAGTAACGGTTTCAACAGTACCGTTAATAGTTTCATCGGTGGGAGCGCATACGGTTATGTCTTCCGGTCTTATTACGACATCGACAAGCTCCATTTTATCAAAGCCTTTATCAAGACATTTGAATCTCTTGCTTGCAAATTCAACGTCAAAATCGGCATGCATGATTCCATGGATAATATTTGATTCACCAATAAATCTTGCAACAAAGGCATTTACCGGTTCGTTATATATGTCCTGTGGAGTACCGATCTGATTTATAACACCACCGTTCATTACAACAACACGATCGGACATAGTCAGGGCTTCCTCCTGATCGTGAGTTACGTAAATAAAGGTGATATTTAAAGCCTGCTGGATTTTCTTAAGTTCAATCTGCATTTCTTTACGAAGTTGCAGGTCAAGAGCACCGAGTGGTTCGTCAAGCAGAAGCATCCTCGGGTGATTTATTAAAGCACGTGCAATGGCAACTCTTTGCTGCTGACCGCCGGACAGATAATCAACATTTCTTCTTCCGAAGTTCGAAAGATTGACCATCTCAAGCATTTCATGAACGCGCGTATTGATTTCTTTTTCCGGGACTTTTTTAAGTCTCAATCCGAAAGCAATATTTTCATACACATTCAAATGAGGAAATAACGCATATTTTTGAAAAACAGTATTAACCTGTCTTTTGTAAGGCGGGATGTCATTTATTTTCTTCCCGTCAAAGAAGACCTCGCCGCTATCAGGGGTTACAAATCCACCTATGATTCTGAGCGTTGTGGTTTTGCCGCAGCCCGAGGGCCCAAGCAGAGTGATAAATTCTTTGTCCTGGATGTCAAGACTGATGTTTTTTAAAACCTGCTCTCCATCGTATTTTACAACGATGTCCTTGAGACTTACAATTACGTTGTTTTCCAACCTTCACACCTCCGTACCGTGCTATGTTCGGCACACTTTAAATAATTTTAATCGGATGTCTACTTTTGCCATAGCAATTTTATTTAAAAGTAAGCAGTATTACTATAAACATTTTTTGTCGATTTGTCAATACCTTTTGGCGAAAAAATCGAGAAATTTTTGAAATAATCGTGATTTACCGCATTTAAGTCGGGAAAAATGACGGAAATCTCATCAAATCTCCGAAAAACTCTGAAATCCTTTGTTTTTCAGACAAAAGATTGCTAACTTTATATTATATTTCACCCTTGCGCGCACATGTCAGCATTTTTTCTATTTCGAGAAAATCCTTCATTGTTTCTTCTCGTTTAGAAGGATCTCTCAGCAGCATTGACGGATGATATACCGCAGTAATATAGAATTTACCTTTTTTGAACCATTTACCGTGTTCCTTTGTTATGCGGAAATCGGGTTTTATTACTTTCATTGCAGCTATTCTTCCGAGGCACACTATTATTTTGGGGTTGATAAGCCTTAATTGTTCCCGTATATATCCGATACAAGCTTCTTGCTCCTCGGGGCGGGGATCACGATTATGTGGGGGACGGCATTTAAGGATATTTCCGATATAAAACTCTTCCGGGCTTATATCAATCGAATAAATATACTTATCAAGGAGCTGCCCGGATGCTCCACAGAAAGGAATTCCCTGAAGATCCTCCTGTTCACCGGGTGCTTCACCTATAAAAAGTACGGTTGCAGTCTTTGAACCCCGACCGAATACAGTATTTGTTTTTGTTTTATGTAATTCGCATTTTGTACAATTGTTACATTGATTTTCAAGGTCATTCCATGAGCCAATTCCACCATTCATTTTGTATATCTTTCCTTTCTGCAAAAATAATGAGTTCATATGCCTATTATAACACATACGAACCCATTTGTAAAGAAGATTGATACATTTTTTAAATAACCGAAAGCAGTTCAGCTGCATTACCGTCTGCAATTTTGATATAGTGCTCTTCAAAGTAGTTTTCAGTATAATCATCCAATTTATTTATTCTTCCATACTCTGTGAGATAGTCCGGTAGTGGTTCATTAACTTCAATTTCCTTATAATATGACGGGAACCGTTTTTTTGGTTTTAGTATAAGTACATACAATCCAATATCATTGTAATATAGTATAGTATGATATTTAATTTTATCATTATTCAGTCTGTTGCATAAGCTGATAAGGTTATCGAATCCAAGTGATAAGAAATATCCGCCTGAACTTGTGTTGTCTTTTTCATAATATGTATTGGTATTATGTTCAAATTGTTCTTTCCGAATTTTCGATATATAAATCTCGCAGCCTCCATCCTTTGAAGCATAAACCTGAACAAATAATTTGCACTTATCCGCATCAAACCCGGTTTCGTTGTGTGCTTTGTTTAAAACACTCCATAATATATGTTTTGTTGAAATTTTAGAATAATCAAAATCATCCGGAGACATTTCAAATTCTGTCATTTCTTCTTTTGACAATATTATTTTGAGCTTCTCTTCACTTATCAAAATAAATTCCATGTAGCTTCATTCCTTTCCGCACTGTTGTGGAACACACCTCTTATATACAGTTATAACTAATATTAATACAACATATTATATTATATTTTTTGAATTTTGTCATTACAAAAAATATGTCAGATACCCCACTATATGTTTCGCCAAAAAATATTGTTATTTTTTTTAACGTCACAAACTATTGTTTTAACGACAAAAAATTTGTTTTTTTAATAAAAGAAGCCGAAAAATATTGATTTTTTTCATTTTATGTGATATACTTATTTAGTAAAATAGAAATATTGTTTAATAGTTCAGTATTTTTTAGACTCTACTTCTAAGAAAGGAAAGGTGTATTTATGGCGTTCACTTTCAAAGGTGGTATACATGTTAATGAACATAAAGATACCAGCAATTTAGCAATTGAAGTAATGAAAGAACCGGCAAAAGTTGCAATCCCACTTGTTCAACATATTGGCGCACCTGTTAAAGCCATTGTAAAAAAAGGTGATTTTGTTAAGGCGGGGCAGGTAATTGGCAGAAATGATGAAGCTCTTTCTTGTCCTGTTCATGCAAGCATATCCGGTACAGTTTCCGAGATTCAGCTCAGAGATTCTTATAGCGGTATCGGGAAGACAGAATATATTATTGTTGAAAGCGACGGAGAAGATATATTTTGTGATTTCGATGGCATTGAAGGTGATAATTATTCCGTTGAAGATGTAATTAATAAAGTAAGAGAAGCTGGTATTTCCGGTATGGGCGGTGCTACGTTTCCTACATATGCAAAAATTCAGTCTGCTATAGGTAAGGCAAAGGAAATTATTATCAACTGTGCCGAATGTGAGCCTTATATTACCGCAAATCACAGACTTATACTTGAACAGGCAGAGACAATGGTCAAGGGAGCTGAAATTCTTAAAAAAGCTATTGGGGTTGATAAGGTTGTTTTTGCTGTCGAAGATAATAAAATGGATGCCGTAGAAAGGCTACGCAGCTTAGGTGCAGAGGTTGCCGTTATGAAAACAAAATATCCGCAGGGTGACGAACGGCAAATAATGTTTGCACTTCACGGTGTGCAGCTTCCTCAGGGGAAATTGCCCGCCGATGTCGGATTTGTTATTTTCAACGCTGAGACCTGTGCTGCCGTTTATCATGCGGTTAGAGAGGGAAGACCTCTTATCAGACGTGTTGTAACAGTTGCGGGTGATTGTATCAAAGAACCTAAGAATCTGCTTATTCCCATTGGCACAAGCTTTGCCGATGTAATTGAATACTGTGGCGGATTTACAAAGAAGCCGGCAAAGCTAATTTCCGGCGGTCCCATGATGGGTATTGCACAATGGGACATCAATACTCCGGTAATTAAGGGAACATCAGCAATTCTTGCTTTATCTGAGGGAAAGGATTACGATCCCGGTGCTTGCATCCATTGCGGCAAATGTGTTGGTGTGTGTCCCATGCATCTGACTCCCAATTATCTTGCACTGTTTTCTTCACATGAAAAATATGAAATGTGCGAGAACAACAACTGTATGAGCTGCGTTGAATGCGGATGCTGTACCTATAACTGTCCCGGTAATGTGCCGATTGTTCAGTATATACGTAAAGCAAAAGTTGCAGTTAATGAAAAGCGCAGGCGAATGAAAAAATAATCGAAAGGATGGACATATATGAGTTTTTTTAAGATGACTGCGTCTCCGCATATGCATGGAGATAAAAGTACTCAGAATCTTATGCTGGATGTTATTATCTCTCTGTTACCGGTCATCGGTTGGGGTGTTTATGCATTTGGCACAAGAACCCTGCTTGTTGTAGCGGTTTCCGTTTTAAGCTGCGTACTTACGGAATACATATACAGAAAGCTCGCACATAAGAATAATACCATTGGAGATTTTTCTGCTATAATTTCAGGTATTATCCTTGCACTCACGTTGCCTGTAACCGTTCCGCTTTGGATTTGTGTTATCGGCGGTATATTTGCAATAGCTGTTGTAAAACAGTTATTTGGAGGTATCGGTAAGAATGTTGTCAACCCGGCACTTGCGGCAAGAGTTTTCCTCTTTGTTGCTTTCCCGCAGCACGTATCAACGTTTACCGAATTCAAAGACAGGTTTACTTTCTTCGTTGATTTCGAAAATGATGTAATTGCTTGTGCAACACCTTTGGCACAGGATATAGCAGAAAAGAAAAATATACTTGATCTGTTTTTCGGTAATCACAGCGGAAGTATCGGCGAAATTTCCGAGCTCCTAATTATTGTTGGTGTGTTGTATCTTCTTTTTAGAAAGGTTATTACATGGCATATCCCCGTATCCTTTGTCGCTACAGTTGCTGTTTTCACGTTCCTTTTCCCGCAGGGCAATATGGGTAACCTTGAATTCATGCTTGTACAGATTACAAGCGGTAGCCTTTTCTTCGGTGCGGTATTTATGGCAACCGACTATGTTACAAGCCCGGTAACTTCTACAGGAAGAATTATATACGGTGTTGGATGCGGTCTTATAACATTGTTCATCAGGTATTTCGGCGGCTATCCCGAAGGTGTATCATTCGCTATTCTTATAATGAATCTGCTTGTTTGGTATATTGATATGTTTACAAAGCCCAAAGTGTTCGGAGGTGTTAAGAATGTCAAAACAAAACAGTAAGCAGGAAATAAAATCTATTCTTGATATAACTCTAAGACTTTTTGTTGTTTGTACTATTATAGCAGCTGTTGTTGCAGGTGTTAATGCCTTGACTGCAGATAAAATTGCTGAAAACGAAGCAAGAGTTATTAGCGAAACCATCCGTGAAGTTTTCAGCGAGGGCGACATTATTGATATGCAGTACTCGGATTCAGATTCCTGCGTGAGTTCAATATATAAGATTACCAAGGAAGCTGACAACTCAATAATCGGATACAGTGTTATTTGTGCACCGGCAGGCTTTGGCGGTGAGGTTCAGATGATGGTTGCGTTTGATGCGGATAAGGCCATAACATCCGTAAGAGTAATGAGTCACAGTGAAACACCGGGTATTGGTGATAAAATCAACAGTGCTGATGAAGCATGGTTTACAGAACAGTTTGCAGGAAAGAATTCTTTGATGTCATTCGGTGATGGGGTGGACAAAATTTCCGGTTCCTCAAAAAGTTCCAATGCTGTTCTAAACGGTGTGAATGCTGCAGTGACGGCTATCGCAGAAGTGAATTGATCAACAGGGGGGTTTTTAAATGGATAATAAAAAATATAATGTTAAAGACGCTCTTGTTGAAGGGCTTTTCACAAATAATCCCACATTTGTACAGTTGCTCGGTGCTTGTCCGACTCTTGCTGTTACAACCTCCGTTCAAAACGGATTCGGTATGGGAATCTCCGCAACTTGCGTTTTGATACTTTCAAATCTACTTATTTCATTGCTCAGAAAATTTATTCCCAAGCAGGTAAGAATTGCTTCGTACATAGTAATCATTTCCGGCTTTGTTACAGCGGTGGAACTACTTATTAAGGCTTATCTTCCCGCACTTAATTCTTCCCTCGGTTTGTTTATACCTCTTATAGTTGTAAACTGTATTATTCTTGCGAGAGCTGAGGCTTTCGCTTCAAAAAACGGTCCCTTTGCTTCCATGCTTGACGGTCTTTTTATGGGTCTTGGATTTACCTTAGCTCTTACAGTACTCGGTGCTATCCGCGAAATTCTCGGAACAGGAAAAATCATGGGCGTTGAGCTGTTCGGCGGAATGTATGAGCCTATGATTATATTTGTTCTTCCAGCAGGAGCTTTCATTACACTTGGTTTTGTAATAGCTGGTGTTAATGCTATATTTGCGAAAGTAAATAGAGAAAAACACAAGAAGGAGGTTAAGCGTTAATGGATATTTTAGTTATAATTATTTCTGCCGTTCTTCTTGAGAATTTTATCTTTGTTAAATTTCTCGGATGCTGTCCTTTCTTCGGACTATCCGACAAACCCTCAAATGCTCTCGGAATGGGTTGTGCCGTAACTTTTGTTATGACACTTTCAAACGCAATAACATGGATTGTTTATAATTTTGTACTCGTTCCGGCATCACTTGAGTACTTGAGGACTATAGCTTTTATATTGATTATTGCCTCTCTTGTTCAGCTGATTGAAATGTTCCTCAGAAAGTATGTAAAGGCACTTTATTCGGCTCTTGGAATATATTTGCCTCTTATAACTACAAACTGTGCGATTTTGGGCTGTGCTCTGCTATGTATTGATAATAACTGGGGCTTTGTCGAATCTGTTCTCAGAGGTTTCTTCTCTGCAGTTGGTTTCACAATGGCAATTGTTGTTTTTGCAGGAGTAAGAGCTAGAGTTGAATTTGCCGATGTACCTAAGTGTTTCAAGGGGATTCCGATTGCCTTGGTGACCGCGGGACTTGTTGCAATGGCATTTTCCGGTTTTCAGGGTGCAACGCTCCCGGTTTAAGGAGGATAATGAATGAATGGTATTTTAACAGCCGCCATCGTTTTTGCGGCAATAAGTATTGTACTCGGTCTTATACTTGCTTTGGCAAGTAGGATATTCAAGGTCGAAGTCGATGAAAGGGTTGAGCAGATAACAGAGGTTTTACCCGGAGCAAATTGTGGCGGATGTGGTTTTGCGGGTTGTTCGGCACTTGCAGAAGCAATAGTAAAAGGAACCGCTAAAATGGATGCCTGCAATGCTTGCGGCGATGAGGTAACCGAAAAAATCGCGCAAATTATGGGTATGCCCGTTGTGGATGGAAGTAAAGTAAGATACAGAGCACAGGTTATGTGTTCGGGTACTCACGAGCTTGCAAAGAAAAAATACATTTACGCAGGTGTTGCTGACTGTAATGCGGCAAATAAGCTTGCCGGAGGGAATAAGCTGTGTCCTAACGGGTGCATCGGCCTCGGTTCGTGTGCAAAGGCTTGTAATTTTGATGCAATTACTATTGAAAACGGCGTTGCGGCTGTTGACTATAACAAGTGTAAAGCTTGCGGTATGTGTGTTGAGGCTTGCCCTAAGAAGATAATCAAGCTTATACCTTTTGAAGCAAAGCATTGGGTTGGCTGTATGTCAGCGGATAAGGGAGTTGTAACAAAATCATATTGCGATGTCGGATGTATCGGATGTAAAATCTGTGAAAAGAATTGTCCGTCCTCAGCGATTAAGGTCAATGGTTCCATTGCCGAAATAGATTATACACTTTGCACCGGATGCGACATTTGTGTTGAAAAGTGTCCGAGAAAGATCATATGGTCAAGTCATTCTCAGAGTAAGCTCGGAGTTATTCTTGACAAAGAAGATCTTAAACAATAGAATTACAATAAATTTCAGGTGTGCAAATCATAACTGCACACCTGCCTCTTTTTTATAAATTTGATATTTTTCTTACGGCACCCATGGCATCTTTAGCATATAAATCTGCACCTATCATATCGGCATATTCTTGATTTAAAACTGCACCTCCAACCATAATTTTACATTTCGGGGACGCTTTACGTATAAGCTTTATTGTTTCTTCCATGGCGGGAACGGTGGTTGTCATAAGAGCGCTCAGGCAGCATACCTGTGCCTTTCTGTCAATAACAGCGTCTGCTACTACCTGAGGCGTGACATCCTTTCCAAGGTCATAAACATTATAACCATAGTTTTCAAGCAGTAATTTGACTATGTTCTTTCCGATGTCATGTATATCCCCTTTCACGGTAGCAATGACAATCGTAAATCTATCTGCTTCGGTTTCACTTTTTTGTGGTATATGTTCTTTAATTACATCAAATGATGCTTTTGCCGCCTCCGCACTCATGAGCAATTGTGGTAAATACACTCGTTTTTCTTCAAATCCTTTTCCTACAACATCGAGTGCGGGGATAATTTCATTTTCAATCACCTCAAGACCGTTATTACTGTTTAGTATGCCCTTTGTTAACAGTGAAGCGGATTCTTTCCTGCCATGTATAATTGCATTTTGCAATTCGGAAGATGATTTGGTTAGAACTTCGCTGGTAACAGATTTATTTTGTTGAGTTACCTGTGGTGAAGCAGGAACATTATCATGTTCGGAGCAAAATTCGATATAATTCCGGCAATTATTATCCAATCCGGCAAGTGCCATATATGAATAATATGTTTTCATCATATCATGGGAATAAGGATTAATAATTGCGGCGGAAAGTCCGTTACCCAGACACATTGCAAAGAAATTACTGTTTATAGTATCACGAACCGGAAGCCCGTAAGAAACGTTTGAGATTCCCAGCGATGTGTGACAGCCAAGTTCATATTTGATTCTTCTCAACGTTTCTATTGTAATCTTTGCGGCATATTTATCAGAGCTGATTGTCATAGCCAAAGGATCAAATATAAGATCTTTTTTAGATATTCCGTGTTTTTCTGCACAACCGATAATTTTTTTGGCTATTTCCAATCTACCCTCAACAGTATCGGGTATGCCCGTTTCGTCCAATGTCAAAGCTACAACGAGACCACCGTACTTTTTGACAATCGGGAATATAGCATCCATGCTTTCCTTTTTTCCGTTAACGGAGTTTACCATCGGTTTTCCGTTGTAGATACGCATTGCTTTTTTCATTGCAACAGGATCGGCTGTGTCTATCTGAAGCGGTAAATCTGTGACAGACTGAAGCTCAAAAACGGTTTCAGTGAGCATTTTGGGTTCATCTATTTCAGGAAGTCCGACATTAACATCGAGTATATGAACTCCTTTGTCTTGTTGCGATATGCCTTCTTTGAGAATATAATCAATATCATTCTCAGCAAGAGCCTGCTTGAAGCGTTTTTTGCCGGTGGGGTTTATTCTTTCGCCGATAAGAATAGGGGAATTGCTAAAGAAAACTGAGTGGGTATATGACGATACAACGCTCAGATTTTTATCTTTAATTTCTTTTGGCTCAAAATCTTCAAGTCTGTTGTTCAATTCTTTGATATATTCGGGCGTTGTACCGCAACATCCGCCGACAACCCTCGCGCCTTTTTTACACATTGCAGTTACAAGTTCGGTAAATTCCTTTTCGTTTACGTCAAACACTGTTTTACCGTCAACAACTCTAGGAAGTCCTGCATTTGGCTTTATTACAACCGGTACGGATGAATATTTTAAAAGTTCCTCGGCAACTCCCATAAGCTGTGCGGGTCCCAAAGAACAGTTTGCACCAAGTGCATCAACACCGAGACCTTCAAGGAGAGAAACCATCGCGCAGGCAGATGCTCCTGTCATGAGTTTGCCGTCAACGCCATAGGCGTTGGTGACAATAACAGGCAAATCAGAGTTTTCTTTTACAGCAAGAACGGCAGCCTTTGTTTCATAAGAATCGTTCATTGTTTCAATTGTTATAAGGTCTACGCCGTATTTTACACCGAGCTTCACTATCTCAGCGTATGCCGCAACTGAACTTTCAAATTCCATATCTCCGAAAGGTTTAAGCAGTTTTCCCAAAGGACCAATATCAAGAGATATGAATTTTTCTTTTGACGAAGATGACAGTATACGAGCTTTTTTTGCATTTGAAATTGCAGATTTTATAATCATATCAAGTTCATTTTTTCCGAATTTCAAAGGATTTGCTCCGAATGTATTGGTATTTACTATATTGCTGCCCGCATCAAAATAAGCCTTATGTATATCAGTGATAATATCGGGATGAGAAACACTCCACAATTCAGGATATTCTCCGGGCTTTAAACCTTGCTCCTGTAGAAGTGTGCCCATTCCACCGTCCAATATAACCAAATTCTTTTTTAAATAATCACGAAAGTTCATTGTTTAATCCTTTCTGTCGATTCCGATGATCGCAGTAACCGATTTTGAAGGTGACATAATAAGACTATCATTTAATGTAAGTCCTATATTTTTTGATGAATTCAACAAACGGAATATGTCACGTTGAGCCGAAATATCGAAGTCGCCGTAACCGGGACTGAATCTCGGTCTTATGTTTCCATACTTTTCCGACATTTCCTCATTAAAACAATTACACAGCTCTTCAATCCTTTCGGTTCCTATAGCCTGAAAGCAAAACGCTCTTGACGGTGAGAATCTGCTGTATTTGGAAATCAATCTGTCAATTCCTATTCCGATGGTTGCAGAGAAAATAATCGCCTTACTGCACCCTTTAAGATTATGTAACAATGCGGAAGATTTAAAAGCAGTGTCTGTGAAAAAAACAACGGCGTTATTAATTGTTGCAATATCTGCTACGGTATAACAAACGCTGTATCGTAAGACAGACAGGCATTCAGATAAACAAGCATCAATCAAATTATCCATATCATTGCTATCGTTTTTGACTCCAATATACCGCATTATTTCGTTTTTATTGATTTCAGGCTGGGAATACTCCTTTGTAAGTACAACATTGTTCATAGGACGGTTATTATATGTGAGAGATTGCTCTGAATAACAGAGGCAACTTCAGGTTTGTTCATTGAATATACGTGAACATTGGTAATTCCGTTGGCGTACAGATCGATTATCTGGTCTGTAGCATATGCTATCCCTGCTTGCATCATTGCCCTTGGATTGGTTCCGAATTTGTCAACAAGCGCCTTGAATCTCTGAGGTATAAAGGATCCCGAAAGTTTTAATGCTCTTTCAAGCTGTTTGCCGTTTGTTATAGGCATAATGCCCGGAATGATTGGAACAGTTATTCCGGCTTCACGGATTTTGTAAAGGAAATTGTATAGCAAATTGTTATCAAAAAACATCTGTGTAGTAAGAAAATCGCAACCCGCATCAACTTTTTCTTTAAGGTATTTTATATCCTCATTCTGATTTGTGCTTTCCGGGTGTATTTCCGGATAACAGGCACCTCCAATACAGAAATCCATGTCACTTTCTCTAAGCTCCCGTATAAGGTCGATAGCATGATGATAATCCCATTCTGAACGGTTTTGGTCAATTTTATCTTGCGGTATATCGCCTCTTAGTGCCATAATATTGTTAATACCTGCATTCTTGATGTTTTCAATCTGAGCTTTTATGGTTTTTTTGTTCGATGAAATACAGGTAAGATGTGCCAGGGTGGGAACATTGTACCTTCTCTTTATATCCTTTGCTATATCAAGTGTATATTTACTTGTACCACCGCCTGCACCGTATGTGACACTCATAAATGATGGTTTTAGTTTTGCTATCTCAAATATCGCCCCTTCAACACTTTCGAAAGCAGAATCTGTCTTTGGCGGAAAAACCTCAAAGGAGAGAGATAACACATTGTTGTTTAATATTTCAGATAATTTCAAAGTAGATTTTCCTTCTCTCTTTTTTTAGTATATTATACTCTTATCATAATATTAATTCAATAGCAAATTGCATTATTTTACAATTTACTTATTACATTTTATAATTATTACATAGCCGCTTGACAAAATTCATATTTTATGGCATAATAAAAAAGTATCGAAATCCATCGGGAGGTTACCGATGACACAAAACGTTTTATCACAAATTTCCTGCAAACTGCCGAAAATGTCTAAAAGTCACAAGCTTATCGGCAGATATATAATTGATAACAGCGAAAACTCCATGAATATGACTGCAACAAAGCTCGGAGAAAAAATAGGTGTATCTGAATCAACGGTCGTTAGATTTGCCATCGAGTTAGGATATAAGGGCTACCCTGAGCTTCAGCGGGCATTGAGAACGTTAATAAAGACAAAAATGACGTCTGTGCAAAGAATAGATATTTCCGATTCAACAATTGGTGAGGATGTTCTCAAGGATGTCATGATGAATGATATAGAAAATCTCAAGACCTCGGTTGAGCAGCTTGACAGAGCTGAATTTGAAAAGGCATCGAAAATGATTGCAAATGCATCAGCTGTTTATATTGTAGGTGTTCGTTCGGCGTCTATGCTTGCAAATTTCCTTTATTACTACCTGGATCTTATAATGGATAACGTTCATCTTCTCATGACAACCGGTGCAGGAGAGATATTTGAACAACTAAGAAGAATAAAAAAAGAGGATGTTATAATTGGTATAACATTTCCGAGGTATTCAGCAAGAACAAGAGAGTGCCTTGAAATAGCCAAGAAATGTGGTGCAGATATTGTCGCAATAACGGACAATGAAGTATCACCTATAACATCGATTGCAAACAGTGTATTATATGTTAAGAGCGACATGGCATCATTTGTAGATTCACTTGTATGTCCATTAAGTGTCATTAATGCACTTATAGTTTCCGTAGGCAGAAAGAAAAAGGCTTCATTAAAAAATACCTTTAAACGCCTTGAGGAACTCTGGGAGGAATTCGACGTTTATGATGACAACAAGAAGTAATTACAGTGATATAGCAATCATCGGTGCAGGTGCTTCCGGTCTTATGTGTACATCTTACGCATCATTTTCGAATTATGGAATTACCGTTTTCGAAAAAAATTCCTCATTAAAAAAATTAAAGTCAGATATTTTTTTTGATAATGCTTATTTAGGTAAAAAGCTTCTGATAACAGGTAAGGGAAGATGTAACCTTACAAATAACTGTACAACGGAAGAGTTTTTAAAAAATGTTCCGGGCAACCCAAAATTTTTGTACTCAGCTTTAAGATGCTTTGATACAGCGTCTGTGATGAAATTCTTTGAAGATAACGGATGTCCTCTGAAGACAGAGAGAGGAAACAGAGTATTCCCGGTTTCTGATAAATCAAGAGATGTATTGGAGGCTTTAAAAAGGAGTATTCGCAAAGATAATTGCAGATTTATAAATGCCGCTGTTACAGATATTGAAAATAATGGACATTGTTTTAGGGTTACTTGTTCCGATAATAAAAGCTACCGTTTTAAAAAAGTAATAATTTGCACAGGTGGACTTTCATATCCGACAACCGGTTCAACGGGTGACGGTTACAATTTTGCAGAAAAACTCGGTCATACAATAATACCTGTAAGGGGTTCACTTGTTCCTATTGAATTAAAAGGAGATCTGCATTCTGAATTGCAAGGATTGACTTTAAAAAACGTAGTTTTGACATTGTACGATGAAAGGAATAAAAAAGTCTTTTCTGAACTTGGTGAAATGCTCTTTACCCATTTTGGAATATCTGGACCTCTGGTGTTGTCGTGTTCTGCGAATATGCGGGATGATCCTTCAAAATACAGAATTGAAATTGATTTAAAACCTGCTCTTAGCGAGGAAGTTCTTGAAACAAGAGTTGTTTCTGACTTTAGCAAGTACATCAATCGTGACATAAGTAATGCCATGTGCGATTTGTTACCGCAAGCCTTAATACGCCCGTTTATCCGAGTGTGCGGTATTCCGAATTCAATAAAAGTAAACACATTAAAAAGAGAACAAAGGAAGCTAATTATCAACACCTTAAAGCATTTTCCGTTGGATATAAAATGTTTAAGACCGGTAACCGAAGCGGTAATAACCTCCGGTGGCGTTTCCATTAAGGAAATAAATCCTTCCACAATGGAATCAAAGAAATGTGAGGGATTATATTTCGCCGGTGAAATCATAGATGTTGATGCGTATACGGGCGGATTTAATTTACAGATAGCATTTTCAACGGGAAAACTTGCGGCATTTTCCGCGATTTCTTCATTAAATCAAAGTGAGGTTTTATATGAGTAAATTATTTAAGATAGCTATAGACGGCCCCTCGGGTGTCGGAAAGAGTACACTTGCAAAAGCACTTGCAAAAGAATTTAATTTTATATATGTCGATACCGGTGCAATATACAGAACTGTCGGTTTATATGCTCAGTATAATAACATAGATCCGAGCGATGAAGTTACCATGTCTGAGCACCTTGTTAATATCAATATTGAACTTAAATGGATTGACGGCACTCAGAGAATATACCTTAATGGAAAAGATGTGTCTGATGAAATAAGAACACCTAAATCCTCGATGTATGCATCAGCTGTATCTGCGCTTCCTGCTGTCAGGGCATTTCTTCTTAATAAACAAAGAGATATAGCGAAGCACAACTCCGTTATAATGGACGGCAGAGATATTGGGACTGTAATTCTTCCGGATGCCGATGTGAAAATTTTTATGAGTGCTAATGAAGTCAGCAGAGCCGAAAGGAGATATAAGGAACTTATCCAAAAAGATCAAAAGATTTCATTTGAAGAAGTACTGTCTGATATGAAGCAACGGGATAAGAACGATTCCACAAGAAGCACAGCACCTCTTGTTCCCGCCGAAGATGCAATTATGTTTGACAATACTAGCCTAAATATTGAGCAGACCGTAGCGGAAGCAAAAAAAATCATTATGGAGAAATTAAAAAATGAGCTTTAAAAGTTTTATTTTCAAATGTTTGAAATGTTTTTTCAGAGTAGAGGTAATAAATCCTGAAAAAGAACCCACAACAGGAGTATTACTGTGTTCCAATCACATTTCCAATTTTGATCCTGTAATGATTGTTACTTCACTTAAGAACGAAACCAGCTTCATGGCGAAGAAGGAACTATTTAAGATTCCGATTGTAGGCTCTGTAATAAAGCTTTTCGGCGCCTTTCCCGTGGAAAGGGGAAGTGTTGACCTTAATGCTATGAAAAAGGCTATATCGTTGCTTGATGAAGGGAATACTGTTGGAATGTTTCCTCAAGGGACAAGATATCCCGGTAAAAATCCGCGTGACACAAAAGTAAAGAGCGGTGCCGGAATGATTGTTACAAGGGCACATATTGATATTCTTCCGATTGCCATAATTGCAAAAAATAATAAAAGCAGAATTTTTGGCAAAAAATTCATTGTAATTGGTGATATAATTAAGTATGAAACATTAAACAACACCGATAAGTCCAGAGAAGAATTTGATAGAATTTCTGCCTTTATTTTTGAAAAGATCTGTGCTTTGCATGATAAATACTCTTATTTAACAAATGGTAAAAATGAAAAATAATCTGTCTATAAAAGTATCCGAGGACTCAGGCTTTTGCTTTGGTGTAAGACGAGCTGACAAAATCGTTAAAGAGCTTGCCGATAAAAATCAAAAAGTATATATATATGGCGAGCTGATACACAATAGTGATTATATAAATAAACTGACCTCGGGCGGAATTATAACCTTTGAATCGTTAGATGATATAAATATTCCGTATAATGCAGTAGGCGTTATCAGAACTCACGGTGTTACACTTGAGGAAGAGAAGGAAATGAACATACGATTTTCAAAGGTTATTGATACAACCTGTCCTTTCGTAAAAAAAATCCATAATATCGTGAGCACTTATTCTTCACCGGACGTCGATACCATAATTATAGGTAAAGCATTACACCCGGAGGTCATCGGAATCAAGAGTTATGCCAAAGGTGATGTATATGTTTTTGACTCTCCGGAGAGTATCAGTTGTTTCGAAAATGTAAATTTTGGAAAAAAAGCAGCAATTTTGGTCTCTCAAACTACAAATAATACGGAAAATTATAAAAAGTGCCAAAATGTTCTCAATTTTGTATATACTAATTTAAAAGTTTTTGATACAATATGTTCTGTTACTGAAAGTAGACAAAGTCATGCTCGTGAAGAATCTTGTGTTAATGACATAATGATTGTTGTCGGAGGGATAAAGAGTTCCAACACAAAACA
The DNA here is from genome assembly GCA_045604705.1 of Eubacteriales bacterium. GTDB lineage: Bacteria > Bacillota > Clostridia > Oscillospirales > CAG-382 > SIG622. The sequence goes on from JAZUOO010000061.1 coordinate 30,883, forward strand.
TCTTTATGAAATTTGCCGTGAAAACTGCGGTGGTACATTTTTCTGTGAGAATGCAGATTCCTTGCCGTTTGATAGTGTTAAGGCTACAGTAAACAAATTAATTCGATACAATAGCGGTTTAACCGTTTGTATTACAGCAGGTGCTTCAACACCTGATGACATAATAGAGGAGGTAAAAATCAGAATGAACAACATTGCATCTGATAACTACACAGCAAAAACTGAAATCAAAGAGGGGATGAGCTTTGAAGAAATGCTCGATTCCTACACAAAACCCCCGAGAGCAGGAGAAAGGGTACATGGAGTTATTACATCTGTGACACCGGCAGCTATATATGTGGATCTCGGAATCAAGCAGACAGGCGTTCTTCCTTCAGCTGAAGTGACAGACGATCCTTCTGTTGATTTTATGGCAGAATATAAGGTTGGCGACGAAATCGAAGTTCAGATTGTTAAGTACAACGATCCCGAAGGAATTGTTAACCTCTCCAAGAAGAAGCTTGACGGCGACAAGAACTGGCAGATTATCGTTGATGCTGCTGAGAACAATACTACTCTCACAGGTAAGGTTGTTGAAGCGGTTAAGGGCGGCGTTATCATGCAGTGCGGCGCAAACAGAGTATTTATTCCCGCTTCTCATACAGATTTCCCCAGAACGGAAGAAGGTGTTACAGACGAACAGCTTAAGAGTCTTGTTGGTAACACATATGACATCAAGATTCTTCCCGATGTTAATAACCAGAGAAGACGTGCTGTTGGTTCTATCCGCAAGGTTGCTGCTGAAATAAGAAAAGCTAAGAGAGATGAATTCTGGGCAAGCGTTGAAGTTGGTAAGAAGTACAACGGTACAGTTAAGTCTATCACTCCTTACGGTGCATTTGTAGACCTCGGCGGAGTTGACGGTATGGTTCATATTACGGAGCTCTCCTGGAAGAGAATTAAGCATCCTACAGAAGTTGTTAATATCGGCGATTCAGTTGACGTATTTGTTAAGGCTGTTGATATTGAAAAGAAGAGAATTTCTCTCGGCCTCAAGACAGAAGAAACAAATCCTTGGAACATCCTTGCTTCGAAGTATGCTGAGGGTGATGAAGCTGAAGTTAAGGTCGTAAGCATTATGCCTTTCGGTGCTTTTGCTGAAGTTGTTCCCGGTGTTGACGGTCTCATTCACATTTCACAGCTTGCAGACAGAAAGATTGATAAGCCCCAGGATGTTATAGCTATCGGTGATGTTGTTACTGTTAAGATTATGTCTATTGACTACGAAGCTAAGAAGGTCAGCCTTTCAATCAGAGCTCTTCTTGCTCCCGTAGTTTCGGAAGATGATATTGTTGAAGTTCCGGAAGTTGAGACAGAAGCAGTAGCAGAAGAAACTGTCGATGCAGCAGACGCTGAATAATTCATATAAAATAATTCGTCCGATGTTCATTGTTTTGAGCATCGGATTTTTTATTTGTATTTTAACGGGGGGGATACCCAATTATTTTTTTAACACAGAAAAAACTCAGTGCGAAAATCTGTATTTGGATTTTTGTTTAAAATCGAATTTAAAAAACAAGCTCGAGCATAAAATAAAAAGGCAGCCGAAAAGCCGCCCGATTATCCTATTATTGGGGATTTAAAGAATATTTATTCAAGTAGTTTTCGTAAACTTCTTTAAAATGAGCATCAGATGATTTAATTGTTCTAAGAGATTCGTGAATGTTCATTGTATGCTGAGCTCTGTCTATGATACCGCCTGCAATGTTAGAACAGTGGTCAGATACTCTCTCTAAGTTTGTAAGAAGGTCGTTCCATACGAAGCCTGCTTCAATACTGCAGTCACTCTGCTGAAGTCTGTATATATGCCTTAAACGTAATTCTTCTTTAAGCCCGTCAATTACCTGCTCAAGAGGCTCAACGTATGAACACGCTTCATAATCATTATCAACGAATGAGTCTATGGTTTTATCCAGAATTTCTGTAATTGCGGAAGTTAATATCTTAATCTCTTTCTTGGCATTGTCTGTGAAAGTAAGATTCTTTTCAATAAGCTCCTCAATTGATTCAAGGACGTTGACGCTGTGGTCGGAAATTCTTTCAAAGTCTCCTATAGCTTTAAGAAGCATGGCAGATTCAAGGGTATCAGAGACGCTGAGCGGCTTTGCACTAAGTTTTACAAGATATGAACCAAGCAGGTCTTCAAATTTGTCTGATTTTTCTTCAAGACTACGTATTTCAACTGCTTTTTCCTTTGAATAATCCGTAAGTAATTTTATTGAATCCTTTAATGCCTGTACAGAGCATATTGCCATGTCATTTGCAACCTCACGGCAACGCTGGAGAGCGATTGGTGGTGTAGTAAGAAGTCTTTCATCTAGTTCAACTACAGGCTCAGGCTGCTTTCCATCAGGGATAAGCTTGTTTGCGATGTTTTCCAGGACAGATGATAGTGGGAGAAATACAAGCAAGCACAGTATTTTAAACAATGAATGGCAGACAGCGATTCCCAAGGGACTTGCGGCTTCAGAGAGAAATTCAATATTAAAAATAGCCTGACTGATGCAGAATACAGTTAGCCAAACTACCGTACCAAGCACGTTGAACGACAGATGCACAAGTGCAGCTCTTTTTGCATTCTTTGTTGCACCGAAAGAGGAAATAATAGCAGTGATACAAGTACCAATATTTTGCCCCATGATTATCGGAATAGCAGCACCGTATGTTACACCATCGGTCAAAGATATTGCTTGAAGAATACCAACCGAAGCAGAGCTTGACTGAATTATTGCTGTAATAACGACACCTGCAAGCGTTCCGAGAATGGGATTTTCAAACATAGTAAGAAGGCTCTTAAAGGCTTCATTACCCTCCAAAACAGAAACTGCATCAGACATTGTTTGCATTCCAAACATCAGTGTAGCAAAGCCGAGAAGAATTGTACCAATATCCCTCTTTCTTTCAACTTTGCTGAACATATAAAGTGCAATGCCGATAAAAGCAAGAATTGGTGTAAACGATGCTGGCTTAAGCATTGTAAGAAAGAGATTGTTTCCACCGTCAATGCCGGTAAGGCTGAGAATCCATGCTGTAACACTGGTACCGAGGTTCGCACCTAAAATTACATTTGTAGCCTGACTCAGATTCATAAGCCCTGAGTTTACAAAACCAACTACCATAACAGTGGTTGCAGATGAACTTTGAATTACTGCAGTTACGGCAATACCAGTAAGAAATCCTGCAATTTTGTTTGTTGTAAATTTTTCGAGAATGTCACGTAGTTTGCTGCCTGCACTTTTTTCAAGGGATTTTCCCATTACGTCCATACCAAAGAGGAATAAACAGAGACCTCCAACCAAAGTTAAAACGTCGAAAATGCTCATACTTTTTCTCCTGTCATTTTACTTCTAGTATATACTATCACATTATTTTAAAATTTAAAATCAACCTATTGTAAAATCTGTGTAAAGTCGAAATACATCTTTTTATGTTGATTTATTTCGGAAAAACAACAGTTATTGTTGTTCCTTTATTGAGTAAACTTTCAAGTTGAATTTTTGCATTATGGATAATTGCAGCATGCTTGACGATTGAAAGACCAAGACCCGTTCCGCCTACCTCTTTTGAATGACTTTTGTCTACACGGTAAAATCTCTCAAAAACCCTTGAAAAATCTTCTGCCGGGATACCAATGCCGGTGTCGCTAACTGTAAGTGTTATTTCGTTAAGCGTATTTTTAACATCAACTGATACTTTGCCACCGAGTTTATTATATTTTATTGCATTGTCACATAGGTTAAAAATAATTCCACTTATCAGGTGGGGGATAGCTGTCATTTCAGCATTTTCACCGGTTACTTCAATTGACACGTTCATATTATCTGCTTCTGGCATTAGGCTTTCCGCTGTTTCAATAGCAATTTTATATATATCAACTGTAGAATATGCCATTTCAGCGGCACCTTCATCAAGTCTTGAAAGATGTATAATATCTTCAATAAGGTGTATCATTCGCTGTGCCTCTGAATATATTTTGCTGCCAAAGTTTGGAATATCTTCTTTTTTTACTAAATCGTTATGAAGTAATTCCGCATATCCTGAAATTGATTGAAGCGGTGTTTTAAGCTCATGTGAAACATTTGCAGTGAACTCACGTCGCATTATTTCAGTGTTTTCGTGTTGTGTAATATTAAAAATAACAATTAATCTTCCGCAAAATTCACCCGAAGAAGAAATTTGGTTGATTTCAATACGGTACTTTTCCGATGCAATATCAAAGAAAATCTCTGAATCGTTGTTCGTAATGGAATTTATGATTTTATTATTTATTTCGTAATCTTTTATTATATCGGCAAACTTCTTTCCCAAGCACGTTGAATCGGTATTGAAAAGAGAGCAGGCAGCAGTGTTAATACTTATAATATTGTCATTGTTATCTATAAGGATAAGTCCTTCGTTCATTTATGTAATATACCTTTCCTTGTTATTAAAATGTATCAATCATTCTGTATCCGAGACCTCTTATAGTTTCAATATAAGAAGAACAGTCACCAAGTTTTGTGCGAAGAGTCCCGATATGTACGTCAACAGTTCTTGTTTCACCAACAAATTCCGAACCCCATATTCTTATCATTAAAGTATCTCGAGTGAATACTTGTCCGAGGTTTTCCATGAAGAAGTGAAGTAGGTCAAATTCTTTCAACGTCAGTGAGATTTTCTGTCCGTCTGAAATAACAGTATGTTCGTTAATATTCATTTCAAGTTTGCCGACACTCAGAAATTTCTTTTCTGCTTTCGGCACAACACGACGCATTACCGCCTTGATTCTTGAAATCATTTCCATCATTCCAAATGGTTTTGCAAGGTAATCATCGGCGCCTAAGTCCAGTCCTATAACCTTATCGTATTCCGTACCTTTTGCTGTAGCCATAATAACAGGAATATCTGCGGTATGTGATTGCTTCTTTAATTTCTTTAGGATTTCAATTCCATCCATACCGGGAAGCATTATGTCAAGCATAATAAGCTCAGGTTTAATATCGGATTCGGAAAGCTCTTTAAAAAACTGAATCCCGTCCGAAAAGCCTTTTGCTTTATAACCGGATGCAGCTAAGGTATAGATCATAAGATCTCGTATGCTGTTATCATCTTCAATACAGTAAATCATAGTAATCTCCAATCTGATGTCACTAATATATGTATTATAACATAATTTTTCAATTTTTACAATAGAAAATAAAAAAATCGATGCGATAAACACGCACCGAAAATGTTAATTCTTTCTTTTCAGGTAAATATTATTGATTATGATCATCAACAGTATTAGAAATCCAACATATCCAAAAACAGGATATACAGTATTAACCAAATTTCCAAATCCTCTGAGACTACAGATAAAGGCAAGAACACCAACCAAAAGAGTTATTGCTTTGATATACTTTTTGGATTTTTGGAATTTTTCTTTGATATAAATATTAATTGACACTAAGCTTGAAAGGGACGTGCTGAACATTGCAAAAAGAAGTAATACGGCATAAATTAATCCACACAGGTTACCAAGTCTGAATGCAATTTCAAGCATTGGAAGCTCCTTTGACGAAGCTCCGAAAATTGACGTAACAGACATCAGAATTCCGACCGCAATTGATAAAGCGGCAAGGCATCCGAATGCAATTCCGGAAAACACAGTACTTCTCTTTTTAACATGAGCTCCAACGGGAATTATTATACCTATTAATGTTACCATGTTATATGATACATAAGTAAAGGAAGAAAAAAGCCAATTTATAAGCAATTTATTATCGTTTGTCACGGGCAAATCAAAAATCAATCCGTATTTTTTCAGTGCAAGAATACAAATAAACAGTGTCAGAATTACCAAAATCGGAATTAACATTGAAAACACTTTAACAGCTCCACCGATTCCAAATAAAGCAGCAATACAAGTAATAATCGTAAATAATAAGCATCCAACATATTGCGGAAGATCAAACACTTGATTTATTAAAGCACCTGCACCGGCTGTCATTACAACAAAAATACCAAACACCATAAAAATCGTCATTACTCCAAGTAAAGCTCTCGGAGTCTTGTAATTTTTTATTATAATAACCTCATCAAATGCTGTTTTTTCGGATAATTGAACGTTTCGAATTAATAAAACTCCAAAAACAAAGAAAAGTAACACAGATATAATTATTCCTAAATAACCCTTGATACCGAAAGAACCGAAAAATTCGTACAATTCTTTTCCGGAAACATATCCCGCACCAAAAAAGCATCCTGCATATACTAATCCCAGATTCAAAGCACCAATCTTAATATCTTTTTCCATACAATCCCTCCATACATTACAGTATATTAAGTTGAATTAAATAATATATCTGCAATAATTAAGTTAAGACGCCCAATACGTAACTGAACGTCTTAACTTTGTTTGTGAGGTTATTATTTAGAATAAAGACCGCGCTTTACATAAGTTGTATGGAGAACTTCATGAGCCTTATGACTACCGGGTTCGCCGAGGAATTCAGCATAGATAGTCTTGATATCCGGATTCTCATGAGATTTTCTGTAGGGAAGATTCTTATCAGCGTTATAAAGAACACCTGCTCTGAGAGCCTTAAGGTCGACAGACTCACGCACATTCATGGGCTGAATGGGCTGACCGCCACCATTGATACATCCGCCGGGACAAGCCATAACTTCAACAAACTGATAGTTTTCTTCACCATTCTGAATCTTTGTGAGAAGTTCCTTAGCGTTAGCTGTACCGGAGCATACTGCAACATTAACTTCGAGATCACCAAGCTTATATGTTGCACGCTTGATACCTGCTGTACCACGAACTTCTTCGAAGTCTAATTTAGCAAGTTCTTCACCTGTAAGAACTTCTACTGCTGTACGAAGAGCTGCTTCCATAACACCACCAGTTGCACCAAAGATTACTGCTGCACCTGTTGATTCGCCGAGTGGATCATCAAATCCTTCTTCTGGAAGGTTCACGAAGTCAAGACCACAGCGTTTGATAAGTCTAGCAAGTTCTCTTGTTGTGATAGAGATATCAACATCTGGAACACCTGCTGCGCTTTGGTCTGGACGACCGATTTCGAACTTCTTAGCTGTACATGGCATTACGCTGACACATACGATATCTTTTGGATCAAGTCCCATCTTTTGTGCGTAATATGTCTTTGTAACA
>JAZUOO010000062.1:0-12802 GCA_045604705.1 Eubacteriales bacterium
CCTCTTCGGTACAAGCCATTTCATAAACAAAATAAGCACCGTCTTCGGACTGCATATAGAATGTACCCTTGTTGTCCCACCAGGACTGCTTTGCCTGAACATAGGTCTCAACAACAACGGGAGCATCAAGCTCTGCGGCAATAAACTCATCGTGAGTCATAACCTTAATTTCTGTTTCCTGATTCTGCTCGGTTTCATTATCGCCTGCAGCGTTGTTTTCGTTGTTGCTACAGGAAGCAAATGGAAGAGCAAGTGTGAGTGTAAGCATTAATGCAAGGATTTTTTTCATTTTTATACTCCTTTAAAATATATTTTTTGCCTTTGAATTATACTGCAAAAGCATCTTTTAGTCAATCATAAAACGGGATAATTTACATTTTTTATGATTCTCGGTTACAAAAGTAAAATATTTACTGCCTTTTTTTCCTATTTTTTAAATAGTTACTTGCAAAATAAACCCCGAGCAATATCCATACAACAATTAGCGTGAAGATAAGACCTTTGGACTGTGCGGGAAGATTTGCAAATTCACGAACTTTTTCTTTTTTTTGTGAAATGATTACAGCCTGAGAATCCGACTTGTCGGGAACACTGATATTTTCGAGATGATAAAGCGATACCATATCATTATACAGCTTATCAAAATACTTATCATCCAGTTTTTCCTTGCGTCTTACAGACTTAGAAACATTCTCTATCATCTGTCCGGCCGCATTTCTCAGCGATGCTGAACCGTTGAAAACGGGAGTGACAAAAGTATAGTCAATATTATCAAGTATCAGCTTTGAAGCCTTGATTTTTACATCATAATATGTGTCATTATCCTCGCCGATACGCGACAGGTAATCCTTATATTCCTCGCTGTTCTGAGCTTTGCTTGTTACGGGAATATAACCCTCTGTTTGCGAATATGCTATCTGAATCTCATTGGTCAGAAGATATTGCACAAACAGCCACGATGCAAGCACTTCCTGAGAATCTTCTTTATTAAATACACAGACAGACGGCCCCTGAGAAATCATTTTCGGATTCTCTGTATCAAACTGAGGAAGCATCCTGACCTCTGTCTCAAATGAAGCAATCTGGTCATCCTGAAGGTCGCTCAAAGGAGCGTTTGCACCTATCCATGTTGCACCGGCAGTAGAGTCCACAGCAAAGATACACTGATTTGCATTGAGATAATTTCCGGGGTAACTCGAAATTTTAAAGGTTGAAAACGCTCTTGTTTCTGCGTGCTTCCCGATTTCCTTTAGAATCTCTGTTGTCGTATCATTGAAAATGTATATCTCACCGTTATGCGAAGAATATGGAGCATCAAGCTGCCTGAGCATCTGTATCATCATGTTGTCGGTGGATTTATAAATAAAGGGAATAAGCACATTTTGTCCGTTGGCAATATATTTTCCCGTTTCATCCTTTTTCAGTGCAGCTTCGGAAACTTCCCATATATAATCCCATGTGACTCGGTCCGGAATTGTATACCCCAACTTTTCAACAAGCGTCTTGTTTATATAAAGAACTTCACTTGAACGCATAAAAGGAACGGCATAATAATTCTCACCAAACGCACATTCTGAAAGAAACTGCGGAATAATCTCATCTTTTTTCGGTGATTCAAATTTAACCTCACTTCCGGCAAAGCCATACTTTTCATCGTCAAATAACTCATTGAGTTTTACAACCGTATCATTTCCCGAAAGATACGTTGCAATATGGTCGGGATAGGTAATACAGATATTGGGTGTAGTATTGGTGGAAATATTTGTTATAACATCATTATAAATCTTACCGTAGTCATTGTACAAACGAAGATTTACTTTAACATTGGGGTAAAGACTCTCAAAATCCGAAATAGCTTTCTCATAAATGGCGGTCTGAACCTTGTTGGTATCATTCTTTGCCCAAAACGAAAGCTCATATTGTCGGGAAGTATCAAATTTATCCGGAATCTCAAAGCCTGTACTTTCATACATTTCCGGCATTGATTCCTTTGACAATACATCGGATGGTTGTTTCTTTTCTTCAAGTTTCCCATGGCAGGAACATAACCCTATGGATACTGTATAAAGTGTCAGAAAGGTACAAAGAATTTTCCTAAACATCATTGACCCTTCGAGCCTCCTCTCGCCACACCCGCCATAATCTTATTCCTGAATATAAGGAACAGTACAATAAGAGGTATCGAAATAATAACAACAGCTGCCATCATGGTAGTAATGTTGTCACGTCCGAAAGCACTCTCGCGAATCTCCTGAATACCGTTGGAGACAAGATAATAATTTTTATCATCCGTAATAAGCCTCGGCCATACATAGGAGTTCCAGCACTCAATAACTTTGAGGATTGCAATGGTTACAACAGTAGGTCTGCAGATCGGAATCATGACTTTCATAAGATACTTAAAATCCGATGTTCCGTCAACCTTTGCGGCATAGTACAGATTATCCGGTATCGTTGCAAAATTCTCTTTTAAAAGATAAATGTAAAATACACTTGTAACAGAGGGGAGTATAAGTCCCGTAAATGTATTCCTTAAATCTAGATTTGTAATAGTTGCAAAATTTGTGATTATGACAAGCTCATTTGGGATCATCATCAGTGATAAGAACAACGTAAAAACAAGATTTTTTCCCTTGAAATTGAGTCTGGCAAAAGCAAAGGCTGCGGGAACAATAACAATAAACATAAGCAGTGTTGTTGCTATTGTGAAAATAAGCGTATTGAGAAAATACTTACCGAGATCTACCTCTGTAAAAGCTTCGGAATAATTATGCAGAGTGGGGGAGACTGTATAAAATTTGGGTATTATCTCCGCATTATATTCAGCCGAAGTTTTAAAGGACGTAAGGATCATCCAGTAAAAGGGGAAGAGCACTATTAATGCCCACACGGCAAGCAGAGTATATATAACGATATTATAAACTTTTCTGAGATTTGCGGACCGTTTTTCAGTTATATCCAAATCATTAATCATATTCATGGTCAATTCCTTTTATCAATAATGAACGTGTTTTTTACTTACAGCAAGATTAACGCAGGTTATGGTCAGGACAATGATAAAGAGTATTATTGCAGCTGCGGAAGCATAAGATGGGAAACCGCCTCCGTCACTGTAAAGCCTGTCGTATATATAACCTACAATCGTGTTCATCTCCGCAACATTAAGGTTTGTGCCGAACAGAGCAACCGCATCATTATAAGCTTTGAACGCACCGATAAATCCTGTTATAACAAGATAGAACAGCATAGGTGAAATCATCGGTAGAGTAATTCTTGCGAATATACGAATCTTTGAAGTACCGTCAACCTTTGCTGCGTTATAAAGGTCCTTGTTTACCGATGCGAGCGCACTTGTAAGAATAAGTATCTTAAAGGGCATTACAACCCAAATAGTGTAAAGACAAAGCACAAGCATCTTTGCCCAATAAGGACCGTCAATAAAATCAATGGGCGTCATACCGAAAAATCCGAGAAATGTATTGACAAGTCCCTGAGAGCTGTCGGTAGTTCTGAACAGCACCATAAAAACGAGTCCTACTGCGAGAGTGTTTGTTACATAGGGGAGAAAATAAACCGTCTGAAAAAGATTCCTTAGAGTCTTGATTGATGAAAGACCGAGCGAAATAAAAAGAGCGATTCCCGTTGAAAGCGGAACGGTTATAAGAACAAGAATAAACGTATTTTTCAGTGCTTTAAGAAAATAAGGATCACTCAGAACATTGAAATAGTTATATCCTCCGATTCCCGTGTAGGACTGAGATGCAAAATTAAAGTTTTCTTCAAACGAATAGATAAAAACATCTATCAGCGGATATACCATAAAAATACCCAGGAACAATATTGCCGGTAAAAGGTAAACCCAAGCTTTATAATTCTTATTATCCATAAATTTTCCTTTACTTTACCTCAAAAGATATTCTTTCTTCTGTTTCTTTGCTGAAAAGATATACCTTGTTAGGCTTTAAATCAAATCTGATACTATCATAAGCTGAATCACCGATATTTTCTGAGCTAATGATTGAACGTATTGCCGTACCTTGGAAATTGGAATGTCTTGAAATTACCGTAATATCACGCCCCATGACTTCGACTCTTTCAAAATCACAGCACAATTTCCCGTTTGCACTAAACATAAATCCTTCCGGACGAACACCGACATGAACATCCATATCCGCAACATCTTTTATATTCATAACGGCATCGTTACCGATATAAAGTACACCATTCTTTATTTTTCCGTCAAACACATTAATCTGCGGAGTGCCAAGGAATTTTGCAACAAAAAGATTTACAGGATCATTGTAAACCTCCTGCGGCTGGCCGATTTGTTGAATGACTCCGTCTTTCATTACAACTATAAGGTCAGAAATACTCATTGCTTCCTCTTGGTCGTGTGTTACAAAAATTGTTGTAATCTTCGTTTCCTGTTGGATTCTTCTTATCTCCTCACGCGTCGCAAGCCGAAGTCTCGCATCAAGATTTGAAAGCGGCTCGTCAAGAAGCAAAACTCTCGGCATTTTTATAAGTGCTCTTGCAATTGCAACTCTCTGCTGCTGTCCACCGGAAAGCTCATTCGGTTTTCTGTCAAGAAGCTCATCTATCTGAACCAATTTTGCGGTTTCCATTGCTTTTTCCAGCATCTGATTTCTTGTCAGCCTGTCCTTGCCCTTGAGATTCTGCAGAGGGAAAATAATATTTCCAAGTACCGTAAGATGGGGATACAAAGCATAATTCTGGAAGACCATTCCAACTCCTCTTTGTTCGGGAGGCAAAACGGTGACATCATCCTTGCCAAAAAATATCTTACCCTCACAAGGCTTCAAAAGCCCGCATATAAGATTCAGAGCAGTACTTTTACCGCATCCGGACGGTCCCAGGAGACCTACAAGTTTACCGTCGGGGATCTCAAAATTGAAATTGTTTACGGCAATAACATCCTTACCGCTTTTTTTGTTCCTGCTTGAAAATCTTTTTGTAAGATTCTGCAATACAACTTTCATTTTGTCGCTTCCTTTGTTCTGAAATAAATGACATTTTATCTTGAATTTATATTATACCACAATTATTTTCATTTGGCAATAAAATCAAGAAAATTTTACATCATTTGTTAAATTTGCAAAATGTGGTTGTATTTCACAATAATTTATGTTATAATGCTTTTTGTAAAATACCAAAGATCACTTAAAATATTACATAACTGTAAGGTGAGGTTCCAATGAGAATATCATTTGAAAAACTCGATAAAAAATTAGGCTTTGGCTGTATGCGCCTTCCTACAGAGGACAAAAAAATAAAATATCCCGATTTCTGCGAGCTTATTGACACATTCCTTGAGAACGGCTTCAACTATTTTGATACCGCAAGAGGTTACCACGACGGTGGAAGTGAAGAAGCTCTTCGTGAATGTCTTGTCAAACGTCATCCGAGAGAAAGCTTTATACTTACAAACAAACTGTCAAATAACTTCTTCAAGACGGAAGAGGACATAATTCCTTATTTTGAGGATCAGCTTAAAGTCTGCGGCGTAGAGTATTTCGATTTCTACCTCATGCACGCACAGGACGCAAAGAACTACGAAAAATATAAGAAGTGCCACGCATATGAATACGCTCTCAGATTTAAGGCAGAGGGCAGAATAAAACATTTCGGTATCTCGTTCCACGACAAAGCAGATGTCCTTGAAAGAATACTTACCGATTATCCCGAAATTGAGGTAGTTCAGCTACAATTCAATTATGCTGACTATGAAGACCCGGGAGTACAGTCACGAAAGTGCTACGAAGTTTGTGAAAAACACGGAAAGCCCGTAATTGTCATGGAGCCTGTAAAGGGAGGTAAACTTGTTAATCTTCCCGATAATGCCAAGAAAATACTTAATGACCTTAATGGTGGCAGTACAGCAAGCTATGCAATCAGATTTGCCGCAAGCTTTGATAACGTAATAATGGTACTCTCCGGTATGGGTAATATGGATATGCTCACCGACAACATGAGCTATATGAAAGATTTCAAGCCTCTTGATAAGACTGAGCTTGAAGCAATAGAAAAAGTCCGTGCAATATTCGACTCTATGAACCTCATACCATGTACCGAGTGTCGCTATTGTACCGCAGGTTGTCCAGCCAATATTCCGATTCCGAATCTTTTTGCCTGTTATAACGGTAAAAAACAGTGGAACGACTGGTCGTACGGCTATTACTATAGCATACATACAAGCACGGCAGGAAAAGCAAGCGACTGTATCGGATGCGGAAAATGCGAAGATATTTGTCCTCAACATCTCGAAATAAAAAAACTTTTAAAGGATGTAGCTTCCGAATTTGAAAAGAAAGAAGACTGAAAAAAGGGTTATTCCGCAATAATACGGAGTAACCCTTAATTTTCAAAATTTGAACATATGGGATACTTTTTTACCACCCTTGTAAAGTAATCCCTCAAATTCTTTTTTAACACTATGTAATTCTTTTCTTATTTCTATTCCTTGAGGACAATGCTTCTCACACTTGCCGCAGCCTATACAGTTTGATGCAGATGTTGGATTTTTCCTGAGTGCCGTACACATGAAATATTCGATAAGGGCAGGTATCTTTCCCTCCTGAAATCTCCTGTTGTAAGCAGAAAAAGCAAGCGGAATATCAACATTCTTGGGACATGGCATACAATATCCGCATCCGGTACAACCGACCTTCATTTTTTCGTTTATTGCTTTGACAACAGCCTTAAGCATTTTATTGTCATCTTCGGTAAGGTCACCGATATTTGAGGTGGAAGCCGTTGCTATGTTATCGCTGACCATTTCCATGGTATTCATCCCGGATAATACAACGGTAACCTCAGGTTGATTCCAAAGCCACTTAAAGGACCACTGTGCCGGTGAATGCTGGTTGCTGTGATTCTCAAACAGCTTTACTGCTTTTTCGGGAAGTCTCGAGACCAGTTTCCCGCCACGGAGCGGTTCCATAATCATTACGGCAAGTCCCTTGGAATGAGCATATTGCAAACCACGTTTACCTGCCTGTGAATGCTCATCCATATAGTTGTATTGTATCATGCAAAAATCCCAATTAAAGGTATCGACAAGTTTTATAAACATATCGCAGTTTCCGTGATATGAAAATCCAATCTGCCGTATCTGCCCGTTGTCCATTTTCTCCTTAATCCATTCTTTGATGCCTAGATTACACAGCCTTTCCCAGGTATCTGTATCTGCCAGCATATGCATCAGGTAATAATCAATATGGTCGGTTCGCAGACGCTTTAATTCTTCTGAAAACAGCTTGTCAAGCCCGTCACGGTCACGAATCATGTAATGGGGGAGCTTTGTCGCAATATAAACCTTATCTCGCAGCTTATTATTCTCAAGTATCTCACCAAGAGCTGATTCGCTTCCGGGATAAATATAAGCCGTATCAAAGTAATTCACACCTTCACTCACAGCTTTGACTATTTCCGACTCCGCTTCAACCATGTCAATCTTACCGAGTGTTCCTTTAAATCTCATACAGCCGAATCCAAGAATGGAAAGCTTATTACCGTATTTATCAGTTCTGTAATTCATAAAATCCTCAAATCAAAGTTATTATAATCAATTCTATTGGTTTCGAAACAATGTATAAATACATATATGGTAAATTTATTGAAAACTTTATTTTGTTTATGTTTTCTTCTGTCGCATTTGATAAGACGCTGTCTTGTACATTTAAATATATTGACAATACAAGATATTTGTGCTATAATAAATTCATAAAGCCGTGTCTTGAGCAAAAGATATTTTAAATTCACGAAAGAAAAGAACGGATTATTATTTTGTGCAGGCAGGTTTGCGGAAATAAATTATAAATATTTTAATTAAGAAAAGGGTTAAATCATGATAGTAAAGGTAATTACAGATATTGTATTTGAAAACGGAAAGTATGTCGCAAATCTGGATATGAATTATAATATAGAGAGAGTAAAAGTAACGTTCGATAAAGACTTACAGGAGCAGGGCGTCGATGCTATGGTGGAATATGCTCAGAATTGTGTAACATCAGATCTCATCTTTTTCGCCAATGCATCCGGAAACACAGGCTCTTCTTTGCAATTTGTTCCTGATACTTATGTAACTGCATCGGGGATATATGTAACACTCTCAAGACCCGGAATTACTGTGAGTAAATTAGAACTGTTTGTTACAGATGATGTAGATATTTCAAATAACTACCCTTTATGCAAAGATATTGATTTGGAAAAGAACTATTATCTTGATACGGTAACAGTATTTACTCCGTCGCAGGGGTATTCGCAATATACCTTATACACAAGTATTGATGGCAGGGATTTTGATGAAATTGCACGTAAAACCTCAAAAGACAGTTGTCCGGAAGCAGGAGAGACATACTATTTAAATGGCAAGGAAGCACGGATTATCCGCGTTTACATAGAATATAACTCGGCATCATCAGAGGCCGTTTTGGACAAAATTGAGTTTTCGGGAAGAGAAAGCGGAACGCCCGTTAAGTATATGCCCGAAATAGTTATTCCGGATTTTAAAGACAGCGCATATAATGTTGAGATAACAGACGAAGATACTTATGAAGAAGTGTATGGTATCATAGAACGGCATATCGGCTCCCAATATGTTTCGTGGTTTGATTTGAAACTTGCAGACGACAAAAAATACGACTATTTTGATATAAGTGACATTGACGGGAAAGTATGCATAAAAGGTAATAATGGCGTATCCCTGGCAATGGGGTTGAATTATTATCTTAAGTATTTCTGCAACGTAAACATATCTCAGGTAGGCGAGCAGGTCAAAATGCCGTCATGCATAGTCCCGGTAGGAAACACGGTGCATAGGGAAACAAAAGCAAGAGTACGGTATGCATACAATTATTGTACATTTTCATACTCAATGGCGTTCTGGGGAGAAAAAGAATGGAGAAATGAACTGGACTGGCTTGCTTTAAATGGTGTTAATCTTGTTCTTGATACAACTGCGCAGGAGGAAGTGTGGCGAAGATTTTTAAGTAAAATCGGTTATTCGCACAGTGAGATAAAGAAATTTATTGCAGGTCCGGCGTATTATGCATGGGCATATATGGCAAATCTCACCGGCTTCGGTGGTCCTGTTCACGATTCATGGTTCGAAGAGAGAACGGAGCTTGCGAGAAAAAATCAGCTTATAATGCGTAAATTGGGTATGCATCCAATTCTTCAGGGATACAGTGGTATGGTTCCTGTCGATATACTCGATTATGATAAAAATGCTGAAGTAATCCCTCAGGGAACATGGTGTTCCTTCCGTAGACCGGCTATGCTAATAACAACATCAGATTGTTTTAAGAAATATGCCCACAAATTTTATAAAGTACAAAAAGAGGTTTACGGTGATGTGACGGATTATTTTGCAACAGATCCGTTCCACGAGGGTGGAATTACTCTTGATATGTCTCCACGTGAAATATCCCGTGAGGTTCTGTCTGCAATGCTTGGAGAAAATCCAAATTCTGTCTGGATTATACAGTCGTGGCAGAAAAATCCTACATCGGAGCTTTTAAAAGGAATTGAAGATATTAAAGACGGAAAAAGCCACGCACTCATACTTGATTTATACGCAGAAAAACAGCCAAACTATTTAAAGGGCAGCCCCGAAAATCCGTTGTTTGGATACAATGTGGAATTTAATCATACACCGTGGCTTTACTGTATGCTCAATAATTTTGGGGGTAGACTTGGAATGCATGGTCATCTTGACAACCTTGCAAGAGAAATTCCTAAAGTCCTGAATACATGCACTGCTTTTTCCGGAATTGGAATCACTCCCGAAGCCAGTGTCAATAATCCTGTTCTTTATGAGTTTTTCTTTGAGTCTGTATGGTGTGAGGATGCTTCTGCAGATATGAAAGAAATGGACTTAACTGCATGGTTAAAAAAGTACACGTTAAGGAGATACGGTAAGGAAAGCGAAAATGTTGATAAGGCTTGGAACATTCTGAAGGATACCGTCTACAAAGCGGAGCTGAATATGCTTGGGCAGGGGGCTCCGGAATCTATCGTTAATGCAAGACCCGGACTTTACATAAATGCCGCATCAACCTGGGGTAATGCAGTTATAAGCTATGACAAGGAATTTTTAAAGGAAGCAAAAGAACTGTTGCTTAAAGATTACGATGTACTAAAGGGGAGTGAGGGTTACCTGTACGATATTATAACCATAACACAGCAGGTTCTTTCCAATGATGCTCAGGATTTACATAAAATGATGACAAATGCATTTAATAAAGGGAATATCCGAGAGTTTGAAACATATTCAAATGAATTTTTGAAGCTTATTGATAAAATGGACAAAATTACAGGAGCAAGTGAATATTATCTTCTTGGAAGATGGATAGAACAGGCAAAAGAGCTCGCAAAGAATGCAGATGACTTTAGCAAACGGCTTTATGAACTTAACGCAAAAACTCTTATAACCACATGGGGGGCATACATACAGTCAGAAATCGGTGGATTGCATGACTATTCCAATCGTCAGTGGTCAGGACTTATAGGCGACTTTTATAAGGCAAGATGGCAAAAGTGGATAGATGCACGGCTCGCAGAGCTTAAGGGCGAAACTTTTGAGAATATAGATTGGTTTGCGTGGGAATGGGCCTGGGCAAGAAGGACTGACCGATATGACGTATCACCAACACCTTTAGATATATCTGCATTTTAAATATATGTGTACATACATTGCTCTCTTTAAGTAATTATTCAATAAAGTCAAAAAAATAATGTTATCCGATTTAAACACTAAGCATACAACAGAGCGGATGGCAAAATTTGAAACAAAATATTTTTATTAAGAGTAAAAGCTTTTGGAAGGAGTTAATAATGGGGAAATTTGTGATCAAAACAACAGGAACCGGCGTAAAGTTCGACCTTAAGGCAACAAACGGTCAGGTTATTCTTACAAGCGAGGTATACGCAACGGAAACCGCTTGCGAGAACGGTATCGAAAGTGTAAAGAAGAACTGTGTAGGAGCAGTTGAGGACCGGACAGCAAAAAACGTTACGGAAGTAAAGAACCCAAAGTTTGAGCTTTACGAAGACAAGGCAGGCGAGTACAGATTCCGTCTTAAAGCAACGAACGGTCAGGTAATAGGCGTATCAGAGGGCTACAAGACAAAGGCATCCGCTGAAAGCGGCATTGAAAGCGTTAAGGAAAATGCACCCGATGCTGAGATTGTAAAAGAATAATATGTAGCTAAAGAGGCATTTCGCTTGTGTGAAGTGTCTCTTTTTTCACCGTAGATAAAATGGGCTTTTTATGGAAAATATTGTATCTAAATGATAATGATTGAGCGTAAAGAATAAGGAAAAAGCAATCAGGGAAGAACTGAATATAAAGGATAAGATAAGTACAAAAAAACATTACAACAGTTGCACACACAGCATTACAGATATGCTCAGGATGTGACTTTATGGATTATCCGAACTTTGTCAGATGTTATATGCAAAATGCAGTAGTTTCTCCACCTTGATCCAGAATAATACATTCCGTAAGGTTTTGGGAATTATCAAAATTGAATAAATTGTAATAAAACAGCACATAAACACTAAATATAATCAAAAAAGGATTGACAATATAATGATAATTGTGATAGAATTTCAAGGGAAAATTAGAAGTCGCATTTTGCGGTTTTGAAACCGAACGGGAAGTTATGCTTTCCGTCCTTTGTATGAATGGCGACATCACAAGAAAGGAAAATTGAAAATATGGACAACCAAAAAAACTTCAAGCCTTATATTCCGGCTGAAAAGGTCACCCCTGAAATAACTGTTGCATCAATAGTTATGGGTATTCTTCTTGCCGTAGTATTTGGTGCGGCAAACGCATATCTCGGTCTCCGTGTCGGTATGACCGTATCTGCTTCTATTCCCGCAGCGGTTATCGCTATGGGGGTTATCCGTGTTATTATGCGTAAAAACTCAATTCTCGAAAGCAACATTGTTCAGACTATAGGCTCTGCAGGTGAATCTGTGGCAGCAGGCGCCATCTTTACGCTTCCCGCACTCTTCCTGTGGGCATCCGAGGGCAAGATGGACAAGCCCGGTGTTCTTGAAATTACACTTATCGCACTTATCGGCGGTCTTCTCGGTGTATTTTTCATGATTCCGCTTCGTAATGCACTTATAGTTCGTGAGCATGGCGTTCTTCCTTATCCGGAGGGAACAGCTTGTGCAGAAGTGCTTCTTGCAGGCGAAAAGGGCGGCTCAAGTGCTTCCACGGTATTTGCAGGTATGGGCTTTGCTGCAGCTTTCAAATTTATTATTGACGGTATCAAGGCTGTTCCGGGTGAAATCGGCTTCCGTGTAAAGGGTTTTGCCGGTGAGATCGGTACACAGATTTATCCTGCCGTAATGAGCGTAGGTTATATCTGCGGCCCGAGAATTTCCTCCTATATGTTTGCGGGCGGTATTCTCAGCTGGCTTGTTCTTATTCCGCTTATAGTGCTTTTCGGTGGAGATGCAATAATTGCACCGGCTTCAAAGTCCATTGCAGAGGTCTATGCAGCAGACGGTGCCAGTGGCATTTGGGGAAGTTACATCAGATACATCGGTGCAGGCGCACTTGCCGCAGGCGGGATTATCAGCCTTATTAAGTCACTTCCTCTTATCGTTCGTACATTCAGAGATTCCCTTAAAAGTATGGGAGGAGCCAAGGGCAGCGGTGCGAGAACCGAGCAGGATCTCAATATGAAGATAGTTCTCTTAGTTATCGCAGTTCTTACTCTCCTTGTATGGCTTATTCCCGCTATTCCCGTATCTCTTCTCG
>JAZUOO010000063.1:0-7803 GCA_045604705.1 Eubacteriales bacterium
GAGGTTCTCGACTTTTACGGCAAACCCCTCTTTGACATCGGTGGCTACGGCTACAACGGCACTGTCGGCAAGGACGGAAAATATACCTTCAACCACTTCTTCCCGGAATGCTCGTGGGGGTATAATGTTCTGGAAATTGAAGATGATAAATTCAAAGTATGGCATAAAACCGTAAAAATGACTTATGTTGCCGAAAATGGTCTTTTTGAGATCAAAGAAAGACTTAGTGATTTTAAGCAGTTTTAGATAATAACTATAAACATAAATATAAAGGAGAAGAAAAATGAAAAAAATCAAAAGAATGTTTTGGTCAGTTGTTATTACTTTTGTTATTACAGCGGCAATAGGTGTGAATGTATCGGCGGCACAACAGAATGTCACCGTAAGTGTTCCGTCATTTGATGTGGTAATAAATGGTCAGTTGATAGAAAGTTATGAACAAACATATTTACAGTATCCTTTTTATGTGTACAAGGACATTACATATTTTCCAATGACATATTTTGATTGTAATACTCTTGGAATATATAATTATTGGACGGCTGAAACAGGAAATATTATAACATCCGGATTGCCATGTGCCGAATATACGGAAGTTTTAGCTTCTTCCACAAGAGGAAAAACGGCAATAGCACAAATTTCTACCTCTAAGATTTCTGTAAACGGAACAGTTGTTGATAATTTAAAGGAAGAATATCCCATACTCAACTGCAATAATGTACTGTATTTCCCGATGACATGGAGATGGATTAGCGAGTTTGGCTGGCAGAGTAATTTTGCCTATAATACTTTTTCTATATATACAAACGACTGTCCTTATAAATATTTAGTTTATGGATATTCATCCGAGGATTTAAAAAGGACATATATTCCCATTGAAAGCCATTATGCCGGAAAGAGTGCAGGGTGGAATACTGCCGTTGATGCAGCACAAATTTCCTTTAAAGGCTATACAGCACTCTATTCTGAGCGTTTTTATGAAAACAATCAGCCGTGGACATATTCTGTGGTAATCCCCAACCACATGCTCCCGATATATTTAGGTAACGGTTGGAAAACATTCCAAGATTACTGGAAAAATAACACACATTATTTATGGTATATTGCTAATCAAAAATATTACGATGGTATTTCTTATTACGAGGATTATTTTGATGATGTTAGATACCAGGACGGTATTTTAGCTTCTTGTTATAATAGTTTAAATAGTAAAATAAAAATAGTAGCAAATGCAGGATACGCAAAAACAGCGTCACCTATTGCTATGGATGACTATTATTGGTTGCGTGATAAAAATTATGACGGCAAAAAAGATACTCTCAGACTTTATTTGGCAAATATGACAGACAAGACCATAACTGATATAAAACTTTCGTGGGATTGTTACGATAGATTTGGAGACCCCATTACCGAAAAATTTTATAATGATCAAGGCATATTGGTGACCAAGCAGAATTCTGAAACATTTGAGGCTATAGGTGACGATGTGGATATTTCTTCGTATTCATCGACCTGGATTGAATGGAATGTTTCAAGTTATTCAGATATTGATTCTGTTAAAAATATAAAGATAAAAAAAGTAGTGTTTTCGGATGGCACAATTTGGGAATCTTAAATGCCTGAAACAAAAATAATTTTTTATTCACTTGAAGATTTGCAACAGATAACAGAAAGGAAATAAACCATGATCACAATTACACTAAAAGATGGCAGCACAAAGACTCTTGAAGCACCTATGACTGCCATTGCACTTGCAGAATCCATCAGCGGCGGTCTTGCAAGGGCTGCGCTTGCAGTAAAGCTTGACACAGAGGTATGCGACCTTGACACAGTTATTGACAAGGACTACTCGGTTGAGTTTTTAACATTTGACAGCGATGAGGGCAAAAAGGTATACAGACATACAACAAGCCATATTCTCGCTCAGGCTGTTAAAAGACTTTATCCTCAGACGAAGCTTGCGATTGGTCCTGCTATTGACAACGGCTTCTACTATGACTTCGATTCCGACGTTTCTTTCACTCCCGAGGTTCTGGAAAAACTTGAAGCGGAAATGAAGAAGATTATCAAGGAGAATATTCCTTTAAAGAGATATGTTCTCCCAAGAGACGAAGCTGTCCGGATGATGGCAGACAAGGGCGAGACTTATAAGGTTGAGCTTATTAATGATTTACCCGAGGGCGAAGAGGTTTCCTTCTACGAGCAGGGCGACTTTACAGACCTTTGCGCAGGTGCACATCTTCCCTCAACAGGAAAGGTAAAGGCAATAAAGCTTACCTCCTGCACAGGTGCATATTGGAGAGGCGACTCCACAAAGAAGATGCTTCAGAGAGTTTACGGTACTTCATTCCCCAAGCAGGCAGAGCTTGACGAGCACCTTACAGCAATAGAGGAAGCAAAAAAGCGTGACCACAATAAACTCGGACGTGAGCTTGAAATTTTTACTACTGTTGACTACATCGGTCAGGGACTTCCGATTATGCTCCCCAAGGGTACAAAGATACTTCAGATACTTCAGAGATGGGTTGAAGATACAGAAGAAGCAAACGGCTGGGAAAGAACAAAGACTCCCCTTATGGCAAAGTCTGACCTTTATAAAATTTCAGGTCACTGGGATCACTATAAGGACGGTATGTTCGTAATGGGCGACGAGGAGGACGGCAAGGAATGCTTTGCGCTTCGTCCCATGACCTGTCCTTTCCAGTATCAGGCATATCTTAACAGAGCTCGCTCCTACAGAGACCTGCCCATGAGACTCGGTGAAACCTCTACGCTTTTCAGAAACGAAGACAGCGGCGAAATGCACGGTCTTATCAGAGTTCGTCAGTTCACCATCTCCGAGGGACATCTTATGTGTACTCCCGAACAGCTCGAGGACGAATTTAAGCGTTGTCTTGAGCTTACAAACTACATGATGGAAACTCTCGGACTGAAAGAGGACCTCTCCTACAGATTCAGCCAGTGGGATCCGGAAAACTCCGAAAAGTACATCGGCACAAAGGAACAGTGGGACGAAGCTCAGGGCGTTATGAAGAGAATTCTTGACGACATTGGTATTGAATACAAAGTAGGCATCGGCGAAGCAGCATTCTACGGTCCTAAGCTCGACATTCAGATAAAGAACGTTCACGGCAAGGAAGATACCCTTGTTACAATTCAGATTGACCAGATGCTAGCGCAGAAGTTCGGTATGGAATACGTTGACAAGGACGGTACAAAGAAGAATCCTTACATTATTCACAGAACTTCCATCGGCTGCTACGAGAGAACACTTGCACTCCTTATCGAAAAGTACGCAGGTGCATTCCCCGCATGGCTTGCTCCCACACAGGTTAAAGTGCTTCCCATCAGCGACAGCCAGCTGCCTTACGCAAAGGGCGTCGTAGCAAAACTTAAAGCTGCAGGTATGAGAGTGGAGCTTGATGACAGAAACGAAAAGATAGGCTATAAGATCCGTGAAGCACAGCTTGAAAAGATTCCCTATATGCTTGTTGTCGGTGACAAGGAAGTGGAAGCAGGCGCAGTTGCGGTTCGTTCCAGAAAGAACGGTGACATGGGTGCAATGCCGACGGACGAATTTATCGCAAAGCTCGTGCTTGAAGTGGCGAACAAAGAAAGATAAATAAAAATAAGGAACTTATTAAAAGTTGACAAAATAAAAGGCGTGTACTTTGGGTACACGTCTTTTTCTGCATTGAAAAATACTGTCTGCAGCACACACGCACAATATGCCGCCGCTTGTTTACATACCTTTGTGTGTCAATCGTGTTACAGACTGACTGCAAACCTTTTTAGTGAAAATATTCAGTGAGTTTTTTATTGCACTTTTCTCGAGAATTCAATCACTGTTTCTGCAAGGTTGCCACTATTAACATACTCCAGTATCACCGGTGTTTCCCCTATCTGCGGGAGCTTTTTGAAAAATGAGGTAAAGTCCCCGTCTCCGTTACCGAAGCGTTCGTAGAATTTACCGTCCGTCTTTTTATCCTTTAAATGGAAAAGTGCAATCTCGTCGATGTCCTCACAGGTATCTCCCAGGGCAGGAACACCGATATATTTCAGCATATCGCTTGTCCCAAGAGCTGTGCAGACGTAGTTTTTGAGTCGGAGATAGTCCTCATATCCCGTAAGAATGTCTGAGGGGGCGCACTCTGCGGCAATTGTAAGTCCGCGTTTTGCGGCTTCAGCAAGAGCTTGTGTAAAGCTTTCGTATACTCTTGTTTTAAAATCTGTCGAGCTTTTCGCCGAATTTGCCAAATGGTTCATCGTACCCGTGTGGGTGGTGATAAGCTTTACACCAATGCTTGCCGCAATGTCGCAGTATTCACGCAAGTATTTCAGCGATTCCTCCGTGTTTTGAAAAGAGCCCTGCCATAAGCAGTTATAGACTCCGACAGCGCAGATTTTTATCCCGAATTCACCGAATATTTCCGAAGCCTTCAGAACATCTGCCACATCGGGAAGCGGTTCGTAGCCGGAAAAGTTATACTTCCAGCCTGAAAGCTCCTTCTGGCAAAAACAAAGCTCCGCACAGGAAAGTCCGGCTTTGGCAAAAATTTCAGCTGTTTCGGCAACGGTCATACCGCCGAAGGATTTGGTACAAGCACCCAGAAGCATAAAAGAGGTCTCCTTTTTAACAAAATGATAAAAGTGCGGAATTTAAAGCTAATCAAACCCCATTTTTTACAAAATGGTTACAGATACTTTTCCCATCCCGTCTTAAAGCGATGTATAATAAATCAAAGGAATAATCCGAATATCTATATTATTGTTGTATAGTCCCGATCCGACTGTGTGCTGTGCACGTGAATTGGAACTGTCAACCTGCTCGCCCCGTGCGGTGCGGAAAGGAATACAAAAACATGACCGATAATATCCTGGACGGCAGTACCGTCTTTGACCCGGGAAGAGTAAAAATAACAGTTCTGGCACAGTCCCACGATACGCCGAGCTTTTTCCACGTGCAGAAATTCTGGGAATTTATATACGTAGACAGCGGCTTTGCACTGCTTGGCGGGAACGGAGAATCGGTACTTCTTGCCCGTGGAGATCTTGCGGTAGTCACCCCGGGCGAAAGACATTCGCTGGTGTGTCCGCAGAACGCACAGGTACACTGTCTTCTTTTTGAGGATAAGGAGCTTGGCAGTATGAAAGACGAAATATTCGCGCTCCCGGGCTTTCTTGAGCTGTCACTTCGTGCAAGGGTACTTAAGGACGAACGTGCAAGAGCGAAGAATTCACGGTATGAAAGTATACATCTTGACTACTCCGAATGCCGGGAGTTCATAAGGCTGTGCCACGGAATACACACCGAAAGAGTCAACAAGGGCAAAGGCTGGCAGCAGTTGGTCAGGAGCTACCTTTGTCAGGCAATGGTGTTCTATTCAAGGCTGGATATTGCCGCAAAAAGATCGGAAAAGACCGCCCAGGGCAGTAAGGCTCTATACGCTAAGATAATAAAGTACCTTGAAGAAAACTACACCAAAAACGTCACGGGAATCGAGCTGTCAAAGGCTCTGGGGATGTCACAGGAGCACCTGGCAAAGCAATTCAAGAGCGAATTTGACATAACACCCGCAGATTACATAAGACGTTACAGAGTCGCAAAGAGCATGGAGCTTTTGTGCGGCACGGATATGCCTGTAAGCGAGGTTGCACAAAGCTGCGGCTTCGTGGACATGAGTGCATTTTCGAGAGTGTTTAAGATGTTTGAGGGAGACACGCCGTCGAACTTCAGGAAAAGGCTGAGAAGAAAATAACAAGAGAATATATAAGTAAGTGCTAAAATATAGTTTTGTCGAGTTTATAATTACGGATATTTTTACCCCCGCCCAAGGTTACAAGCCAAAGGCGGGGACATTTTTTACAAATCGGCTTTCAGAAATTTCTTACTTGCGGGAGAACGGAACATCAGGAACCGCAGTTCCCTGCAGATATGTGCAAAATTTGTACTTCCACAATTTTAATCAAATTGAGAATTGCCAAGCAATTAATCAAAATTATCATTCATTGTTCGCCATTCATTATTAAATTTCCCCAAGGTAAACGTCTACTTCTCCGCCTCCCCGTTCACAAAGCGTCCCTCATAGACGGAGCCGTCCGGGAAGTAGAGCCTGCCGTTGCCGTGCATCTTATCCTCTTTAAAATCACCCGCATATTTCGTGCCGATAACCCAGTTATATGTCCCGTAGCCCTCTTTCATATCCAGGCTGAAATCACCGATATAGCTATCGCCATCCGCGTAAATGATGGTACCGCTGCCATGCTTAAGGTTATCGGAAAAATATCCGTCATATATGCTTCCGTCGGCATACTTCATGGTTCCCTTGCCGTCACGTTTGCCGTTTTCAAAGCTGCCGGTGTAGATACTGCCGTCGCTGTAAAGGTAGGAACCATACCCGTGCATTTTTCCATCAAGGAACGCACCCGAGTATTTTTCGCCGCTTTTTTTTGTAAGAGTTCCGCTGCCGCTGATAAAGTCGTTCTGAAATTCTCCTGTATAAATACTTCCGTCTGCGAAGGTCATCTCACCGTAGCCGTGACGCATAAGTCCGTAAAGCTCTCCCGTATATTTTTCGCCGTTACCGAAATCCACCGTACCCTTTTCGGTGTCGATTTTACCCTTTTTTCCGTCGGAATAATATATATTTCCACTCAGAGGATACCCCTCCGAATCGGTCTTTCCGAAAAACTTTATGCCCTCCTCAAGCTTGATATACCTGTAGCCCGACAAAAGAACGCCCCAGACACAAATCAGACTGAGAGTGAGAATGGTTATTATTATTGTAAGATAGTTCTTTTTAAAAAACTCATGCAGCAACAAATCGGGCAACTCCTTTCGGAAGATTATTAGGATTTAGGTACACGATACGACACGCAGTGGCAGGAATTGCAACAATTACAATATCGCACAATGCTCGGAGGGTAAAACAATTTTTCATTTTGCATTTCCCCATAGGTGACCTGTTCCATAAATATCGGAATTCCACAGAAATTCCTTAAAGAGAATCTTTGATTCTCCGATCTTGTCCCTAAATTCTATTCTGTCTCACTTCTCACCGTTTCCTCAACTCTTGTACCCATGACGCTATCGTCCGTATTAAAGCTTTCGCCCACACCTGTGACCATGGAGATAACATAGGGGAACAGATTTGCACAGACAACAGCCACAACAATACAGGCAGCTATACCGCACAACAGCTTCCATAGCTTCATCTTTCCGCTGTCGTATCTTTTGAGTGCAAGCTCACGATTTTCCACAGGCAGAAAGTACTTCTGAAAGCCGCCTTTTTCGCGAAGCACCGCGACTTCATCGGCAGAGTACACCGACCTTACGTATTTACTCAGCGAAGAACTGTCACCCAGCGACAATGCCACCAGGAATGCGTGTGGCTTTGAATATCCCAGATCCCTCAGTGATGCCGATTTTTCGGCACTGTCCAAGCCGTTTTCATCCAATTTTCGTATAAAACTACCCAATACCTTTCTTGAGTAGTAGGCATAGATGGATGCGCAGATTATACCTGCGAAGATAATGTAAATCATAGTTTGTATTGTCATGTTTTTATACCTCAAAATCAGAGTTTTCCACAGGTGGTTTTTCTGCGTGTGGATAAGCCTTTGCACCCTAAAAGGATTGATTTAATTGCAACCGTTGCAATTCCTGCACCCTCTCCGTCAGCTTTGCTGACACCTCTCCCATGGGGAGAGGCAAGGTTTGTGCACCTACAGAGCATTGTGCGGATTGTGATTATTGCAATTTTCTCGCACCGCAGTGCGATATAATAATTCAAAAGCGAAGCT
>JAZUOO010000064.1:0-3966 GCA_045604705.1 Eubacteriales bacterium
AAGGTACAAGCAGGCGAAATACAATCCCATGTTCTTTTGGGACTTAATCCTGGTCTCATAAATTCATCAGGATATTCCTGGACAGGAGATTATGTTACTGTAACGGGAGATTTGTGTGCAGACCTTTTAAGCAACATTGCATCCGAACAGCGTGCAAAGGTTGTATATGAATATCTGTATCGCCAGATTGATGATAAAAAAGTAAGAGAAACCATAGATTTTCTCTTAAACCGTGAAGAAGCACACAATCAAATGTTCCGTGATGCCTTTAATAAAGTGCAAAATAGCGGCTCTAACAGAGATTTCGGAACAACAAAAGCTGCCCGAATGTATTTTTCAATGTCTGATCCGGGACCTAATGCTTTTGCAAATAACGAAACGACAGCACCTTCTTTTAATAAATAGCATCTTAATAAAGAAATTGTGCAGACACTGTTTGCACAATTTAACCATGCCTCGTGTCAAAATTTGCAACGCATAAACAAAGAAAAGCGGAATCGAGAAATCGGAAGAAATCTCGGTTCCGCATTGATATTTTATATAAGAATTATTTAAAGTGCGACTGCATCTTTGGCAACCTGCATTTCGATAGCCTGTTCTACATAACTGTTTAATGAAATATTTTTAGCAGATGCACCAAGGCTCGCTTTTCTGTGCAAGTCTGCAGTAATTCTCACATTAAAGCTGCCCTTGTACTGCTGTTGAGGTTCTTTTCCGTTTTCAGCACAAAATTCAAGTATAATAAAGTAAAACAGTTTAATACATCTTACATAAGCTACAGTTCGTAGAAATATTTTTTGATAATTGGGAGTGTATAGTTGACAGTATATACGAATAAAATGAGCCTCCAAGAAAATACTCCTCGGAGGCTCAAAATATTATTGTATCGTAGATGAATTTGTGGTATAATTAGATATCAGCTTTCCATAAGCCGTGGAGATTGCAGTAAGCATAAGCTGCAACAGGTTTTTCATCAGAAAGAGCAAAGGTTACAACAGTATCCTTTCCGATTTCAAGGCATTTACGCTGACCTCCTTTGTCGGTCTGGAGATATACCCAAACGATGTGATGTTCTTCTGTCATAGGATGCTCAACGGAACCGATTGTAACGGTTACAGTATTGTTGTCAACACTTACTACCGGAATATGTTTTTCGTGGCTCGCTTCAACTGTACCCAGCTCAAGCTTTGTCATTTTCTGACCGCAGCACATCATAGGCACTCCTGCATCGTGAATCATACCGATTAAATTTCCGCAATGCTCACAGATATAAAATTTGTTGTTATCACACATGATAAACACCTCCGTATAATTATTTATCTATATTTTACCATAGATATGCAAAAAATACAATTATAATTATGTGATAACATCACAGAAAATAAAAAAACTATAATATATAATACAACTAACATAGGAAAGGAGCTGATGTGAATATGACAGCTTTGAATAAAGATATAGTTTACGATATGATAATAGTTGGCGGAGGCCCGGGTGGATACACATCAGCACTTTATGCTGCAAGAGCCGGATTTAATGTCTTGGTTCTTGAAAAATTTTCAGCAGGCGGACAAATGGCGTTGACGCATCAAATTGACAATTATCCCGGATTTGAGGATGGAATTGACGGATTTTCGCTTGCTGATAAAATGAAAAAACAAGCGGAACGATTTGGTGCAAGAAGTGAAAATGCCGAAGTAATTAAAGTTAATCTTACGGTAAATCCAAAAGAAATAGAAACTGCAAAGGGAACATTTTTATCAAAAACAGTCGTACTCGCTGCAGGGGCAAACCCAAGAGAGCTTGGCGTTGACAAAGAAACTGAACTTATAGGACGAGGCGTTGCATACTGTGCCTCCTGTGACGGAATGTTTTACAGAGGCAAAACAGTTGTTGTGGTTGGCGGAGGAAATACTGCTGCTGCAGATGCAATTCTTCTAAGTCGTATTGCAAAAAAGGTTATCATTGTTCATCGCAGAGACACCCTAAAAGCAACAAGGATTTACCATGAGCCTTTAATGAATGCAGAAAATGTGGAGTTTAAATGGGATAGCACGGTTACGGAACTTTTGTATGAAGATAAAATAACAGGTGTTAAGATTAAAAATGTCAAAACAGGAGAAGAAAGCATAATTGATTGTGACGGTGTATTTGTAAGTGTGGGAAGAAAGCCTGCAACTGATTTTCTCGGAAGTCAACTTGATTTGGATGAGAACGGATACATCATTGCAGACGAAACAACAAAGACAAGCATCCCCGGTGTGTATGCTGTCGGCGATATAAGAACTAAACAGCTTCGTCAGGTAGTTACCGCTGTTTCGGATGGTGCAATGGCAGTTCATTCAGCGGAAGAATATCTTGCCCAAGAACATAAAGGGAGTGAAATTTAATGCAATATTTAATATCGTTTCTTGAAGGGATTATCACCTTTATATCGCCTTGCTTGCTTCCAATGCTGCCCATATACATTTCATATTTTGCAGGCGGCGGAGAAAGAACTACTGCAAAAACATTAAAGGGTGCTGTCGGCTTTGTAACAGGTTTCACCATTGTCTTTGTAATGCTTGGAGCATTGGCAGGAACAGTTGGAAGCTTCCTTCGTGAATACCAGACAACAGTAAACATCATTTCAGGACTGATTGTGATAATTTTCGGACTGAATTTTCTTGGAGTATTTAAACTAAATATCTTCAAAGGAAATCAGCGCTCTGTTAAAACAGATAATATGGGATTTTTCTCTGCAATGCTTTTTGGAATTATCTTTTCCGTAGGCTGGACTCCTTGTGTGGGAGCGTTCTTAGGCTCCGCATTGATGCTGGCATCTCAGCAAGGTCATATAGCAGAAGGAATGCTGATGCTGCTTAGTTATTCATTGGGACTTGGAATACCCTTTATACTAAGTGCGGTGCTGATTGACTACCTCAAATCAGCGTTTAACTGGATTAAGAGAAATTACAAAATCATTAACCTTATAAGCGGCAGCCTACTTGTTATAATTGGTATTATGATGGCAACAGGAACGCTTGGGCAGCTTTTGAATCTGCTCAGTTAGGAGGAACTATGAAAAATAATAAAACACTAATAATACTTATTCTTGCATTTGTTGTTCTGCTTGGTGGTGCGTATATCCTTTACTCTCAGCTTGGACAGTCGCAGACACCCGATCAGCTTTCAGTAGAGCAACAAGAGAATAGTGAAACAGAAGAAAATCAAAAAACATTAGCACCGGATTTCACAGTTTATGATGCTGACGGAAATCAAGTTAAGCTGCATGACTTTATAGGTAAGCCAATAGTCCTCAATTTCTGGGCAAGCTGGTGCGGTCCTTGTCAGATGGAAATGCCGGACTTTCACGAAAAATATCTCGAGCTTGGTGATGAAATAAACTTCCTGATGGTAAACATGACTACCGGACGAGAAACCTTAGAGAGTGCAAAGAATTTTATCGCAGAAAAAGAATACACTTTCCCGGTATTTTATGATACACGGTCTGATGCTGCCGCAACATATGGAGCATATTCCTTGCCGACAACATATTTCATTGACGCAGAAGGTTATGCGGTTGCACAGGCCACAGGTGCTATTGATGGCGAAACATTGCTGCGTGGAATTGATATGATTCAATAAATTATCCGTCGAGGAGTAATTCTCGACGGAAATTTTTGTTTGCTTTGTTTCTTGTATAAATCTGATTTTTGTGATACAATAAATAGAAAATACAGACATACGAGGAAAGCTATTATGGAATTTCAAAGCTACTTTCCAATATGGGATAAATTAAATAAAGCAGAGCAAGACCGTATCACAGGCAACTTGATTACCAGAAGGGTAACAAAAGGAACTGTAATTCATAACGGCAGTATGGAATGTACAGGGCTGCTTTTGATAAAGACCGGACAGCTTCGTGCATACATTCTTTCCGATGAAGGCAGAGAAATCACAATCTACCGTCTTTTCGACAGGGAT
>JAZUOO010000065.1:0-13992 GCA_045604705.1 Eubacteriales bacterium
GGCTATCGAGGAAGGATTTATCCTAGATGTACTGGCAAACTATACTACATATAAAATGTGCTATCAGATTGCGAAAAATGTACC
Source organism: Eubacteriales bacterium (assembly GCA_045604705.1). Classification (GTDB taxonomy): domain Bacteria; phylum Bacillota; class Clostridia; order Oscillospirales; family CAG-382; genus SIG622. Next base: position 85 of record JAZUOO010000065.1, read on the forward strand.
GGAAAACCCGGATGTGCCTACATCAAAAGCTGTTCGAACAATCCGCAGATATGAAGAATTACATCCTCATAATTTACAGCAAAAGGCTGCAATTATTGTAGAAACATTTAGGGATGTAACAAAGAAAAAAATTCAAGGTCAAGGTAAAATGATGGTTGTAACTGCATCCAGGCTTGCAGCAGTGCGATATTATCACGAAATAAAACGCTATCTTGAAGAAAACGATTATGATGATGTGGAAATTATGATAGCTTTTAGCGGAAGTTTAAAAGATCCAGATGATCCTACAGGAACTGAATATACTGAAAGTAGCATGAATGTTGATAAAAATGGTAATAGAGTAAAAGAGAGTCAGACGAAAAATGTATTTCATGATGAAGGAAACATTTTGATTGTTGCAGAGAAATATCAAACAGGCTTTGACGAACCGCTACTCCACACTATGATTGTCGATAAAGAATTGCGTGATGTAAAAGCTGTGCAGACTTTGAGCCGTGTAAATAGAATATATCCAGGTAAAGAGGATACATATATTCTTGACTTTGTGAATGATGTAGAACGTATAAAAAAAGCATTTCAACAGTTCTATCAGGAAACAAGCTTGGATGAAGAAGTAAATTTCGATTTGATTTATACTACTCAAAAAATCCTTAGAGAATATAATGTTTATACAGCTGAAGATATTGATGCAGTGGCAAATATATATTTCAATCCGGATGCACGTAAAGCAAATACCACACAGGGACAAATTTCAAATGCTTTAAAACCCGTGGCAGACAAATACAATCAGCTTAATCAAGAACAACGTTACCAATTTAGACGTGAAGTGCGAGCGTTTGCTAAGTGGTATAACTATATATCACAAATTACACGCATGTTTGACAAAGATTTACATAAAGAATATGTACTTTGTTCCTATCTTGCGAAATTACTTCCGTCTGATCCAGTGCCAGAGTTTGATTTGGATAATCGTGTAAAACTTGAATATTACCGATTAGAAAAAACTTTCGAAGGTGCTATTGAACTTGAACACGAACCAGCTTCTTGGAAACCTACCAGTCCTAAAAAGGCAGGAGGTAAAAAAGAACGCCTCAGTCCGCTTGATGAAATCATAGCAAGAATTAATGAAGAGTTTTATGGAGAATTCACCGAAGCAGACCGTGTAATAGTTGATATTCTATATACGAAAATGCGTGATGATGAAAAAGTTCGTAGAGCTGCCAAAAATGATGATCGCATGGTATACGAAAGAAGTTTGTTCCCTGGTATCTTTGAGGCTATGGCACAAAATGCATATATGGAAAGTAATGAAGCTTTCGAACAACTCTTTTTAGATGCTGATAAATATCGCTCTATTCAGAAGGCATTAGCAGACAGGTTATATAAAGAATTGCATAAATAAAATTCCTTCGTTGACTTCCGTCTCTTTCTGTGGTACTGTTTGTGTTACCAAAGGAGGTGACACGGATGGCGAAGTACACATTTGAAGAAATTATGTATGGCGAGAAGTACAACATTGAAAGTGATGTGTTTATGGCAGCATATGAACTTGTTAAGCAAGGAATTAAGCCGAAAGACATACGAGAGCAATTGCGAGAGTTTTATGTAAGAGAGGCAATTAAAACAACAATAAGAATGTTAAAAGAGGGCGACTCGATTTCGGATATACCGGAATTTGAGTCGCGCTCTTTGCGTAAGGAGGGAAAATAATGCAAATACTTGAAGAATTCTGGTATGGGAACATCAATCCGGCAGAGAGACCATTCCAAAGACAAAGAAGATTTGATAAGGCGTTCAAGATGCTAACTAAGAATGAAGAAAAGCTTCTTGAGTCCTTAAACGAGCAAGAAAAGGAATTGCTCGAAAAATACAAGGCTTGCTATGACGAAATGATACAGACCACAGAATGTCAAACCTTTATAAAAGGATTCAAGCTTGGTGCAAGATTTGTGATGGCGTGCTTTGAAAATGACAATGACATATACGATGAATGAGAGGAGCGGAGGTTATGAAAAAGAGAATAATATGCACGGCACTTGCTACAATGATGCTACTATCAACAACGGCATCGGCAGCAGCAAAACCTTGGTGGCTCGAAAAATACCGAGTAACCTTCGATAACGAACTTGGAATCGTAGGAAATGTAACTTTGCAATTCGCATCTGATGGTGGGAGCTTTATCAGGCCAATAACAAAAAGATACGGCGAAAGCATCAACCTTGAAAGTTACATCCCAACTAAATACGGTTACACATTCAAGGGATGGTTTACAGACCCACGAACGAAGCGGAATCAGGTAACAACTTTTAAATTCACAAAGCCTGATGTTCTCTATGCGAAATGGGAGCTTAATCCGGCAGAACCTATAAAACCAAATGACGAAATCATGGCAAAAGACGCCTGCTATCTTACCGATGAGGAAACTGCAAAAAGAAACGAAATAATAGAAGAGAAAAATAAAAACTATATAGACGGATTCGGCTATGCAGCACCAAGTAAAACACAGACCATCTTCGTAGACTCAGACGGCGACATAAACAAAATGGTCGGAATAATGGAATAAAAATTAAACAGGTGCAGCGCCAAGCTAAACAAGTAAGGTGCTGCACCTGTCTTTTGACTATTTGCGAGTCGGTTTAACATTGACATCAGGGTTAATGTCACCATCAATAGAGCCGTGTTCTTCTTCAAATTTTTTGATATTTTCACGAATCAAAACTAACACGTGACTGTTTACGCTTCGGCCTTCATAGTCGGCAACATAACCGATTTTATTGAGCATTTCTTCCTCAATTCTTATAGATACACTTTTAATAGCCATAAAATCACCTCATAATAAATATATTATGTATTTATTTTATAGCCTTTATGTGATATAATGTTAAGAATAGATATACAGTATATCTAAAATAATTTTATGAGGTAATTATTATGAGTGAAGAATTAAGATTGCACAGATGTTGTTTTACAGGCCATCGTCCTGACAAAATGGAGCTTGGCGAAAGGGAAATCAAGCCGTTACTTGAAAAGGCAATAGATAATGCTATTGCAGATGGGTATGTAACCTTTATAACAGGTATAGCAATGGGAACGGATATATGGGCAGCGGAGATTGTATTGGAAAGGAAGAAAACGAACAAGGACTTACATCTTATATGTGCTTTACCACACCCGAATTTTGAGAGCAGGCGGAGTATGACAGAAAAAATGAGGTTTAATAAGATAATCAAAAATGCTGACCTTGTAAAAGAAATTAATGACCATTATTTCCCTGGATGCTATCAGGTGAGAAATGAATGGATGGTTGAAAGGTCAAATCTTGTGATTGCAGTATTCAATGGTCAAAAGAGTGGGACGAAAAATACGGTTGATTATGCAAAGAGAAAAGGCATAAAAGTAGTGAATGTACTCGATAGCATTTAAAATCGATTTTGAGGGCGAGTTACAAAGGCTGTTAAAGGGGTTGTGAGACCAAACTATCTCGGGTAGGGTAGTTACACCACTCAAGACATTAAATCTCAAATAAGACGGCTGTTAAAGGGCGTGTAAAGAAATAAAAAACGGGTGTAACAATCAAGTCTGGCGGGGTAAGATTGTTACACTCGTTGAATATTAATTATGAAGTTTCAATTATTTTTTCGATTAAGTCTTTTTTCCATACTTTTCCTAATTGTGCTATGTGTGGCTCGTCGTTTCTGTCTCGACCAGAGTATACTCCTACAAACTGGTATATAGCTCTATCTGCAACAGCAAATAGATACTCTGGTGATTTATATATACCATCTTTAGAGAAGAAAACTACAGGCGCTCCTGACATACCTTCACGGGTTGTTGAATCGATATAAAAGCAAGGAAGGTTGTTTATGTCAATATCTGGTTCGCTAGCTATTGTTGATTTTTTCCATATAGGTGTATCATAAATGTTTATACCTCTCGGATATCCTAAAACAAATAAAGATTCTGTGATTTCTAAACGGATGTTTTCTTCGGCGGATGGTTCACCATAAACCTCCTCTAATTCGTTTATACATACACCCGTAAATTTATCCGATAATTCACAAATCGCAATATCAACAATTTGGTTATTAATAGTAATATATTTAAAGGGATTTTCGTTCTCAGGATAATCAATAAAAAAAGTTAATATCTGTGGATTAATATGCTCTTTTGTTCTAAAATTAAAGGTTAATTTGTTGGGGATTGCTCCCTTGCTATGCATGGGTTGGTTTGTTTCAGGGTTTCGTCCATATGCCACATGATAATTTGTAACTAAATATTTCCTACCTTTGTACTTGTAGGCAAAAGATGTGGCGGTACTCAATTTAATGTCATTAAAAAATGTTTCTGTATAAAAAGATGCAACGGATAATGGGTTTGTTTTAATAGTTTTCATTTTTATTCTCCAAACATATAAAATTACAAAAAAATAAAGTTTCTTGATATGTTAATTATATCACACATCAGAGAAAAAGAAAATGCTTTTATGGATATAAAAAAACAAGGCCTTTGAGAAATCTCAAAAGCCTTGTAAATGGCGGAGCGGGTGGGATTCGAACCCACGTCCCTCAAGGGGCATCATGATTTCGAGTCATGTCCGTTATGACCACTTCGATACCGCTCCGTATATGAAATTGTTATATTGTCAGCCCCGATGAATTTGGCAAAACTTAATTTCGGGCAAAAACATGGACAAAACAAGCAAAAATAAGTTAAAAATAAAATTACAGAAACCGCATAAAATCAAGGGTTTCAGGCTGTAAGAGTTCCGTTAGACGTAGAAGCTTTCGAGTCTTGTCCGTTATGACCGCATTGAGCCACTTCACATTCGCACGTCAAAACTGCTTACTGATGTATTATATCAAATAATTTAGCTTTTGTCAATGCCTTTTTGGGATTTTTCGCTGTTTGATGTGAGACCGAAAACGAAAAATATTTTAAAATTCTGATTTTTCAAAATCCAATTTACATATGAAAATTACCCTACCTTGCCAAGAGTGAGAAATGTATAAAACAAACTTTTGGGAGTTTTTTATCTTGAGCCTTATCGACTTTATTTTTATGAACTTCGTATTACCACCAAAGACAGCAATTTCAATCGGATCTCACCGTAGAAATCATTATTCCCTAAGAAGAAAGTGCAAATTTGCACGGAACGTAATTTCTTTGAAGAATCTAAAGAAAACTTCACAATCTTAAATTCTAAATTCTAACCTGTCATTTGCTTCAGAATTGTAAAGCTTTTATTAACCTGTTTTAAAACCACCGCAATTTCCTTGACAATCACCCGCAGTATTTGCTATAATACAAGCGATATTATGGGAAGGAGGACAAACGTAAAACATGGACGCGGACAGTAGCGAGGACGATACTGCAAACTATAATAACAGCAATAATATGTTTATATATACGGCGTATCTGCGGCACATAGCTTGGCGCAGGTATGCCTTTTTGCGTATTTTTCGTTTTTTGAGCTGATTCTTTACGGCTTTTTATGCGTTTTTTGCATAGAATTATTTCGGGCAGGGCTTTACCCGATTTGTAAATAAAGCCGTAATATTTCCGGAGGACTTCCGGGTTAAACTAAGGAGAAAAAATTTTTATAATGAACGTCACATATTTGGTTATTATCGTGGTCTGCGTTATCTTTTCCGGATATTTCTCAGCCACGGAAACAGCATTTCTTTCGCTTAATAAGACTAAGCTTAAAACCATGATTGAAAAAGGCAACAAAAAGGCAGAGCGTACTCTCAAGGTTGCCGACGACTATGATAAGCTCATTTCTACTATCCTTATAGGAAACAATATAGTTAACATTCTTGCATCATCTCTTGCAACCCTATTCTTTGTGGAACTGCTTATAAGTGTTTACGGAAGCAGCTATGATGCCGACGAAATTGGAGCAACTCTTTCCACAATCGCAACCACCATTATCGTACTTATCTTCGGTGAGATTACGCCCAAAAGTATTGCAAAGGACATTCCCGAAAAGTTCGCAATGTTCTCAACTCCCCTCATCAGTATGCTTATGGTGGTACTCACTCCCCTGAATTTCATATTCTCCATGTGGAAAAAGCTTATCTCAAAGATTTTCAAGCTTGAGAGCGACAACAAAATGACCTCCGAAGAGCTTCTTATGATAGTTGAGGAGGGACAACAGGAGGGTGCAATCGAAGAGGACGAGGGTGACCTTCTCAAAAACGCCATCGAATTTAACGAAAAGACCGCAGAGGACATTCTGACACACAGAGTTGACCTTGAGGGCGTACCCTCGGATGCAAGCAAGGACGACATCGCAGAGGTATTCACCGAATCCGGATATTCGAGAATTCTTGTTTACGAGGAATCCATTGACAACATTATAGGCACAATACACAGAAAAGACTTTTATGTGGGAAGCGGTATATCCCGTAAGCCCGTTAAAGAGCTTATCGCACCACCGTTCTTTATACATAAGTCGGAAAAAATCAACGACCTTTTAAAGCTTCTTCAGAACAACAAATCCCACCTTGCCATTGTCATTGACGAATACGGCGGAACCTTAGGTATTGTCACAATGGAGGACATCCTTGAGGAGCTTGTCGGAGAAATCTGGGACGAGCACGATGAGGTTACCGAAACCTTCCGTGAGCTTTCCGAGGATATATTTATTGTTGACTGCTCGGTGAACTTTTCGGAATTCTGCGACTTCTTTGAGCTTCCCGCGGAAATTGAGACGGACAGTGTATCACTCGGTGGATGGATCATGGAACAGGTGGGCAAAATACCGGAAAAGGGCGACAGCTTCACCTTTGAAAATATCGACGTTGAAGTTACCGAGACGGATTCCCACAGAGTTGCTTACGCAAAGGTAGCAAGAAGACCGGAGGAAGACAAAAACGAGGAATCCAAGGATACGGACAAAGACAAAGACAAAAACGAACAGTAATGTATATTACACGTAATGTAGTTACACCATCCCGGATGCACATTGTTGTGTCCGGGGTAATTTAAACAATCGGGAGGTAAACCGGTGAAAAAAAGCAAAAACAATAAAAAAAGCCCGAAGCTTGGCACAGAGGAAAAGCTCCAAAATGAAATAAACGAAAGTAAGAATAAAGAGGAAGAGCACTGCGAAAGTGAAAAGCACCGCAAAGAAAATCCCAAAGAAAAAATGGTACCGTCCATATCGGAAGAAGTAAAAGATACAAAAAAACACAAAGAATACCGGGAACCAAAGGAAACAGAATCAAAAACACAAAAAAACAGTATTACCTCGGATGAATCCGACTCTGTCTATGCGAACATCCACGAAAAAGCCGAAGGTATTCCGGAAATACTTGCGGAGGATCTGTGCGATGCGATAGCCGATGCCCGTGAAAAGGAAGAAAAGCGAAACAAAAAGAGCAAACACCATCCCGGAAATGTAAGCTTCCGTGAGATAGTCATAGCTCTTGCATTCGGTATCATCCTTTATTGGGCACTGAACCACGCAAGAGGAATCTTCGCATTTTTCGGCTCGGTGGCGGATGTGTTCTCTCCTATAATAATCGGGCTCTGTATCGCTTTTGTACTCAATCTCGTGCTTATTCCCATTGAAAAACTCTGGGATTGGGCGACGGCAAAGATAAAGCACACCTCGACAGTAAAATATCTTTCAAAAATCAAAAGACCTGCCTGCCTTGTACTCTCCACGCTTATTATGGCGGGACTGATATTCGGGCTGTTCTTTATAGTAATCCCTGAATTGGGCGTAACCATCAGGATGTTTGCCGATATGATTCCAAAGCTCATCAAAAACACGGAGATTCTGTTGGGTCGTTTATCGGAATTTCTCGCACAGCGTAATATTACTCTGCCGAACATCCTGCCCGATCCCGAGGAAGCGGTGAAATTTTTCAAGGATCTGTTCTCGGAAAAGGGACAGCAGGTGTTTGACGTGACGGTGAACGTGACATCCTCCGTATTCTCCGTACTGTTTGATATTGTGCTGTCGATTGTGTTTGCTTTTTACGTTCTGGCACAGAAAGAGAAGCTGAGCAAAAAAATTAAAAGTATACTTTATGCGGTAACAGAGGAAGAAAAAGCTGATACGATAATCAGAGTCGCAACCCTTTCCAACAGCGCCTTTACCAAATTTGTCACAGGACAGTTTACCGAGGCTATAATCATCGGAGTACTTTGCTGGATAGGTATGCTCATTCTCGGAATGCCCTATGCTGCGGTTATATCCGTTGTTATCGGCGCAACGGCACTAATCCCGATATTCGGTGCATTTATCGGTGCTGCAATAGGTGCAATCCTCATACTCGCCGTTGACTTTATGCAGGCGGTGTGGTTTATAGTTTTCATAATAATACTTCAACAGATAGAAACCAATCTCATATATCCCAGAGTGGTGGGAAAATCAATAGGTCTGCCGGGAATACTCGTGCTTGCCTCTGTGACCGTCGGCGGAGCTGTTTTCGGTTTTGGCGGTATACTTCTCGGTATACCCGTATGCTCCGTAATCTACTGTATATTCAATGAATTTGTTGATAAACGCATAGAGGACAAGGGTGAAAAGGTTGCAAAAAAGACTAAGGAATAGCAAAGCGACATTACCGTAAGTGCAAGCTCTTGTAAATTTTCAAGGATAGTTATATAAATATTAATTAACAAAAGGAAGGAAAAAAGTTGTGAGCATACCCTCAGTAAATACGCCGCACACCGAAATCCTTGAGGGGATAATTTCTGTCAGAGCGGCAATAGAAGCAGGCAGCAGAAGCGTCAACAGTGTATTTGTTGACCTTAAAAAATACAAAAAAAGAGACAGAAAGATAACCTCGTTCGTATCCTTTTTAAAACAGCACGGTATAAAACCGGAATTCTGCGAAAGAGGAGTAATAGATGCCTTTGTAAGTTCCTTTGGCAAAGATTCGGGAAATACCCACGGGGGCGTTGCGGCAAGCGTCGGTGAGAGAAGATATACCGACATAGCAAGCATCCTTGACAAAACGGTAAAGGATGGCGGCTTCTGCGTATATCTTGACGGCGTGGAGGATCCGTTCAATCTCGGGTATGCATTCCGTTCGCTGTATGCCTGCGGTACATCGGGGATAATACTTCCCGGCAACGAAAGAAGCGGTGGCTCGGGAGTACTTGCAAGAAGCTCTGCAGGCGCCTCGGAACACCTTAACTGTGCAAGATTTACGGAAAGCTCCGACAAGGACAGCCGATTAAAGCTCATTTCCGAAATCAAAAAAAGAGGCATCAAGCTCTGTTGCTGTGCTGTCTCCAAGGACTCCGAATCAATTTTCGACTACAGCGGCGGCTTCCCCATGATAATTTTTATCGGTGGTGAAAAGCGAGGAATCTCACCCGAATTTGTGGAAAATGCGGACAGGCTGATACACGTGCCATATGCGTCGTCGGAAATACGGTACTCACTTCCGACATCTACAGTAGCAGCAGTGGTGGGGTTTGAGGTAATGCAAGCAATGCAAAATCCAAAGTGCAAAATGCAGAATTAATTGTGCTCCCACAAGCCATCGTGCAATTCGGAATCATTGCATTTCCTGCCGCAACCGACATCAGCACAAAAAAGCGGGCAGTCCAAAAAGACCGCCCGTCCTATATACTTATTATTTCTCATCAGAGAGACAACGGAAAAGGAATGTGACAATCTGTGCGCGTGTGCAGTTAGCATCAGGGCTGAATGTCGTTTCGGATGTACCGTTGGTAATGCCGTTTCCTACTGCCCAGAGAACTGCGTTTGTATAGTACTGGGAAGCATCAACGTCTGCAAAGGGATTTTTCGCATCTACTGCGGGAGTCTTCTGTGAACGCCAAAGGAATGTAACGATCTGTGCACGAGTACAGAAGTTGTCGGGGCTGAATGTCGTTTCTGATGTACCGTTGGTAATACCGTTTTCAACCGCCCAGAGAACTGCATTATAGTAGTAAGAGTCACTTGCTACATCGGTGAATGCCATCGTGCTGCTCTTGGGTGCGGGAGAACCTGCGGCACGCCAGAGGAATGTAACAGCCTGAGCACGTGTACATGTTGCATCCGGGCTAAATGTTGTTTCGGATGTACCTGTTGTGATGCCCTTGCTTACTGCCCACTGAACGGGAGCTGCGTAATATGTTCCGGACTCAACGTCGATAAAGGATACTGCAGGCTTTTCTTCCTCGATCTTTTCGTACTGTGCGATAAAGGTTGTTGCCGCATTAATAACCACATTCGTGGGGTCAATTATGCTTCCGCCTGCCTTTGCCCAGCCGAGGAATTCATATCCGTCCTTAGCCTTAACAGTAGGAACATTTACAGGCTTCTTGCCCTTTTCAACCGACTCTGTCTTACTTCCGCTTATGATTGTACCGTTTGAGGCAACGTCATATGTTACGGTGTACTTTGTAACAGACGGACTTGAGGGCGTTGACGGTGTTGACGGCTTTGACGGTGTCGACGATGGAGAAGCGGGGGTTGCCTCTTTTACATCGGAGTATTCACCCTCACCTACAGCGTTCACGGCCTTAACCTTGATGCTGTACTTTGAGCCGCCGGTAAGACCCGAAAGAGTAACGCTTGTTTTGTCGCCGTCAACCTCCTTTGTCTTCTCGGAGCCGCCCGCCTTTGTATAGCTTACAACATACTTTTCGATGTCAGAACCACCCGTTGCAGGCTGTGTCCATGTTACCGTGAGCTTTTCCGTGCCAGTTGAAACAGAGGGCTTATTAACCTTTGCGGGAGCTGTTACAACTGCACCAACCTCCTCGTCAAGAACCACATATTCGTCATTTTCGGTATATCTGTAGTAAACCGTGTAGGAGGCACCGGATACTTCAAATACAGCCTTACCGTTCTTATCCGTCTTAACCTCCACGTCGCCTATCTTTACATACGCACCCTCGATAGGATTACCCTTATCATCGGTAACCGTAATTGTAACTGTTTCGATATTTTCTTCAATATCAAGACCTACAAACTCAACAGAGAGTGTAATTTTATTTTTTGCATTTTCGGAATTTCTAAACTGGGTAGTACTTTCGTTAGCGCAATATACGCCGGAGCCGTAGCCCTTAACATTGGAATTAGAGGGCTTGTCCGTTGCGAATTTAAGCAAATCAACACCTGCATCCTCAAGGTCAGCCGCACTTACGCCGTCCGCAACAAGGAATGTAACGGTAATAATCTTTTTGTCTTCACTTCTTGCATCAACATTTCCCGACGTGTCGGAATACCATGCGAAGAAGAATTCACCCTCTTCCTCGTTTACAAGATCAGCAACCTTATTTGTTTCCCGTGTCGGTGTAACGATGCTTAACGTTGACTTTGCAATTTTGGAAATAGCCGTGGAAGAAGCATCAAAATCCGCTGTAAGCTCGTTATCTACAATCGCGCCAAGATCCAAAAGCTCGGTATCATAGTAAAAGCCGAGCTGACCTACCGCACCGTAACCACCGGTTACGTAAAGATCGGCAGTGATTGTACCCTTTTCCTCATCGTAGGTATTGACAAGCTTGTAGCCGGGAGTTGTACCCGACGCCGCATAAACTCCAACAGAGCCTGCCGTCAGAGACAGTGCAAGAAATGCCGCTGCAATTCTCTTTGTAATATTCATATTTATCCATCCTTTCCAAAAAACGGATTTCTCCGTAAAATATTTTTAAACGTGTTTATCAAAGGGATAAAACCGACAACATACTTACATAGTCATCGGTCAAAGCATCAGGGCAGAAAGCATTGACACAAGAATTTCCCGGAACTTGTATAGAATCATCCTTAAATTTAGCGTACAACAGAAATACCGCCCCAAAATATATACAAATAGATTATACAACAATAAACACAAAAAATCAAGAGAAAAAGGCGATAATTTCAAAATTATTCGTAGAATTCATACGGTGTTTTTTGTTGATTTTCCACAATTGCATAGGGGGTTTTTACCTAATAAATCTAAATTATGGTTATAATTTATGTCAGAATACCCATAAATAACTTTGCCGAGCGATAATAAAATATGATACGTCACGTTGAATTTGTACCATATAAGGTTATGACACATCCTGCAAGGGTTTGTCAACACAATTAATTTTACAAATCCCTTGACAAATCCCAAATCCCATGCTATAATATAATGTAATAAAGCTATGACGAAGACACAAAAAAACGAAATGTCATCCAAGAGAGTGCGCAAAGGGTGTGAGCCGCATATGTACAGCGTTTTTTTACCGCTTCCGAGCTCCGAGGGGGTAGAAACTCTCGGCGTTGGTTACGTTACAACCTCAATGAGGCACAGGGCTTTGCTTTGTGTGAATTCGGGTGGAAACACGGTTTTTATCGTCCCGTCGGCGGTTTTGTCGGCGAGGGCGATTTTTCAATGCATAATGCATAATGCATAATGCATAATGCGTAAGAAGAAAGCGAAGCTTTCTTTAAAGTTTGCTTTTAGAACTTTTTAATGCATAATTGAGGACGATTTCCGCTTGAAAGGGCAGCGAAATTTGGCATCTTTGACTGCGGAAAGCTTCATTCATTATATTTTTAAAAGGAATTTGATATGAAAACAAGAATTCTTCTGGTTTCGGATATGCATTATACCACGCAGGAGACTAATGCGGAGCTTAAATTGATATATCCGCAGGCGAATACCTCCGTCGCGGCAGGAACTATTCTCGGAGTTACGCAGAAAGATAAGATTAATAAGATACTATCCGATATACTTGCGGAGCATAAGATTGAGGCACTTGATGCGGTGTTGGTTCTGGGCGACCTTTCCATTGATGATTATGATATGCGTAAGCTCCCCGACATTTATTGCCGCAGATTCAAAGAGGACTGTATGGACAAGCTTCCTTGTCCTGCGTATGCTCTGCCGGGTAATCATGACAGTATACCCGATGAGATGTGGAAAGAGATATTCGGCTACGGCAGGGAATATTCGGTGAAGATAGGCAACAATGTTTTTCTTATGCTTGATACCTTTAAGAATATACCGGCAACGGCGGCTTGCGGCGGAAGATTCACGGGCGTTGACAGAGAGTTCCTCCAAAATGAGCTTTCAAAATACACCGACAATGAAAAAATATTTATCTGTACCCACTACACAAGCAAACAAAATGAGCCGGACTTTCCCGATATACCGAATCTGGTATGTCTTTTCAGAGGTCACACCCACGAAAACGAGGTTCTCGACTTTTACGGCAAACCCCTCTTTGACATCGGTGGCTACGGCTACAACGGCACTGTCGGCAAGGACGGAAAATATACCTTCAACCACTTCTTCCCGGAATGCTCGTGGGGATATAATATTCTCGAAATTGAGGATGATAACGTTTGTGTTTGGCATAAGACGGTGAATATGAAGTACCTTGCGGAGAACGGTATATTTGATGTTGAAGAAAAGATATGCGATAAGAGAGAGATTTAGCGCATACGGCGCAATGCATACGGCGCAATGCAAAATGTAGAATTAAGATAGTGCCCCCACCGAACGATGTGTGAATTGTAAGCATTGTGGTGCCTATAACTCCCAAAGCCACCACCCCGGAGTCGGAGCATATTAAAGTTCTTTGCGTCTCTTTCTTTCAAGAAAGAGACCGAGGTGCAGGGCGAGGAGCCCTGCCCGCCGGAGGCCTCCCGTAAAAAGCCTTCAGTCGCACATTCCATCGTATTCGGGAACTATCGCAACGACAGCATCAGGCTCGCCTCTGTCCTCTTTTATGAACTTCTCGATGTTCTCATCAAAGGGCTTGTAGTGATCGTAGGGAACGAAGTTTCCGCCGTAGTTTTTGCCTGCGTACTGAACGTAGGTGTTGCCCTTCATTTCGGGAAGCCAAGCTTCCTCGAGAGGACCGCAGGATACAAGTACATCTATGCTTCTGTCAAAGATGTTGTTTTCTATTACAAAATTCTCCGACTTGTAGCAGGGAATACGGTTGTTCAGC
>JAZUOO010000066.1:0-66008 GCA_045604705.1 Eubacteriales bacterium
AAAAGGCTAATTTCTTCAATGAGTTTTTCATCTGCTTGTGAAATCATTTTGTTTTCCTCTCTTTTTAGTGTTTTATTAAAGATATATTTTTGAGTTAAGAATAAAAAGTGCGCCCACCGAAGCAGACGCACAAAAACGCAAGCTCCGATAGTCGCCAAACTAACATATGAAAGAAAAGGGTATAATCCCATAATACATTCGTGTAGAGCTTGAATTTTATCAAATCTAACGAATATATTATCAGAGAAAAAGATATAATTATCCCTTGGAAAAATTATACTCCGATTCTCATATTAAGTTAGTTTGGCATAAACATAATACCACATTTTTCTCGTTTTGTCAATAGGAGCACAAAAAGACACCCACACGATGTAGGGCGTGACGACCACGGCACGCCGTTTCAAAGAACATCACAAATTTCCGAATGTCAAATGAAACAACATTGTAGGGCGTGACGACCACGGCACGCCGTTTCCTTAGCATAGAGCCGAAAAAAGACCTCGCAGATCAAACCACAAGGTCAATAAACAAAATTCAATCCAAATTCCCCATATGCAAAAACACGACCTCATAGGGTATAAACTCTACAAGGTCGTATTAAACTTAATCATTCAGCAAAAACTTCGCACAAAACCAATTTTGCATTTTGCATTGCAAGTCACGGCGTGTCGAGTCGTCACGCACTACAATTTTGCATTTTGACTTTGCATTTTGCATTACAATTTGCCAAAGACAAATTGTTCTCAGCCCTTGATTGCAGCCTGAGCAGCAGCAAGTCTTGCGATCGGTACTCTGAAGGGAGAGCAAGATACATAGTCAAGACCGATGCTGTGGCAGAACTCAACGGATGTCGGGTCACCACCGTGCTCGCCGCAGATACCAACGTGGAGGTCAGCATTTGCAGGTCTGCCGAGTGCGAGAGCTGTCTTCATAAGACCACCTACACCAACCTGGTCGAGCTTAGCGAAGGGATCGTTTTCGAAGATCTTTGTATCGTAGTAAGCGTTGAGGAACTTACCTGCGTCGTCTCTGGAGAAGCCGTATGTCATCTGTGTAAGGTCGTTTGTACCGAAGCAGAAGAAGTCAGCTTCCTTTGCGATTTCATCGGCAGTTACACAAGCTCTGGGGATTTCGATCATTGTACCTACTTCGTAGTCGAGCTTTACGCCTGCAGCTGCGATTTCAGCATCAGCTGTTTCAACAACAACCTTCTTTACGAACTTGAGTTCCTTGATGTCGCCAACAAGGGGAATCATGATTTCGGGCTTAACGTTCCAGTCAGCGTGAGCCTTCTTAACGTTGATAGCAGCTCTGATTACAGCGCTTGTCTGCATCTTAGCAATTTCAGGATATGTTACTGCAAGACGGCATCCTCTGTGGCCCATCATGGGGTTAAATTCGTGGAGAGAAGAAATGAGAGCCTTGATGTCAGCGACACTCTTACCCTGAGCATCAGCAAGAGCCTTGATGTCAGCTTCTTCTGTGGGAACGAATTCGTGGAGAGGGGGATCGAGGAATCTGATACATACGGGGTTGCCTTCAAGAGCTTCGTAAAGCTTTTCAAAGTCGCCCTGCTGGTAAGGAAGAATCTTAGCGAGAGCAGCTTCTCTAGCTTCTACTGTATCGGAACAGATCATTTCTCTGAATGCAGCGATTCTGTCAGCCTCAAAGAACATATGCTCTGTACGGCACAGACCGATACCTTCAGCGCCGAGTTCGCGAGCCTTCTTAGCATCAGCGGGAGTATCAGCGTTTGTTCTAACCTTAAGCTTTCTGAACTTGTCAGCAAGAGCCATGATTCTGCCGAATTCACCTGCGATTGTAGCGTCAACCGTGGGGATGATACCGTCGTAGATGTTACCTGTAGAACCGTCGATGGAGATGTAGTCGCCCTCTGTGAATGTCTTGCCTGCGAGTTCGAACTTCTTGTTTTCTTCATCCATCTTGATTTCGCCGCAGCCGGATACACAGCAAGTACCCATACCACGAGCAACAACCGCTGCGTGAGATGTCATACCGCCACGAACTGTGAGGATACCCTGAGCAGCCTTCATACCTGTAATATCTTCGGGAGAAGTTTCAAGTCTTACAAGAACAACCTTTTCTCCTCTTTCCTTCCATTCAACTGCATCTTCAGCAGTGAATACTACCTTACCGCAAGCAGCTCCGGGGGAAGCGCCAAGACCCTTACCCATGGGAGTAGCAGCCTTGAGAGCCTTAGCATCGAACTGGGGATGGAGAAGTGTGTCAAGGTTTCTGGGGTCGATCATAAGAACTGCTTCCTGCTCTGTCTTCATACCTTCATCAATGAGGTCGCAAGCGATCTTAAGAGCTGCCTGAGCTGTTCTCTTACCGTTTCTTGTCTGGAGCATATAGAGCTGTTCGTTTTCAACGGTGAACTCCATATCCTGCATATCGTGATAATGGTTTTCAAGAATTCCGCAGATTTCTACAAACTGGTTGTAAGCTGCAGGGAACTTTTCAGCCATCATTTCTATCTTCATAGGTGTTCTTACGCCTGCAACAACGTCTTCGCCCTGTGCATTAACAAGGAATTCACCCATGAGCTTCTTTTCACCTGTAGCAGGGTCACGAGTAAATGCAACACCTGTACCGCAGTTGTCACCCATGTTACCGAATGCCATTGCCTGTACGTTAACGGCTGTACCCCAAGAATAGGGAATGTCGTTGTCACGTCTGTAAACGTTAGCTCTGGGGTTGTCCCAAGAACGGAATACCGCCTTAACGGCACCCATGAGCTGTTCCTTAGGATCGGAGGGGAAGTCAACACCGATCTTAGCCTTGTATTCTGCCTTGAACTGGTTAGCAAGCTCCTTAAGGTCGTCAGCTGTAAGATCAACGTCAAATGTAACGCCCTTTTCTTCTTTCATCTTGTCAATGAGCTCTTCAAAGTACTTCTTACCAACTTCCATAACAACGTCGGAGTACATCTGAATGAATCTTCTGTAGCAGTCATAAGCCCATCTGGGGTTACCGGACTTAGCAGCCATAACTTCTACAACTTCTTCGTTAAGACCGAGGTTAAGGATTGTATCCATCATGCCGGGCATGGAAGCACGAGCACCGGAACGAACGGAAACGAGAAGGGGATTTTCCTTATCGCCGAACTTTTTGCCGGTTACGTTTTCCATCTTAACGATGTATTCGTTGATTTCAGCCATGATTTCGGGGTTGATTTGCTTACCGTCTTCATAATACTGAGTACAAGCCTCTGTAGAGATGGTGAAGCCCTGGGGAACAGGGTTTCTGTCCGGGAACTTTTCCTTAAAAATGTTTGTCATTTCCGCAAGGTTTGCGCCCTTACCGCCGAGGATTTCACGCATGGAAGCGTTTCCTTCGGTAAAGAGATAACAATACTTCTTTGCCATTTTGAGTTTCCTCCTAAAAATATAATGGTGTTTTTATTCACTCGCACCGCTTATTATACCACATTTTCTTTCCTATTTCTATAGCTTTTGGATATTTTTACAAATTTAAGATTTTTTTTACACATTTCCAATATTTGTCGGGATTGTGTAAAAGCTTTCGGAAATCAAAGAGGAATTTTATGTAATAATTGCCATAAATGTATTAAAGTTTATAAAATAACGCCCTGTGCAAGTGGGAAGTCAAAAGTTTTACCAATAAAATATTATGATCTGCAAAAACAAATTACGATAATCCAAAAACGCTTGCGACATTCAAAAAGGGCAAGTGCGTAAAAAATATCCGAAAAAATATTGATTTTACAATTTCCTCTTGCATATTACATCAATATCTGTTATTATATATAATGAAGTGATATTAAAAGGGGTAATATACCCGCCTACAAACAAAGAAAGGTCTGATTTTACCATGAGTGCAATTGAAGCAGTATTTTTCGGAATAATCCAGGGACTTGCCGAGTTCCTGCCCATATCAAGCTCGGGACATCTCGCATTCTTCCATGAGCTGTTCGACAATATGAACGAGCCAACCCTTAGCTTTGACATCCTTTTACACCTTGGAACCCTTGCGGCGGTGTGCATCGTCTATTATAAGGATATATGGGATCTCATACGTGCCTTCTTCTCGCTTGCGGGAAAAATATTCCGTGAGAAATTCAGATTCAAAAACATACAAATATCCAAAAACGAAAAGTTTTTACTTATGATTTTTGTTGCGGTTCTTCCTCTTATCCCCGCGGCATTTTTGGAAGATTACCTTGAAATAGTCAGAAGCTATGTCTGGGCAATAGGAATACTTTGGATACTTAACGGGCTTCTGCTTTATATATCCGACAGAGTTGCCGCAAAGAGAAAGAACATAACCGAACAACAGGCTGAAAAGAGCAAGAACTTTGCAAGTGCGATAACAGTAGGTCTTTGTCAGGTGCTTGCAATACTCCCCGGTATCTCACGTTCAGGCATGACAACAACAGGCGGTATGCTCTGCGGTTTTGACAGAGAATACGCAGTCAAGTTCTCCTTTATTCTCTCCATTCCCGCAATACTTGGTGCAAACATTCTCTCCATCAAGGATTTCGCCGCAATTGAAAGCTCACAGGTGATTCCTTACATCTGCGGAATGCTTGCGGCAATGCTCTCCGGACTTGTTGCGATAAAGCTTCTTACATACATCTCAAAAAAGAAAGATTTCAGAGTATTCTCGGTGTATTGTTTCATATTGGGTATCATTGCAATAGTTCTCGGCATCGTAAAATAAAATCCGATTTGGAAAATAAAAAGATCAATAGTTTTCGGACAGAGCTTTGACGTGCATATGAGCCCTCGGAGCTTCCAAAGGAAAGGAACTTATAAAAATGGCAAAAAACAAAAAGACAGACGGCGGCAAGGGCATATTCTCATTCCTTCTGCCCGGAAATAAATCAAAGACCGATAAAGAGCAAAAACCCTACAACGAAAAATCCTTCTTAAATACCATCGCACCGTATCTTTTCGGTTTCCTTGGCGTATTTCTTATAATTACATATATTTTCCACGCCAACATGAGTATTTTGGGAATAGTGGTAAAATTCATTCTGGACCTTTTCGGTTTTTCGGCATGGATTATCCCCTTTGCATTTTTCCTTATCTCGGCTCGCTGGAAATTGGATGCCCCCGACAGACTTATAAAATACAGAGTCATCTGCATGATTATATGCCTTGTTTTCCTCTCAGGATTCCTCGGACTCATCTTTGCTCCCGAAGAAGGCATAAAATTTGAGGATGTATGGAAAGCATATCCATCAAACAGCGGCGGCTATCTCGGAAGGCTTATCTGCCTTATGCTTATCGGCATCTGCGGAAAGATAGGCTGCGGCGTTATAACCGGTTTTCTTGCATTCCTGTTTATATTCCTGCTCTTCGGAATAACCCTTGGTGACGTATTCGCCTTTGTTAGAAGAAAGGCGGGTTCCCTTTCAAAGGACGTTTGTGCAGCTTGCGAAAAGAGAAAAGAGGAGGTACGCATAAGACGTGAGACGGTAAAAGTATCCGGACGAGAGCTTAAGAACAGTAAAAAGGATTCTGCCGTGTTCGAGCTTGAGATAGAAGAAAATGACGACGATCCCGATATAGAGCTCAATCCTGAAAAGAAAAATAGATTTCTTGGTTCGGGAAAAAAACGTAGGGAAAAGGATCTTCTTGACGATTTTACCAAAGAAGACGATGACGGCATTACCACTCAAGCACAGGAAAATAACGGGACGGAAAAATCCGCTTACGAAGAAGTAACAGAGAGCATTTTCATCCCGGATGATCCGGAAGTTGCGCAAGTACCAACCGACGTAGACGATATATTCTGTGACGATGCGGTAATTGCAGGTGCAGGTTCAACCGTCAGTGCAAAGGATTTTGTTGCGGGTACTGCACATCCGAATGAAGAACCGTCCGCAGAAAATATTGATGACGTTCCCTTTGATATAGATCCCGAAACGGATATAATAGAAAATGAGACTCCCGAACCCGAGGAAATATACGAATTCCCGCCTATAGAGCTTCTGCCCGGAAATCCTAATCCGTCGGTGTTCAAGGTAACGCCGGAGCTTACCGAGACTGCAAAGAACCTTGTAACGACTCTTGCAAACTTCAACGTAAGAACCAAGGTTATGAACATTTCCTGCGGTCCTACAGTCACAAGATTTGAGCTCAAGCCCGAGGTCGGTGTAAAAGTGCGTTCCATTCAGAATCTTGCCGATGATATAGCACTGCACCTTCGTGCATCCTCTGTAAGAATCGAAGCTCCTATCCCCGGAAAAGATGCGGTAGGTATAGAAATCCCCAATAAAACGGTTTCCACAGTATATATAAAAGAGCTTATAGAAAGCGAAGAATTCCAAAATCTCCCAAGTAAGCTCTCCGTAGCCCTCGGCATGGACGTTTCCGGAACTCCCGTATATATGGACATCGCAAAAATGCCACATCTCCTTATTGCGGGTGCAACGGGTATGGGTAAATCCGTATGTATCAACAGCTTTATTGTCAGTGTACTTTACAAGGCACGTCCCGATGAAGTAAAGCTGATACTTATTGACCCGAAAAAAGTCGAATTCGCAATGTACGACAGTATACCTCATCTTCTCGTACCCGTCGTAACAGATCCAAAAAAGGCGGCAGGCTCACTTGCCTGGGCGGTAAACGAAATGGAACACCGCTTTAACCTTATAGAAGCCGCAAAATGCCGTGATATAAAGAGCTATAATGCAGTGTGCGAAAAGGATACACGCTTTAAGAAGATGTGTCAGATAGTCATAATCATAGACGAGCTTGCGGACCTTATGATGACAGCAAGAGATGAGGTCGAAACCTCAATATGCCGCCTTGCACAGAAAGCGAGAGCCGCAGGTATGCATCTCATCATAGGTACTCAGAGACCGTCCGTTGACGTCATCACAGGCGTAATTAAAGCAAATGTGCCATCAAGAATCGCATTCACCGTTGCCTCACAGGTAGACTCAAGAACCATCCTTGATACAGTCGGTGCGGAGAACCTTGTAGGTAAAGGCGATATGCTGTATGCTCCCGTAGGCTGTATGAAGCCCACACGAGTACAGGGTTCATTTGTAGGTCCCGATTCGGTTATCGAGGAAATCACAAACTTCCTGCGCGGCAGCGGTATTGTGGCTTATGATAACGACATTCAGAACGCAATTGAAATGGAAGCAATGAGATGTACCGAGAAGAAGAAAGGCAAAGGCACATCCGCCGAGGGGGCTGAAACTTACGTAGGCTCTACCGATGGCTTTGAGAGAGACGAAATGATGCTCCCCGCCCTTGAACTTGGTGTTGATATGGGACAGATCTCCACTTCCCTTGTACAAAGAAAATTGTCCCTGGGATATGCAAGAGCCGCAAGAATAGTGGATATGCTCTCGGAAATGGGATTTGTAGGTCCCTTTGAGGGCTCAAAACCCAGAAAGGTGCTTATTACAAGAGAAGAATATCTTGAACTCAAAATGAAACAGGATAACATAGAATAATAAATTCGGAAAGACAGGTAATATGCCCGGAAAATCAAAGGGATCGTCAAGATCCAAAAGAACAAACCAAAAGGTAAAAAAGAAAAAGAGGGATAAATTCGTGACAAATGCAGTAATGCTGACCTGTACCGCTATACTTCTTGTTGTCGTGGCAAACCTTACACAGAACGGAATCGGACAAAACGATAAAAACACAGCGGATAATAACGGCAGCTCACAGACAGTACACGCCGGAGAGAGCTATAACCGCACGGACAAGGTCTGCACATTCGACTTTATAGACGTAGGTCAGGGGGACAGTGCACTTATCACAACCCCCGGTGGTGAATTCATCCTCGTTGATACGGGAACTGCGGCATCACGTGATGTACTTTTTAAACATCTTGAAAGCCGAAATGTGGATGAAATAGACTACCTTATCCTCACTCATCCTCATAGTGACCACATAGGCGGTGCAGGCAAGGTACTTGAAGAATACGACGTAAACTGTATAATAATGCCCAATGCCGTATCGGCTACCGCCCAATTTGAAAAGCTGTTTGAGACAATAGCCGAAGAAAAGGAAAACGGCTGTAAGGTGTACACCGCAGAACCGGGAGATATATACAATATAGACGGTTGCTTAATGAAAATGATAGGCCCTGCGGAAATTGACGAGGACGAGCTGAACAACTGCAGTGCCGCATTCACCTTTACATACGGCGAGTTTGACGCCCTGTTCACGGGAGATTCGGAAAAGAAAGCGGAAAAGCTAATTCTCTCCTTGGGGGCAAACATAGACTGCGAACTTTATAAGGCAGCTCACCACGGCTCGGACACATCAAGCTGCGAGGAATTCATAAACGCCGTAACGCCGCAGATAACAGTCATAAGCTGCGGAAAGGACAACAGCTACGGACATCCGAGTACGGAAATCGTGCAAAGACTTTACGACATTGGCTCCGAGGTATACGTAACAAGTGAAGTGGGAACAATTACGGTACTTACTGACGGCGATGGCTATTCGGTGTCTGCCGGAGTATAAAACGAAAAAATCTACATTAAGGAAGTGAAAGAATTGCCAAAAAGAAGTTGTAGTGCTATATTTTTTGCACTGTGCATCTTTGCATCAATGACATTATCCGCATCTGCAACCGAATATCTTTTCAAACTACGCGAGGATGCGGCAATTCTCTGTGATGATGCCGTACTTATGTCGGAGGAATGTTTTGAGGATGATTCATCTATTGCACGGGTGTTGGGTGTTTATACTACGGATGACATTTCGGTAATAGAAAAATACCTCGAACTCGGACTTGTGGAATTTTACGAAGAAAACGGAGAAGCAGAACTTCTTGATATGCCCCAAACCTCCGACTTCATGACAATAGCCTCGGGAGTTTCAAGTTCTACCGTTCCGCTGGGACAATCCTATAACCAGATAAATGTTCAGGCTCTGTGGGATTTGGGGCTGACGGGTAAAGGGATCACCGTTGCTGTGATAGACAGCGGTGTTAATGCGCACAAGGATATAGTGGGAAATCTTCTTCCCGGTTACAACTACTCACTTACGGACGCTGAAATAGCTGCAAACCCAAGTGCTGTTTATGATACAACCGATATATACAGCCATGGAACCATGGTTGCGGGACTCATTGCGGCAAACGGAAGCCATTACAGAGGTATCGCTCCCGAAGCTAAAGTAATCCCCCTCAAATGCTTCAAGGACAGTAACGGGAGAGCAAGCCTCGATGACCTTGCCGAAGCAATGATCGATGCCGTTGACAAATATGGCTGTGACATCATAAACATGAGCTGCGGTTCTGTTCTAAATTCTACTGTGTTAAGAGAAGCAACCGAATATGTAAACTCAAAGGGGATTCCGGTTATTGCAGCAGCAGGCAACAGCGGATCGGCATATACAAAAACTGATGACTACTATTATCCCGCTTCCTACGACAGTGCAGTATCCGTTGCAAACATTCAGAAAAACGATACACTCAAGTCATCCTCACAGAAAAATGATAAGGTAGACATTTCCGCACCCGGTACGGAAACTTACGGAATTGATGGAAGTACCAGCTCCGGTTACATAAATAAATCCGGTACATCCTTCTCCTGTCCCATAGTTACGGGAATCGCGACTCTCATGCTTCAGGCAAATCCGCAACTTTCGGACAATGAGCTTCAGCAGATACTTTGCGAAACCGCAACAGATCTGGGCGATGTCGGAAAAGATGTGAAATTCGGCTACGGCAAAGTAAACTGCGATGCGATAGTCCCGAGAATTCTCGGCGGAAAGCTGTATCGCTCAAATATTGTGGAATACAAAGGTACACACAACATAGCAATGAGGAACGGACTTGCCAATACACGCACGGTAAAAAAAATAAATATCGAATTTTCTGACACGGGAGCTTCGGAAACCCAAGAAGATATAAGCCTTGTAACAGGCGAAAGCATTGTACTTGAAGCACCTGACAGTAAGGTGATGAAATTGATATATGAGAGCGAAAAGGGATATGAGATGCTTGTACGCAACGGAAGTGTGCAAAGCTATACCACCATGCTTCTTGCGGCAAATTATGACGGTGCAAAAATGAACAACCTCGGCGGCAGGAGGCTTGACGTTCAAAGCGGCGGCGCATCCTCGGTTCTGATACCGCACTACGTCTCGGGAAGTACAAAGCTGTTCCTTGTGGATGTAAGTAAGTTTACTGCAAGACTGCTTTCACAGTATACTGCGGAATAAGGTATGACAACAGGCATTTTTCACCTGCATATCTTGACAAACATCAAAAAATAATATATAATGTACTGAGTAATAAAAGGGCACATAGGGGGGAATGACTCTCTATGTGCCAAATTCGCTTTGTAAATAAAAGGGGGCAAGAGCATATGTCAAGCTTCAAAACCGAGGAAGCAAGAATAATAACCGAAGCTGTAAAAAGAGAACCGGAATATGCCCGAATTGTTTCAAGACTCGAAATGTTCAAAGCGGCAGGTGAGCTGTACCGTGACGATGCAATAATGGCAACGGGACTTTCGGATACACCCCGTGCAGCACTTTGCTATGCCCTTGCCACGGAGGAGACGATAGTCGATAATAACAAATGCAGCATTATCTGTGTTCCGGATGAAAAGACTGCATATAATCTTGCAAGATTTCTGTCCGCATTTACTGACGGTGTTCTCGTGTTCTCCCAAAGGGACTTCGTGTTCTATAATATAAGCGCAACAAGCCGTGAATTTGAGCATGAACGCATAAATACATTGCGAGCTATTGCGGGTGGCAGAGCAAAAATAGTTATCTGTGTCCCCGAAGCAATGCTCGGAATTCTGCCACCGAAAGAGAGGTACACTGCCGAAATAACACTTAAAATAGGCGAAGAATACCCGACATCACAGCTGTGCGAAAAGCTTTTATATCTCGGTTATACAAGAACTGACACCGTTGAGGGAAAGGGACAGTTCGCAATACGCGGCGACATTCTCGACATTTTCCCGCCGGATGCAAATAATCCCACAAGAGTGGAGTTTTTCGGCGATGAGGTTGACTGTGCAGGTACATTCGATATTCTGACCCAAAGAAGAACCGAAAACGTTTCGGAGCTAGTCATTACCCCTGCAAAGGAAATAATTCTAACGGACGAGGAAACAAAAAAAGTCGAAGCTGAAATAGACGAACTTTTGGGAAATGCCCAAAAACGCAGAATGATGGCGGAACGCAGCGCAGACAAATTGAAAGTAGCGGACTATGAAAGCCTTATAACAAAACTTCTGTCGGAAAAAGCTGCTCTTGCCGACGGGAATCTTCCATGTGTCGATAAATATCTCCCATCTGTAATAGACGAAAAATGCACACTTCTTGACTACGCTGACGGTTGTATTTTCCTTTTTGACCTTGCAAGAATCACGGAACGTCTTGAAAGCTACGAAATGCAGATAGTGCAGACCGTCACATTCCTCGCCGAACACGGTGAGATAAACCTCAAAAAAACATCTTACTGTGAAAACTACGAATACCTCCTGTCAAAGGTACGTGAGAGACCAACGCTTGTCTGCAACACCTTCACACAGAGCTCCGACATGAAATTTTCCGGCATTTACACCTTCAGAACCAAAGCAACAACTGCCTTTACAAAAGATATGGAGGTTCTCTGTGACGACCTTGAAGACTACAGAGAAAGAGGCTTCAGAGCCATTATACTCTCAGGCTCGGTTCACAGCGCAGGTATTCTTAGTTCACTTATGTCGGAAAGACACATAAAAGCCGTATTCGTTTCGCCCTCGGAGCTGAATATTGAGTCCATGAACCCCGAATATGTCTATATAACCTACAAAGACGAATCTGTCCATGTATTTCCGGGCTTTGAGCTGACAACATCAAAGCTTGCATTTCTCACCGAGGGGAATACCGAGTATACAGCTACAAAGACTGCGGTAAGAAGAACAGGCAGAAGCAAATCCTCCGCAAAGAAAATACTTTCCTATTCCGACCTGGATGTAGGCGACTACATAGTCCATACAGTTCACGGAATAGGACGCTATGATGGCATAAAAACTCTCACCGTAGGCGGTATCACTAAGGACTATATCACCATTTTGTATGCAGGAAATGACGTAATATATGTACCTGCCGACCAGCTTGACAGAGTATCAAGATATG
Organism: Eubacteriales bacterium; assembly: GCA_045604705.1. Lineage (GTDB taxonomy): Bacteria > Bacillota > Clostridia > Oscillospirales > CAG-382 > SIG622. The sequence continues at coordinate 12,108 of JAZUOO010000066.1, forward strand.
CAGGTGCGAGTGAAAATGTTAAGCTTTCCAAAATAGGCGGTCAGGATTGGCAAAAGACAAAAACAAGAGTAAAAAAAGCCGCAAAAGACATGGCAAAGGAGCTTATAGAGCTTTACGCCAAAAGAAGAAGACTTCCCGGCTACGCATTTTCCTCCGACAGCGAATGGCAAAGGGATTTCGAGGGCAAATTTATCTACGAAGAAACGGACGGTCAGCTTGAAGCCGTATCCGAGATAAAGAAAGACATGGAGCAATCCTACCCAATGGACAGACTTCTGTGCGGTGACGTAGGCTTCGGAAAAACGGAGGTTGCTCTGCGTGCCGTATTCAAATGCATAGCCGAAGGAAAACAAGCGGCAATTCTCGTTCCCACAACTATCCTTGCATGGCAGCACTACGAAACGGCTCTTTCAAGATTCAGCGACTTCCCATGTAATATAGATGTAATATCAAGATTCAAAACACCAAAGCAAATAAAAGAAACTCTCAAAAAGCTCCGTACCGGCGGCATTGACCTTATCATCGGAACCCACAGACTTCTCTCCAAGGACATAGAATTCAAAGACCTGGGACTTCTTGTCGTAGACGAGGAGCAACGCTTCGGAGTAGCCCACAAAGAAAAACTGAAGCAGCTTTCGGAAAACATAGACGTCCTGACACTGACGGCAACGCCCATCCCCAGAACTCTCAATATGGCAATGGCGGGAATCCGCGATATGTCCGTGCTTGAAGAAGCACCGCAGGACAGATACCCAGTTCAGACCTATGTTATGGAATATGACATGGAAGTAATAGGTGAGGCAATAAAACGAGAGCTTCGCCGAGGCGGTCAGGTATTCTATCTGCGAAACAAAGTAGACGGAATAGAGGGAACTGCGGAAACAATAAGAAAGATAGTCCCGGATGCAAATATAGCCGTGGCACACGGACAAATGACGGAGGACTTGCTTTCCGATATATGGCGAAAATTAGTTGACGGCGACATAGATGTCCTTGTCTGCACAACCATTATAGAAACGGGCGTGGATGTCCCAAATGCCAATACACTTATAATAGAACACGCCGATAGAATGGGACTTTCCCAGCTCCATCAGATCCGTGGCAGAGTAGGCAGAAGTACAAGACGTGCCTACGCATATTTGACCTACGACGGCACAAAGGCATTGTCTGAAGTTGCCCAAAAACGCCTTGAAGCAGTCCGTGAATACACCGAATTCGGTTCGGGCTTCAAAATTGCAATGCGTGACCTTGAAATAAGAGGTGCGGGAAACCTTTTGGGTGCGGAACAGTCCGGACACCTTGAAGCGGTAGGTTATGACCTATATATTAAACTCCTAGAAGAAGCAGTACTTGAAGAAAAGGGCGAAGCAAAGGAGAAAAAGTGCGAATGTACCGTAGACTTCGGCAGAAACGCATATATTCCCGAAAACTACATCTCAATGCCCGGTGCAAGGATAGAAGCCTACAAGAAGATAGCCGCAATAGAAACACGTGAGGATGCGGATGACGTAACAGACGAGCTTCTTGACAGATACGGCGAAATTCCAAAATCCGTCACAACCCTCATATGGATTTCAACGGTACGTGCAATGGGTGAAAAGCTTAGAATAAAACGATTTGAGCTGAAATCGGGACGTCTTAACATATACCCCGAAACTCCATCAAAGGAGATTCTTAAGGATATGTATTCCGAATTCGGCAAGAATCTTCTTTACTGTTCCGGAGCAAACCCTTATTACAGCATAAAATATTCCTCCGAGGGCGATATCGAAAAAATGACTGAGAAAATATTTAATCTTTATTCACCAAAAGAGGAATGATGTCTGCTACAATATGTAATGTATATTTATTTAAGTTTTCATAATAAAGAAAGGGACAGACATGAAAAGCTTATTTGTAAGAATTTTCTGCACTGTGCTTGTTGTTACTGCTGCGGCACTTTCACTCGCTTCATGCGGAAAGGAATATGATACTATCTGCATCCGTAACGACAACGGCGAAATAGGTGCAGGCTTTAACGAAAACATGGTATCATTCCATATGGCAATGGAAAAGACAACAACGCTCGCACAGCTTGGCTACACCGAAGATAACCCTCAGCTCTGGAGCTACAAGCTCAGCGACCTTCTCGGCGATGCTGTGGTGGAGTCAGTTGCGGATATGACCTTCGGGGAATATAATGATCAGCTTGCCCTTGAAAGTGCAAAAAGAATGGTTGTCGCCTCCTACCTATTTGATACAATGAAAAACGAGGAAACGGTTGAAGGAAAATACCTCTCTGCCGCAAACGAAAAGATGGACGCACAGGTAGACAATGTCGTATCCGAGCTGCAGCTCACTCTCGGCTCAAAGGCAAAATTTGAATCCTTCATCTCCGGTGCAGGTATCACAATGGAAGACTTCCGCAAATATTATGAGATGAACTATAAAACAACAGAGCTGAGAAACGCGGTATACGTATCTGAGGACGAAAAGAAGGAATACTTTAAGAACAACTACGCAATAGTAAAGCACATTCTTATCAACACCGAAACAAAAACCAACGAAGCAGGTGAAAAAGTTTCCCTCACAGCGGAAGAAAAGGAAGCAAAGCTCGCAGAGGTACGTACCCTTGAAGCAAGACTCTCCGCAGGCGAGGACTTTGAAACGATTTACATGGAATTTGACGGCACGGATCCCGGAACCCAGTATTATACTGAAGGCTACTTCGTAACCAATAACAATAAGTTCGTAACGGAATTTCAGAACGCAGCCCTTGAAATGAAGGAGGGCGAAATAAGAACCGTATACACAAGCTACGGTGCTCATATCATGAAGAAATATCCCATGGATGCGGAAAAATACAACCTCTATTCCGACACAAAGAGCGAAATAGATACAGTTCTTGCCTCTGTGGCATACACAAAGCTGCTTGAGCCATACATCGCAAAAGTACAGGTAAACGACGAGGTTGTTGCAAACTACAATATGTCTGTGGTTTCCATGCTGAAGCCGGAATAAAATTTTGAAAGGAAGACTCACATGATACATTCAAGCGGTAAAAGAGAGCTTACATTTTTCATAATCCTCTATACGGTGTTTTATCTTCTTACCGCTTCGGTGGTGCCCTATCTCGGTATAAAGCCGGAATTTCTCTCACTTGTGAACGGAGCGGCGGTGAATACGGTAAAGCCCGACATTATGCTGGCTCTTGTAATATGCAGTGCAATACTTGCCTTTGGAAAGCATACCGTGATATTGGGAATAGTGTTCGGATTCATAATAGACGTTACCTGCTCTGTGCCCATGCTCTCCTGTGTCAGTTATTGCCTGTGCGCACATTACGCACCAAAGCTGTCCCGTGTCTTTGTGGGCAGAGGAATGGTAAATACGGTACTGGTTGCCGTCCCCCTTCTTCTTATCCGTGCATTTACCAGTACATTCTACCTTCTTGGTACATGGCACAATATCAGCTTCGGAGACATCCTGGTGGGGGCGGTGCTTCCCGAATACATATACAATATAGTAACAGTAGCAGTGGTGTACGGAACGCTTGTACTTCTCATGAGAATATTCAGAATAGAAGAATCCGTATGAATAATAACAGATGTAATATGTGTCCCAGATCCTGCAATCGGGACAGAAATAAAGAAAAAGGCTTTTGCGGTGCAGACTCATACATAAGAATCGCAAGAGTAGGGCTCCATGCGTGGGAAGAGCCATGTATATCTTACGGTAAAGGCTCGGGGACAGTTTTCTTCTCGGGCTGTTCGCTTAAATGTGTATTCTGTCAGAACCATGAGATTTCCTCGGGCCTTAGAGGACGTGATATAACCGCCGAGGAGCTTTCTGACATCTTTCTTAAAGTGCGTAATATGGGAGCAGTAAATCTTAACCTCGTAAATCCTACTCACTACAGCATCGACATTGCCAGAGCACTCTATAAAGTCAAATCCGAGCTCGGAATTCCCGTAGTGTACAATACAGGCGGTTACGATAAAGTTGAAACACTCAGGGAATTAACAGGACTTATCGACATCTATCTTCCCGACATAAAATACCATTCATCTGAATACTCCCTTAAATATTCAGGTGCGGGGGACTATTTTTCCACTGCATTTTCCGCGGTTGAAGAAATGTTCAATCAAACAGGCTATCCCACGTTTGACATCGACGGACATATGAAGAGTGGTGTCCTTATACGTCACCTCGTGCTTCCGGGACTTTATAAAGACTCTGTAACCATCCTTGATAAGCTCGCAGAAAAGTATGATACCTCAAAGCTGTACATCAGCTTAATGCGTCAGTATTTTCCGACACACAAAGCCACAGAATACCCGGAACTCTCACGCAAGCTCACAACTCTCGAATACGACAAAGTCATAAACCACGCAAGAACACTCGGAATAGTAAATGGCTATACCCAGGAAAAAAGCTCTGCCGTGGAAGAGTACGTTCCCGACTTTGATTTCTGAAAAAGAGGTTATATATGGCATACAAAAAAACATACGGTAAAAAAGAGGATTCATCCAAGGCAGCTCTAATCGAGCTGAAAAGAAGACTTGCCGCAAAAGAGCCGGGCGGCGTATACGTCTTTGGCGGAGACGAAGAATACATGAAACGCTACTATTTCAGCGAACTGTGTAAAGCCTCCGGAGACAAAGTAAACATCAGCGTTATCCGTGGCGAAGTGGATTTCGGCGAGCTGTGCGATGAAATATCCGCCGTTCCAATGCAAGAATTTTCCCTTTTTGGCGACAGCGATGGTGATACCACAAACAAACGCGTAATAAAACTTGACAGTCCGGACTTCTCAAAGCTCTCCGAACGTGAAATGTCTGATGTATACGATATGCTCTCGGACGTGGGCGATATGACGGTAGTTGTAATATACTTTTCCAACATAGACCCCGTGAAAGGTAAAACAAACACCGGAATTATCAAAAAGCTCTCAGAAAATGCTCTTGTATGTGACTTCCAAAGAGCAGCACCGGGAGATGCAACACTTCTTCGCTGGATAAAAAAGCATTTCGACAAGGAAAAAATTGCAATTACTCCCGAAGATGTACGCTACCTTTCCGACTGCGTGGGAACAGATATGTGCCTTCTTGCCAATGAAACAGAAAAACTGTGTGCATACCTCTGCTGTCAAAAAAGGACAAATGTAACCCGTGAGGATATAGATTACGTCTGCATCAAAAATACCGAAGCGATAACCTTTGATGTCACAAACGCCATCTCGGCAAAAAACTTTGAAGCCGCAGCGGATGCTCTTTCAAAGCTCAGGAGAACAAAGACGGAACCTCTTCTCATTTTTGGTGCAATCAGCAAAATGGCAACCGACATGAGCATAATCTACTCTCTCTCCCGAGAGGGCAGGGGACTTGCAGAAATAATAACCGTATCGGGACTTCGTGATTTTGTGGTAAGAAAGTATTCTGCCGCAATATCATCGGGAGGCAAAGGCTATGTCAAAAAGTTTACAGACGTCTGCCTTGATGCCGATGCAAAGCTCAAAAGACGCCCGGACGGCTACAGAATACTCGAAAATCTTGCATTTACTCTCATAAACCTTGCGTAAGGTATAAAATAATTCGGCGATGTATCACAATCGGTACACCGCCACTTTTTTATATTATGTTCTATTTACCAACGCAGAAATGTGAGAATATTCCGTCAACAATCCTCTCATTAACGCTTCTGCCGTCAATCTCCAGAAGATGCTTCACTGCACTCTCAAGCTCCGAGCAGCACATATCGGGAGTAAGAATCGACAAGGCTTCAAGTGCCGACTCAAGACAGCTCTCAGCATTTTTAAGCGAAGTATATCTTCTGACGCCCGTAAGAATAAGTCCGTTTCTTATCTCATCATCACCGCCCGGGAATATCTCGGAAAGAATACCTTCAAGCTCGCATCTTCCGGATTGTGTAACAGTACTGAATTCAAGAATATACTCCGTAAGACCGGCAAGCTCTCTCCTGTAAGCCTCTGTAAATCCCGCAATATCCAGCTTGTTAAGAACAGCAATAATTCTTTTCTGCCCGTGATATTCCCAAAGCTGTGCAAGTACCTCCTTATCCTGTTCTGATATATCCCTTGAAGTATCAAACAGCACAAATACGAGCTCCGCCCGTGAAAGCTCCTTTTTGGAACGTTCAACTCCTATTTTCTCGACGACATCCTCAGTCTCTCTTATTCCTGCCGTATCCGAAAGAAGAAGCTTTATGTTTCCGACTACTGCACTTTCCGTAATAACATCTCTTGTCGTACCTGCAATATCCGTAACAATAGCACTGTCTGAACCTGTCAGCATATTCAAAAATGATGACTTGCCGACATTCGGTGCACCGATGATAGCACAGGGAATACCTTTGGAAATAGCTCTGCCGGTATCATAAGTGGAAGATAGTTTTCTCATATCCGCAAGAATATCCGAGCAAGCACTTCTCATTTCCTCATTCGACATATCCGCAATATCCTCATCAGGATAATCAATATAAGCATAAACGCTTGTAAGGACTGATGTTATTCTGTCTGCAAAGGATGATATTTTCTCACCGAGTACCCCCGAAAGATGCGAAGCGGAAAGCCTTGCACCTGCAACGGTTTGTGCATCTATCAGCTCTCCGACAGCCTCTGCCTGTGAGAGCGTGAGCTTCCCGGAAAGAAAGGCTCTCTTGGTGAATTCACCGGGGCCTGCAGCACAAGCACCGTTTTCCATAAGTGCCGACAAAACAAGCGTTGTGCCAATCTCACTTCCGTGACAGCTTATCTCAACGGTATCCTCGCCCGTAAAACTTCTCGGGGCACGAAAAATTGTCGCAATACCGTCATCTATCTTTTCGCCGCGGTAGAGTATGTTGCCGTAAACTGCCATATTAGACTGTTTCTCGGAAAGTGCACCACGAATCGGTACAAATACCTTTTCACAGATTTCCACAGCCTTATCTCCGCTTACTCTTATTACCGCAATTCCGCCCTTACCCGCAGGTGTGGATATTGCCGCAATGGTTGAATTTAAATGGTTATCCATTGTTATGACCATTCCTTTCGTGTACACTGAAATTTTATTTTCAGATTTTTCCCTGTTAATGAAAAAGACCGACTTTGCGGTCGGCCGTAATTTCAAATTAAATTCAGATTATTCAGCGTCTGTTGCCTCTTCGGGCTCGGCAACAACTTCTTCCGCTGTATCTGCTGTAGCTTCTTCTGCAGGAGCCTGCTCTGCTTCGGGTTCACCCTCTGCTTCTGTAGCAGCTTCTTCGCCTTCAACGGGAGCTTCCTCTGTTGTTGCTTCTGCTTCTTCTTCAGCTACGGGAGCTTCTTCAACATCGTCCTGAGCGATTTCACCACTCTCGGGAAGTGCTTCGTAAGAAATGTTATCACCTGTTTCACCATTGGAATCATTTGTCTTTGAAGCCTTAGCTGTTGCGAAGTAAAGGATGAGAATAAGTACGCAGAAAATAACGGAGATAATTGCTGTAGCCCTGGAGAGCATTGCATCAATTGTCTTACCCTTCTGTTTGCCGAAGAATGTTTCTGCACCGCCGGAAACTACGCCGGACATTCTGTGGTTTTTACTACTCTGAAGAAGAACGGAAATAATAAGGAAAAGTGCACATATAAGAATTAATATACCGAGTGTAATCATTTTAAAAATCCTCCGAAAAATCATTTTAAGTATAAAAAAGCACCAATCGGCACCTTGATACATATCTTTTGTGATTATACCACAATAATTTTATTTTGTCAAGTGCAAATTGGTATTTATTCTTAGATGAAGTTGGTTTTTGTTGTTAATTCATAACTTTGTCGGAATAATTCACGGTATTTTTGACATTTAATTGTGTTTTTGTAATATATGGTCAGGATGTAACTATTACAACTTCATTCCACATTGCGAAATTTCATTCCACATCTTGAAAATCACCGATATAAAAAAAGGACTTTATGACAATACACTTATATTCGCAGAGTAAAACCAAATGAATCCAAGGCGGTGTGACCTTGGGGGACCGTCCGTTTCTGTACAAAAAACAAGGACGGTTTGCCGCCGTCCTTACTTTATATCAAAATATAATACTAATTTAAAGATTTAAAAGTCTGTGTACTTCTTATTTCTCTACAAGCTCATCCATCATATCCCAGCCCTTTGAATAGAACTTAACCTTAACCATGCCCTCTTTACCGTGACCGAAATACTCATCATATCCGAGAGCTCCACTCTTTTCATCCTTACCGTGGGTATACATGACATAAGGAACCGCATCAAGCGAATGTGTCCTCTTGCAAAGGGGAGTCGGATGGTCGGGAAGGAAGAATATCTTGAACTCCTCACCGGCAGACTCAAGATAGTCGTATATCGGCTTTATGATTCTCGAATCAAGATACTCAATTGAAAGCACCTTGTTCTCGATTTCAGCCCTGTGTCCGCATTCATCGGGAGCTTCAACATGAACATAAACAAAATCATCACCGCTTTTGAATGCATCAATCGCAGCCTGAGCCTTGCCCTCGTAATTTGTGTGAATGTTGCCTGTAGCCCCCTCAATGTCAGGCACCTTAAGACCCGCACAAAGACCGATACCCTTAATAAGGTCAACCGCCGAAACAACCGTACCGCGAAGTCCGTATCTTTCTTCAAAGGACGTAAGGAACGGCTTCTTTCCGGGACTCCATATCCAAAGAGAGTTTGCGGGAAGAAGTCCCCTCTTTTTTCTTTCAATGTTAACGGGATGATTCTTAAGTATCTCCCAGCTCTTCTTCATAATCTCATAATAAGGCTTTCCGTCCTCACCCTGCGGCAGATATTCACCGATAACAGAGCCGAGAATATCATGAGGTCTGTTAAAGTTGATAGTTTTTGGTGCATCCTTCCAGATAAGACAGTGACGGTAGCTTACACCGGTATAATAAGTACGAAGCTCATCACCCATTTCTGCCTGTAAGGTTTCAATCAGCTTTCCCGATTCCTCGGTGGAAATCTCATCCGCACTGTGATCAAGAATGGTAAGCTCCTCGTAAACATCACCCTCGGAAAGAGCAACAGTGTTGATCCTGAACGCCGTCTCATCAGGCTTCATATCAATACCCATACTTACAGCTTCAAGCGGTGAACGACCTTTTGAATAAATCTTGGGATCATAACCCATAACCGCGAGATTTGCCGTATCACTCTCAGGCACCATATCCATGGGAACATTGTGGGAAAAACCGATAATGCCCTTTTGTGCCATCATGTCCATATAAGGCTTTTTTGCAATTTCAAGGGGGGTCTTGTCGCCGAGCTTTTCATGACGATAATCGCTCATACCGTCGCCGATAATTACTGCATACTTCATTTTTTTACGTCCTTTCGTTTTATAAAGGTAACTTTATTATAAAGGCTTTGTTTTACATTTTAAATACTATTCCCGCAACCGCACCAATTGCAATAAACACTATCGGATGCAGCTTTTTAAACCTAGCGATAAAAGGAATCAGAATCGCGAATAATATAAGTCCGATGATATTCACAGCCTCCGACACACCATCTATTGTCAGCCAACCAAGACTTATATCACGTCTTTCCGAAAATACCGAGAGAATAAGCACATCCAGCATAGCCGCCGCCACAAGAGCCGCACTGCATGGACGTATCCCATAGAAAGCACCATTCACGAGCTTGTTGCTCTTAAACTTTTCGAGGAACTTTGCAACAAAAATAATAATGATAACAGACGGACAAATAAGTGCAAGCGTCGCACAAATACCGCCGAGAATACCAAGCAAAATACCCGCAACCGAGTCCATGTTGTCAATACCCATGTTAAAGCCGGCGTAAGTCGCCATGTTAACGCCGATAGGACCGGGAGTTGATTCGGAAACCGCAATCATATCCGTAAGCTCGGAAACCTCAAACCAGGGATATTTCTGTGCCATCTCGCGAAGAAAGGGAATGGTGGCAAGACCGCCGCCTATCGCAAAAAGCCCCGTCTTGAAGAACTCCAGCGCCATGATAAGAAAATTGTAAACAATACTCATTTTGTCTCTCCTTTCTTATCCTCGGTCGCATTGCTGTTTTTATTCGCATCCGTACTCTCAGCCTTACCGTCTTTTTTAAGAACGCATCTGAAGATAATACCGACAATTGCCGAAATCGCAACCGATATAACGGGAGTAATATCAACGATGCTCATAAGTGCAAAAACACCAACTGCAATAAGTGCCGTTATTGCATCCACAATACCCTTCTTAAGGAGCTTGAATATAGATACCGAAACCAGAGCACAAACCGCAAGTCTTATACCCGCAAGTGCGTGCTGAACATAAACGTTATCGGAAAAATGCGTAAGACAAGCCGCAATAATCGAAATTATAATTATCGAAGGACAAACAACACCGAGTGTGGCAAAAATACCGCCGGGAATGCCTTTTTTCTTATATCCTATAAACGTTGCAACATTAACAGCAATAACTCCGGGCGTGCACTGACCTACCGCATAGTAGTCCATGACCTCATCCTCGCTCGCCCACTTGTGTTTTTCAACGACCTCTCTCTGAATAAGCGGAAGCATCGCATAGCCGCCCCCGAAAGTGAAAAGCCCTATGCGGAAAAACGTTGTAAAAAGACTCAGTAATGCTTTCATACGGGAAAATATCCTTTCGTAAAAATCAAAGTACCTCTGTGATTATCTCTTTTGCAAGAGCTTTATTTGAGTAACGCTTATCGCCCGTGACCTCTTTTATAACGGTAATATAGGATGGTATCTCATACTGCTCGTCCTCGGCTTCAAGTTCTATTTCAAGTACAGCTCTGTCACACCAGAACGGATAAACGTCAATTTCAAGTATATGCCCGCCGTGGGGAATGGCAAATCTTGTCTTGACTATTTCAGCCCGCTGCGTATCACGGCAAAAAAGAAGCTCATTGTATGTTTCCTCGGAAATTATTTTTTCATCCTCAAAGTGTGACATCTCCGAGATTCTCTTCTTAATATTCCTTATATACACTGTTTCACCGTTCTCCACGGACTTTCTGACTCTCATGCTTCCGTTGCCGCACAACAGATAAGTCTGGGCTATACTTATCTCACGGCACATATCAAGACTTTTAAGAAAGCTTATGTCAGGATACCTGATCAGAAATTTTCGTTCCGTTTCGGTGATTTGTTTATCTTTCATTACTGCTCCTTTTTTGAGGATTGTTGTTAACTTAATTATTATAGCATATACAGGTGGAAAAATCAAGTACTTTTTGGAGCTTTACGGTGTATCATCGGAAATGTTGGAGTATTTTTCAACATAGCAAAAGTGAGAAAACTGTATTTATGAGAAACATTCTTAAAATTTACATATAAAATGGAAATACCCCTTGAAAGCACATACGAAATATGGTAAAATACCATTGGGTATTCATAACGACAAAGCGATCCTTGCAGAAATAAACAAAGTCGAAAATGTGCTCACAACCAAAAAGATATAACACGCAAAACACTCGAAAGGCGGTGAACCGATGGACAACGGTAATCCCATAATATACGATGGCGATTTTCAGAATAGACTCCTTAAAAGGATACGTCTTCGCGAGATAAGAAAATCTGTTCTTTACGTACTTACCTTAATTCTTATTTCATATCTGTCATCTTATGGCGTATATTTTGCAGGGATTTTTCTTCAAATGCTTATTCCCTCACTTTCAACTCCAATTGCCATTCAATTTCTCGATATGACGGCATATATTGCCCAGCTTTTTATACCGATTCTTATATATATGCTCATCTTCCGAAAAAAGCCGGGGCAGATATACAATCTCCGAAGCCATAACGGGGATGAAGAATGTACCTGCGAAGAAATAACTCCGTTTAGCATACTCTCCTATTTTGCCCTCGCATTCTCACTGTCGCAGGTTATGTCCATCCTCAGCAATATCTTCTCGGCTGTAATCTCATCGGCAGCCTCGATGTTTTTTGAAGGCTTTATGCTTGATCCTCAGGCATTTTACACACCGATACCCGGAACACCGTTTGAATTTGCACTGAGCATAATCTCGGTTGCACTCCTTCCCGCACTTCTTGAAGAATTTCTTTTCCGCGGTATATTCCTGTGCGAATTTCTGAAGTACGGCAAAACCTTCGCCATAGTCATAAGTGCATTCTTCTTCGCCTCCGTTCACGGCAGCATAGAGCAAATGATGTACAGCTTTGTCTACGGTATTATATTCGGCTATATCGCCATTAAAACAGGATCACTCACTACAGGTATCATCATACACTTTATCAACAACGCCTACAGCTGTATAGTAGACTACCTATCGGGAATATACGATACAAATATTTTCCGCGATATAATAACGGTAATAAACTTCTCTCTCATCTTTATCGGACTTGTCATCGCCGTGTGTAAGCTGCTTTTAAACAATATCGGCTATCACGAGAGAACCGACAGCGAAAAACAGCCCTGTGAACTTACCGGCAGGGAAACCTTTTCCGTATTCAGATCTCCCATAATGCTCCTTTATTATGCATGGATAATATTTGAAACACTATACATTTATATATCATACAATCTGACATCATTATGAAAAAAGACATTATACCGATAAAAGAAAAATCCAAAAGCTACTATATGAGGGCGGCACTGAGATATGCAAAGAAAGCTGCAGAGGACGGAGAAGTCCCGGTAGGAGCAGTGGTCGTATACGCAGGTCACATAATCGCCGGCGGCAGAAACAGACGTGAAAAAGGCAAAAATGCCCTGTACCATGCAGAGCTTGAAGCCATAAACAAAGCCTGTAAAAAGCTCGGTGGCTGGCGTCTTTTCGACTGCGATATATACGTTACTCTCGAGCCTTGTCCAATGTGCTCCGGTGCACTTATAAACTCCAGAATGAGGCGGGTGTATATTGGAGCAAAGGATGAAAAAGCAGGCTGTTTTGGAAGTGTTGCCGACATGAACACGCTTCCTTTTAACCACAAACCGATAATAGAATTCGGCGTATGCGAAAAAGAGTGTTCCCAAATACTCAAGGACTTTTTTACTGCACTTCGCCAAAAGAAAAAGACAAATAACAGCCGATAACCCGTAAGCATAAAGAATTTGACAAAAAAACCACAAAATGTTATATCTATTTTAACAACAAGGTAGTATAATAACCCTTAACGTTAAACAACAACAAAAAGAGGTACCTACATGAAAATGCTTAAATCCGTAATAATAGGCTGCGGAGCTATTTCCCATACTCACATAAGCTCCATAAATGAAAATAACCTCGGTAAGATTCTTGCTGTCTGCGATATAGACCCGGAAAGAGCCAAAGCCGCAAGAGCCGAAGCCGGCTGTGAAAAGTATTACACTGACTATAAGCAAATGTTGACGGAATGTCCCGATGCCGATGTCGTACATATCTGCACACCCCATTATCTTCATGCTGAAATGGCGATATTTGCTCTTGAACACGGTTTTGACGTATATCTTGAAAAGCCGTGTGCAATGACTTCAAATGACGCAAAGAAGATAGTTGCGGTATGTGAAAAAACAGGCAAAAAAGTTTGCGTATCTTTCCAGAATAGACTTGTAAAAACTACTGTCGCAGCAAAGCGAATACTAAACGAGGGAAGGTTTGGAAAGCTCCTGGGAATGAAAGGTATCGTCACATGGGAAAGAAGCGGCAAATACTATACAGAAAGCAAATGGCGCGGAAAATGGGCAACAGAGGGCGGCGGTGTTCTTATGAATCAGTCCATCCACACACTTGACCTGCTATATTATTTCGGCGGAAAAGTAAAATCTGTTGAAGGTAGTGTAGCACTTCGTAAAAACAAAGGAGTAATTGAGGTCGAGGACACCGCGGAAGCTACCATCCTTTTTGAAAATGGTATCAGTGCAATATTCTACGCCACCAACTGTAATGTCATCACAACCCCCGCAGAGCTTGAATTGGTTTTTGAAAAGGGCAGACTTCTTATATCCAACGACATTCTCTACGAGGATACTGACGGATACTTGCGTGAAACCACCGAAAATACGGGCATCTCCATCGGAAAAAGCGTATGGGGATCGGGACATATTGCAATGATAGGAAACTTTTACAAGGTGCTTTGTGCACAAGAGGCTGAGTATTGCGATATAAACGATGCGTATCAGGTTTTGGAAATAATAGAAAGAATATACGAAACCAGCACAAATAAGCTCAAATAAAACAGAGAAAACAGATCTCCGGTAATATTTCTGAGAGTCTTACAATATAATGTGTTACAAGACTTGGAATAAATTTTTTACCGGAGGTATTTTTATGTTTGTATGTTCTCTTAAGGTTCAAAGGCTTAAAGTTGTTGCCCTGTCACTGCTGTGCGCGGTGGTTCTCGGCGGTGCATTGACCTTTATAATCCACGGAAGAAGCCAAAGCGATGATCTTGCGGCAGCAGCAGTTGCCGGCAGAAACATCAGATTTGACGGAATAAAGACCGAGCAGGATTTGGAAAAGTTTATAAGTTCACTTGGGATAGAAGTAAAGCTTCCCGCCTATAAAAGTACAAAGGTGGATCTCCCGAGGGTATTCGACGCAGTATACGTAAAATACAACGACATCCAGAAACAGCAGGGCTTCGACCTGACAAAATACTGCGGAAAGACCCTTGACCGTTATACATTTGAGATGACAAACTACCCTCTGCCCGAGGATGCCGCACAAGGGAAGGTATATCTTACCATTTTCCGTTACAAGGACAAAATCGTGGGAGGTGATATATCCTCAAGAGATAACGGTGGCTTCGTTTCGACCTTCGTTGATTTCAAACCCTGATGTGAGAGAATATAAAAAAGAATAAAAACAGCCTTGGCAGTTTATTATATCACTTATGCCAAGGCAATTCTTTTTATTTATTGTTATTGTCTGTCGATATGAACGTCAAGCTGAGGATAGGGGATTTCAATATTGTTGTCCGCGAGAAGCTTCTGAAGACCGTAGTTAATCGCACCTGCCACAGTCCAGTAATCCTCTTTCTTAGCCCATACTCTTATAGTAAAGGTAATTGCACTGTCACCGTAAGCGACTACCACTGCAGGCTCGGGATCTTTTTCCACATTTGGAATATCCTTTGCATACTCAAGCAGAATTTCCTTTACTTTCAAAACATCACATTTGTACGAAACACCGATACTTACATCAACGCGGCGGTTTTCTTCCACCGAGTAATTTGTGATGGAGGAATTTGATATTGTTGCATTGGGGATAATAACAGTCTTGTTGTCAGGAGTCTTAAGGTAAGTATAAAGAATGGTAATTTCCTTGACTGTACCCTCAAGTCCGTTAACGCTTATGTAGTCGCCGTCCTTGCAAGGCTTGAAGATAAGTATCATAATACCGCCCGCAAGATTGGAGAGGCTTCCCTGGAGTGCAAGACCGACAGCAAGTCCGCATGAACCGATTATCGCAACAACGTTTGTCATGGGAACACCGAGGTAGTTTGCCGCAGTAAGTGCGATTATTATTTTAAGTGCTATATTAGCAAAGCTTAAAAGAAAATCAGTGGCACTTTTATCAATTTTCGCGGTTTTCTTGTTGTTTTTTATTGCTTTTGTTATCTTGCTTACGACCATGAAACCTATTATGACGATAAGTACCGCACCGATAAGCCTTATACCTGTGGTCATTGCGAATTCTATGAGTCTGTTAGTTATGTTTTTAAGTATTTCCATGCTATTTTTCTCTTTTCTTAATTGATATATAACGGATTATCGGTTAAAGTAAGATACCGCTGTAACGGGCAACAGCCAGAACAACTGGATAAGCAGACAGAATATTATATTAAGCGAGCCGTTGTTTGCAAGAACAAATACTGTTGAAAGAGCGATACACATAATCGTGCTGATAATCCTTATCACATTGTTTATTTTTACATTTCTGCCGGTTTTCTCGCATATAATAAGCATTTCAAGGAAGCTGTGAACACTGCCCAGAGAAATAACTCCGGAATTGACCTTGTTTCGTACCGTGGGAATGTCATTGGAGCTGCTGCCCTTGATAACAGAAAGTGCGTAGTTTGTTCTTTCAAGACAGCCAAATACAAGATCGTTTGTAATGCAAGGGTCAAGAGTCTTTATACCGATGCAGAGATTTGCATCGTGAAGCTCTCTGAGAGTCTTTTCAAATATCGGGTTCATGGAATACTTGATATAGAACTTGGAAAGTATTCTTCCGGAGCAGACCATAAACAGAATACTTCCGTGAGACTGTTCAAATGCCGCATCAACGCTGTCGCTGATTATTCTTATGCCGTTTGCACCGAGATAGGAAGCCGTCGCAAGACAGATGTCCCTTCCGTCAACATTGACCTCTATTGCATCCGGATAAACCTTAACAAGTCTAACTTCCGAGTGAACATTTTTCACATCAACCATCTTTGAGAATATCTTTGAAAGCGGTCCGCCGATTTTGTTGTATATAGAGGACATTGTAATCACCGCTTCGTCAAGAGCCATACCTCCGTAGGTTTTGATGCTGGAGATTCTGACATCTTTAGGTAGGAACACTTCCGTATCTTCAAAAGCAACAACGGAAAGTCCCTTATATTCTTCACTGGCGTTCTGACCTATGAGAGTAGCGCCGATCTTCTTACCTTTTTTGATGGCAAGATATTTTGGAAGTGCGGAAACAAAGAAGATATTAAGCGGTATGGAGCTTGTTATAACGATGGAAGCACCTGTGATACCGTCATAAATGCGTTCCTTGATGTTTCCGTCCGAAAACAGGGCAACAAATACAGCTACAAGGACAGAGATTATTGTGATGACAGCAACAAGCCTTCCGAGCTTCTTTTCTCCTATGGGTCTCTTTTCGTTTCTGCCCACAAAGCCCTCATATACTGAGCCTTTGTTTACGGAAATGACCTTTGCTTTTTCAAGATCTATATGAGATGCAAAAGGACTGCATTCGAGAGAATCTACGCCAAGCTCATATGCACCGTATTTGTTGGCGGTGGAGGAGGCGATGTTGAAGGACTTGTTGTCGGCGCTTGCACGAAGACTTTCGTAAAGTGCAAGCATAAAGAGTGACAGGCATCCGATACAGCAGAACAGCTCAATTTTTACACTTGAAGCAAACACTGCTGAAACAACAGCCTGGACTGTACAGGTGATAAATACCGTAAGTGCACATGAAGCGGGGGAGAACTTTTTGTCAAGCAGCGAGTAGAAGCCGCCGATAAGACTGTCAATGACACAGATTGCACCAAAGCACATAATCTGAAGATCCATAAGTGCAAATATCAAGGGATTAGCCTTTACACTGACGATCTCCGGAATCGGAAGCACGCCGAGCATTGAAAGCTCAAAATAAAGACTCACAAGGAAGAAGAATGTTGCACCGAAAAGTGAGATCATGGAGTGACGACGTTTGAGGGAAAAGTATCTTTTTGCCAATCCTACCGCGTCAGGATCTGCCATATTTATTTCTTCGTATGCACCAAGTGCCTTTGCTATCTTTTTGTGCTCGGATCTCTTTTTCTCGGACTTTTTCTTATCCTCTTCATCTTCATCCGGAATATCAACGCCGAACAGCTTTCCGAGCGAACTGTTTACATTACTTTCCTGCTGCTGTGCCGCCATTTCGACATTGTGAACATATTCACCCTCGGGCTGTGTGCCTTCAAACATTTCAAAATCGGGAGCACCGCCTGAAACGGGTTCGTTTACGATATTCTCAGGCACCTGTCCGTCGGGGTAGCCTTGTCCGAACTCAGGCTGTTCCACAAATTCCTGCGAATCCTGATAATTCTGCTGTTGGTAACCCTCAACAGTTACATCCTCCTGATTCTTTGCGGAAGAAGTGAATATCTTTGTATCGTCTTCCTCGTAAAACTCATCAAGACCGGATACTTCATTGGCTTCACCATTGGGATCGGCATTTTCGGCAATTATAATTTCCTCATATTCCTGTTCTTTAACCTCATCATCAGCGTGGAGCATATCCTCGTGAGGGTTATCGTCGAAAATATCATCGTCAGTACTTAGTTTTTCAAGCGGCTCAGAAACAAGCTCATCCCTGCTCTCACCGAAAACAGCAGGCTCTGTCTGGGCATCCTCCCGTGGCATAACCGATAAATCCGGCACTATGTCCTGCTGTGCCTCCTGCATCGGCTGTTCTTCAAAGACTGCGGTTGCTTGTGCAATGGACTCTTCCTGTATAGCCGCATTTTCCGGCATTATCTCATTCTGCATGAATGCGTTCTCCGGAACCGCACTGTTTGCGGTACTTACATTGTAATCGGTGTTCTGTGCAGGCTGCTCCTTTGCGGTAACACCGTTGTTCATTATATTGTCAAGCCAGGCAAGATCCTCCGCCTCGCGTTCAAACATCTCGTCAAGCTTCTTCATTGCATCGCCGAGCTTCCCTGTTCTTTGATTACTGTTTTTTGAAGGTACGTCACCGTACTGATCTATTATATTGTCAAGGGATATTGCATTCTTGTTGTCATTCGAGGATACATTTCTGTCGTTCTGCATAACAATTATTTCCTTTCCCGTTGATTATATTTTCTTTTTATCTCTTTGTTTTATCGCCTCATAAAGCAAGACCGCCGCCGCCGTGGATACGTTCAGTGAATTTACCTTACCCTTCATGGGAATGGACACAATAAAATCCGAATTTTTCTTAACAATATCCGAAACGCCGTTTTCCTCGCTTCCGAGGACAATCGCACATGGACAATCATAATCCGCATCCGTATAGCTCGTGCCGTCAGCCTCTGCCGCAAATATCCAGAAGCCGAGATCTTTCAGCTTTCTAATCGTGTCACTTATGTTGGAGCACTTAACCGCTGCCAGATGCTCCGTTGCACCTGCCGAAGCTTTTACCACTGCGGGAGTTATGCCCGCTGCCCGTCTTTTCGGGAGAATGATACCGTGAGCACCCGCACCCTCGGCACATCTTATAATAGCACCGAGATTATGAGGATCGGATATTCCGTCGCAGATAACTATAAGAGGCTTTTCGCCACGTTCTTCGGCAATCGCAATAACATCTTCGAGCGACACATATTCCATCTCGGACGCTATAGCAACAATCCCCTGATGCTGTTCATATCCGCAAAGTGCATCAAGCTTCTTTTTATCCGTTTCAATAACCGGAATTCCCCGTTCAATCGCCTGTGCCACAAGAACGGTTATCGAACCTTCTCTGTCGCCTTCTCTTACAAATATCTTTTCTATATCTCTGCCTGATTTCAGAAGCTCTCTCACAGCATTTCTTCCGGGCACGGAACCGTTTGAAAGCTCCTCGTTATGTTCATCAGAAGCACCGTGATGATTTCTGTAATGCTTCCCTGAATCAGAGTATCCGTGATTCTTTTTACGATACCCGTCTTTCCCGAAATCCTTTTTGTATTCCTTTTTCCCGAAGGAGTTTTTGTCTTTATGCTTATATTTTTCGTTCAAGACTGTTACCATTCCTTTCGTCTGCATATGTCACAGGGGCATAATCCCCGAAAATAATAATACACACTATCATTATAACATACTTTTTTTGTTTTGTATATAACAATATATGCATTATTTACAATAATTTACAATTATTGCAAACTTTTGGCATAATCTTGGCAGGAAATCACTTCCCAATTAAGCATCCTGCAATCAAAACAATCACCAACGCACAAAACAAAAAGAAAAAGGGAGCCTCAAAAGCCCCCGAAAAATATAAATCAATCTGTGTCAAAGTGTTAAACCTCAAGTTCCATTCCGTCGAAAGCCGCAATAACTCCGAGCTTCCGAGCTTCCGTTTCAAGTTCCGTTCTTCCGCTTCCGCTGTTCCGTAGTAAGTTTTTCTGATGATTTTCTCTCTTTTTTGTTTTTATTTGACGACGGATTCCTGTGCCCGCCGGATTTACTCTTTTTCTTTGTCGAAAAACCGAAATACCCGATTTTCTTGCCCAGCTCAAAGTATTCTCCGTGTGCAAAAGCCATAAGACCTGCCTTGTCAAGTCTCAGCTTCCCGTCTCTGTCTATTATTTCATCACTGACATTGGTGCAAAGAATATCCGCAACAAACATATCGTGAGTTCCGATTTCAACAATGTCCGTCACCCGACACTCAAGACAAAGCGGACATTCTCCGATACAATGTGCACCAACCTCGCAGGACACTTCCTTTGTAAAACCGCACTTGTCAAACTTATTAACCTTTTTGCCGGTATATATCCCGCAGTAATCTACACTTTTTGAAATCATTGCCGTCGGAATATTAATGACAAACTCGCCGCTGTTTTTAATAATATCATAAGAATATCTGCTTTTTCTCACGGAAATATACGTTTTCGGCGGTATCGTATTGATAATCCCTGTCCACGCAACGGTAAAAATATTTTCAGCTTCCATGCCGTCCCTGTCAATACCTTTGCAGGAAACAAGAACTGCCGGCAGAGGAGCAAGCAGTGCCCCGCCTTTCCAAGTCTGTTTAGCCATATGTGATCTTTCCTTTCATATGCTACAAAATTTACATAAAAGAGCTATTAGAATCAACAATTACGAGGTAAAATATCTTGAATTTAACACCAAGAGGTAATACATGAACAGTTCAATGCAAAAAATCACAGGTCATATATACGCTCTCATAGTTGTCGCCATCTGGAGCGTCACCTACGTCGCAACGGATATGCTTCTCTCTTGCGGCATAACCGCACTTCAGATTCTTGTGCTCAGATTTCTTCTGGCTCTGGGTGTGCTTTATATATTAAAGCCAAAGCTCTATCTTCCAAGAAGCCTCGGTGAGGAACTCGGCTTTATCTTCATCGCCCTTTTCGGTATGTTTTTCTATTACATTTTTGAAAACTACGCCATAGGAAAAACCGACGGCACAAACGTCGCCATAATTATCAGCTTCGTACCAATTCTTACAACCCTTGCAAGTGCATTCTTCACGAGAAAAACAAAAATAACACCACTTATACTAATCGGCTTTGCAATAGCCATAACAGGTGTTGTAATGGTAGTCTTTAACGGCACGGTAAAATTCGACTTTGACACGTTGGGTTATATCCTCGCTTTCGGTGCAGCTGCCTGCTGGACGGTGTATTCCGTAATCCTTGAAAAATACCTTGAAACATTCGACAGTGTCATAATCACCCGCAGAATGCTGATATATACCCTTATTCCGCTGATTCCCATGACATTAATAATTGACGGAATCCACGATATGACAGCCTTTGCAAAAGCTCCGATACTCATAGCCTGCATAGCCCTGCTCGGTATTTTCGGCGGCAGCCTCTGCTACCACTGGTGGAACAAAGCTACAAAAAAACTCGGCGTTGTTATAACTACAAACTACCTGTACGTAAGTCCATTTATCACCATGGTATTTGCATTTTTTGCAACGGAAACACCTATAACCCTCATGGGCGTGTGCGGATCGGTGCTTATACTTTTCGGTGTTATCCTGTCAGATCTGCGAAAGTGATTAAAGAGGCTTCTTCACCATCTGCGCATATCTTCTTGGATACTGCGGTGGCGTATTTTTAACCTTTTTCACAACTATCAGCGAATGGTGCAAAACCTCCCCTTGTGAGCTTTCGGGAAGATGAACCTCAAAAGTTTCAATGTACTTTCCCCCAAGCATGGGAATAGCCTTTTTTGACATTTCAAGCTCCTCTGCAGCCCCGGTTGCCTTATAAGCAATAAAAGTCCCGCCAACCCTGACAAACGGCAGACTCAGCTCCAGAAGTACAGGGAGTGACGCCACAGCACGCGACACCGCAATGTCGAAATTCTCACGGTATTTCTTGTCTGAAGAAACCTCCTCCGCGCGTACCGGCAGAAAATCGGCATTTATCGAAAGCTCCCCGCAAGCCTTCTCGGTAAACTTCAGCTTTTTCGCAGTACTGTCAAGAAACGTCACCGAAATATCACGTCTTGCATGAGCAAGGGGAAGTCCCGGGAAGCCTGCACCGCAGCCTATGTCTATCACCTTTGAATTTTTGGGTATAAGATCAAATCTTAAAGAGGCAAGGGAGTCGGCGAAGTGCTTTATTGCCACGCCCTCCTCGTCCTTTATCGCGGTAAGATTTGTGTGTGAGTTGAATTCCAGAAGACTGACACAAAGATTTTCAAAACCCGACAGTGTATCCTCAGCTATTTCAATATTGTTGTTTTTGCAGAATTCCTGCAGAATGGTGGTAACTTTCAAGGACATTTTATCTCCGTTCCGCCAATGGCATTTATTTGTAATTTTTGGAGTGTTTGTTTTAATGGAAAAATTTATATCCGACTTTTTTAAAAGAGAAAAAATAAAATATTATTCCTGTATGGATGTTTCGGAATGCGACCTTCTGTATCCCGCAAAGCTTCCCGCCAATACCAGAAGCGTCTGTTTCTTCCTTATTCCATACAACATAAGCGAAAAGGGCAGAAGAAACATTTCCCTGTACTGCGTGCCGCGGGACTATCACCTGTATATAAAGGAACTAAGCAGCCGTTTTGAAGATGAGCTTGCATCTTCCAACCTCTTACTTGAATACCGCTTCTTCGCCGACAACTCACCTTTTTGCGAAAGAACCTGTGCCGAAAAATGCGGCATCGGCAAGATAGGAAAAAACGGACTTATTATCAATTCAGAATACGGAAGCTTTGTATTTATAGGAAGCCTTTGTCTTTCGTCAAATATCAGCATAACACAAACAGAAAAAAAATTCAAGGGTGACATATGTGGAAATTGTGAAAAGTGTAAAACCTTTTGTCCGGGAGCACGCGGTAAATGCCGGGAATGTCTTTCCGCAATAACCCAGAAAAAGAAAGTAACCGACAGAGAAGCGGAGCTCATATCCAAATCGCCGATAAAATGGGGCTGCGATATTTGTCAGCTTGTCTGCCCGTATAACAGGGATGTTTCCGATACCCCCATAGAATTTTTCAAAACCTGCCGTGTACGTTATATTGACAAAGAAACGCTCCTTGAAATGTCCGACGAAGAATTCTCACGCAGAGCCTATGCCTGGAGGGGCAGGGAAGTCATAAAAAGAAATCTTGATCTCTGATTCGACCGTTTTCTCAAATCAATCATGCTATACTCTCCTTGTTTGAAGCAAGTCCCCAAATGTATGTACCACACATAAGGAGAGTAATTTTATGCCAAAAAACAAACATACCCAAAACGGCAACGGCGAGATCTTCAACATTCCGCCATATTTAATAAAGCCCAACCCATCCCTTGCAAGGACAGACTTTTCAGATACATCCCTTTTAAGTCTTGCAGATAGCATAAGGCGTTACGGTGTACTGCAGCCTTTGGCGGTAAGACTTTCCGAAAAAGGCAGATACGAGCTTGTGGCAGGCGAGAGAAGACTGCGTGCCGCCATGCTGCTTGAAATGCCGACGGTTCCCTGCATTATAACCGAGAGTACGGGATTTTTTGAATATCTGTCCGTCATTGAAAATCTTCAGCGCGAAAAGCTGACTATGTTTGATGAAGCAAGAGCCATAAGACGTCTGTACGAAAAAAACGACAGAGACCTTAATGCAACCGCAAAGCTTTTGTCCATAAGCAAGGCAGAGCTTGAACGAAAAATCCGTCTGTGTAACCTGTCAAGAGCAGAAATGCAAGCGGTGACGAACCTCGGAATTGGCGAAATACAAGCGGTGGTGTTCCTGGAGGTTCCGAGCCATTTGCGATATTACACAATAAAACTCTGTGCCGAGGAAGGCTATTCATTTTCGGAAACCGTAAACCTGTGTGGTGCAATCTCAAAGGCACAGAACCTGTTTGCGGACGATCTGGAAAGCTTTGCAAGGGAGCATATAAAAAAGCTGCGTGAGAACTCGGAATACCAAGACAAAAAAGCTCAGATACCGTCAAAAACAACCAACAAACCAATGGTGATTCTACGTGATTTGCACGCCTTTGAAATATCCTTGCGCAAAATCTGTACCATCCTCGAAAACGCAGGGTGCCGCACGGACATACAAACAAATGCCAAGGGCGATAAGACCATCTACACCGTCACCGTGGAAATGACATGAAAAAGGCTGACGGATAACTCCAATCAGCCGCATATTTTTACTTCATAAGACTATCATAATTTTCCTTAATATCTTCAAGTGTAAACGGATCTCTTTCTGCGGGTTTTGAGACTTCGTACATAAAAACACCCTTATAATCAAGCTCCTCCAGTTTTGACATGATAGCCTCCCAATCGTTTATGCCGTCTCCGGGAAGTCTGTGACGTTCGTCGATAAAGTCGTAGTCGGAAACATGAAGCGTGCGTACCCTACCTTGCATATTATGATAAATGAGATCGTCAAGGAAATCCTCGTTTGTCTGCATGAGCAGATGGTTTGTGTCAAAGCACAGATCAATCTCGGGAATTTCATTAAGATAAGTAATAATATCAAAAGAGCTGTTACCCAGACAAGTCCCGGACAGATTCTCCACTGCCAGCCTTGCACCCGCCTCATCGCAGATTTTTGCAAAATATCTCATATTTTCAATACTCTTTTCAATCTCCTGCTGTCTTGTATTATCGTCGTTGGACTCACCCGACGGATGAATAACAATAGTCTTGATACCAATTTTCAAAGCAGCTCTGATACCCTTTTCCATAACCGCCATCCCCGCGGGACCTTTTATCGGATCAAGGTTTGCCACATTGAGAAATTCCGAAAAAGGAACATGGAACGACCAAAGCTCAACCCCGTTTTTTGCAGATGCCTTAAGTATTTTTTCCGGATTTTCATAAAATCCGTACTCGGTTAGCTTATTATCCTGCATGGATAATTCGGCGTACCATATACCCGCCCTTTTATATCCTGCAAAGCCTTTCTCCGTATGTCCCTCATAATATCCGAGGATACGGCTTGAAGCTCCGCAAGACCAGTCTTTTCTGTTTGTCATAGTAATCCCCCATCTCGCCGCAAAGCGGCGGAACAAATAGTTTATAAAAATTCCAAAGGAATTTTTGAGCGTGAAATATCTACGACCGTGCAAAGCACTTTGTTATTTTTCACGTTATTCTCCTTTGAAAGATAATGTTTTTATTTGCAATTATACCACTAATGCTTCAAATTGTAAACCCAAAATTTAAAATTTACATAATACTGTTTATGTAATCAAACCAATATGATAGAATACACCTTGTAATAAAAAAATAAGGATAGTATGCAAATGAAGATAACCCACGCAATATTTGACATGGACGGTACTCTCATTGATTCAAACGGATTATGGGTGGATGCCGTATACAACTATATAGATAACCACTGTACTTACAAAAGAGAGGACATCCCGGAAATTTTCTTTTCCGAAATAATTCTCGGCGGTACAATGGAAGCCCTGCGTTTTCTGCACGATACCATGGGCGATAATACAAATCCCGATACCATAATGCAGATAATTATGGACAGTGCTGTCAAAAGCTACAGGTCGGAAAAGCCAAAGAAAAAAGGCGCGTTGGAATTCCTTAAGAAACTGAAAGAACACAATGCCGATGTGTGCGTTGTTTCCGCAACTCCGTCAAACCTGGTTGAAAAGGCTTTGGAACTTTGCGGACTTCTTCCGTATGTGGATTTCATAATCTCCGGTGCGGAAAGAAAAACAGGCAAGGGAAAGCCCTATATTTTCCTTGAAGCCGCAGCAAGAATGAACTGCAAGGTATCCGAATGCACCCTTTTTGAGGATGCGCTCTACAGCCTCAGAACAGGCAAAGCCCTCGGAATGACTCTTGTAGGAATAGAGGATTATTACTGCAAACCGAATGTACGCGAACAAATAGAGAAAATCTGCGATTTCTTCACTGACGATTACAACAAGATTCCACTTGAAATATAAAACCACCACAAATAAGGAGACCGTCATGAAAGTATACAACGTAACCGACTGTGCAAAAGAGCTTATAACAAAAGAGAGAATAATAATCCTCATACACTCAAACCCCGATGGTGACTGCGTAGGCTCAGGACTTGCCCTTGCGGAAATACTTATGTCTCTCGGAAAAACCGTGAGAGTAGTCTGCCCCCACACCTTACCTGACAGACTTGATTTCGTTGCCGCAGAGCTCCCCGAACAGATTCTGTGCTTCGGACGCCCTGTTGAGGATGATTTCGGTGCAGACCTTATCATGAGCACTGATGTAGCATCTCCCGAGCTTCTCGGCAGAATAAGAGAGCTTTACGAGGGCAGGATAAATCTCTGCATAGATCACCACATGATAAACACAATGAACACCGATTACATCTGGCGTGACGCGACCTGCTCTGCCTGTGGTGAGATGATACTCGAACTGTGTGATGAACTTTCAAGCCTATCCCAAAAGCCGCTTCTTACAACCTCTGTCGCCAACAGAATCTACGCGGCAATATCCTCCGACTCCGGCTCATTCAAATATGGCAATACCACTGCAAAGACACTGCTTTACGCATCAAGACTGAAGTCTGTCGGTGCCGATTCCGAGGTAATATCAAGACTACTGTTTGATACCAAGAGCCTTGCTCAATACAAGCTTACGGGACTCTGTATTCCAAAAACCGAATTTCTCTGTGACGGCAAACTCACATTTTGTCTTTTGCTTGACGAAGAACTTGCCCTTTGCGGTGCTACAAAAGAGGACTGCGACGGCATAACTCAGATTTTCCGCGAAGTAAAAGGCGTGGAGCTTAGTATATTTGCAAAACAGCACCTCGACTCCGTAACCGGAGAAAACTGCGTCAAGATGTCCCTGCGTTCCAATATCCTGGCAAACTGTGCTAAAATCTGCGAAGCCTTCGGCGGCGGTGGGCATATCAAAGCGGCAGGTTGTACAATCAGAGGTGAGAGCTGTGAGAGGGCGAGGGAAATGATAATTGCGAGAGCTATGGAGGAAATTAGCATTTAGGTAATAAGGAATGGGGATTTCATTATTGCATAATAAAGTTCGCCTGTGAACTTAATAATGCGTAATTGATGTTGATTTTTCAAAATCTTCATTAATGATATAATGCAGGGTGTACCGTTATCGGCGCACCCTGTTGTTGTATTTGTGCTATTTTAACCGTTTTTTGGAAAGCTTTTTAACAATTTTAAAAGCGTTTTGTTTCTGTATAACACAAAAAAGGCAGGTGAAAATTCACGTTGTTTAGTCGGCACGATGCAAAATACATACCCCAAAACCTCAGAAAGGCAATACCAACCATCAAAAAAATTGGGCATCTCTAAAAACTCAGCATTAATTGTTTGACAGTGGACAAGGGGCAGTGAATGAGGATTTTTGCGTTCAAAGAAAATCAAATTTGATACAAATACCCGCAAAAATCTCCATTTGATTATAAAATTATATCTTTTAAGATTTCAATAATTTGAAGGAAACGAAGCTTCCAACATCAATTTTGCATTTTGCATTTTCCATTATGCATTATGCGTTATACATTGTGCATTATTAATCTGCTGTCCACTTTTTTCAAAAAATAAGTTTTTACAAGTTACCAATTGATAAACTCCTGCCACTCCCTAAGCAATTACAAACCATCCTCCCAAAAAGTCAATTCGCATTACAACCAAATTTTGGAAACAGATGTTCTTTAATGATTGTTGCAAAATCACAAATCGGAACATAAGTTCTAATTTTCTCTTGACAAATCAAAACTTTTGTGGTATAATTCACCCAACAAGAACACAAGTTCGATAAACCGTGTCGATTCTTGATAGAACCGACATTTTTTAAAACCTGCAAAAGAACAAAAGTTCCAAACAGATATTCCGAAATTGAAATAAAAACAGTAAAAACGTAGTTTATAATCAGAAAAATTTACGTTTTTTGGAATCTATATTGCGAACAACAGCCGAAAAGAACGAAAGTGAGGGATTATATGACCAAAAACAAGCTCGAAATAACCGAAGAAGAACTCCTGTCGGATGACGGTATCTTCGCGGCAAAATACAATACCATGTATGACAACGCCGAAAAGTGCTGTTATTGCGGGTGCGCTATTATGCCCGGAGAAAAGGCTCTGCAGCTGTATGCCAACGGCGATGTGCTCCACAGACAATGCTGGCAGGAATATGCCGATGAATATACCGAATCCTTCGGCAAAGAGTTCGTCTGCGATGACGGCACTATGTCGGATTTTTAATATGAAAGGAGGATGACTGTTTGATAAAAAGAAGAAAAACCCTTGAACATTACCAAAGACTGGCAAAGAAATATTTCAACGACTGCGACAAAGCAAACGCCGTGTGCGGGGAAAAAGCTCCGCTTGCAAAGCCTTACACTCTTTCCGGACTTCTGTGTGCACTGGAGCTTGACAGGGAAAACTTCAGAAGTCTTGATAAAACAAGAAAAGGCAGAATGTTCGTCAACTATGTGCTTATGAAGATAGAAGCCTTTATTGAGGAAAATGCACTTTCGGGCAGAATATCTGCTTCCGCCGCGTCAAATTCTCTGAAGTACAGCTTTGGCTGGAGCGATAAAGAAAAAACAAGTGAGGACAGAAGCATCACCGTAAGTCTTTCCGAGGATGCAAGACGTCTTGGCGAATAGAGCTTTGGCAGATACTGTTCGGGAGGTGAGATTTTGAATAATATCAACGCCGTTCTTCAAGGGTACCCGCAGGAGAAGCAGTGTTTGTTTTTTGAAAGCCGTACAAAGTATACGGCATACGGCGGTGCGAGAGGCGGTGGAAAAAGCTGGGCACTGCGGCGAAAGTTGGTTCTCATGTGCCTATGCTACGACGGACTGTCGGTACTGCTTCTGAGAAGGACATACCCGGAGCTTCGGGAAAATCATATCCGTCCGCTTCTTTCCGAGCTTCGTGATATTGCGGAATACACCGACTCAAGGAAAAGCTTCGAGTTTCCCAACGGTTCCCGAATAAAGCTCGGTTACTGCGACTGTGAGGATGATGTCAATCAGTATCAGGGGCAGGAATATGACATCATAGGTCTTGACGAGGCAACTCATTTTTCCGAGTATCAGTTTCAGACCCTCAAAGCCTGCCTTCGCGGAACCAACGACTTTCCGAAGCGTATGTATCTGACCTGCAATCCGGGCGGTATCGGTCATGGCTGGGTAAAGCGACTGTTTATTGACGGAAATTTCCGCAAGGGCGAGAATGCACAGGATTATCGTTTTATTCCCGCATCCGTCTATGACAACGGAATACTGCTTGAAAAGGATCCGGATTATCTCGCACAGCTTGAAAGCTTGCCGTCCGACCTTCGGCGTGCGTGGCTTTACGGTGACTGGGATGTGTTCGCAGGTCAGTTCTTCCCGGAATTCAGCAGTGAAATTCATGTGGTACAGCCTTTTGAAATTCCCGACTTCTGGAAAAGGTACTGTGCCATTGACTACGGTCTTGATATGCTTGCCGCGGAATTCATTGCCATGTCACCGAACGGTGAGGCTTATGTTTACGATGAGGTGCATATTCCGGGGCTTATCGTGAGCGAGGCGGCAAGAAAAATACGCGAAAAGGCAAAAGGAGTGGGAGTGATAATTGCCCCCTCGGATTTGTGGTCAAGGCAGAAGGACAGTGGGAAGAGTATAGCCGAGCTTTTTGCGGATAACGGTGTATATCTTACAAGGATAGTAACAGAAAGAACGGAGGGCTGGTTGTGCCTGAAGGAATGGCTCTGCCCCTATGTTTCGGAGGATGGCACGAAAAGGGCGAAGCTTATGATCTTCAACATATGCCGTGATATAATTCGCTGTCTGCCGTTGCTTCTTTGCGACAAAGACAAACCCGGCGACGCATCCACCAAGCCTCATTCCATCACACACGCTCCGGATGCTCTCAGATACTTTGCGGTGTCACGTCCTATCAGTTCCGGGGAAAGGACAGCACCGTCACATATAAAGCTTTCTAAGAGTCTTCGGAACGGGAAGGTGAAAAGGTTGATGTAAATAAGCGACAGGACGTTTTATGACGGATGCTGAGAGTGGGATAAAGAAAAGATAAAAGCTTAATACCAGATGACGACTGCTATTGTTTATTACGGCTATTTAAGTCGGGGAAAGGAAAAACAAAATTATGAAAAAATCATTCGGCAATTTATTTTCTAAAAACAGACGTACAGTACATAATGTTTACAATTACTCGGATACATACTCCCGTGAAGATACTATTGCATCGCTTCTTTCAAAGGCTGCAGAGGCAAGACGAGGGATGAATGAGTATTGGAAGAAGATGAAGCTTTATTATGACGGCATTCATCCGACTTCCGGTTTTGCGGACGCTTTCGGAGTGGAGAATGACCTACCGTTCAGATGTGCCCAGAGCAGTGACGGATATATTCATGTTGAAAGCCAGATAGACGCAGTACTTCCCGAATTTGAATTCTCGCCCAGGGGTAAGGAGGATGTCGAAAAGGCAAAACAGCGCGAAAAGCTTGTTCGTTACATATGCGACAGAAACGACATGGAGTATAAGAATTCAAGAAACGAAAGACGGCTGGGTATTCTCGGCTCTGCCGTTTGGAAGGTCTGTTGGGATAGTACAAAATATGAGGACGGCAATGTCGGTGATATACTTATAGATAATCCCCACCCCAATGAGATATATCCCGATCCGAGTGCGAAGTGCGTTGATGACTGCGAGTATATCGGTTATGTTTATTCCATGCACCGCGAAAAGGCGAGGAGAGTTTTTGCAAAGGAGCTTGCCGCCAAAGGTATTGACTTTGATGAGCTCATATCCGCATTTGACAGAAAGGCGGGAAGATATGACGATGAGGTTGACGGGATATTATCTGCGGACAGGGACAGTGACACTGTTAAGATCACCGAATGGTGGTTCAGACACCCCTGTGACGGTGAGGCTGATTTTGAATATTTTGAAGACGGAGAGAAAAAGAAAATAAGGTGCAAATATAAATCCGGTGATATAGCTCTGTGCGTGCTTATCGGTGATACGGAGGTAAGATACATTCCGAAATACTGGAACGACACCGGTTGCACCATGTTCCCCTTTGTTATCTATGACAGACTTCCCGACGAGAATACTCTTTGGGGAAAGAGCGAGCTTGAAGCGATAATTCCCTTTATTGATGCTGCGGACAGAGAAATAGCCTATGCCCAGATGAATTCGGCATTTTCTTCAAACGATATAATAGTTGCGGAGGAGAACGCCCTTTGTGATGACTGCGAGCTTGATAATTCACCCGGGGCACTCTGGAAGCTGCGTCCGGGAATGATGGGCAAGGTGCAGAGACTTGGCAACAACGCTTATTCTGAGAGCTATCTTCACGCAAATTACGACAAGTGGAGAGTCCTTATGCAGGAAACTACGGGAAACTTCGCCATAAACCAGGGCAATGAGCCGGAAAAGGTTACGACAGCGACCGGTATAGCACTGCTTAATGAGAGGGCGAAAAACAGGACAACTCTGAAAAAGATAGACAAAAGTGCGGGATTCAGGAGACTTTACGAGCTCTGCGACAGGACTGCCCTTGAATATTATGATGACGGAAGAACGATATTCTGCGGTGCAGCGGATGAGGATGACATGGTCTACAGAGCTTCTGACTATAGAACTTCCGAGGGAGAAAACACATACATCCCATGTGTTGACATAAGAATCCACATCGGTGACGGACTTGCCCATTCAAAGGCATTCACCGTTTCTGCCGTAAATTCCCTGATTTCGACTCCCATTACAGCGGAGAACTACAGAATCGTTAAGAGCTACCTTGAGCTTATAGAGCTTCCCATGAGACAGGAGATCTGCGATATGCTTGATGAGAGATTTGAGGGGGTATCGGGAGGTGCTTTGATGTATCTTTCGGAGCTTATGAACGGTGACAAAGGGAACGAAACACCAAAAGGCAATACCGCAAAAACGGCGGATAAAATGTGAATGGGGAGAAGGATAAATGGAAAAAAGCAGAAAAAAATATTTTACACAGCGCGAGCTTGAAAAGCACATAAATGCACGACTTAAGCGCGAGAGAAAGAAAAACTCCGAGCTTGAGGTTTTCAAAAATATGACGGATGAGCTTGTGCGCGCGGGAATAATTGACGCAAACTCCTATGCGGAGGCGGCAGAAAGGCTAATGAAAATTATTGCCGAAAGAACCGCCGAAAATAAGGAGGACGAAACGGGGGAAACTACAGTAAATGAAGATGTCGTAACGGCAGAGTATCCCGCCGAAGATAACGCCGAGGGTGATAAAAGCGAACAGGCTTACCAAGAAACCACTAACGGCGCAGATGACCTCTCCGGATTTCGCTTTGAAGCTGCAGGTGAAGAGGAACCGGAGATGGGGGTTTCGGGAGATGATCCCGTGACCGTACTTGAAACGGAGGAAAGTACCCAAAAAGGCGGTTCGGATACCTCAAGACTTGCCGAGCTGTGTCGCGAGCTTCTCGGTATCATTGAGGATACATCCGAATCGGATACGGCACATGAGACCGGATTCTTTGCAAGACGTGACGCTTGCTCTACGGGCTTTTCAAAAAGAAGTGCATTGGGCACGTCAGATGTATGTGAAGAACTTACTTTGCAGCAGAGAGAAATAGCGAGGCGTGCGGGATTATCCTATCGGGAGTATGCCAAGCTTCTTCATGAAATTCCCGAAAACAGAAGAAAAAGAAAACAGCTAAGGTGATGACCTTAAATCTTTAGTTCTTAAAAGAAAGGAAAAACGATATGACACATTTTAATTATATCTGCGGACTTTGCGGATGTAACAAACCTTATTGTGCAAAAATTAAGCTTTCAGAAAATGTTGATGTTGCCAAGGGCGAGCTGCTTTATTATGATACGGAGACATTTACTGTAACCCCCAAAAAGGGAACTCTTACGACAATTGCGGGGGTGTGCGCAGAAACCTACAAGGCAGAGAAGAGTGATCTTGTTCCAACCTACGGTTGTGGCTATGTTTCGGTTATTCTGTCGGAGGATGCTCTTTATTCCGTAGAACCATATATTTTTACCACCACAGAAACAGACCCCGCTGTTGTACACATACATACGAACCTTCCCGCATCCAGTACAAAGGACCCCACGGGATTTATCGGTGCAAAGATCGTACTTATTGAAAAGGCAGAAAACTCCGCACATACAGGTTCTCTTGGAAGTGAATATGTGATAAAGGAAATGGGGTACGATAATGGTTTTATTACATTCGCTACAGACTATGACGGTGCTGTGACTAAAGGTGACAAGTACGTTCTTGTTCCACCCTATGACTTCAAACGTTTTATACTTGATGAAAAAAAGAACCTCAGTGTTAATATTGAAGGAACCGGTGATTTTACAGTGGTTGCAGCGAATGCTTCTGGATATACTCTCATGCTCAAGTCTTGATAAAAGAGTAAAAATGATTTTTGAAAGGAACTGATAATATGAACGATATTTACACATGGCCCAATGACCTTTACCCACTTGTGAAAACAAGATTCGATTTAAGATATGCCAAAAGACTTGATGTCATTTCTGAAATTTGCGATGTTATTGAGCAGGACGAGATAGACTACAGACTTGAGGGTGTTGGCGGCTACGGCGAGCTTCCGGAATACAATGGCTCAAACATTATGAGCGCGGATCAAAAGAGAAGCTTTATTACCACTATAACTCCCCGTGAACACGCCCTTGCAGTGAGTCTTTCCTACAAGAAAGCAAAGGTAGACCTCTCCGGTGAGGCGGCGAAAATCGGAACAAGACTTGCTGACTCCGCATATATGACGGTACTAAACGAATTCTATCGTCTTTTCGGTGATGCTTACACAAGGATCGGTGCGGACGGGTGTACATGGGCAAGTGACAAGCATCCCGTTAATACTCTTCCGGGCTGTGATACATACTCAAACCTTATCCACGACAGTCTTAATGTTAATTCCATTATCAAGGCTCAGACATTGGCTTCCCGTTTTGTTACGCCCGACGGACTTCCCTTTGCAGGTAACTTTGATCTTCTTCTTGTAAGTCCCGAGCTTGAGGCTAAGGCTAAGGAAATTTGCGGTCCCAATTCCAAGCTTATGCCGGAAAAGAACCCGGATGCTGATGCTCCCGTGAATGCGGCAAATCCCGTTTACGGTATGAAGTACCTTGTTGTGGGTGCAGGAGGAATGGGCTTCTCCGGAAAACAGTGGGCAATTGCAGATTCCATGCTTCTTCGTGAGGTACTCAAGCTCGTGTATATTTCAAAGCCTACCGTACTTGTTGCAAACCAGGATAATCCTCTTATCACCGATTATATCGGATATGTTGACTTCGGTTTTGGTTTTGCGGATGGTCGTCCCATTATCTTCTCAAATCCCGCCTGAGTTTGTGAGGTGACGGTATGGAATTTTTGAAAGTTGTAAAAAATGAATCTATAAGAGTTTCCTCAAATATACACATCACACAGGAATATGATAGCCACGGTTATAAGGCAAGATTCAAGGTTACGAACGGTACGGTAAATATTTACTGCGGAAGGACTGGGTTGTATCCTCTTGTAGAGGGAGAAGTCTTTGAGTTCGTCGGAAAGATAACATTTTTCGGTACTGGTGAGATACAGTGTATCCTTTTTGACAGAATTTAATGTACTTTTCTACTGAAAAGTCAAAGAATAAATAATAAATTATCCGCAAAAGGTGCGGGCGACGGGATCGGTATTACATGATGGTCATTTCCCGCACCGATGTTTCTTGTGATTTTGTGGATGAAAGTAAGGAGGTAAAAATGTATTCCAAAGCTTATACCCTTGGTGAGTTCCGTGGCAGGATACTAAAGCTTCTTCAGCGTTACAGCTCAAACGGTACGATTGTCCAAAGCGGAGAAAAGGCGGATATTGAAAACCGTCTTGTTACAAGTCTCAACATACATCTCACAAGACTTATGTATGAGTTTTCAGACAATATCAAAAGACGTGCAGTTTCATTTTTTATGCCCGGATGTGCGGCTGATTTCGGTAGTATGAGCCTGTGTGCGGGCGAGAACGTTGAAAAAAACGTCAAAGGACAGGGGCTTGCCTTTTACATGGAAGCAAGAGGCGAGGGAACTGTTGAAATATCCCTTGACGGCAGAACTCTAACACGGAGAATCTACACCGATAACGGAGCATATACAGTTGTCAGAGGCATACTTGGAAACGACATGGAGTGCGAGTGTACTTTCAGAATATCCTGCGATACATATCTTGATATTAAGAATTTTACTGTATATGAGGGAACACTGGATGCAAGGGGAGACGGGGAGCTTATATGTGCCAAAAGCCGTTCCTCTGCATATATTCCCGATGACTGTGCCGAAATACTTGCTGTATATGAGAGGAATGGAGCAAAGGATATAAATACGAATTTCAGTGTTCTTGAAGAAGAACGAATCGTTTTTGTACCCAGATGTGCGAATGACGAGTATATTATTGAGTACGTGCCTTATGCACCGCAGTTTTCGGAAAGTGAGGGGGACAGCTCGCAGGTTTGTATATCGCCTCTTACGGCGGATGCACTCTGTTATATGTGTGCGGCGGATCTGTGTCCCGTGAACCAGCCGGAGCTGTACTCAAAGCTTACATATAAATACAGGGAAATACTTGAAAATACCTATACAAGACACAGGAAGAACGGTATGATAAACAGGTTCTACGGTTTTGTGAGAAAAAGAGGTATAGGTTCTGTCAAGAGTTCGCGACGTGAGGTGTACAATGTCACATAAGGATATTGGTATGCCGGAGAGCTTTAAAAGCAAAAGTCTGTTTCTCGATTGCGGGAGATTTGACAAGGGCGTTGTTTTCTGTGAGTACGACAGAGAGCTTTCCGAGGGACAAAGTCCTCTTATACAGAACATGATATATGATAAAAATATGCTCAGGACGAGGTTTGGACAGGAGAGCGTGAGTACGGCTGCTTCTCCAAAAGGGGAACTGCATTCTGCAAGCAGTGAGTTCTTTTTCGGAAATTATGTGTTTCATATAGGAACAGGGCTATATACCTTTGACGGAGAAAACTTGCGGGCCATTTACGATGAAGTTCCTGATTGTAAAAGCTTTATGTTTGTCATGAATTCCATGCTGTACGTTTTTTTTGAGGACATAAGAATATTTGTGGTGGATAAAGACTTCACGGTTTCGGAGAATGTCATTGCGGATACGAAGATAGGTCGTAATGCAAAGTATAATCTTTCCTCTTATACGGAACTTGAGGTTCCGGACAACATGATGCTTTTCAGGGTAAACGTGGATTACGTTGAGGTCAATGCGGGGACAAAACAGTATAATCTTCCAACCGAGTGCGACAGTAAGTATCCCGTTATTTTTACATCAATCCAGAACGGTACAGTATCGCCTGTTAACTATACCGTTGATGGAAGCGTGGTCACACTTGACAGAGCACTGTACATACCTTACAATATAAGCTATGTTCCGGCGAAAGGTACCAAGTACAGAACCATTGACAAGATATTTGGTTGTACTGCGGTCTGTACCTACGGTGGAAACAGCTCGGGAGGAACAAGAGTGTTCTTTACCGGAAACCCTGAATACCCGGGGTATTATTTCTACAGTGAACTTCTGTCTCCGCTTCACATAAAAAATCTATCCTATGATATTCTCGGTGACGGAAGGGAGGATATTGTCTGTCTGGCAAAACAGAAAGGGGATCTTGTTGCTTTCGGGACAGCCTCTGTTTATAAACTGACATACTCCTTTGATGAGTATACGGGTCCAAACTTCATTGTCTCGGAGATCAGTACCGGTGTAGGCTGTGACATTCCCGGAAGTGTAAAGCTTATTGACAACAGGCTGGTATTTGCAAATTCCCGTACGGGTGTATACATTATCACGGCATCGGAGTATACGGATGAGCTAAGCATTAGGAGAATCTCCGCCAATATCAACGGGAACTCGGGAAACGGGTTTCTGAATGAGGATGCTTCGACGCTCAAGAACTGTATTTCAGTGGATTTTGCAAGGCGGTATATGCTTGTTTGTCAAAACGGAAATGCGTATGTGTGGGATTACGGAAACTCGCCATATGTCGTGGGGGACAACCCGCTTTCGTCGGAAAAGAGGCTTTCGTGGTACTTTTTTGACAGTATTTTTGTAAATACACTCTTTGAAATATCCGGGAAGCTTTTCGGAACGCGGAGTCTGGGAGACTCTGTGGACATTGTTCATTTTTCCGATGACTGCGATACGGATTTCGGGGCGAACATATTGTGTATGTACGGAAGCCGCAGCTTTGATGTGGGAGAGAGTTTTTCAAAAAAGACCGCCTCGGAGATGTATATTAATGCGGCAGGAAAACCCGGTACAAGTCTTATGATTTATCTTTTTGCCGACAATGTTCCGATACTGTTTGAAAATTATGTTTTTGACGGACGTGACGAGGACGGTGAATTTTTAAGACGCTTACTTTACAGAATACCCGAATATGAGGCGTACAGGTTTTCCTTTATGCTCATATGTACCGGGGGACAAACGGGACTTTACGATGCCGCTATGAGATTCAGTGCGGGCGGAATTTATTACAGATAACGGAAAGGAAAATAAATATGTCATCTAAATGGAAATATGCAGATCTTGATGCGTCTCACAGGCTGGAGCTTTTGAAAAAAGGTAACAAGGAGCTGTTTGAAGAAGAGGTAGCAAGAACAAAAGAGGTAACCGAGGCAAGACGTGAGCTCGGACTTGACACATCGGCACAGGAAAATTGGATGGACACCGTAGGGTACAATTACAACCTTTCATTGGCAGGTGACGGGGACAAGGTAAGCGAGACGGGCTATGCACAGCTTTATCTTGACGGCAAAAAACAGGATACACAGCCGTCGCCGGTGAAGATGCGCAAAGAAGGTATATCCACGGGGACATCGTACATTTCTAATGCAAACAAAAAGATAGAACAGGCACAGGAGCTTGCGAAAGAGAGCCTGAAAGACAGATACGAAATAAAAAAGCGGGAGATCCGCGATGAGCTGTATGAAAAATATCCTTATCTCAAGGAGCAGATAGTGAATGAGGGTGCGTCGCCTATGGGCGGGAAACTGCAGAGAGCTTACGATTCCATTGAAAAGGAGCTTGCGGATATTTATTCCGGGCTTGAACAGGAGCTTACACAGGAGCTTGCGGCACTTGATAAGAAATATTCGGGTATCAAGAGTAAAGTCATGGAATACAGAAGAAACGGGACAGCACTTGAATCCCTCGGTGTCATTGCGGATGTACTTATAAGAAATGCCGCGGCTGAAGACGGATTTGATTCTTCCGTTATTCCCGGGATGGGCGGTAATATAACGGTAAGAAATATTCGTGACAAGGCGGGGGATAAGTCTGAAGCAACAAATACGGCAAAGGTTCCGAATTATAAAAAGGAATCGGGCATTGATGATGAATATGACGAATCTGAAGGCTCCGACGGCGGAATAAGTGTAAAGGAAGAGGTCGGCTCCGGGGATCCGCTAAAGTATGTGGCGGACTATCTTAAAAAGGCGGTTTCGGATCAATCGGGGGGAACTGCAAATGTGATACGTACCTTGGGTGAAATGCTTGTAAGGAACGGAATGAATCCCCAATCGGCGGTACTGACGGCGGCAGAACTTGTGATGCTTATTGTTAAAAATGCTGCACAAGGGACATAAGCCTTGTAATATGTGGTTTTTTTGATACATATTGCTTTTGGTTTTTTTACAGTAAGTCCGAAGATCTCAGTCACTGCCTTTTGTGAATGCTTTGATACAACATTTTTCGGAATCGGAGATTAGAGGCGGTAAAAAAGTAAAGGATATTTTTTCCAAATTGTAAACTTCGGATTTGAGATCTTTGGATAAATTAATAATTTATTTCATGTTTTGCGTTGAATGTGAATAAAATAAAAAAACGGGTTTTGACTTTGTTTATTTTCTTGTTTTCAGTCGAAACTGCGTTATCTTTGGACAACTTGATGTATTTGAGGGGAGTATCAAAAAAATAATTCATATTCTTTCGCTTTTTTTGTAAAAAAAGTATTGACAAACTCTGCAAGATGTGGTATAACATTATTGTAAATTAAAAATAAACAAAATTTTAAGGAGGCGCGAGATGTTGAAAAATAAAAAGGCTGTGATTTTTTCCTTTGTTTTTTCGGTACTTGTTACTCTTGCGCTTTTTTATGCTGACAGCGTAATGGCAGTGTCGTGGGGACAGTTTTTTTAAGTCCACGGTGCTGCGGAAATAAAATAGATTGGGCTCCTTGGAAACGGGGAGTCTTTTTTGATGCTGAGTGAATTTGAATGAAAAGTGGATAGTGAAGAGGATTGTGCCCCTCTGAGGATAGTTTAAATTAAAGCATTGCAATTCCTGCAGACACACCCTCAGTCCGGAGAAAACATAGCTTTCTTTTAGAGAATTCTCTGAATTTTTCAATCTACGGTGACAGCTCCCTCGGAGAGGGTGCCTTGGGTAAGTGTACCAATGGTGTTTTGGTGTTGATTGGAATTGTGACATTCCTGCGAGGTGACGGGACAGAGCAAGGGTGTCTCTGCCTTGCGGCGAACATTGATATATTATCCGCAAATACAATTAGGTATCTCAAGAAACTCAAAGTGATTTGAGTGTCCACTTTTTTAAATGACTTTATACAGTTCACCAATTATCAACTTTAAGATGAAACAACACCCTACAATAAATTATGTATTATGCATTAAAAAAAGGCGTCTCCTTTTTACGGGAAACGTCTTTCTTCTTAATTATGAATTTTTAATTCCTAATTGATTCTCACGCTTTGTTTGCAGAACCGAAGAGTTCAATCTTTTCCTTAACCGTTGCTTTTATAGCTTCACAGCCGGGTGCGAGCAGCTTTCTGGGGTCAAAACCCTTGCCCGCAAGATCCTTGCCTTCTTCGATATACTTTCTTGTTGCAGCAGCAAAGGAGAGCTGACATTCTGTGTTAACGTTGATCTTGGATACGCCGAGGTCAATAGCCTTCTTTATCATTTCTTCGGGGATACCTGTACCACCGTGAAGAACGAGGGGCATCTTGCCTGTCTTTTCCTGAACCTTTGCGAGAGTTTCAAAGGAGAGACCTGCCCAGTTTTCGGGGTACTTACCGTGGATGTTTCCGATACCTGCAGCGAGCATTGTAACACCAAGGTCTGCAATCATCTTGCATTCTTCGGGATCAGCACATTCGCCGGCACCTACAACGCCGTCTTCTTCGCCACCGATGGAGCCAACTTCAGCTTCAAGAGAGAGTCCCTTTTCTGCAGCAACCTTTACGAGTTCCTTGGTCTTTTCGATGTTTTCTTCAATCGGGTAGTGAGAGCCATCGAACATAATGGAAGAAAATCCTGCTTCAATGCACTTGTAGCAGTGTTCGTATGAACCGTGGTCAAGGTGGAGAGCTACGGGAACTGTGATGTTGAGTTCCTGGAGCATACCGTTAATCATTCCAACGATTGTCTTGTAGCCGCACATATACTTTCCTGCACCCTCGGATACGCCGAGAATTACGGGAGAGTTCATTTCCTGTGCTGTGAGAAGAATGGACTTTGCCCATTCAAGGTTGTTGATATTGAACTGACCTACTGCGTAGTGACCTTCCTTTGCCTTGGTGAGCATTTCCTTTGCAGATACTAACATTTTGTTATCCTCCGTTTTTTGTTTGTTTGGGTTTTAACATACATATATATTATACACTATTTTATGTTGGATTGCAAGGGGTATGCGAAAATTATTACAAATTTCATCATAAATGTATACTTATGGGCTTTTATCTGATGTTTTTTTGCACAATGTACAACAAGAGATTATGTACAGGATGTATAAATTGTGCACGCTTTACTGTGACGGTTAATATTTTTTTGAAAGATATACTATAATGAGTTCGCATGGCAAACCCAAAGACTTACCTTGTGGCTTCGTGCGAAAAAGATTAGGAGCGATATTAAAGGCATATGATTTTGTTCTTCGTCAGACAGACTTTAAAAGGGTATTTGTTGAAAGATTTCAGATTGTCGGGGGCGACAGGGAGAAGCTTGTGTCGGTTGACAACAAGAATTACCCGGCGATGCTTAATAAATTCTTCCCGAACCTGAACAAACGAAAATATTTTATTTTACCCGACGGCTGTCGGGCTTTTTGCGTTATATTTTGTAAAAGTATTGCATTTTTTGTCGGATAATGGTAGAATAAATGGAATAGTCTTTTTATGGGAATTTTTCAAAAGACGGATTTGTTTTTTTACTCTTGTGATGCGGCTGATCTGTGAAACCGTGATCGGGAGGGTGTGTCTTTTGTAAATTATACCGATTTTCGGATAGGAGATTGTTATGAAATTCAGGAAATTGTTGATAATAAGGAATAAGCCTGCTCTTTATTGCGCGGTTTTTATTCTGTACTTGTTTTTCGGAATTACATCAAACCTTGACGGGGCGGGGACAGCATTCGGTACATTACATATTATCGCTTCCGTTGCCTTTCTTGCGTTTCGCAGACCGGACGGAGAGTTTTTCAAGACATTCGGGATGATACTTTTTGCATCGGCTTTTGGACTTTTCTGGTCGCTTGCGGCAAAATATGTGTATTATTATCCGTCACAGCGTTTTATTGATAAGTATGCCGGCGGGGAGCGTGAGATGGTTATTCGTATTGACAAGGTTGATTCTTACGGCAATGCGTATGCCAATTACAATTGCAGTGTTCTTTTGTGCGAGGGTGTGGAAACGGAAAATGTTTTCGGAGTATATCCGTCTTTGAGACTCAGCTGTTTCGGCGGCGATTTTGCACAAAAGGGTGATGTTGTTGCCGTAAAGGGTGAAATTACACTTCCCGAGGTTGAAACCGCAAGCGGATTTGAAGAGGAAAAGTATCTAAAGTCAAGACATATCTTCATGAGCTGTGATTACAACGGAACAATGACTCTTCTTGAAAAGGGTAGCGAAAGCGGCTTTGACAGGGTACGCGACAGGCTATTGGACAATATTACAAAATATGTCGGTAACAGTGTGGGAGATGAGACTGCTGTTGCAAGATGTATGCTTCTGGGTGATAAGACCTTGGTTACGAAACAGCTCAAGGAAACATTCAGAGCCGCTGGAATATCCCATGTTCTGAGCGTTTCCGGTTTGCATTTGTCAATACTTTTTATGACGGTATCTGCACTTTTCGGTCTTGGCAAAAGGTCACCCAGGAGGAATTTTGTTTATGCGGAAGCAGTGTCATGTTTTTTTGTGCTTTTGTATATGGCACTTGCGGATTTTACGCCGTCCATCATGCGTGCAGGCTTTATGCTGATTTTTATGAATCTTTATTCTGTGGTAAGCTTTTACAAAAGAAGGCTGAGTGGTTTTCGAAAGGTCAAAGAAGTACCTCTTGGCGAAGCTGGTATTGTCACAGATGACGGAAGCTACAACGTGAAGAGTTCTCAAAGATTTGTCGGAGCTTTTAATTCGGTTTCCGCACTGTTTTGCGCGGGAGCGATGATACTGATAATATCGCCCTACTCTTTGTATGATGTTGGAATACAGCTTTCCTTTATGTCTACACTGGGTATACTTGTCGTTGTTTGGGTTTTTGGTTTTTTTGACAACAAGAGGTTGAATCCCATAATTCGTGCGGTGTTGACGTCGCTGCTTATCACCTTATCTGCCGTAAGCTTTACATTGCCGATATGCATATATAATTTCGGATCGCTCTCAACGGTAAGTTTTATTTCAAATCTTATTGTAACGCCGGTCATGACTCCGCTTCTTGCGATACTGCTTGTGCTTGCACTGATCTCACTGCTTCCCGAAATCGGGGTGGTTACGACGGTATGTGTTTTCCTCGGACAAATCTCGGAAATACTGTGCGGTTTCTGCATCAGGGTGGCGAAATTTATCGGCGGC
This sequence comes from Eubacteriales bacterium, assembly GCA_045604705.1. Taxonomy (GTDB): domain Bacteria; phylum Bacillota; class Clostridia; order Oscillospirales; family CAG-382; genus SIG622. Next base: position 54,802 of record JAZUOO010000066.1, read on the forward strand.
TTGAGCTTTTCGGTGATCCCTGCACGTGAAAGTATTGTACTTGTTGTTGTGTTTATGCTGTACGTTGTTTTTACGGTGGTTTGTCTGTTTCTTGGATTGAAACGGCTTTGTGCTGTTGGTTGCTTATCCGTTATGTGTCTTTATTTTGTGTATATGGGTATAAGTTTTTCGGCATTTCTTTCAGACTTTTCCGAGCCTTACGTCAATTTCTGCACGGTGGGCACACGTCCTTATTTCTGCATTGCGGTGAGGGATGAAAGGATATTCTTTGATGACGCTTCGGGAATTGCTTCGGACAGTATAATCAGGAAGTCCCTCGGGGAGTCATTTTATCAGACAGATAACATATATGTTGTTGTACCGAACGGCGATGCTGACTTTGATTCTGTGCTGTTTAATATAGGCTATCTTGATAAAAGTGAGAAGATAAAGGCGGTTCTTTTGCCGTCGGACCAGATGTGTGAGAGTGCCGGTGTGAATCTTGACGGGTATGGGGAATTTATCAGGGAACTTTCGGAAAAAGGTTTCAATATCGTTTATTACGGTTCGGAATTTAACGCCTGCGGGATAGAATTTAAAGCCGCTGCAGAGAACTGTTTTTCAGGGTTTATCTTTAATGATGTCAGTGTGATTTTTGCGTATTCCTATGATGAGGAATATGCGGATAAATTTTCTGCCGGCTCAAAGGCTTGTATATACTTCTGCCAAAGTGCGGATAAGACGGATAATCTTGGTTACAAATCCGAGGCACAATTATTTGTTTCCTCTCATGTGCATACCAATGTACGTGGAGCGAATGCAATTCCTGTGAGGAAGCCGGCGGTTTTGGAAAAATAGTTCGATTTTATATTAAATTGAATAAATATTGCACGCAGGAGGAACGAGTGCATGGGCAAGTCGGAAATGACCGATGAGTTTATCACATTCTCAAAGCCGAAGTTAGTTAAAAGCACAACGTGAATTTATAATTTTTGGGGAAACAGTGTAAAACTAAGGTTCATGGCAAATTCCCTTTATCTTGTTGAAATTGTCTGAATATAAAAACAGATCCGTCTCTTTTTTCAGGAGGCGGATTTATTTTCGTAGATAAGTGACACTTGACAATATTCGGGTTCGGATTAATAATCACAAATACAGGTAACAGTACAAAATGGTTATTATCTACAAAAAACAATATATATGTTTATAACAATTACCCAGTGAGATTTTACACTTCCGAACGTTCTGTATTACAAAACAAAACATTTGAAAGGAGTTTTCAAAATGAAAAAAAGAATTATATCAATCCTATTATCTGCAGCACTTACCGTATCGGCATTTACATCAATTGCAAGCGCACAGGACAGAGGCATTTTCAAGCTTGAGAATCACGGTGATTATCAAATTTTTTATACAACAAGAACAGCTCACGCCGCAATGCGAGTAGGAACAGTATGGCTGTATTCCGACTGCGGTGTGCTTGATAAAGACGGTAAGCTGCTGGTTGAGCCGATATACTATAAAATAAATCCCCAAAAAGAGGGTAGAACACTGTTTGGCATTCAAAATGATGATTACACCATATCATACGGTTTTTTCGACGAAAATTGGCAACCCATGGCAGTAAAATACGACGAAGCTCGTGACTATTCCGAGGGCGTTGCGGTTGTCGGAATGAACATTGGAGCACCAAGCCCTATTGCTACAACCATGCGTTACGGTGTAATTGATAAGAACGGCAGCATTATTATCCCGACAGACTATCATCACATTGATGATGCAAAAGACGGAAAAATCGCAGTATATCTCGAAGAACAAACCTACCCAATGACCGAGAGCAAGCCGAGAATAGGATATTTTTCCACAGACGGAACACTGCTTGAAGAACCGATATTCCGTCACGAAAATAAGGAGCATGAGGTTATAACATATGTAAATTCCGTAGCTTTCGGTGATATACGAGTCGGCAATACCACGCTTGAATATCCGATAGTAAGCATAAACAGCGTTGACAGATACGGCTGCTACTTGCCTCTTACATATGATAACTGCAAAATGCTCGGGCTTGGTATAAGCTGGACACCTGAGAGTGGTCTTGCCATCTGGAGCAAAGGTACAGAGCCTGTTGCAGGAGGTTTTGGTAAGAGCATAATGTCGGAGAACGGCAAAGCAGCAATGTCTCTGTATGACGGCGAAATAACAATAAACGGCAAAAAATACGCCAACAGGGATGCTTCCATTCCTATGCTTTATTATAAAGACATAGTGTATTTCCCGCTGTATTGGTCACACGCAATGTATGAGCTGGGAATGAGCTATTCATACAGCCTTGAAAATGGAATGGTGATTACGGTGAATTAAGAATCGGTGAACTTTAAAAACTCATTTAAAAAAGTGGTCACTGTCCATTGACCTCTGTTCACTGTCCACTCAAAGACTGTAAATTATATGTATTACGGAGGATTAATCATGAAACACACACTATCACTTTTATTCGGACTTTTTGTAACTTTAATACTTACAATTGCGGCATCGGCGGTATCGGCAAATCTTCCGACCTTTGACGTAACCCTCAACGGCGTAAAGGTTGAGAATCAAAACAGGGAATATCCGCTTATTGTTTATAAGGATATTACATATTTCCCCATGACCTACTATGACTGCCGTTTTCTCGGGCTTATCACCGAGTGGGACAACGACACGAGAACTCTTTATATCAACAAGGAAACTATCACCTGTGCATACAGAGATCAGAATCTGCCGTGGGCAAACGGAAGCATATTCGATCCGATCATCTGCGATTTCAATATAATCGTAAACGGAAAAGTTATTGACAATTCCGCCGAGGAATATCCGCTTTTGACATTCCGTGACATTACATATTTTCCTCTTACATGGCGTTTTGCTTATGAAGAATTTGAATGGGACTACAGCTTTACATCCGAATCGGGACTTGTTATAAACTCCGATAACGACAAAACCAAGATTATAACTCTCCCCAACATACAGGGTTCTGCTGCACTCGATGATCAATACTATTATTATAACGGCTCAATCGGCGAAAAGAATTACATATATCGTGCCCCTATATCTGAACCTTCAAAGGCAGAGATTATCTACGAAATGCCAAATACTCCGCTATCAAGACAGGCTGCCTTCGTAAACAGCAGTGACGGTACCTATATTCAATATATTTCAGGGTCAAGTCCCGTTATGAGTACTCGCAAATTCTATAAAATAAATTCCGACGGAACGGTAACCGAGGGTTATCCCGATAAATATTGGTACGGAAGTCACGGTTATACCGAAGTGAACGTAAGAAACGAGAACATCTCGGTAAAAGCGGCAACTCAATTCCCCGGCTCATCAACGGTAATAACCTATACTAAAGACGGCAAAACAGTTGAAGCCCCCGTACTTCCCGGCAGAGTGAGTCTGGGCTGCAGGATAGACGGCAATACTTTCGACAGGATACCTCTTGAGAATTGCATAAAAATATTCGGAGACAAGATTTACTACACAGCCTTTGACTACGAACAGGAAAAAGCCGATAGCAATCTCTATGTTATAGACATGACCACGGGAGAGAACCAAAAGATACTTGACGGTGTCTGCGGCTTCCATGTTTATACAGGTTGGGTCAATGACCTTGACTCTGACAGCACAATGATAATCTACGGCGTGGACGGAAAGATTATGCGCTACACGGAAAAGAATAGGGAGATATGCGAAGTCCACTCATCCGCAGAAACCGCTGAAATGATTCTTGAAGCTGCAGCGGGAGATTATCAGATATACACACTGCAAAAATCCCTTGACGGAAGCAAGACAATAGTTCAGACCTTTGACTGCTATGCATCGGGACAGGGCAGCGTAAACGCGACGATATTCCAAACCGCAACGGGCACAACTCACACCGTATACGGTAACAGACTGGTAGTTTGCACCTTTGGCGAATCACCGAATGACACAATCAGAACGATAGTCTTACCGTGGAACGACAACTATTTGGGCTTGCGCACATCCGATGTAATCTCAAGTATATACATCTATGGCGATACTGTTCTCTATACTCTCAGTGACAATACCGTTGTTTTGGCGGAGCTTAAAAATTGACTTATGTACGATTTTATATTTGGCAGGAGTGGTTTGAAATAATAAATAATTATTCGCAGCAATACTTACCTGTACCGCTGTAATAACGGCGGTATATACCGCAGACGAAACAAAATATCTCGTTTCCCGTTCTCTGAAGTATAGTGAGCTGAAACAGTCCGTACTTAAATGTTTAAATAAGTTTTATAAAAAGAATTGTATTTGGCATGACTTTGTAGCTTTCTGGGATATTGCCCTCGTAGACAAGCTCAAGGTCATGTTCCCGGTCAATCGCATAAATTTCACATTTTTTGCCGAAAATGCCTTTGAGGTCAAAGACAAGCTCATGTTCTGTGTCTTCGTAAGGGTTGAAGCTTGCGAGCAAAAATGCACCTTTGTCATCGTTTTTTGCACCTATGACATAGACATGGTCTGCCGCGGTGTCGGAAGTGACCTCGATGCCGAGAGAGGAAATCTTCTCGAATGCTTCAAAGGCGAGACGGCATTTTTTGTTTTCTCCGTAGTTTTCCTTTCCGTAAATTGCAACATCGGCAGGAGTTTTCTGAAGCGAAATAAGGGATGCGACGGCAAAAGCGGCTTCCTTTGATTGAAGCTTTTGCGGGGCAGAGCCGGTTTGTGAACCGCTGTAGCACCATGATGTGATAATGTTCTCCGTTTCGCCAAAACCGTATTTATCAAGCAGTGTGCGTGCCGCATAGGTGTAGTTCTGCAGTTGCTCTGCCTTTGAGGCACTTTTTTGCCAGGAGAAGAAGTCAAGCGGTACGCGTTTGTCGTTTGAGAGGTAATTCATAAATTCGTGAACGTAGTCTGAGACACAATTGTCAAAACCACCTGCACCAAGCTTTATGTCGGGAAAGTCTTTTTTGAGGTTCAGGACGGATTCGGCATAGATTTCAAAGAATTTACGGCAGGGGATGCTTTCAGTACCGTTGAGTGCACATATTTCGAAATATACTGCCCCTTTTTCAATACCGCCTTGGATGATGCTCCTGAACTTTTCCGTAAGGTCTTTGCCATTTGTACTGTCAGCGGGGAGTACCGTCACTTTTTTGCTGTCGGGGGCGGTTTCCGATATTGTCTTGATTTTTCCGACCGGCTTTGTGAAGTCAACAAGTATTTTTTCCCTTTTATCCTGCGGCTTGTGTTCGCCGGAGTTTTCATAGTGTATAAGATTTTTGAGTGCTTCAAGCTCTTCGAGGGAGGCTATTTTTTTAAATTTGTCCATGATATTTGCTCCTTGGTTTTGAGTTTTTTATAAGTATAGCATATTTGGTAAGGGATTTCAAGGGGGAAGTTGGAGTTTTGGTTTTTGTATTGACATTTAGTGCAGGGGGTACATGATTCATAATTTGAAAAGTTCTTGGAAATTATAGATAACACAGAAATTTAATTGCATAAGAAATTTGAAAAACAGCTTAAAAAGCTGACTCTTACAGAGCAGAAGAATATAAAACAAAAGAACGGTTCCCCGAAAAAGGAGAGCCGTTCCTTCATTATTGTAAGTTATGTACCGAGCCTTATGCTTATTCAGCCTTGGGAGCTTCAACGGGACAAGTGTCTGCACATGTGCCGCAGTCAACACATTCATCAGCGTTGATTACGTACTTGCCGTCCGCTTCGGAGATACATTCGGTAGGACAAGCGTCTGCGCAAGCGCCGCAGCCGATGCATTCGTCATTAATCTTGTATGCCATTGCTATACACCTCCATGTTATTTTTCGTTTTATTATAACACATATTATTGCGTTTGAAAAGGGGTATTTATAAATTTTTTTGTCTTTTTGTTTAAATTTACGGGGATTTATCGACAGTTATGTGACAGTGTTCATTATCTGTTAACTTTTGTGTGTTATAATACATATTGTATTGGTATGTATATGAGAATGTTGGAAGAAATATGATGAAATAGAATTTAGGGTATAGGATTTAGGAACTAGGACCGGAGAAGGAAAAAAGCTTCGCTTATCCTAACCAAAAGGTGACTTTATGAATATAAACATGTTTATGACAGAAGAAGAAAAAAAGCGAGTGGGTGTTCTGCTTGTTACGCTTTACCGTAATTCCTCGGACGAGGAAGCAGCAATGGCGGGAATTGAGGAACTGCGACTGCTTTGTGAAACTGCTCTTGAGGGCGAGTGCGGCATTGTAGAGTTTTATGTTATGACACAGGCGAAAAGCTCTCCCGAGGCGGCAACTTACATCGGCAGCGGCAAGGTGGAGGAAGCTGCAAGATTGTGCCGTGACAATGATATTTCGCTGGTGGTGTTTGATACCGAGCTTTCACCCTCGCAGATAAGGAACAATGAGGAAATTATATCTGCATTTTCCAAGGATAACTCCGACGTCAGGGTTATTGACAGGACTATGCTTATTCTTGATATTTTTGCAAAGCACGCGGTTACCGGTGAAGGTAAGCTTCAGGTTGAAATCGCACAGCTCAAGTACACTGCTCCGAGACTTACCGGTAAGGGTATCGAGCTTTCACGGCAGGGTGGTACAAGCGGTGCGATAGGTGCAAGAGGTCCCGGCGAAACTAAACTTGAGACGGACAGACGTCACATAAGGAGAAGAATCGAGTCACTTGAAGCGCAGATAGCGGATATGGAAGCGGCGAGAAATATCAAGCGTTCCAAGAGGTCGGGAAGCGGTATTTGCAATATTGCCATTGTAGGTTATACCAATGCGGGAAAGTCCACGCTTCTTAATTACCTCACAAATGCGGGAATTCTTGCGGAGAACAAGCTTTTTGCGACGCTTGACCCGACCACGAGAAAGTTATCTCTGCCCAGCGGCAAAGAGGTTTTACTGACGGATACGGTCGGATTTATCAACAATCTTCCGCACAGGCTGGTTGAGGCTTTTAAGTCTACCCTTGATGAGGTAAGATACGCCGATGTTCTTATTATTGTTGCGGATGCTTCCGATACGGACACCGAGAAGAAAATTGAGGTTACCGAGAAAATAATAAACGAGCTTTCGGCGGGCGGAAAACCTCAGATTCGTGTTTACAACAAGTGCGACGGGCTTGATTTTCTTCCCTACGGCGGTGACGAAGAAAGACTTTCCGAGATGTCGGCGGTTTGTATTTCTGCACTTACAGGCGCGGGTGTCGACAGGCTGCTTGAGATGATTGAGGATACGGTGAACTCTTTGACACGGGAGATGAAGTTTTTGTTTCCTTTTGACAATCAGAGTGCGGTAAACACCCTTTACAGACGTGCGAGCGTTATTTCCGTCGAGTATACCGACAAGGGTACTGAGGTTGTGGCACTTGTGGACACAGAGCTTGCGGGGAAATATGCTGAATATGAGGTTAAATCCGAATAGTATTTTTGTTTTAGTAAAAATTTTAGTAAAAATGTTGACCTTTTTTGTTTTCGGCAGTAAAATTATTCGTAAGCAACAAGGATTTTTATAAAACATTGGAGGGTAAAAGACATTATGACCCGAAAGCTCTTTTGTGAATTGCATCCAATATGCTATAAAATTTCACATGAAAAAGAAATAGTAAAACGTCATTTTAAGAATGTATTCGGAAAAGTAAAAATTGCAAGATCAAGGGAAGAATTCGAACTTCCGAATCTTGTAAAGTCACATACCTCCTTGCTTGTGAGAAGACTTTATGGGGTGGATATAAAGCTCCAGGAAAATAAGGTAACAAATATTATACTTGCCTGTAAAAGGCTAAATAAGCTGGTAATTCATCCCGGCGAGACTTTTTCGTATTGGACAACGCTCGGAAAACCTACAAAAAGACGAGGCTTTACGGACGGACTTGTGATAGCAAAAAACGGGCTTACTTCGGGAATCGGAGGCGGTCTTTGTCAGATGGCTAATATGATTCATTATCTTATTCTTAACAGCCCACTTGAGGTAACCGAGCTTCATCATCATTCTGATTCACTGTTTCCCGATGAGAAAAGACGTGTTCCGTTCGGCACGGGTACGTCAGTTGCATACAATCACGTTGATTACAGGTTCAAAAACACCACCGATTCGGATGTTCAGCTTCTTTTGTGGATTGAGGACGGCTATCTTTGCGGAGAGCTTAGAAGCGAAAAGAAATTTCAATACAGATACAGACTTGTTGAGGAAAATCATTTCTTTGCCAAAGAGGGCAAGGATTATTACAGAAATTCCGAGGTCTACCGCCTTGTTATTGATAGAGAAACCGGTAAGGAAGTCGCAAGGGAGCTTATACTTAAAAATCATTCAAGGGTAATGTATGACCACAGTCTTATACCCGCAGAGCAGATAAGAGAGCAGGTGACGGCAAATGAAAGCTAAAGAAACTGCACTTTACAGAATCTGCGAATGTGCAAGGCGTTATCCTGACCGTATTGCTTACAGAGATGAAGAAGCAGAGTATACATATTCGGAATTTATGGAAAGATGTGAAAAAATTGCAGGAAGCCTTTGCGGTGCCGATACCCCGGTAATATGCTACGGAGAGCGTGGTGCAGATATGCTTTGTGCGATGTTCGGATGCTATATTGCAAAAAGGGCATATATCCCGATTGAAAAAACAACGCCTTACGAGAGGGTAAAGAATATTATATCGCAGACCGGTACAGAAATTTTCATAAACTGCTGCGATGAAGACATAAGGTTTGACAATTGCCGTGTATACGGGATAAAAGAGATTGAAGCGTCGGAGCGTGCACCGCTGAGCGCCGATTTTGAAAATTTTGACGAGAACACAATTGTCTATATGATTTTCACCTCGGGAAGTACGGGAAATCCCAAGGGTGTGCCGATAAATGAACGGAATCTTGCAAGCCTTGTACGCTGGGCGAGAAGCATTTATTCCGATGAAAAGTATTGCGGAATAAACATTCTGGGTACTGCAAGTTTTTCCTTTGACCTTAGTGTTGCGGACATTTATCTGTCCCTTTGCTGCGGTAATACTCTTGTTTCCGTCGGAAGTGATGAAAAGGGAAGCAGCGAGAGAATGTGTGAGATTTTCCATGAATATGATATAGATGTTGCTGTAATGACACCGACCTTTGCAAGAATTTGTCTTTTAGGAGGAAAATTCAATTCAGCAAGTATTCCGAAACTTAAAAGTCTATTTCTTTGCGGTGAGGTGCTTGATAAAAAGACTGCGAACAGGCTATTGACTAATTTTCCCAATCTTTCACTTATCAATGCTTACGGGCCAACCGAGGCGACGTGTGCCGTTTGTGCAATTGAAATAACCCATGAACACATAGACAGCGAGCTTGCACTGCCTGTTGGCAAGGTCGGTGCTTGTGCGTGCGATGTTGGAATATCCGACGAAAAGCTTCTACTTTCGGGTGACAGCGTGTTTTCCGGTTATCACGGAAACATTCCCGGCGGACATTTTGTGTGTGATGGCGTAAACTGCTATGATACCGGAGACCTCGGATTTATAAGAGACGGACTTATATACTGCACCGGCAGATGTGACGGACAGATAAAATTCAGAGGCTACAGAATAGAGCTTTCCGAGATTGAAAGTGTTCTTTCGGGCCTTTGCGGAGTTCATGACTGTGCGGTTGTTGCCAAAAGGGCATCAGACGGGACGGTCAAGAGCATCCGTGCCTATGTCTGCACCGAGGGTGAATGGCTTACGGAGAACGAGCTTGTGACGGAGCTTTCGGAAATACTTCCCAATTACATGATACCGAGAATAATTATGCTTGACGAGCTTCCGATAAATCCCAACGGAAAGATTGACAGAAAGAAACTTTGCGAAATGTGAGGACGTAATATGATTGAGGTTAAAAAAATGCTCGCCGAGATATGCGAGAGTGATAAGGTTTATGATAGCGACTTTGACCTTGTGGAAAGTGGAATACTTGACTCTCTTGCCTTTATAGAGCTTTTTGAACGACTTGAGGACGAGGGCATTGAGATTGCTCCCACGAGAATTGACAGGGATATGCTCAGGACGTCGGGAAAAATTGAAGAGCTTGTAAGAGAATATCAGGACACCGAGAAATAAGAGTGTAAATTTGAAAATTGTCAAAAAGCTTTATGCATATTTTTTGACAGATATTGGAGAGGAGGAGTTTTTTGTGAAAAAGTGGTTGTATGGATTTTTGATTATGGTATGTTCAGTTGTGATTCTGTCTTTTTCTGCTTATGCTTTGGAGGAGGAAAGGGTAAAAGTTGAACTTCCGAAATTTGATATTACACTTAACGGTATAAAATACGACGGTAAAGACGCAAAATATCCGATAGTGGTATATAAGGATATAACCTATATTCCGGTTGAGGATATGCATTCGGATTATAATTATATGTCATGCCTTGGGTTTGTCTGCGGTGAAAACAAATCTTACTCAAAATACAAAAAGCTGTTTGTGAGAAATCTTCTTCTGGAGAAAAATATCCCGGAAGAGATTGTTGTTCCAAGGACACAGGAATCGACAGATGAGCTTTATGCCCTTGTATCGGAAAATGCCAATGTAATAATAAACCGTTTCGGCAAAGTCCGTGAGGTGGTAACAAAAGAGTATCCCATTCTTGTTATCGGTGGTGTTGATTATCTTCCTATGACATATAAAATCGCCCATGACTGCCTTGGTCTCGGATATGAATTTTCGCAAGAGAGGGGACTCTTGCTTACAAGAACTAATATCCCCCAAAAGATTGTTTCCGTACCGTCTTTTAATGTAACTCTTAATGGTGTTAAATATCAAAACGAGAGGGCAAAATATCCTTTTCTGATGTACAATGATATTACTTATATGCCTATGACAAAGGGAATAGGGGATTTTATGGGGGTAAAGTTCACTCATACTGCGGCAACTTCCAACGAGTTTGAAAGCATTGATGTATCAAAGACTTCTGAAAGAAGCACTGTTCCCGATTTTGACTATATAACCGAGGGGGAAAGCATTTCCTTTGCCGTTGGCGAAACCTTTGACGGAGAACTTTATATTAACGGCAAAGGTACAAAATGGCACACTTTCGGTATGGAGTATCCGCCCTTTTCTGTGGGCGATGTCTGGTATTTCCCTCTGACATGGCAGATTGCACACGATTATCTCGGCTGGGACTATAGCTTTGATATGTCAAAAGGTCTTTCACTTGATTGCGGGGTTTAAAGATAATATATAAATTACAAGATAAAAAGTTTTGGA
>JAZUOO010000067.1:0-20379 GCA_045604705.1 Eubacteriales bacterium
CGTTGATTATAAGACCAACACGGTAATCGACAAGTATATATTCGACCCGGACAGAACTGCTACCATGAATGTTCAGGGTGGTCTTTGCTATGATGCTCAGACAGGGAGGCTTTTCTGGGCAACCTACACCTATAACTCACATCTTCATTCAATTGAAATAGCCGAAGACGGTTTTGCAGAAGACAGCTATATGAGCGAGGATGTGGGACAAAAGAGCGTTGCAACGCCGATCGTGTACGGAGGCAGAGTTTATCTTGCCGGCCAGCAAGGAAGGATATGCGTACACAATACCGATGATCTTTCAAAGGTCTATGACAATGTAACCCTCGGCGGAGGCAAGGTGCAGGGCAATCCCATACTTTCATATGCGGGCGAAAAAATACGCATCTACGCCCAATGCTCAAACGGACATCTTTATATGTTTACGGACAACGGTGACAGCGGTGAAGCAATAAAACTTGCAGATACAAAGAATTATACAAAGGTGACATATCCGTATGCGGGATACGAGCAGTATGCCATTGATGAAAACGGCAATATTTACTGTTACAACGAATCCGGGTATCTGTTTTGCTTTGGAATTTCCGACTGTGAAAAGCCGACGATTTCAAAGGATCTTTCAACGAGCAAAGTTAAGTACGGTATAGGAGCAGACGCCGATGCACTTACCGTTGAAGCAACCGTTTCCGATGGAGTATTGTCATACAGGTGGCAGGAAAGTGCCGACGGTGACAGTTTTACGGACATTGAAGAGGCAACAGATGCAAGCTATGTTCCTCCGACGGAAACTGCAGGTACAAAATATTACAGATGCGTGATAACCAACACGCTCGGAGAGTATACCGCATCGGAAGTGAGCAGTTCTGCGTATGTACTTGTAAAAGAACTGAGTAGCAGTACCTCACTCAACGTAATGGCGGCAAAAGGTAATTCCGCAACGGCAACAAGCAATATCGCTGTCGCCCAAAAAAGCGATGACGGTATCCTGTATATTGAAAACTGTGACTTTGACGTCAAGAATATTTTCCTCGGTGTTGCGGACGAAGGAACTGTTGCAAGTGTTGAAGTGATCTATGGTGCGAAAGATGCCGCTCCGAAAAGGTATTCTGTAAGCAATAACGAGCTTTATACCGAAAGATACTATAAAAGCACCTACACAAAGCCGACGGTAGCTCTTGTCACCGTCATTGCAGAGGACGGAACAACGCAGGATGAGAATTATGTCGTCATTTCCGAAGGTGAAGCGGGACAATATATAATCAAAGCGGATATCGGGACGGACAGCGAGTATTATTCCGAAAATACCTTAAGCTTTACTGCGGAAGGGCAAAGTGCGGTATTGAATGTTGAGGCATCCGAAACGATTGGCGCAGGTGAGCTGTATGTTCCGGAATGGAAGTGGACAAGCTCAGATGTGAAAGTGGCGACAGTTGATGAAACGGGTACCGTTAAATGTGTCGGTGGCGGCACGGCTGTCATTACGGCACAGTATGACGGAGTAAGTGCATCCGTCAATGTGGTATCCTTAGCTTCCGAGCACAAATATCATTCTTATGTCGATGGTATTTGCACCATATGCGAGCATAGCAAACCGAATGATATAAATGTCTTTTTCACTCTTACAGACAAAGAAAACAAATTTGCGCTTTCAAAGGACAAAAAAACAGAAATATACAAGACCGAGATTACTGTAAGTGATATGGACTGCGACGGAATACTTACATTATATGATGCATTTGTTGAAATACACACACGGCACAGCGAAAACGGCTCGGAGGATTTTGTAGCCGAAGAAAGCTCCTACGGTCCTTTCATAACCAAGCTTTGGGGAGAAGAAACCTCAAATGTTTCATATATGCACAACAATATGAGTGCTTATTCACTTCTTACTCCCGTTAACGAGAATGATACCATTGCGGCATATTTCTACAGAGATACGGTGAATTATTCCGATATTTATACATACATTGTCGGTAGCGGTAAGATTGTTGCGGGGGTAGATACGAAATTTACACTTTGCGGTCTTGCTTCATCGGGAGAGGTTATCCCGAAAGGTGCAAGTATATTTGTTTACGGCTCGGATGATGAAGTCGTATATGAAACAACGGCAGATGAAAACGGAAAATTCAAAGTAAAGATTCCGGAAATCGGAGAATACATAATACAGGCAAGCGGAAATGCATCATATATCGGCAAGGTATGGGACAATGCTGTCGGTGATTACACGGATACGGAATTCGAGACTGCTCCCGTCGTTGCATCACGTTTTGAAGTGACGGTTCTGCCTTACGTTGAAAAGACCGTGCTTGTAACGGTCGCTACAAAGAACGGTGAGTTCGGTAAGGACAAGAACGGAAAAGATATGTGGGGGATCCCCGTGAAAGCCTGTGACGATCCGACTTCTCCCGACGGCACTGTTACTATTCTTGAAGTTCTCTCGGCGGCACACGAGCAATATCATTCCGACGGAATATCTGCATTTGGAATGGAAGGCAGTAAATACGGTGCATTCATAACAAAGCTCTGGGGCGAGAACAACGGCGGCAACTGTCTTTATTATTTCAACGATACCGAAATGACAGGCTCCGGTACAAAAGTCGGCACTAACGGCAGAGAATGGGAGGACAAGCTCCTTGATACTGTCGTTGAAAATGACGATACATTCTACATATATAATCTTCAGGCGACGGACTACAAGAGATCGGATCTTTACACCTATTTTGAGGATGTGTCGGTATCTGCGGAAGCAAAGAAGGAAGTAACCTTCACTTTAAAGTCTGTTGCGGGATACGGCAATAACGTAGTCGAAGGCTCGGTTGTAAAGGTATATGACAGCAATGGCAACGAGATGAATGAGCTTGCGACAACGGTTGGTGATGACGGTACATTCGGTATTGTATTTAACAAAAAGGGGACATATACCGTTGACGTTCGCACAAACGGAGCAAACTTTATCTCTCCTGCACGTTGTATTGTCAATGTAAAGAGCAACGGTGGCGGCGGTACAGCATCAAAGGATATTTCGGTATATTTCACACTTTACACCGATGAAAAGCACGGAACACCTGTCGGCAAGGATGATACACACACAAAGACAAAGAATAATCTTGAGTTGCTTCTGAAAAAGACAAAGGTGAATGTACCCAAAGGAAGTACCGTCATCGAGGTTGTAGAAAAAGTTCTTAATGATAATGAGTTAAGTTATACCTTTGAGGGCGGCTATATAAGTGAAGTAAATGGACTTTGCGAGTTTGACAACGGTGACCTTTCCGGCTGGATGTTCAGCGTTGACGGCAAATACCCCACAAAGTCGATTGAGGACTGTATCGTGTCATCGGGAGACAATATAGTACTTCACTATACGGATGATTATACTGCCGAAAGATCAAAGAGCAGCTCCGGATCATCTTCATCGGTGGTCACACCATCAAAGGATGACGATGACAAGGATATGGATAATAAGCCGGATACGGATGAAGAAAAAACGGAAGCGGTCGTAATACCGGAATTCACAAAAGACACATTCAAGGATATAACAGAGGATGATTGGTTCTATGATGCCGCAAGGTACACCTATGAGAAGGGACTTGTCACCGGCACGGAAAATGGCTTCGAACCGAATACAAAAATGACAAGAGCAATGCTTGTAACCGTTGTCTGGAGAATGGCAGGTTCTCCCGTTTCCATCGAAGAAACAAACTTTACCGATGTCAAAGAGGATGATTGGTACTTTGATGCGGTATGTTGGGCTTATGAAAACGGTATTGTCAACGGAATCAGCGAAAACGAATTCGGTGCTTCCGATAGAGTAACAAGAGAGCAGGCGGTAACGATACTTCACAGATATATTAAGGGTATCGGCATCAAAGGAAAGATCAACAGAGGAATAAACGCAAAGGATTTTGACGATTACGTAAATCTTTCCGACTATGCAAAAGAAGCTGTGGAATGGGCGATTGACAATGCCGTGATAAAGGGCATGGGCAACAATATGCTCTGCCCGAAGGATACGCTTACAAGAGCCGAGGCAGCCGTGATTCTTCAGAGATTATGCGAGGATATATTTAAATGAAACAATTATTCTCTTTATTGTTATGTACGGCGATAATGCTATCATGCTTTCCGTCATATGTAAAAGCTGTGGATACGGATAAGGTTGCGGAATATCTTATCGATACGGTAAAGTCTCCGACAATTGCCTCCGTCGGCGGTGAGTGGACGGTGATAGGTCTTGCAAGAAGCGATGCAAGCGTTCCGAAATCGTATTTTGATACTTACTACGCAAATGTGACCTCCGTCGTAAAAAACAAAAAGGGCGTACTTCACGAAAGGAAATACACCGAATATGCAAGAGTCGTTATCGCTCTTACAGCTATCGGCAAGAATCCGGAAAATGTATCGGGATACAATCTTGTGAAACCGCTTACAGATTATCAGAAAACCACACAGCAGGGTATAAACGGTGCATTGTGGGCGCTTATAGCACTTGATTGCGGCGATTACGGAGATGCTGATATAAGAAACAGATATGTTGATTATATCTTGTCACGCGAAAAGAAAAACGGCGGATGGTCACTTTCGGCAGATTCCGCCGCTGCCGAGGCAGATATTACCGCTATGGTACTTACGGCACTTTCACGGTATACATACAGGACAGATGTGAAAAATGCCGTTGACAGAAGTATCGCACTTCTTTCAAAGCTTCAGAATGACGATGGAGGGTACTCTCTTTCCGGTGAAAAGACATCCGAGAGTACAGCGCAGGTCCTTGTGGCAATATCATCGCTGGGTATCCCGGTTTCCGATAAGAGATTTGTAAAAAAAGGAAACAGCCTTGTTTCGGCACTTATGAAGTATCAAAAAAATGACGGAAGCTTTTCTCACACCTCGGAGTCGGATCTTATGGCAACGGAACAGTGCTATTATGCTCTTGCGGCAAAAAACAGACTTATACAGAATAAGACCGCACTTTTTGATATGAGCGATATTCTTTACACGGGACTTAAGGGAAAGAATGCTTCCGTAAAGGTGCAGCCTGTTATATATCCCGGAAAGACATTCGGAGATATAAATTGCAATAAATACAAAAATGAGATAGAAAAGCTTTCCTCAAGAGGCATCATTAACGGCTTCTCGGATGCGGAATTCAGTCCCGACAGGACAATGACAAGAGCTGAGTTTTCGACTATCGTTGTGCGTGCATTGGGGCTTGGCAAAGGCGGTAATAATGTATTTGCCGATGTAAGTGGGAATTCGTGGTATAAGGACTATGTCGCGACAGCATATAATTTCGGGATAGTGAACGGTGTTTCGGAAAACACATTCGTTCCCGAAGGAACTATCACCGTAGAGCAAGCCTGTGTTATGGTTGAACGTGCGGGAAAGCTTTGCGGACTTGGCAGTACTCTTTCTCAATCGGAAATAAATTCTCTCATCTCAAAGTATTCCGACGGTAAAAGTATATCGGAATGGGCAAGAAGCGGTGTTGCATACTGTGTATCAAAAAATCTTTTGTACACTTCATCGGGAGCTCTTTTTCCAAAGGCTTCCATCAAACGCAGTGAGGTCGCATATATGCTGTATAATCTTCTGAAAGGAGCGAAGCTTTCATGAAAAGGTTTATAACCGCAACCTTGATAATATTGTTATGTCTGTTTATGATGTCGGCTTGTACAGGAAAACAAAACAGTACAAAAAAAGAAAACGTCAGCGAAGTATCCGACAGATTAATGTGCACACTTTCCGTTGAATGCCAAACAGCGATAGGAAAATGCAGTGAAAAGCAAGATATTCTGCCCTCTGACGGTGTTATTTATGAAGAAAATGAGGTAGCTTTCACACAGGGCGACACGGTTTTTGATGTGCTGAAGCGTGAGATGCAGAATAGTAAGATACACCTTGAGTATTCCATGACTCCCGTTTTTAATAATGCATACATTGAGGGGATAGGAAATCTTTATGAATTTGACTGCACAGAGTTGTCCGGATGGATGTTCCGTGTCAACGGAGAATTTCCCAATGTAGGCTGTTCGGATGTTAAAGTAAAAAACGGAGACATTATAGAATTTATTTACAGCTGTGATATGGGACGTGATATTGGAAAGGAGCCGAAGCTTCCGTCATAATCTATCCCATTTTACCGATGGCATCCATATGCCTTTCAGCGTGAAATCCCTTAGTCACACCTCGCCCGCACCGAATAAGAACCCAAGTTATGATACCGTGGTATTGTAATTTAGGTTCTTTTTCTTTTGTCTATAAACAGCTTTACGAACCAAAAAAGATCATCAGCATAATATGGCGGTAAGCGTTATTACTTATTGTAATTGTACGCTTGGAAGGAGCACATAGTATTATTATGAACGGAAATATCAACTTGACAAATATATTCAGAAGACCTGCTTCTGCTGCAGCATTTGTTCACGGGAACAAAAACAATCCCTTATTGCTCGGAAGCGTATTTTTTTACAAAACAAACCTAGGAACTGTTGTACTCGTAAACATCGAGGGACTTCCCAAAGGTCAAAATGAATGTTCTGCAAAGTTTTTCGGCTTTCATATTCACGATGGAACACAATGTAGCGGTACCTCCGAGGACGAATTCGCAAATGCAGGCAATCACCTTAATCCGAATGAATGTCCTCATCCGATGCACATGGGGGATATGCCTCCGCTTATAGGAGCCGACGGTAAAGCTTTTTCTGCGTTTCTGACAAACAGCTTCACGGTCAATGATATTGTAGGTAAAACTGTAATAATTCATTCGGGAGTGGACGATTTCAGAAGTCAACCCGGAGGAGATTCGGGAGAAAAGATAGCCTGCGGTAAGATAGTTTCCTTTGCAAGATAAAATATGACCCGATACACTGTAAAAGTCGTATCGGGGATTTTAGTATATATTAAATTAGGTATCTCCAAAACTTTACCGCCTTGTTCGATTGACTGTGACGCAATAACCTCGGGAAGTAAAGTCTTTATTGCCATATCCACGTCAAGTGGTACTTCGGTATCATGAATAAGGTAACAGACAAAATCCATGACCATCTTCTTATCCGAGCCACTGTACATACTGTCTTTCACGAAGCTTGTCAGAGAATAATCCCGTCACAGTCCAATATATTTAATACAAATCTGAAAATTTTAGTCTCAAAGCTGTAACGACTGTATTTTGAAAAAGAGAAAGTGAGAGTCAAAAACAAACTCCCACCATTTTCAAATTAATAGTTTTCTTCACGAAGCTCAAAGTAGCTCTGAGGATGTGCACAAACAGGACAGACCTCCGGAGCCTTCGTGCCCACAACAATGTGTCCGCAGTTGCGGCATTCCCAAACCTTGACTTCGCTTTTTTCAAATACCTTTGCGGTCTCAACATTTGAGAGAAGCTTTCTGTATCTCTCCTCATGAGTCTTTTCAATCTCCGCTACCATTCTGAATTTAGCCGCAAGCTCTGTAAAACCTTCCTTTTCGGCAGTGTCTGCAAAGCCCTTGTACATATCCGTCCACTCGTAGTTTTCACCCTCAGCCGCATGAAGCAGATTCTGTGCAGTATCACCGAGACCGCCCAATTCTTTGAACCACATCTTAGCGTGTTCTTTTTCGTTGTCGGCAGTCTTCTGGAAAATAGCCGCTATCTGTTCAAAGCCTTCTTTCTTTGCCTTGGAAGCAAAATAGGTGTACTTATTTCTCGCCTGAGACTCACCTGCAAACGCAGCTTCAAGATTCTTTTCCGTTTGGGTACCGGCATACTTATTTGTTGCAGCTATTTCTTCAAGTTTATCACCTGTTGCCTTACATTTGGGACAAATAGCCGGTTCTCCGTCCGGAACATCAAAAACGATTCCGCAAACCTTACACTTATACTTTTTCATAATAACAACTTCCTTTCTATGTCAATAATACTTTTTATAGACAAATTCTACCACATTTACCTGAAAAATAAAGCACTAAACTTTACTTATTTGTTAAATCATACTTAGTATATCCCAAATTTTAAAAAAAATTCAAAAAAAACGGCTGCCAATAACGACAGCCGTAATTCCGAATAAAAATTCTAAATTATGAATTCTTAATTTACCTAATGTCTTCCCACTTATACTCATATCCATTCTTATCCAAGAAATAATTATGAGTGATCGTAGCTTCAAGAACATCAACATAATACCATTTGGTCTTATCAAGGTCATTAAAAGGGGCAACCTTCAGTGACTTGACATAGTCCACATCAGGCTTTCTGCCAAGTATAATGTTCATGACTTTCATAACTTCAGCTCTGGTTATCTGGTTCTCGGGTCTTACTGTTCCGTCCTCATAACCGTTTAAGAAGCCTGCCGAATAGAGAGCCATAATATCGTCAAATGCCCAATGCTCCTGAGAGAGATCCGGGAATACGTTAGCATCCTTTGAAGCGGGGAGAGCAGTAAATCTTCTTATGAGAGCCGCAAATTCTGCACGTGTAAGATTATTGCAGGGTTTGAAATCTCCTTCGGGATAACCTTTGATAACACCGTGTGCAGCCATATACTCAATATCCGTTACCGACCAGCGGGTTTTATCAACATCCGGGAACACCTCACCGGTAGTCTTAAAGGGTTCTTCGTACTGTTTGTTCTTAACTCTGTAAAGAATAGCCGCCATTTCTTCTCTGGTGATATGTCCGTCAGCCTGAACAGAACCATCGGGGTAGCCGTTTATGTAATTGACGTGTGTAGGATGCTCAAATCCGAAATGGTCATACGTATACTTTCTCTCGGTTACTGTTGAACCGCCTCCACCTCCGCCTCCGACTACTTTTGTGGGAACGTTATAGAAGTATGTCTGAACCTTGCCGTAAACTCCGTCGGGGCAATCTTTATAATTTCCGGCAGAGCATTCATCACAGTTATCATCGTCACAGGCACTGAAGTATACAGCCTTTACTGTTGTTTCATTTGTCAGCACAAAATCATCCTCTGTGCCGGTGTAAGCCTCTCTTGCAGGGTTTTCAGGATCTGAGGGATCGCTTCCGTCAAGAGTATAGTAAAGGATATAGGTGTCATCACCTTCATAGTCATTTATGAGATAGTAGGAAGTATATTTTTCATATTCAATTTTTGTGGGATTCGCAAGTGCAAGAGATGTGAGTGGGACTTTCAGATGAATAAAATCAATGTAGAATATTCTCTCACTGTTTTCTATCTCAGTTTCATCCTTGTCAAGAAGCCATGCGATAATGGTAATGTCTTCCATTGTACCGTTAACAAAAATGGGTGCTGCACTGTCAAAGGTGTAGTCGCTTGTTTCAGCTTTTTTGCCGTCTACAGTATGGTATATGTAACGATAACGAATGATTGCGTTCTTGTTATTGGTAAGAAGCTTTATACCATTTGCATACTCACCGGTTGAGAGAACGTGAGCGCTGATTCTGGACACATCGTATGGTGTTGCGATATAAACATTACCGCTTGTTGCATCCGGGTTCTCAATAGTATAACTGTTAGTTATGGTCTGACTTATTCTATTGGTTTCTTTGCTGTAAACATACGCGTTCAAAGACATGGAGTTATTGATTTCAAGCTCATCACCAACATTTTCGTCGTTTACATTATAGTGGATGTCTTTCTTGAAATTATCGGCTCTATAGAAAATATAGTAATTATCGTCACCGGAGCTGTTCTTGAGCTTATTCCCGGGAGCTCTTGAATCAAACTCAATTCTTGTTTTCGGAGTATCAAACTGTGTGGAATACGTACCTGCAGGAAGGGTAATTACCGGAGGTAGCGGAACAAAGTTGTAAACGTAACTTGTTACGGGGCTGTAGCTTTCGTCTTTTTTTGAACGGATAAGAAGTACCGTATCGCCCGTAAGCTTTACATAGTCACCGTCATAATCAGTCCAAGCGTCATCGGTATCAAACTTGTACTGAATCGTGTCACCTGAGTTAAGCGTATAAAGCTTAATTCCAAGTACCGTACTCTCGTCACCCTCGTCTTCGAATACCGCTATTTCCTCGTAAGTGCCGGAATATTTGTCCGGGAAAGGAGAAGCAAGATAATTTTCGTTGTTTGAGAGTGAATAAATGTAGGTGTTGGGCTCACTTTCAATACCGTCAAGCTCTGCCTTGATGTGGAGAATTGCAGGGGAGCTTATCGTGCCCGCATTTTCTTTTCCGAGTCCCATTGTGCAGTCGGGATCAAGATAAGCGTTACCTGTGTTCGTGTCAATATAGAAGATTTCGTCAGTAGCTTTAAATTCATTCTCGAACTTTTCGTCGCCTTCGCCGATTTCATACTTGACAGTGCTTCCTGCTACCGCATTAACCATAACAATCGGCAACTTGTCACCGCTGACACTTCCTCCGGGAGAAGCAATCGGAGCTTCGGGAGTAACAATATACTCAAAAATACCGATGTCACTCTTAACGCCGAAGTCATTTATTGCAATCGCCTTGATTATTGTATGTCCTTCAATGTTAATGGGGTTGCCGTCGTAAGGCTTTGTTTCCTCATCGCCGGGGGTGGGATCTTTTTTGTATGTACCGTCGTAGCATATAGTGTAGTATATCTGTGTTTCGCCGGTAGTCGGAAGAAACTGTGTTGAATAAGGAGATCCGCCAATTTCGTGTGTGTAAAAACCGGGAGCAAGCGTAGGAACGGGTGTTGCCGGCTTTGTGGTTACAACATCATAGGCATGAGTTACAATATTTGAATAGTTATTTGAATTGTTCTCTCCATCCTTAAGAACGACAGCGGAAATTACCGTATAATCATTGATTGTAATTGTTGCAGAGTCGCTTTCTTCATCGGCGTGGATTCTGGTGGCACTTGTTATTGGGCTTGTGCCGTCAAGGGTGTAATAAAGGTCGAATCTATGTGTTGTGGAGGTAAATATAGAATTAAGGCTTTCGGGGGTGTAAACAGTAACCTTATCTGTACTTGTAAACTGTGTTGATTCGGGGGCAAACTGCGGTGCAAGGGGCTTGATTTTGTATATAAAGGTATAAGGGGCACCTTCATTGCCGTCGGAATCTACAGCCTTCGCAAGGATATGGGTATCGGTATCAACCACGAGGGATTTTTCGGGTTTCCATGTTTTTCCGTTGTCTGTGCTGATCAGAACATCCTTTTCCGGGTCATGGGGGATGATAGTTACATTTACACTTCCCTCATATACACCGGAGGGATAGAATGCGTCAACACCGAAGTCGTCACTCATTGTAAAGATATAATAGAATGATGTAATATCACTGTATACACCGTCATACTTGGCAACGGCTCTTATGGTTGTATCTTTGTAGAGTGCAAGCGGAATTTCCGGATCATAAAGAATGCCGTTTACTATAGGATCTGATTGATCTGTGGTGTAGTAGATTTGTGCACCCTCGGTTTTTGTTGTAAGCTCTACTTCAATCTTTTTGTCGTATGTACCTGACTTGTGGCTTGATTCTACAGCCTCGGGCTTAATAAGGAGATAGTAAACGGACACATCCGAAACCTCACCGGTAAGCATATTTCTTGTATAAAGTCTTACGGTTTCGGTTGTTTCAATCGAAATACTCTGTGTTGCCTTGGGGAGCTTTACCCATTCTGTTGAGGGGTCGGGATCTTTATCTTCATCCGTGAGATTTTCGTCAAGCTCAAGAGTTCCGAAGGTATAGAATATTTCGTTCTGGTCGGCAATGTTGCTGTAGGGAGTGTTCTCCGAAACAAGAACGCTGAACGCCTGTGATTCTCTGTGAATATTGGGGAGAAGAATTGTTGTATCTGCGGAGTCATACAGCACGGGAGCCTTTGGAACTATCTGATATTTGTAAGTAACTGTGTTACTGTAACGATTGTCCGCAATTCTCTTTGCGTATGTCTCAATTTCACTTGTTCTTTCAATTTTGATTTTTTCGCCCGGCACGTACTTGTAAACAGTGTTACCGCCGTCCATGGAGTAGTAAATGTCGCACCCCTCTTCGGCTTCCAGTGTAATAAACTGTGTATCTATATACTTGCCTGCATCAGGTGTGGCAACAGGCGGATCGGGCTTGAGCTTATCCTTGATGATGATCTGGTGATGACCGCCGTATTCGGTATCAAAAAGGAATGTCTGTGAAAATTCATCTGAGGTATTTTTTGCAAACAGCTCCAGTGTATATTCATCTGCACCGTCAACGTCAATGAATACCTCTGTGTTACCTGTCTTAAGGGGAGTAAGGGGAAGCTTTGCAAGGTTATACCATGCAGGAATAGGGTTTCCTTCATCGTCAAGGGGTTCCTTTTCCATGGGAAGCCATGAACCGCTGAAGAAAATTGTTGCATAAGCTGATCTGTAGCTTTTGCCGTTTATTACAACTGTTCCGGTGCTTCCGTGCTTGTAGGGGAAATAACCGGGCTTCTGAGGAGTGTTGTCAACTTCTTCCTTATCCTCACCGCTTCCTACTTCTTCCTTATCACTTCCACTTTCCTCAATATTTACATCCGGGACAGTGTAGTCAATGGGAGCTGAGGGATCGTTTACCAACGCAAAGAACGCAGGATCAAAATATATCTTTATCGTATATCCGTTAAGATCATAATGAGGCTCAAGATGCTTCAGAGGTTCTTCCTGCACACTTGCATCATAATCACCCTTATTGGGGTTGTCGACAGCAAAGTATATATCCGCTGTATCACCCATATAGACAGTACTTACATTCGGGGTAACCGTTGGATTTACACCCTGTGCATGAAGATATACGGTTCGTAAGCTTTTTCCCGAATCCTGTTGGGAGTACATTTCACTGAAAAGTCCTGCATCATTGTTATGACCAAATGCAAAACCGGTAAATGACATTGTCGAGAGAAGCAACGCCATACTCATCAGAAACGATAGTATTTTTGTCTTTATCATTTTTTCTCCTTTGTTGTTTGCTGTAGATATTGGAGCGTTAAGTTAAAAAGCAAATATCAAGCAAGACTGTTAAGGTTTTTGCCGTTGCTCGCTTAAACTCCGTTGTTTTTTAGAGGTATTCCCCCTTCAAAACACCCGTAATAAATATCGTATGCTTTGAAAGAGTGGTAGATGTGAATCTCCCAAACTCTTGTGTTATATCTTGTTTTTACTTCATAAGATCGAGAAGTCTTGCGCACATAACTGCAACCTCGGCTCTTGTAGCATTGTTCTTGGGATTTACCTTTCCGTCGGAACCGTTGATTATACCTGCCTTAACCATGGAAGCCATAGCGGATACGGCGTAATCTGAAATGTCTGCCTTGTCTGTGAAGACATCAAGAGGAGCTGTTTCCGATATTTCCGCAATGTAACCCTTTGCAAGGAAAGCACGGTATGCAAGTGTTATAAGATCCTGTCTTGTAATTGTTTCCTCGGGTCTGAAGTTTCCTTCGCTGCCTTGTGCGATACCTGCCGCCTTGGCTATACCGATTGCATCTGCATAGTAACTGTCAGCGGGAACGTCTGCGAAGTTTTCGGTGTATTCGGCGGTAAGTCCGAGCATTCTTACGAGAATGAGGATAAAATCGCCTCTCTTGATATTGTTTGCAGGAGCAAAGGTTGTGGGAGAAGTACCGTTG
The DNA here is from genome assembly GCA_045604705.1 of Eubacteriales bacterium. Lineage (GTDB taxonomy): Bacteria > Bacillota > Clostridia > Oscillospirales > CAG-382 > SIG622. The sequence continues at coordinate 13,533 of JAZUOO010000067.1, forward strand.
ATAATACCCTTCTCTTTGAGCGTGTAAATTGCTTCGGCAGCCCATGTATGATTACCAAGGTCGGAAAACTCTGCGGCTGCGCCTGTATTACCTGCTTCAATATCCTTGTATATTGCGGTAAAAGTAATATTAGCGTTAACTAAAACGTTTGTGGGATTAATAAACGATACGCCGTTATCTCTTGACCAGCCTGCAAATTCCTTGCCTGCGGGTGCCTTAACGGAAGGAACGCTCTGAGGTTTTGAGCTCTTCTCAACCTTTAAAGTGGCAGAGCCGGAAACAAGCGTACCCTCGCCGATGTTGAATGTTACGGTGTAATAGGTGGGAGCAGCAGCACCACCGCCGACACCACCGCCGACACCACCGCCGACACCGCCACCGCCACCGCCACCGCCACCGCCGGTGGATTTAGTAGATGTCTGTTTGATTTCGGAGTACTCACCAAGACCGTTAGCGTTCTTCGCTGCAATACGGAAATAATATGTGGTATTGCTTGAAAGATTTGAAAGTGTTCTCGAAAGAGCTGTTTTGTTATTGATGGTTATTTTACTTGCAAGATTGGAACTGCTTGTGCCGTAATCTATCTGATAACCGGTAATTTCGGAACCGCCGTTTTCGGGAGCTGTCCACTTAATAACAAACGATGATGTGGTAATATCGGAAGTGCTGATGCCTGTTACTTTTCCGGGAACCGAAGTTGTCTTTGCACTTGCGGTTGCCGCCTCGGAGGAACCGTTTTCATTCTCTGCCGTTACGCTGAAGTAATATGTAGTATTAACATCAAGCTCATTTATTGTTACGGTTGCAGCCGATGCATTAACCGATTTCTTGGAATCAAGTTTGTTTTCTGCCTTGCCGTAGTTAACGGTGTAACCCGAAATCTCCGAACCGCCATTTTCGGGAGCTGTCCATGTGAGAACAACGCTCTTGTCGCTGCCCACAGCTTTAAGGTCAGAGATTTTCTCAGGTACGGTGGCTTTATCTTCTATGTTTTTAAATGCTTGTGCATCAAATTCATTGATTTTTCCGTCGCGGTTGAAGTCGCAGGCAGAGTTTTGATTGTTTTCTGCCATTACCTCATAGAAAAGATCCTTGTCAACCACCGTAACATAACCGTCACCGTTGACATCACCGGGAATAAAGTCTGCATTTGTGATTTCAAGAGGTTCATCAAAGGTAACGTTTTTAATTACCACGGGAGCATAACCGATACCTGAGATTTCGACCGTATATTCATCGTCTGCAAGAACTGTATTTTCGATTATAAATGTGGGATTCTCTAAGGCGGCGTTGCCATCTCTGTGACCGCCGTTACTTATATAGGCATTGTTAAGAATGGTATAAATTGTATAACCCTCATTTTTATTAGAGGTGATTCGGAGCTCAACATCGCTGCTCTTATAGCCTGAACTTACGACCCCCGCAAAACCGATTTCATCATCCATTATAAGCTTTATGACAGCTAGTTTACTCTCTACAGCCTTATCACTCGCAGCTACCGTAATCGATGCTGCTTCTTTTACGGGAGTAATATCATCCATACCTAATGCACCGCACCATGTGTTTTCCAAATCATTCATTTCAAGAGTGACTTCTTCACCCGGGTCACCCTCAAAGGTAAGTACAAAAAGGTCTGTGGTTTCGGATAATTCGAGAGTCGGTCTTCGGTATATAATACTGGGCTTAAGTGTCTTTTTATTGCCCTTTGAAGAGTTAATCTGCGCCGGGTTCGGTGTAACAAGGGAACATTCCGGCGGGTTATTTTCACCTTCAAGGAACTTGATTGCCTTGTATTTCAGATCGCCGCTGAATTGGAGCGTTGTCTGCACATAGGAAACAACATTGCCCTGTGCGCCTTTTACGCTGACTTTAATCTTTGCTTCACCTTCGAGCGCATTTTCATTGGGATCGGCTGTAACGTCCGTGAAGACAATCTCCATAGCCTGTGTCTGTGAAGGTGTTGTATCTTCCTGCGCCGCACAAATGCTTACAGCTCCGAACAACATGGTTAAAGCAAGGATAGCAAAAAATAATCTTCTTTTCAATTTCATAAAAATCCTCCCCGAAAATTTAATATCCGAATTTCAAATACAAGTGTTAAAATATACCTGTAATATTATGAATTTACACGCAAAATTATAGCATAAAATGCGTTATGTGTCAATACAGAAACAAAAAATTAATCATTTAGACAGAAATATGTTATATTTATTCACAATTTTGTGGTATAATATATCTTGCAGTTTTGGCGCTTTGAGATGCATTGTGGTCTAAAAAGTGTGATACGTTTTTTAAATTAATGTGAAAATACCTGCCATAAAAATATAATATTGAAAATTAAATGTTGAAATTATAACGCAGGAAATGCGAGGAACATTCTGTTGCTTTTGAAAAACAATGCTGAGGATGGTGATGGCATGAGAGAAATTATAACGGATCTTCTGGAAAAAAAGAATTACAGTGAAATCAAAAGAATGCTTTCAGATGTGAACAACGCTGATCTTGCACAGCTTCTTGAAGAGTGTATGGAATCGGAAATGACGATTATTTTTCGGTTGCTTTCAAAGTCACATGCAGCCGAGGTGTTCTCGTATATGCACGCCGACAGTAAGGAACAGCTCATAAACGCATTCACCAACAAAGAACTGAGTGCAGTAATATCCGAGTTGTACATCGACGATACCGTTGACCTTATTGAGGAAATGCCTGCAAGCGTAGTCAAAAGAATACTTGCGAACACAGACGCCGAAACAAGAAACGAAATAAACAGCCTTCTGAATTATCCGTCCGACAGTACGGGAAGTATAATGACTACGGAATACGTAACCCTGAAAGCGGACATGACAAGCGAAGAAGCTCTTGATTATCTTCGCAGTGCCGGAGTAGATAAGGAAACAATCTACACCTGCTACGTAACCCATGCCCGTGAGCTTCGCGGTGTTGTTACGGTCAGGGATATGCTTCTTGCGCCCAAGAGTGCAAAAATAGAAGATATTATGGAGACCAACGTAATATCCGTGTCGGTATACGAAACAAGCGAAAACGCCGCAAGAATGTTTGACAAATACGACTTTCTCGCAATTCCCGCAGTGGACGGAGAAAACAGAATTGTTGGCATAGTAACCATAGATGATGCTATTGACGTACTTCGAAATGCAGACAGTGCGGACATCGCAGTAATGGCAGCCGTAACCCCTACAAATGATAAGTCTTACCTAAAAACAGGCATATTCGAGCTTGTCCTCAAACGTGTACCGTGGCTTCTTCTGCTTATGATTTCATCTGCTCTGACAGGTGGTATAATAACCTCATTTGAAGCGTCCCTCGGTGTTATGCCTATACTTACTGCATATATCCCAATGCTTATGGATACCGGAGGAAACGCAGGCGGACAGGCATCGGCAACAATAGTGCGAGGTCTTGCTCTCGGAGAGATAGAGGGACATGATATTTTTAAGATACTTTGGAAGGAAGCACGGGTTTCGGTAATATGCGGCATAATACTTTCCGTTGCAAATTTCGCAAAAATGATACTGATAGACAAAATGCTTTTCGGTAACTCCAGTATAAGTATGTCTGTTGCTCTGGCAGTTTGTCTTACTCTTGCAATTACCGTAACTATTGCAAAGTTGGTCGGATGCAGTTTGCCTATCGGTGCAAAAAAGCTGGGACTTGATCCCGCGGTTATGGCAAGTCCTTTCATAACCACAATAGTTGACGCACTCGCCCTTGCGGCATATTTCAATATCTCTGTGCGTATAATAGAGGGCATGGTGTAAGAGCCGCATTCTGTGTTTTTACAGCAGACATCAGATTTACTTTTGATGATAAATATTTAATAAAAAAAACAGAAGAACCGAGCTTCCAAAAAAGGATAAACTTCGGTTCTTTTTCTGTTATATTCGGTTAATTTATACGGAAGTCGCACATAACCATTCAAGCAACGATTAAGCAATACATTACTTTACTGCAGCTTTACATTCAAAAGATATGATGTAAAATCTACGATAATCACAGCTCCCACTCTTCCTCGTTCTTAGTACCCATGATTTCTATTTTAACACTCACATTACCGACATACTTCTTAACACAATTCTCCAATGCCTCAACCTTTTTTGTATCATTTTTAAGCATGGTGGAAGCAAAGGACGGAACAGAGATCACTACCGTATCACTGCCCTCACTGTACGCCGAAGCGTTGGACATAAGAGAGCCCAGAAGCTTATTCTTCTCCCTGATGTCCTCCATAATATCCGCAAAAGCAGATAATGGCTCGCGTTTTTTTTGTGTTACTTTAGCAGTCTTTGAAGTTACATTGCCGGCTACATTGGTGATAACCTTCGATTCATAATTTCCTGCTGTAGTACCGCCATTTACGGGAGAGGGAACAGCTGATTCTTCGGGTACCGATGTATTATCCGGAAGATCCGGTATTATGGCATCACCGCTGCTTGCAGGAGTATCATTTTTTATCGGCATCGTATCATAGGGATCAAAATCAAAGGGCGGCATATCCGCATCACTTTCCGGGGGAGCATCCGGATATTCGTTGTCAATATCATAGACAGGAACTTCGACAGCGTCACTTTCTTCTTCTGCGAATACCGTTTTGGAAACTGTCCTTGCAGGTACATTTGAAACAGTCGCAGAAACAACAATATTTCCGCTTGCAATTTTTTCTTCAAGCTCGGAAATCCTCGTATTAAGCGATTCCGGCAATGTCCAGAGCTTTACATCACAAAGTCTTATAACGCAGGTTTCAAGAACAGCTCTGCCGGAAAAACCTGTCCTCGTAAATCTTGCCAGAGCATCGTCAAGAATCTCAGTACTGTATATCAATCTTTCCTTGGTAAACTTTTTTGCACATTCGGCGAGCTTCTCAACAACGTCCCTTGAGCCCTCAACAAACTTCTCGGGATTTTTTGTATATTTTATCATCAGCATATCCCTTATCGCATCCGCACACTCCGACAGCAAAACACCCATATCCTTACTTGCGTCAAATGCCTCGGAAATAACGGAAAGAGCCCCTGCACAGTCATTGTCCGCAACATAGGAGAGAAGCTTCATAACAGGACCTCTGCCCACAACACCCAGAGAGGCTGCACACACTTCTTCGGTAACCGTTTCTGCTCGTCCCACAAACAACTCAAGCATGGAAAGCGCATCACGCATAGCACCACCCGCAAGCCTTGAGATGAGCATTATAGCACCGTCTGTCATTGGAATACTCTCGCTCTCGCAAATGAACTTTAAACGCTTTGCAATATTGTCGGGAGTAATTCTGTGAAAATCAAATCGCTTACATCTTGAAAGAATTGTAGCAGGTATTTTATTAAGTTCGGTAGTCGCAAGAATGAACATAGCGTGCTCCGGTGGCTCCTCCAATGTCTTCAGAAGCGCATTGAAAGCTCCTGTTGAAAGCATATGAACCTCGTCGATAATATAAACACGTCTTTTTAGCTCCGACGGCGGATAAAGTACTTCCTCGCGAAGCTCACGGATATTGTCAACACCGTTATTGGAAGCAGCATCAATTTCCGAAATATCAAAGCTCTCCGCAGCTCTCTTACAATTCTCACATTCGCCGCAAGGATCACCGTCAACGGGATGCTCGCAACTGACAGCCTTTGCAAGAATCTTCGCACAAGTAGTCTTTCCGGTACCACGCGAGCCGCAGAACAAATAAGCATGGGAAACGCTTCCTCGTATAATCTCACCGCGAAGAACATCCGTAATATGCTCTTGTCCCACAACATCCTCAAAGACAGCAGGACGCCATTTCCTGTATAAAGCTATATAAGAAGACATAAAATACCCTTTCAAGATTTTTTATGTTGTTATTATAACATAACGTGAGTAAATTTGCAAGTAAAAATACTCCAAAACATATTTTTTGCTAATTTTCATAATAATTTGTACCAAATTTTAGCCGAAATCAAAATATATCCGATAAATATTTACATTTTGTTCAACACTGACGCTTAGAAATATATTACAATATATTTATGAAAAATGAACACACTAACATTTTATTTACAACTTTGACAGGATTCTAAATCCATGTGTAAAATAATGTTTTGTGTACTTAAACTGTTAAAAATTATCATATATAAATACGGAGGTACAAAAATGGGATCCAAAATTCTTGTAGCAGATGACGATAACAATATCTGCGAGCTTCTTAAAATTTATCTCGAAAACGAAGGCTATGAAGTAGTAACAGCTAACGATGGCGTAAAGGCAATTTCTTCTTTCAAAATCTACGAACCCGACCTTATTCTTCTCGACATCATGATGCCCAGAAAAGACGGTTGGCAGGTTTGCCGTGAAATCAGAGAAATCTCCTCAAAGCCCATCATCATGGTAACTGCAAGAGGTGAAGTATTCGATAAGGTACTCGGACTTGAACTTGGTGCCGATGACTTCATCACAAAGCCCTTTGACACAAAGGAAGTTGCAGCGAGAGTCAAGGCAGTTCTCAGAAGATATTCCGGTCACGACAACGATGACAGTGAAGTAATCCGCTTTGACAACCTTGAAATCAGCCTTCAGAAATACGAACTCAAGCTTGCGGGCAAGGTAGTTGACATTCCCCCGAAAGAACTTGAACTTCTCTATTTCCTTACATCCAACTACAACAGAGTATTCACCCGTGACCAGCTTCTCGATAAGGTATGGGGCTTTGACTATCTCGGCGACTCAAGAACCGTTGACGTTCACGTAAAGAGACTTCGTGAAAAGCTTGAGGGCAAGAGCGACAAGTGGACACTTAAGACTGTTTGGGGCGTAGGTTATAAGTTTGAGCTTCTTCAGCAGTAAGAAGATCAAAATCAGAGATTTTGAT
>JAZUOO010000068.1:0-75191 GCA_045604705.1 Eubacteriales bacterium
TTCAATGATATCTTATTATAGTGCTTCTAATCAAACAAACAATTCTGATTTTACAGGAACTTTTTATATTTATCCCAACAATTATGATTTGAATTCTCAAATATCTTTTATAAAAAAAGAAGGAGATAGTTCCAACATTGAAACATATAAAATGGTAGCATTAATGAATAGTTTGGAAGGACTAGATTTTACTAATTATATTTTTAAAACATATTTAAATGACAAAAACGTATCACTATTAGATTTCGGATTTAATGTTCCAGCTACAGGTTATACCCCTGTTGATTTTGGAAACCCAACTACAGATAATTCAAACAATTACCAGCCAGGCAGTACTTATCAGCCTTCAAACACATATCAAAGTGGTAACAGCTATTCAACAAATACAAAGATAACTTTTTCTTCCTTCCCTTTATATCTATACGCCGATGATGGTACAGGAACTTTTTTAGGTGAAATAAGCTCAAATAAATATGCAACCGATAGCATTTCTAATGAATATGGAAAATACGGAAGTAAATACCAAACGAAAAGTATTTTTAACCAATATGGCACTTATGGAAGTAAATACAGTCAATACAGTGTATTTAATGAATATGCTACACATCCACCTAAAATTTTAGATAAAAACGGAAAAATTGTTGGATACTTAACCGCAAACAAGTACATAAAAGATGCTATATCATACGAAGAAATGATGGTTTTATTGAAGAACTTTAATAAATAAAATAACAAGAGCAATGGAAGTAATATAATTTCGATAAAAAGTATATTCTAAATTAACCTCAATTAACAACAAAATAATAATAAGGAAACAACTGTCTACGAAAGTAAGGCAGTTGTTTCCTTTTCCCCCTAAAGCCAAACAATCAAAGCAAGAGTCAAAAAAAGTAACCACTACTCCCCTGCCAAACTGACACCAATCGTCCCCAAAAATACTAACAAATAATTAGAGCGTAAAAAATGCGCAACAATAAAATATAAAGGGGGCAGAAACAATGCAAAAAAGACGAATCTGCACATTCGCAGATAAATCTCATAAGGATGTAGACTTGACCATTTTCTCTCAAATAATCATAGATAAAATCAATACTAACCACATACCTCTCACATAGATTGAAATGAAATCATATCATATTACATTAAATTCGAAAACAATCATAGTGAAATAGATACTCCCACACAGCTCTAAACAGTTGTGTGGGATTTTTGTCGTCAAAATGTCGTCATAAGGTTTACTCTTGCCGTCATCCTGCCGTCACAGCAAGACAAGGAAGACTCACAAAGGTACGTAGTAAGGAGCTCAAGGAAAGAAAGACCATCGGGCTTCTCTACAGATGGACAGTAGTAGGCTTCGCAAAGAATCATTTAAGATGAGGGCTCACCCCTCATTTTTTTTAGGAATTTGGGAATTTGATGCAAGAGTCTTTGATGCACTTGCATTTTTGAGTCTTTATGATCTCCCTTGATGATTCCCTGTTTTTCGCGGAACTCCCTTTTTGATGTGCTTTAGGGGAATTTAGAGGCTGTTTGAGGAAGCTTTATTGCGTGGCTTGATTCTCCCGACGACCTATGGCGACGACCTCACAGAGCTTTTTTGAGCAGAAAATCGCATTCGTGGGGCTTATGCCGCCAAAATGACGGCAAAATAGATTTAATTACTTTGCATTAGTTTTTACTAATTTGCACTACTTTACAAGTCGATGCAAGTGGTCGGAAGGCAAAGAGAAGACCCTTGTATCGCCGTTTTATGGGCACATACAAGGGTTTGACTCTTGGTTGCGGAGACGGGATTTGAACCACGCGACCTTCGGGTTATGAGCCCGACGAGCTACCAGGCTGCTCCACTCCGCGATATTAGGTTTAGTTTGAGCTTGCTTCCGTTTTCCAAGAATTGGTGCCGGAAACCGGGCTCGAACCGGTACGGGATGTTAGTCCCACGGGATTTTAAGTCCCGGGCGTCTGCCAATTTCGCCACTCCGGCGCAAACTCTTCGAGATGCAATCTAACTCGAATGCTTGACTATTATACCACACTTTTTATTGCTTGTCAAGTCTTTTTGTTGTTTTTTTTAATTTCTTTTGTATTTTTGTTTTTATGAACATTCTTGTTTATATATTATGCGGATATTTCACAAAATATGCATATTAATATTAGAGTTTAAAATTTATAAGTGATGGTTATTTAATTTGATTCAGTAACGAAGTGATATATAAAAGTAGGGGCAACAAAATCAGCAAAGAGGGTGCCTACGGAATCGAGGAAAAGACAATCTTCATTATTTTCTTGTCAGAAACCTTCTCAAACCATATTCGAAAGTATTTCAAGGCTTACCAATATTAGTTTTTTACCCTATTTCTACTTTGTAAATTCCTCGACCGTATAGCTTCCCAACATTACAACCTCATCATCTTAACTACCTGCTGTATGCAGTGTTAGAATTACGGTATCCATTGTATAAAATTCATGTTCTTTTTTTATATACTTTTATAAGAGTAATTTTTTGAATTTGCACATACTGTCATAACAAGTGCAAGAGAACCGTACATACAAATTAAAGAGGAAGCTCCATAACTCACAAGCGGAAGAGTAATGCCAACAACAGGAGAAATCCCGAGAGCCATACCTATATTGATTACAAATTGAAAGATAAACATTCCTGCAGTACCACAGCAGATATATACACCCGCATAATCTCTTGCTTTGCCTGTTATTGTAATTATTCTTGTTACAAGCAACACATATAAAACAATAAGTACGGCACATCCTACAAACCCGAGCTCTTGACCGATAACAGCAAATACCATGTCTGTATGCTGTGCAAAAAGAGCTCCCGGACGCTGAATTGTTTCACCGGCAAGATACCCCTGACCGAAAAGTCCACCCGAGGCAATGGCGTTTCTGCTCCTTATAACCTGGTGTCCGTACCCTTGCGGATCAAGTTCAGGATTAAAGCCGATGAGGACTCTCTTTTTACGGAACTCGCCGAGGTTTTCCCAGATAAGCGGAAAAATAGCAATTCCTGCCGTAAGGCATCCTATTATATAACGCAGATTTATCCTTGCGCAGAAGAGCATTGTAATAAAAATAACAATAAAAACAAGTGTATTCCCCCAGTCCTTTTCGGCAAGCACAAGCCCTATTACAGAGGCACCGTGTAAAAGCACTCCGAAAAGTGCGGGAATTGTGTTAATCCTCTCCCTCGCCCTTTCAAGATGGGCAGAAAGAGAAAGAATAAACAGCACCTTGGAAAACTCCGCAGGTTGAATACTTGTAAACCCAAGATTAATCCAGCTTTTATTTTCTTCGCCCGTTGGGCTGTAGCCGAATATCAGCGTTATAATAAGTAAAAGGACGTTTGCAGCAAGTATCCATTTCCACCTGCCGAGAATACTGCCGAGGTCAATCACGGGAAGCACAATTATTGCAAAAATACCCACAACAAAGCACGCCGTCTGCAGAAAATCAATTCTCCTGTGATAGGGGTCAGTCATAGAGCCGCTATGTACCGCAAGTACTCCAATAATACCCATAAGAATTACAAGCAACAGAAACGGAAAATCAAGCTTCCGTAAATGACTGACAAGCGTTTTCTTCAAAAGATGCCAGAAGCCGGATGCACCACCTGTATTCACATTCAAGGGCTTGGGTGCAGGTACTGGCGCAAAGGTACGTCTTGCCTTAAGATGCTTGCTTCTCTGAGCTTGCATATGAAAGGAGGTACTTATGTTTCCGTAAAGGACACGGCTTCTTCTTTCTGCCTCAATCGGTGACATCACTCTTTTCTGACGGTCAGTTTTATAATCCTTTTTTGTTGATTTACTTATCTTTTGGGGTGAGAGCGGCTTTGCTTTACGTCCTTGCCCGGGATTTTGTGTTACCGAGCCGGAAGAAAGCCGGTACCCTGTTTGCCTTTTCTTATCTTCCGTCGTCAGTCACTCCTTTTATAATTTATTTGTATTTCATTTATATAAAAATTACTGTTTTCTTTTTTTGATTATATCACAATAAGAGTGAATTGTAAATAGTATTTTTAGGTTTTTGAAAAATTACTGCGAATTTACAAAAAAATGTGGAAATTAAAACTGCAGTACCTTATAATGCTTATATAATTTATTCGAAAAGGATCACGATGATGAATCAGAGAAGCACAAAAAAATCACTTATCGGAACTGTACTTACCGCACTTTTTTTTGCGGTGTTCATTTTTATTATGAGCTCGTTTATTTTTAACTCATGCAGAATGTCAGACCATGAAATAGCAGATGATGTTATTTTTGATGATGTGACAATAAAAGCCTACAATGATGCAAAGGACAGTTTTACAGTTCTGATGTACGATATAGAAAAACGGTTTGAGGCTGTTGAAGCAAACAAACTACTTCAGCTGAAATACTTTTACTATATTCCCGAAGCACGACAGATGCAACTCACAATAAAGTATAATACAAGCTATGCACCCGCACCAACAGAGGAAAGTTTGCCCTTTGAGATAATCCTTAAAGAGCATACGGGCGAGATAAAGAACGACTTCTTCTATGCATCTGCCGAGAAGGACGGCTACGGTTATATCAGAATCGCGTGGAACGATGTTGAATTCACAAAGGAAAGTGAATATACTCTCCACATAAATCAGGAAAAGGACGGAAAAACGATAAACCGCGGCTCGTTCCTTATGCAGAAGCCAACAACGGCATATACTGAAATGAAACTGACAAAGAAAAACGCACCATATATATTTGGCAAATAGGTATAGCGAGGTTTTAACGTGACAAAAGTCACACTGCTAGAAGAGTCAATAAGAATGGGCTACAGGAAAATTGTTTGAAAGTGCCGAGGTGTACTGTTAACGAGAATGAATTTGAAATTGACAATACAACTCTGTTTAATATTTATTTCGCAAATTCTAGACATATTATAAAAACTTCCGTTTTCCCCATTCCCGACAGTGAATAATGGTTTGAAAAGGTGTACGTTAGTTATTACAAATTAGATATAATCTTTTGAATAAAACAAACCTCGGACGGCAAAATGCTATCCGGGGTTTACTGTTATTTGAATTTTTTCATAAAATCCGCACCCTTACCACAGAAGCTTTTTCCGTCAAGATAGAAAAGAATTCCCGAATCTGTCTTAAAGTTAAATTTTAAACTGTAGGCGTAAAGATGTTGAAAATTATCACCGTAACGCTTCCCGTGGCTTATTCCGTACTTGCCGTCGCCGACAAGAGGTGTGCCGATATATGCCATGTGCGCCCTTATCTGATGTGTCCTACCGGTTATGAGTTCAACGGAAACAAGGGCGTTTTCCTTTGCTGTTTTTTCTGTCTTGTACTTTGTTATAACCGTCTTTATATCATCGTCATATTTAATATGCAGTGCGCGTTTTGCGTCCTGAACGGTATCAAAAATATATACACGATTCTGCTTTTTATCCTTGTAATGAAAATGCTTCAGGGTAGCTGATTTCGGATTTGGTATACCGACGGTTTCACAGTAATAGGTCTTGGTGATTTCCCTGTTCTTGATTTTTTTGTTCATTATGCGGAGTGACTCAGAATTTTTAGCACAGATTATAAGTCCTCCCGTATTTCTGTCAAGCCTGTGACAAAGACTAGGTGTAAAGCTTTGCTCGACTTCCGGGTTGTATTCCCCTTTTTTATAAAGATAGCCTATAACTCGGTCAATGAGATATGTTCCCTGCTTTTTGTCATCCTCGTCCGGCTCGCCCGAATGAACGGTTTCACCCTGCGGCTTGTCTATAATAATTATATTTTCATCCTCAAAGACTATTTCGTCTATCGTAAGATTGTACTTAAACTCGGCGTATTTAAGAGAATCATTTTTCATAATATCCGCATTCGGGAAAAACTCATCACTGATATAAAGTGTTATTTCATCGCCCTCAAAAAGCACTGTCTCAGCAGTGGCTTTTACTCCGTTTACCTTAAAGCTCTTTAGTCTGAAATATTTATAAAGAAGATTTCTTGGTATATTTACCAGAGTTTTGGTCAAAAATTTATCAAGACGCTGTCCCGCATCGTTTTTGTTTACGTAAAGCTTTCTTATTTCATCAAGTCCTGTCATTTTTTGATTTTTTTAAGTATAACATATTATATCCGTTATTTCAAGTGTTTTTTTTGAAATTAACCTGCATTACTTTTTTGGAGGTAATCTTGAAAGAAATATATTATATGATCCGTAAGGGTGTTTTTTTATATATGGATAAGGGTATCGCCGGACTGTCGGCACAGCTTTCATATTATATGCTGTTTACATTTTTCCCTATACTACTCTTTGCAAACGGAGTTCTAGGGAAACTGTTACCCGAAAACTTCAAGCTACCGCTGTCAAATGTTATTCCCGAGCCTGTAAGAGATTTTGCACAAAGCTATATTTCAGAAACAGCAGACACAAACAGTGCAAGGCTTATGTTTCTCGGTGTTGTTCTTACTCTCTATTCACTGACCCGTTATATACGCTACTTCAGGAAGAGCCTTAGAAGGATATACGGCAAGGGCAGGAAATTACCCTTTGTGCATGATTGGATAATATCCTTTTTGTTTTCCATAAGTATGCTCTTACTCTTTTATCTTGCCGTATTCTCGGTTTTTGTCACGGATACGGTATTGGCGGCTTTAGGCCTTTCTTTCTTTGTCGGAAGCATATGGTATGTTCTGAGATTCTTTATTATTGCGCTGTTTGCTTTTTTTGTTATATGTGCACTTCATTACATTGAATGCGGTACAGGCGAGAAATTTCAGGATTTTGCGGCAGGCTCACTTTGTGCTGTTGGATTTTGGACCGTGGTATCGGCGATATTCTCTTATTATGCCGGTGAAATTGCAGATTATTCCGTTATATACGGCTCGATTGGAAGTGTAATCATGTTGCTTTTGTGGTTGAATCTGACAAATACAATTCTTTTAATGAGCAGCGTTGTAAATATATGTTTAAATAATAATACTTGAAATATAGGAAATTTGAGTGTATAATGATTAAAAAAATATGGAGTGATAAAAATGCTTGAAAGAATAAAAAATGATTTACGAACCATACTTGAAGAATTATATGTTGCTGCAAAGCCTGAGGAATACAGTATCTTTGTTGTGGGCTGCAGTACAAGCGAGGTCATCGGAAAGAAAATAGGCACCGGCGGAAGCGAGGATACCGCAAAGGTGATATGCGATACAATCCTTAACTTCTGCAAAGAGAAAAAGTTGTTTCTTGCGGCACAGTGCTGCGAGCATCTGAACAGAGCTCTTGTTGTTGAAAAGGAATGTGCAAAAATGTACGGTCTTACAAGGGTAAACGCCGTTCCCCATGCCCATGCGGGAGGTGCTTTCGGTACTGCAGTATATAATAGCATGAAAGAGCCCTACCTTGTTGAAAATGTCAGTGCAGATATGGGAGTTGATATTGGCAACACTCTTATCGGAATGCATATAAGACCTGTTTGTGTTCCGGTGAGAGTTAGTGTTAAGACCATTGGTGAGGCACATCTGACTCTTGCACGTTCAAGATGCAAGTATGTCGGTGGAGAAAGAGCTCACTATAACGTAGAGCTTGGTTGATAAAGCGAAGTAGTATTTATGGGTAACAAATGCGGAGCGATACCGGATTTGAGGATTATTGCATACCTGATTTTAATATAATACATATTTTAAATTTATTTTGTTATCTGAATGCTATAAACAACCCCGACTTAGAAGTTAAACTTTACTAAGTCGGGATATTCCTATAATTTTACCACGGACGTGGAAATGGATGGCAAATGACCGTAATTTTAATAAAAACTTCATAATGGGTGCTTTTGCACCCCCCTGTATACAAGAATTTGTTCGGCGTCATTTACTTTGCTGAATTTTCATTTTTCGCCAACTTATAAAGCCATAAATATCATTTACAAGAAAAGCACCAAAACATACAACAACTGATATATATTTGATGTCATAGATACTCGCAAATATCCATAATACAATCAATACAATATCGTTGCCGGCATAAGCTAAGGCAAAATAAGGACTTCGCCTAAAAGTAAGGTATACTGCAAGAAAACTTGTGGTTACAGAAATAGTACTTGGAAGTAGGTTTGCAGTATTAAAGAATGCCAATATGAAATAAAACAAAACGGTAATTATTGCTGTCATAAACCACATAAAATAGTTTTCTACTCTGCTGATAGTATTCACCTTGACTTCCGCTTTGATTCCTTGATAGGGATTTTTGAGCCAAGATATAAGGGCAAATATTGACATTGGCATCGTCATACCAATATATGTTATCATTTCTCCATAGTATGTAAAAGTAAAGGAAATAATTCCATACAGTAAACTGAAAAATACCATCATCAGTTGCCCAAAGGGATTACCCTTTGCATTAAAAATCAGAGATGTTACCCCTATCAACGAAGCCGTTAATGTCAAATAATTTCCTCTGTCAAATGCATAAAATGACAGGACTATCAACGAAACTGATGAACACCATAACGCAATTTCTGTTTTTGAAAAATAGTTTGTAGCTTTTTTAAACCAAAACATAATAACCTCCAAAAAAACAAGCATCCGTATACACATCTTCTGAGACCTAACGATGTGTTAACGAATGCTTTTGCATTTCACTACCCGGTGGCAGTTTTTTTATTATATTGATTTCAAATTAATTCTAGCATAAAAAAATGTATTTTTAAAGTATATAGAAAACAAACCTCGATTTTTTATCAAAATTAGGGTCTGTTTGAATTGGTGGAGGCGAGGAGAGTCGAACTCCTGTCCGAAAACAAATCGGCACAGCTTTCTACGAGCGTAGTTTGTCTATTGAATTTCCCCTTGTGTTACCGGCAAACAGGATCACAGTTGGGTAGCTTCATTGGTTCATGCCGGACTGCAAAGCTTATGTCCGTTCACGTTCACCGCTAAGTGACGCCATAGCCGAGGTCGCGGTATCCCTCGGGATGACGGCCGCCAAAAGTTAGGCAGCGAGTGCTACTTTATTGTTAGCGTTTAATTTTAAAGATTGCGGGATTTGAAGAGATTCCGCGTACTCTGCTCGCTTACCGTGAGTCATCATCCCCGTCGAAACCTTTACGCCCCCATAGAGACACCTTTCACAGTACATTATTATTATACTATATTTTTTACGTAATTTCATGACCTTGGAGTTAAATATAATGACGTTTTGTTAATTTATTCTGTATATTTCTCTTTGAAAATGTCGAATAACATTCGATGTATATTTCATCTGCAACATAATCTGCTTAAAGAATTATATTTCATCATTCACAATATAATAATTTATCGATTTTTTGATGGATTACATTATCTTTTTTTACTATTTCCAAGAAAAAATTCGCAAAATATGCGTAAAAACAGACGTTGTGCCAATACGATACAACGCCAGCATTTAATTATCGAAATGTATAACCGGATTAAAACTGAACAAAATCCTTGATATTTACAGGCATACCTGTAGCAAGTGACTTGTTAGCAGCGATCCCTGTAAGAATACTCATAGCCCCATCAACGCGAGAAGCTGCACGGTTCAGCGGATCGGGCTCAGGAATACCGAAGATGTCATTAAGGAGTACGGGGTCTCCGCCGCCGTGACCGCCCTTACCTTCTTCAAGCTCTACTTCATAAGGTGTGCCGAACATGGGATATACAACGATGGATCTGTATTCGATTGCACCCTCTTTCCTCTTATCGCCTGCACCATTGATGTAGTTGTTTTCAGCAACTTCAATTTCAAGTCTGCCCTTTGTACCTGTGAACGCTACTTTGAAGCCTTCTCTGGGAGAGTATGCTGTGAGAGAGTAGGACATAATCGCACCGCTTTCGTATCTTACAACTGCACCCATTGTATCTTCAATGTTGATACCGTCGCCGAATACACTCATGTCTCTGATATAGCCGTCATACTGTTCACAATCGAGGTAAAGTCGCTTGAGGTTTCCATTTGAAGCCATATCAATTGCAAATGGATCGCCCTTAGCGTTTTCGGCACCGTTGCATCTCCAATAGAGCTTGTTGTTGCCTCTGTTTTCAGCATTTTCCTTGCCGTAGAAGAGAAGATCGCCGAGTGCGAATACTTGTTTCGGCTTTGTTCCGAGCCAGAAGTTTACAAGGTCAAAGTGATGTGTTGCCTTGTGAACAAAAAGACCACCGCTGTTTCTCTTGTCTCTGTGCCATCTTCTGAAGTAATCGGCACCGTGGCTTGTATTGAGCATCCATTCAAAGTGAACGTGCTTAACATCACCGATAACACCGTTCATGATAAGTTCGCGAATCTTGGAGTTATGGGGAGCATATCTGTAGTTGAATGTTACCCTAAGATTTCTACCGGTTCTCTTAACTGCATCAAGAATATCCTGACACTTGTTGTTATCAACTGTCATAGGCTTTTCGGAGATAACATCGCAGCCCATTTCCATAGCCTTGATTATGTATTTATGATGAGTTCTGTCGATAGATGTAACAATAACATAATCGGGCTTCTGTTCCTCAATCATCTTTTCAAACTCTGTTGCATCATAGAGTGCAACTGTCGGATAACCGAATTCTTTTACAAGGCTTTCCTGAGCATATTCAAGTCTGCCTCTGTTTGTGTCGCAGAATGCAACAATTTCACTTGTTTCAGAGAATGTAGAAGCAACCGCGTTATAGAAGAATTGAGCACGGCTTCCGACGCCTACCTGTACGTATCTTTTCTTTGCCATAGTTAAATACCGCCTTTTATGTAAATATAACGACAGACAGCCTCGGGAATTTGTTTATTTCACTATAAGCGTATCAAGTATCTCACTTGTAACACTGTTTGAAAGAGATAATGCGTATGATTCAACAATCAAATCGTTTATTTTATTCGTTTCGCAGAATTCTTCAAGATTCGGAGTTGCATATCTCGGATCAAGTATATAGATGTTTTTGTAATGATATACCATATAAGGTGCAAGAGCGTTACCGTAGGAGTCCTTTATGATAAGAAGATTGCGTCCGGCTCCCTCACCTGAATACACATTTTCTGTTGTTATTCTTACAACGGGATGATCGCCGTTAAGGAATGTACTATACTTGTTCGATTCCTCAGCAGGCGGCTCAACAAACAAATCAGTGTCGTACGAATTTGTCATTTCGGGATCCAGATAAGCCGTTGCCTCCCATGTAACATCGGATGGAACATAGTAATGAACCTTATCCTGCATATTCAGTAGTGCGTCATTCTTAGTGAATCTGTAGAACGAACCAATAAAATCACCTTCAACAACTTTGTGCGTAAACCTCTCGAGAGGAACGGCAGAAAGATTTGCAGCATCACAAAAAGCAGTATATCCCTCATAGGCACCTTTTCCCGTCCAATGATGGTCTGTTTTATAATATACATAATTACCATCAACAGCAGATGCCGCTTTAAGGTTTTCGAATGCATCGACCTTTATAACACCGGGAACAGTCATAGAATAAAGAGTATCAATAGCGTGTTTCTGTGAATAACGCTCGTTCGAACTTGTAAATTTCTCATCGAGATAGAATTCTGATGCCGTTGGTACTATCATTGAAAATACATTTACATCCGTAAGAGTATCTGCGTAAGTATTCAAGGTTGTAGCGTAGTTGAGAATGTCATTATATTCTAGTGAATAAAAATCCATTGCACGTGTACTGTCGATTATTATCGCATTCCCATTGTTTGTCTGAATGGTATATTCCGATTCAAAATGCAGAATATCGTTGATTTTATCGCCGATTTTTATGAATGATTTCCTGAACGGAAACTGATCACTCATGTATGAGTTTATTCCTGCGGTATACTGCCCGGAAAAAAGACTTTCCGTATTAAAATCTGGCATAAGAGCAAGAGTTCTGTTCTCATCAACCGATACTTCATTATCGGGCACCAGGAAATAACACACAGAAGTAACACTCAGAAGCAGAAAAAACAAAATAGGTATAACATATTTATTCATAATTTAACACTCACCTCTGGTATAGATATTTAATCAGAATTTAAAATATAAAAACGGATTATAGCTGCTGCTGATTACACAAGCGGTACAGGCAAGAAACATCGCAACGGTAAACACAGCCATGCAGCAGGTTTTCGCATTTTCGGAAAGATGTGCAGACACTTTATCCTTAATCATGCTGTACAAGGGCGTTGCACAGAATGCACAGACAATAAGCATCGGAATAATAGTGTAGAGGAAATTAGCAGAAATAGGATCTGAAAAATTACCACTTAGTCCAAACATCGCACGAAGTACGATAAGGCATTCCTTGAAATTTTCGAAATAGAAGAATACCCAACCGATAATGACAAGAACAAATGTAAGCGGCATTGCTATAATCTTCGGAATACTGATATGCTTATATATGACCTTTTCAAGAGACAGAAGAACAAAGAAGTAAAGACCCCATACCACAAAGTTATAACCTGCACCATGCCAAAGTCCGGTAAGAGCCCATACCACGAACATATTGAAAAACTGTCTTTTCCTGTTTCCGCCGAGAGGGATATAGACATAATCACGGAAGAAAGTATTCATGGAAATATGCCATCTACGCCAGAATTCTTTGATAGAACAGGAAATATAAGGATAATTAAAGTTTTCGTTATATGTAAATCCGAGAATCTTACCGAGACCTATCGCCATATCGCTGTACCCCGAAAAGTCGAAATATATCTGGAATGTGTAACAGAGCATTGCGCCCCACGCACCAAGAGTTCCGATGTCCTGAACGGGATGGGAAAAAATATCTGTAACCATTTTTCCCACTACATTTGCAAGAAGTACCTTTTTACCAAGCCCGATAAGGAAACGGTAAATACCTTCGCAAACCATAGGTGCTGTCATACTTCTTTCGCGAAGTTGCTTTTCAATTTCCGTGTATCGAACGATTGGGCCTGCGATAAGCTGAGGAAAAAGAGAAATATACAGCATAAAATAAAGCGGATTCTTCTGGATGTCTGCTTCACCGCGGTATACGTCAATTACATAAGTCAGAATCTGGAAAGTATAAAATGAAATACCGATTGGCAGTGCAACCTGAGGCATTTGGATATTTACATAGGGAATCAGATTGACAATATCAAGTATCATCTGACCATATTTAAAGAATAAAAGCGGTATTAGAGATGCTATGACCGCAACTATAAGCATCGACTTACTGTTGTTACGGGAGACCATAAGCCTTGTCAGTGCCCAGCTGATAAGCGAAACCCCCATCATAAGGAATACATAAACCGGTTCGCCCCAGGCATAGAATACGAGGGACATAATAAGAAGAATAATGTTTCTGACAGCTATACTCTTAATCAAAAACTGAAGAATCAGACATAGCGGCAGAAACACAAATAAAAAAGCTGGTTCTGTAAATAACATTGATAATCCTTTCTGTCGCAAGAACTCTCATGCGACGCGGTTTAAATGCAAAAAATATTTATATACTCTCAAAGAATATAATAATGGTTACTTTAAACTATAATATTTTAACTCACTTTTTTTTAAATGTCAAGTACTAACACAAACAAAAGCAAATTTAAATGCATTTTTAACGCGAAAGCACACAAGAATTTCCTTACTTTTTGCGTATTGAAAATATACAATTCCATTAAAAATAGAACAAATTGTAATACTTTTCTTAATCTTTCGGGAAATTATGGATTATTTTAAAAGAATGTTGTATAATATGTTTGTATATAATCAGTATCTATTTTTTGTTTATTTTAAGGTTAAACTCCATATTTTAATATTTTCAATTTGTTTTCTTAAACTCAACGGGAACACAACTTTTGCAAGTATTTACTCAGTCTTATTATTTTCAGTATAAAGAAAATATTGTTCAAGAACCGTCATTTCCAACAGATCGCGAAATTCTTTGTTTATGGGATGTGCCGTGTCGGATACTTTACCGTCTTTCATCTTTTTGTTGGGCATAACGGTGAAGTATCTTGAGTTTGCATATACCACTTTTATATCATGAACCGTAAAGCAGTTATCGAAAGTTACGGAAACTATTGCTTTAAGGGCGTTTTCGCTGAAAATTTTTCTGATCTTTACCTCGGTTATTGTCATTGTTTTTACCATTCCTTATAATTTTTATTGTAGTATACCAATTATGAACGTGATTTATTCTTTTAAATTTCAAGCTTGAAAGGATTTAACATATGAACTATTCTCTTGATAATATTAAACACGCTTACTTCATAGGAATTGGAGGAGTCAGTATGTCTTCTCTTGCTTCCATCCTTATGTTAAAGGGAAAAAAGGTCTCAGGTCATGATATGAATGCTTCTTCCGTTACCGAAAAACTCTGTGCTGAGGGTGCTGATATTGCTTATACTCTTGATACCGATATTCCCGAGTCGGTTGATACGGTAATATATACAGCCGCAGTAAAGAGTGACAATCCTCTTATGGTAAAGGCCGCAAAAAGTAATGCCGTAATCCTTTCAAGAGCGGAGCTTTTGGGAATTATTACAAACAGCTTTAAGACATCAATCGGTATATCCGGTACTCACGGAAAATCCACGACCACAGGACTTTTGTCCTCTGTGTGTCTTGCACATGACGGTGACACAGCGGTGCTTTCCGGTGCAAATCTGCCCTTTATGGGTTCAAGTTACAAGTACGGTGACGGTGAAAGAATAGTTTACGAGGCTTGCGAATATAAAAATTCATATCATTCAATGATTCCCTCCATCAAAGTTGTGCTTAATTGCGAGCATGATCACGTTGATTTTTTCCCGGATATTGAAAGTGTTATCGAATCATTTTGCAAATATGTCGATCAACCGAGATTTACGGGAAGTGAGAACATTGCTGTAATTAACCGTGACTGCGATAATTGTTTAAAGATTGCAAAAAAAACCTCAGCCGAAGTTTATTTTTATTCCATAAAGGATACCACCGATTTTTATGCCTATGATATTGACATGAGCGACGGTTTCGGATCATTCTCGGTGCACCTTAATGACGGAAGCAGTATTTGTAATATTAAACTTTCAATTCCCGGAATACACAATGTTTCAAATTCCGTCGCAGCGGCTGCTGCCGCTTACCTTTCGGGAGTAAGTGCAGAAAATATTAAAAAGGGACTTGAAGCATTCAGCGGTGTATCAAGACGTTTTGAACGTTTGGGGGAATATTCGGGAGCTGTACTTATTGATGACTATGCTCACCATCCAGATGAAATTGAGGTTACGCTCAAAGCCGCAAGAATGTTGAACATCGGCAGAATTATTTGCGTTTTTCAGCCTCACACCTATACAAGAACATATGACATGCTTGATGCTTTTGCAAAAGCATTATCATTGGCAGACAAAGTATATTTATGTGATATTTACGCTGCCAGAGAGGTAAATACTACCGGAGTTTCTTCAAACGATATTGCTTCAAGAATGAATAATGCAGAATGTCCGGGAAGCTTTGAAAACATTGCCGAGATTTTAAAGTCAGAACTAAAAAGCGGAGATTACTGTATAACAATGGGTGCGGGCGAAGCATTTAAAGTTGCTAAAATACTTCTTGGAGAGTAATCATTACAAAAAAATAAAAAATTCAAGGGGCAACCACATCGGACTGCCCCTTTATTTATAAGCTGTATAATAAACCTTTCACAAATCAATCCGCAAGTGAGGATTCATCTTTTCCAACAAGCTGTGAAAATATATATTCAGCTGCATTCTTTCCTCCAAATACGGATCTAATATTTGATGAAAGCCGTTTTCTCAATTCAACATCTTCAAGTGCTTTAAGTGCCGCCTCGGGAATACCATCATTTGACATTACTGTCAGTACACACTGCAATTCTTCAAAGAAATCGTGGTTGCGCTTCTCACAGCCTCCAACAGCATTTATAAACACCATGGGTTTTCCAAGCACAGCACTTTCTGTTGTACTCACTCCGCCCGGCTTTGTAACAAACACATCGCACGCATTCATATATTCATGCATCTGATTTGTATATCCAACAACATAAAAGTTATTACTCTGCTTCTTCACCAGTCTGTTGTAAAGCCGATTGTTGTTTCCGCAAATAACTATTATAAGAGTATTATCGTCAATTTTATTTCGGAGCTTAGAGGAGATATTTTTTATGGGTCCGCAACCCATGCTTCCACAGCACATAAGCAAAATTTTTTTATCCACCGGAAGTCCGAGGATGTCCCTTGCATTATCTCTTGTGTTTACACCGAAAAAGCACTGTCTCACCGGAATACCTGAAACATATAGCTTTTCTTTTGGTATTCCCGAATTTTGAAACTCCTCTCTGAGATTTTCATGCGGAATAAAATATTTGTCCATTTCGGAACAGTTTGTACCGGGTACACAGGTATAGTCTGTTGCGACTATGGAAGAAGTGACATCTATGTCGTACTTTTTCCTCATTTCCGTCACGAGGAGTGCGGCAAAGGGATGTACACAGATTATGTTATCTATTCCTCCATTTTTAACATATTCATAAAGATTTTTTGCACCAAAAGTCAAAAGCTTATATAGGGCGGACCCTTCTTTAAAGACAGATTCATGCTTTTCAGTAACAGAATAGCCTTTATCAAAAAGCTTCGGCAGATGCCTGTACACGCAAACATGACCGAATGCAATAAACCCCGAAAGCCCGCAGGATGAAAATTTAAGTGAATCACGAAGCTCGCATTGCTCCCCGTTACTTACGAAAATTTCCTGAATGGCGACAGCAGAAGAATTATGTCCTTCACCTGTTTTACATGTTAATATTTACGTTTTCATGTTTCAGCCATCCTTTTCCGGAACATTCTATTTTTGTCATTTTTTTGTATGTTCTAATGATCTTCGGTCTGTTATATCTTTGAATAATCATGAACGGGATATTGCCGAGCATCCAGATAACAGCCATAAAGGTACCTCCGAAACCTTTCCAGATTACCTTACAGTAAAAACCGAATACTATAATCACAAAGTGTATAAATTCGGCTATACAGGTCTCATACAGAAGCTTTTTCAGGCACTCTGAATCGTCTGATATATCAAAGGTCTTAGGTACCATCGTTTTGCATATTTTACTCATATCCGGAACCCTGTTTTTCCATTTTCGTATATGAAGCTTTTCGTAAAGTTTTCCCTCAGACTCCCAAAAGAAACTTTTAAAAGGAAACTTATCCGGTGAAAAAACATCTCTTGGAAGAAATAATCCTATTACAAACCCGGAAAAACCGATTATTGAAAGATATATTACACATCTTATAAATTCTTCTCTCGTGTTAAGTCTCCCCTTTACATTTTAATCCGTAAAATTATTATAAATCATATTTGACAAAAAGTCAATAGATTTTTTTATTATCAAACGTATTTTACAATTGTCATTATTTCCTTAAAAAAGTAAAAAAATTGAATATTTTAAAATAGGGCTTGAAAATGTGCGGTTCATATGATATAATATAGATAATTTTGTATTTTTAAAGTTATTCGCTCAAATATAAACACGAAAAATCGGGAAAGGTTTGGAAATCAGAAATGGATAATAATCAAGAAAGCAAAAAAATAATTTTTTCGGGTGTTCAGCCAAGCGGTATTCTTACGCTCGGTAATTATCTCGGGGCAATCAAAAATTGGGTAGCACTTCAGGATGAATATGATTGTCTATATTGTGTAGTCGACCTTCATGCTATCACCGTTCGTCAGGTGCCTGCAGATCTCAGAAGAAGAACCCTCGAGGGTCTTGCACTTTATACAGCCTGCGGTATCGATCCGGAAAAGAGTACAACATTTGTGCAAAGTCATGTTTCTGCTCACGCTGAACTCAGTTGGATTCTCGGATGTAATACCATGTTCGGTGAGCTTTCAAGAATGACGCAGTTCAAGGATAAGTCCGCAAAGCATTCGGATAACATCAATGCAGGACTCTTTACATATCCTGTTCTTATGGCTGCAGATATTCTTCTTTACGGCACACACGTTGTTCCGGTAGGTATAGACCAAAAACAGCATCTTGAGCTTGCAAGGGATATTGCCAACAGATTCAACGGAGTATACGGTGATACCTTTATTGTACCCGAACCATATATTCCCAAGACCGGAATGAAAATCAATTCACTCACTGATCCCACAAAAAAAATGAGTAAATCAGATCCTAACGAAAATTCTTATGTTGCTATCATTGAGCCCAGAGATGTTACCATAAAGAAAATCAAGAGAGCTGTTACCGATTCCGAAGCTCATGTTTGCTATGCCGAGGGTAAGGACGGTATCAATAATCTTATGAATATTTACTCCTCCTTCACGGGAAAGAGCTACGAAGAAATTGAAAAAGAATTTGACGGTAAGGGTTACGGTGATTTTAAGGCGGCTGTCGGAGAGACAGTAGCTGACGGACTTCAGGATGTAAGAGACAGATATGCACAGATCGTAAAGGACAAGGCATATCTTGAAGAAATTATGAAGAACGGCAGAGATAAGGCGGCTTACCTTGCAAGAAAGACTCTTTCAAAGGTATACAGAAAAGTCGGCTTTTACGGTTTGAAATGAGGTGTGTTAAATGACATTTGTTCCTTCTAATTATCAGAGTATAGTAACGCTTCTTATCACTATTCTCTGTTCGTTTTTAATTAGTTTTACCACCACTCCCATTGCTCGTGTCGTTGCATTCAAGGTAGGTGCGATTGATGTGCCGAAGGACAATAGAAGAATGCACAAAAAACCGATTCCGCGTATGGGTGGACTTGCGATATTCCTTGGTTTTGCAATAACGGTCATAGTTTTCTGCAGCCCGACAACGGAACTCGTCGGTATGCTTTTGGGGGCGCTTTTACTGGTTGTAGTGGGGATATTTGATGATATTTATTCACTGCCCGCATTTCTTAAGCTTTTACTGCAGATTGTTTCGGCAACCATTGCAGTGCTTATGGGAAATGTTATAAACGGTGTTACTATCTTCGGAAACTATATTGATCTGGGATCCTTTGCAGTTCCACTTTCGGTAATTTGGATAGCGGCTCTTATCAATGCAGTTAATCTTATTGACGGTCTTGATGGACTTTCATGTGGTGTTTCCGCCATTTCATCCGTTTCACTTTTGTTGTCGGCATTCTTTTTACCGGAGTCTTCATTTGCAATAATACTTCTTATTGCTTCTCTTGCCGGCTCATGTATCGGTTTTCTTCCCTTTAACTTCAATCCCGCAAGTATTTTTATGGGTGATACGGGAGCAATGTTTCTCGGATATTCTCTTGCTATTATATCAATTCAGGGTTTCTTTAAGATTGATGCGCTTCTTTCATTCTGGATTCCGTTCCTTGTATTCGCTCTTCCCATTCTTGACACATCCTTTGCTTTTACAAGAAGGATCCTTCACGGTAAGAGTCCTTTCTCCGCAGACAGAGGTCATATACATCACAAGCTAATCGATATGGGTTTTACCCAGAAGCAGTCTGTTATGATTCTCTATTCCATTTGCGGTATCCTCGGAGTTTCTGCGGTTCTATTTGCCATGGACAAACCGATTGAGGGACTTTCGGTACTTGTTATTGCACTTATAATCTATCTACTTAACTGGATTTTTGTAAACAAGAATTCCGAAACAAGAGAGCATATGGGCATGGGTCTTGAGATTCACGACGAAAATGCTCAGAAGTCCGACAATGAAGATATTTCTTCGAAAACACATGACAACCAAAACTCTTAAAATGTTGAGTAGAAAAACACTGAAATAAGTAACTGAAATTATGTTTTCGGAAAGGACAAACACATGAAAAAGATTAAGGTCATGCCCATATTCGGTACAAGACCGGATGCAATAAAAATGTGCCCCCTCATTCATGAAATGAGAAAGCACGATGATATTGAAACAATTGTATGTGTTACGGGGCAGCACAGAGAGATGCTCCATTCGGTTCTTGATTTTTTCAATATTGTACCCGAATATAACCTGGATATAATGCGTCCCAATCAGACTCTTGAAACCATTACCACCGATATTATCGAAAGGCTTTCCCCCGTTCTTAAGGAGGAAAAGCCGGATCTCGTACTTGTTCACGGTGATACAAGTACTGCTTTTGCAGCTGCAGTATGTGCTTTTTACAATAAAATTCCGGTAGGTCATGTTGAAGCAGGACTTCGTTCTTTTGACAAGTGGTCGCCCTATCCGGAGGAAATGAATAGAAGAATGGTCGGTCAGATTGCTGATCTCCACTTTATTCCCACTCCCATGTGTAAGAAGCAGCTTTTGAAAGAGAATATAACAGAGGGACTTTATATCACGGGTAACACCGAAATTGACGCTGTCGGATATACAGTTTCCGAAGATGTTGAATTTCCCAAAGATATTGCTTCAAAGCTCGACAGTTCAAAACGCCTTATTTTCGTAACTGCACACAGACGCGAAAACATCGGTGAACCTCTTGAAGCTATATGCAGAGCTCTAGGAAGAATCGTTGAGGACAACGAAGATACTCAGCTTATTTACCTTGTACATCTCAATCCCAAGGTTCAGGAAACAGTTCACGGAATACTTGACGGCAAGGACAGAATAATTCTTGCTTCTCCACAATCCCCCTTTATTGCACACAATCTTCTTGCAAAAAGCTATTTGATACTGACAGACTCCGGTGGAATCCAGGAAGACGCTCCCGCACTCAAGAAGCCTGTTCTTGTACTCAGACGTGAAACCGAACGTCCCGAGGGCATTGAAGCAGGTACTGCAAAGCTTGTCGGCACAGATGAAGATACTATTTACAACATGGCTTGTACATTGCTTAATGATAAAGATGAATATAACAAAATGGCAAATGCAAAGAATCCTTACGGTGACGGAACGACATCGAGAAGAATTTGCGAGGCAATTCTCCATTACTTCGGTATGGGTGAGTGTCCCGAGGATTACATTTAACTTTTGTAATAAAAATGAAAGGGAGTGAACAGAATGAAGCACAAATTCAAAAAAGCAGGCAGTCTCATATATCAGATACTTATCCTGCTTGTACTTTTTACTGCGGCATTTTTGCTGCTTGCACGTGCAAATCTTATTCAACTCCCGGGATTTATTCAGAATATATTTGATACAGAGCAGGAAATTACCTCTGTGTACAATGGGGATAATCAGGAAATATTTGAATTTATCCACAATGTTCCCGAAAGCTCAGAAAAATTTAAGGAATATCCCGAAATTACCGTCGATAATATGAATACACTGCTGAATTCACTAACTCCACACAAGAATTTTTATTGGGAAAGTGTTTCCGAGACATACTCTTTAGATTCAGTTGTCACAAAGAATTGTAAATCACGTATTTCCGGCGACAAATACAATGTAGAGATTTTTGATAACAATGGTAATATTTCCACAAAATATATCAGTGACGGGAAAGTGACTCATATTACTAAATATATGGGAACAAATACTAATTCAAAATCATATACATCGGGAATCTTCGACTTTTATTCGGATGCGGGACTTGTTTCGGTAGATCACTTCAAGGATGCCGATTTTATTTCAGGCAACTGTGAAATAAGACTTGTAGAGAATGAACAGTATAAGCTGGTATCCATTGTATATACTTATGACAGGAATGGTGTTACAGTAAAAAACGACTACGGTATCAGTCTTGACTTCGGTGTGGTTCTTTTTGCAAAGTGCTATGAGAATGACATCCCCGTGTTCAAACAAACTACAAAATCCATATATCCGTTGACGTCACTTGATGATAAGCTCTTTACGGTGAATTAAAGGAACAAGATGGCAAGCAGTGCGAGTGGCGTGAGCTTGTCATTTGTTGCGTTATCGGAGAATAGCAACATTGCAACGGCGAGAATTATGAGAAGAGTATCGGCGTCAAAGGCAAATTTAAGTCTTGAGAGAATTCCTTTATCGTATATATCCTTTTTATCGATTTTATTATCATCCTTTTGCACATCTGTTACTGTGTTGCTTTCGGTTACGGCAAGAGAGGTTTCTTCGATTTGTGATTCATTTTCCTTTTCACGATTATTCTGCAGATATATCTGTGCTTCGCCGTTTTCCTTTTGAGTTCCCATTCTGTTAAATCTTTCATAGGCAAAATTGTCTGTGAAGCTTTTTACCGGGATGTTATCTTTTTGCGTTTTCGGTTTGTCTATTCTGACATTTGGATTAAGTCTTATTCCCGATGCTGTGTTTTCTGTAGTGAAGTTTCTCGAGTACATATCGTGCCTCCTTTACTTTCCCTGTGTGCCAAAAAGCTTTACCATATCCTGAATATTGCTGTTACCGACAAGTCTCATTACACTCAAAATACGTAGTACCGAATCAGCACTCTCACGTCTTCTAATGCTCATATATGGCTTCAATGCTGTTACGAGTCTCACTGTGTTGTCAATATCTCCGTTTTCCATAAGTCTACCTACAGTCGATGATATTGTGGATAGTGCTGTTGTTTGAAGATTTGTGCTTTCGTAAGTCTTTGCACTTTCGTGTTGTTCCTCAGGTGAATCATCGTTTTTTTCGTTACTTTTTTCGTCTGTTGATCCCAAAAAGTTTCCTGCTATTTCCGAAATCATTTTAAGACTTTCTGGATCTTCAAGAATTTTTGCAATTCTGTCGGATACGTCACTCATAATATCACTCTCTCCTTAAATGTTCTCCTTTAGCTTTTCAGCCATTTTCTCAGCGTTCTCTCGTCCGAGAATATTTATGAATCTTTCTATATCCGACGGTGACATTTTGGATATTACTTCACGAACTCTGTCAGTATCGGAAAGAGCACCCCTAAGTTTGTCGGTAGATATGTTGCCGGCGGATGCAGCGGAGCTGATTCTTTTTCTGATTTCATCGTCGGAGAGAAGTAAGAAGTTGTCAATATTTTCTTTGTTTATCATAAATTATCCTCCTTGAATGTACAACTATATTCACACTGTATTATATGTTAAATACAAAAAAGTGTTAATTACAAATTTTCAACGAATTGGCTTTTTAATAATAAATATGGAGGTATATACCCATGAAAATTCTGGTTTTTTCTGATTCACACAACAACACTGAATTAATTAAAAAGGCTCTTGATACCCATAAGGATACTGCAGAGCTGATAATTCATTTGGGTGACTGTGTAAAAGACACAGAGATTTTCACACGTATTTGTCCGCATATTGCAAATATCAACATTCTCGGAAACTGTGATTATTTTTCGTCGGTGAACAGTGCTTCTATTGAGTCCTCATTCTATTTGGGAAAAACCGGAATTCGTGCATTTGCCTGTCACGGTCACTCATACAGGGTTGAAAAAGGGACGGACATTCTTTATACAAAGGCGAGACTTGAAAAGGTATCCATCGCCTTTTACGGTCACACACACATTGCGAATATTACCGAGAAAAACGGCATTATTATTATGAATCCGGGAAGCACTACAATACCGAGAAGTACAGAGCCCGTGTCATACGGCGTTGTAAACATAGTTGACGGAAAAATCTTGCCATCCATCATTTTTGACAGATAAGGAGTTTTACATGACATATTCACCGAAGCCAAAGAACAACAAACCATTATTTATCGCTATTATAATGTTTGCAGTTTCGGCATTCTGTTTTCTTTATGCAGGAAGATTTCCCAAGTATACCTGGCTTATGCAGCTTGTCTTTGTATGCCTTGCAACTGTAGCAATTCAGGTTTTGTTAAGATATGTACTCACAAAATTTGAATACACCTGTGATAATAAATCACTTTACATATATAAATCCCTCGGTAGGAAAAAGCTACTTGTAGGAAAACTTGAACTTGTTAATTCAGCAAGTTATATGGTATCGGAAAAAGAGTTTAAATCAGGCGGTGAGGATTATAAAGTTAAATCGGCATACACTTACATACAGAATTACAAAACGCAGGATGTTTATGTTTACATAACAACGATCGGTGAAACCAATTTTATGATAAAAATTGAGGCTAGCCCCAAATTTTCGGAATTTGTAAACGAAATGATAGATAAAAATTTGAAAGGACTTAAGGAAAATCATGAAATTTAGAGAAGTTATACTTTTAAAATATGGCGAGCTTATACTTAAAGGTCTCAACAAATCGAGATTTGAAAATCAGCTTTTGAACGACCTTGCAAAAAAATTAAAAAAAGTAGGCGAATACAGAGTAACAAAAGCTCAGTCAACAGTTTATGTTTTTCCGCAGGATGAGGACGCTGCTGAGGATATTGGCAGAGCCTATGAAGAATGCAAAAAAGTATTCGGCATAGTTGCACTTTGCAGAGCCTGCGAAGTTGAAAAGGACATGGACACAATCCTTGCTGCTCTTCCCGAATATATTAAACCGACAATGGAGAAAAGCAGAACCTTCAAGGTTGAAACAAAGCGTTCCGACAAGCATTTTCCGCTTAAATCTCCGGAAATTTCAAAGCTTTGCGGTGGCTCTATCCTTTCACGTTTTCCCCATCTTAAGGTCGATGTCGAAAATCCTGATGTGGTTGTAAGAGTCGAAATTCGTGATTTCGGTGCATATCTTCACTGTGGTACTGAGGACGGTGCCGGCGGCATGCCAAAAGGAAGTGCGGGTAAGGCATTGCTTCTGCTTTCCGGCGGTATTGACTCCCCTGTTGCAGGTTTTCTAACGGCAAAAAGGGGTGTTACGGTTGACGCGGTTCACTTTGAGAGCTATCCCTATACAAGTGAACAAGCTCGTGAAAAAGTTGTTGAACTTGCAAATATCATGTGCGATTATATGGGTGGAATGTATCTCAATGTAATTTCCGTTACCCACATTCAGGAAGAAATAAGAGATAAATGCAGAGAGGAATACTTCACTCTTATTTTAAGGCGTTTTATGATGAGACTCGCTCAGAGGCTGGCACTTAAATATGATGATAAAGGTATTATTACAGGCGAGAGCATTGGACAGGTTGCAAGTCAGACGCTTGGAGCTATGGCAGTTACAAACGCCGTACTTGATAAAGTCCCGGCATACCGTCCGCTTATTGCAATGGACAAGGAAGAAATTATTAAGATTTCACGTAAAATCGGAACTTACGATACATCTATTCTCCCGTATGAGGATTGCTGTACGGTATTCACTCCGAGACACCCTGTCACCAATCCCATTCTTGAAAACATTGAAAAGGAAGAACAGAAGTTGGATGTTGAAGGACTTGTCGAGGAAGCCTTTGCAGGGACTGTAAAATATATACTTGGGGACTATAAGAGATGATGATTGAAGAAAAAGTTATATCTTATTTTAAAGAAAATGGCTTGTGGCTTGCCAGTGCAGAATCGTGTACCGGAGGACTCATCTCAAAGAGGATCACTGATATATCCGGTGCTTCATCTGTATTTGGTTACGGACTCTGTACTTATGCAAATGAAGCTAAGATCAAACTTCTTGGTGTTAAAAAGGAAACTCTTGAAAAGTATGGTGCAGTGAGCTCACCGACTGCCTCCGAAATGGCACAGGGGCTTTTGAAGCTTTCGGGTGCAGATGTCGTAGTTTGTACAACGGGAATGGCAAGCCCCGGAGGTTGTCCCACGGATAAGCCCGTCGGATTGGTTTTTGTTGGCGTCGGAAGCAGACTCGGTGTCAGAGTAATTGAGCTCAATATCGGACATTTGGGAAGCCGTGATAAAATCAGAAATGCCTCTGCGGATTGTGCACTTAATGAAGCACTGTCTGAAGCAGAAAAGCTCATTTTAAGAAAATGAATTGAGGACAAAAGTATGGAAAATAATCGGTTCAGAATCTTATTACAGAAAATCGTCCCCGAATCCGTCTTGAAGATTATCGTGAGTAACAAGAAAGATAAAAACTATAAATATAACAAGATTGTGATTACCCCTATTGAAAAGTCAGGTAAATTCATTTTCAAAATTGAAAGTTATACTGACAAACAGGCTTTTCAAAAGAGCATCACTATTTCGGAACTTACTGATTTTCTTGAAATTGAGCTTACCGATAACTTTAAGCAGCTTGACGGTATACTCAAAGATAAGAATATTTGCTTGAAGATTTCAAAAAAAGGAAAGATACTTTTCAGTGAAAAAAAGACAGAAGATATGCAAAACAAAACAAAATTATCGCATAATCGAGAAAAGAATTATATTCTTCCCAAAGGTACATACGTGCCTGCACTGTATGATCTCGGTGTCATTTCCGCAGATGGCAAGGTGCTAAGCTCTGGTTTTGATAAGTTCAAGCAGATAAACCGTTTTGTTGAAATAATAGATGATTCCGTGAAGAATATAAAAAAGGACAGTATCAATGTAATTGATTTCGGCTGTGGTAAGTCTTATCTTACTTTTGTTCTGTATTATTATCTGACAGAAATAAAAAAAGTCAAGACTAACATTGTAGGTCTTGACCTCAAAAAAGATGTTATTGAAAAATGTAATCAGACAGCACAAAAATACGGATATTCTGATTTGCATTTCTTCTGCGGGGACATTAAGGACTATAAGGCTGATTTTATACCTGATATTGTAATAACGCTCCATGCCTGTGATACAGCTACGGATTATGCTCTTTATAATTCCGTTATGTGGAATGCAAGTTATATCTTTTCGGTACCTTGTTGTCAGCATGAGATCAACAACACCATTGTTTCAAAATCGCTGAATGCCATGACCGATTACGGGATAATCAAAGAAAGAATGTCCGCACTGATAACGGATACTGTCAGAGCAAAGCTTCTTGAATGCTGCGGGTACAGTGTTGATCTTATGGAGTTTATAGATATTGCTCATTCGCCGAAGAATCTTCTTATACGGGCAAAGAAAACAAATATATCCGCAAGAAAAAGGAAAGACTCACTTGAAAAAGTCGAGGCACTTCGAAAGGAATTTACTTTTGAGCAGACGCTTTATAATCTTTTGTCTGTAAAAATTCAAAACCCGGAGGTTTAGTATGGCTCATATACCAAGCTGTTCCACCAATGAAATGGATGTATTGAAATTCGATGAGGCTCTTGAAAAATCACTTTTGCCAAGTAATGAGTATGATTATTCAAAATGGCTGTATGTACCTAACTTTTACAGTGAATACAGGTACATTCTCGGAACAAAGGGTACAAATCCACTAATATGTATTGGTATCAATCCCTCAACTGCAAAGCCGGACGATCTTGACAGAACATTACAATCCGTAGAGAGGATTGCACTTAACAACGGCTATGATTCCTTTATAATGTTCAATGTTTACGCCCAGAGAGCAACAAGCCCTGATGATATGGAGATGGAATTTAACAAGAGAATGCACGAGGAAAATATGAAGGCATTCAAGTACTTACTTTCCCTATCAAAGAATACGCCTGATGTCTGGGCGGCGTGGGGGGCCATAATTGAAAAAAGAAACTATCTTGCGAGGTGTGTGCTGGACATGATAGAGATAGGTTCAATTTACAGCGCAAGATGGCTTACCTGCGGTAAAAGAAGCGTTAAAGGTCATCCTCACCATCCTTTGTACCTTAAGAGCACATTGGTGCTTGACGAATTTTCTGACATCAAGGATTATCTTACAAGTCTTATATAACAAAGTTTCCGACCGACAAATTACGTCGGTCGGCTTGTAATTTTATTCCGAAAAATATTACTTTGCTCTCAAAAAAATTATGTTTCAGTTGATATTGGAAACAAGTCGTCGAGCAAGTTGTTTTGTTTGTTCGATAAGCTCCATATCTGCCGCAAGATCGGCGATCTTAAAACTTAATTCACCATGTTGTCTTTCGCCAAAAAATTCACCCGGCCCTCTTAGAATTAAATCTTGTTCTGCAATTTCAAAGCCGTTGTTTGTTGAACAAAGGACATTTAGCCTTGAAACAGTTGCTGATGTGTTTATTTGCTTACGATTACCATTCAAGGTTGGAGAAACGAGTACACAAAAAGATTTCGCATTCCCCCTGCCCACTCGCCCGCGAAGCTGGTGGAGCTGTGAGAGACCAAAACACTCTGCATTCTCAATTATCATAAGCGTAGCATTAGGTACATTTACTCCAACCTCTATTACGGTTGTGGATACAAGGATATTTACTTTTCCTTTTGAAAACTCTTCCATCACTTTATCTTTCTCGGCATTTTTCAGCTTTCCGTGCATAAGTCCGATCGTATAAGATGGGAATCTCGTTTCAAGCACCGATTTGAAGTTTTCAACGCTTTTCAGAGCATTTCTTTCATTCACTGCATCGTCCTGTTCCTCAGGGTCTGTTACCAGTGGGCAGACGATATAGACTTGATTTCCGTTATCAACCTGCTTTTCAATAAATTTGTTAAGCCGTTCTCTGTACTCCTCACCCACTGCAAATGTATCAACCTTTTGTCTTCCCGGAGGCATATCAGAAACTATTGTGATGTCAAGATCACCGTACAACATCATTGCCAGTGTTCTCGGTATCGGAGTTGCACTCATGACCAGCATATGGGGTTTCAGGTTACTATCAAATCCATCGTCGAGGGAGATCTTATTTTCCAACTTTTCTCGCTGACGTACACCGAATCTGTGTTGTTCATCGGTTATTACAAGAGAAAGTGAGGAAAACTCTACGTTTGATTCTATGATGGCGTGAGTCCCGATTAGAAAATCTATTTCACCCATTGAAAGTTTTTTTAGAATCGTTTTCTTTTTTGATGCCGATGTATTTCCTGTTAACAATTCACAACGAATACCTTGCTTTTCCATTAGCGGTGAGAGCGATTCAAAATGCTGTAATGCAAGTATGGCGGTAGGTACCATGAGTGCAGCTTGTCTTCCGTTTTTTACACAAATATAGACTGCACAAGCGGCGATCATAGTTTTTCCGCAGCCTACATCACCTTGAATAAGTCTTCTCATCGGGTGATTGTCAAAAGACATGTCGGTAACTATATCATTAACAGCGTTCATCTGACCGTCTGTAAGAGTAAAAGGAAGCGTTTTAAGAAACGGCGAACAATCGGAATATTCCATTTTGAAGCTGGGTGCTTTACGGTTTTCGTTGCCGAGCCTTGAAAGGCTCATTTGAAAATTCAGAAGCTCATCAAAAGCAAGGCGTTTTCTTGCGTTAATTATATCATTTTCCGATGTTGGAAAATGTATTTTACAAAGTGCCTCATAGTAGGAACAAAGACCATATTCTTTTTGAAGTTCGGGCGTGAGAATATCAAATTTTTCATCCTTGAATACTTCAAGTGCCTGTTTTACCGAAGTTATAATAATACTATCGGAAAGTCCTGCCGTTAACGGGTATTTGGGGACATATTCGAGGAGTGGTTTATGTCCGTATATTGGTTCAAATTCAGGTGAAGTGAATTCCGGCTGTGTAAATCCTCCGCTTACTCTGCCGTAAAGGCGCACCTTGGTTCCTATGGGAATGCTGTAACTGAGATATTCTCTGTTGAAAAATGTACATTTAACGGAACCTGTGTCATCATATGCCGAAAATTTTTGTACGGTCATTGCTTTTCCGCCGTTTTTCGAAGGGATTCTTGCCGTTTTTATTGCCGTCCCAATGGTAACTATGCAGGATTGGACTTCACCCGGTACCAAATCACATACCTCGACAAGTGCCCCCCTGTTCTGATACCCTCTCGGATAATGTTCGCACAGGTCATGCAGATTGTATATTCCGAGCTTTGCAAAGAGTTTTTCTCTTGCTGTGCTGACACCGAATAATGCTGACAGTGCACTTGTTGATTTCAGCATAAAAACACCTCCGATGGAACTTATGTTTTTATTATACACTCTTTACAGCTTTAAGTCAAGAGTTTTTAACAAAAGATGTATACCACAACGGAATTCACTACCAAAATCAGATTTAAAGTGTATCTTGACACTGGCATTTTGAAGATATGGGTGCAATTATTCTGACAATTTTTATTTTGTTAAGCATGCAACACCATTCACTCTTTCAAAAAAAATTTTTATTCTTTTATATTTCCTATTGCAATTGAAGCAAAATTATGGTAAAATACAGGTGGCAGAGTAGGAACGAATGCGTTAAGTGCCGCCGGGACGGGGAGTTGCCGGGTGGACGAAGAATTTTTCGCGGTGTTCGTTTCGCATCCCGCTGTCGCATAAGGGCTTTGTTTCAAGGCAGATTGTGCGGCGAAAAAATTTTTATTGCCGCTTTTTGCGGAGAAACGGAGTATTTATGTTTGGATCAAGAAAACAAATCAGATTATTGGTCATCGATTCTCTTATGATTGCAATGTATGTTGTACTTAACACAATCACAGAGATACCGATAGGTAATATTAAAATCACATTCGGTCCTTTGCCGATTATTTTTGTCGCATTTTATTTAGGGATTCGTCATGTTACGATTGTTGCGGCTATAGCCGAGTTTTTATCTCAGCTACTCGGGTACGGTTTAACGCTCACTACTCCTTTATGGATACTTCCTGTTGTTGTTCGTGGTGTTCTTATTTGTATTCTGGCTTCACTGATGCTTAGAACGAAGAACAACGAAATAAGAAGAATGAAGCATTACGAATATTTTGCCATTCTTCTCATAACCGGTTTTATTGTCACGATTCTTAATACTGCAGTTATTGCAGTTGATGCGCTTATTTTCGGATATTACTCTTATGCTTATGTATTCGGCGATTTGATTTTCAGATTCATTTCAATGGTTTTATCCACCGTAGTTTATACTTTAATAACAAAAATGGTAATCGACGCTTTACGCAAAGTAAAATTCTAACAGCCGATTACCTGTATGATCATTTGTGTACCAAATCAATTTATTCGGTTTGATTCCTTGATTCTCGTTTTCCCTTTGACCGTGTACACAATTGCCTTAACATTATTTTATGTATTATTAAGTCTTATGACACTTTCACAATTTTTAAAGAAAGAGGATTTCATATTATGATTAAGCTCTCCCCTTCAATTCTTGCAGCAAATTTTGCAAATCTCGGCGAGGATGTAAAAAAAGCTGAAATTGCGGGCGCAGAATATCTTCACATTGATGTTATGGACGGACACTTTGTTCCTAACATTTCCTTTGGTGGATGCATTATTTCCGCACTTCGCCCGAGAAGCAAGATGTTTTTTGATGTGCATCTTATGATTTATAATCTTGAAAAGTACATACCGGAATTCTGCAAAGCAGGTGCGGATATGATTACTTTCCATATTGAAGCTGCCGAGAATCCCAATGAGATTATCAAGTTAATCAGAGATTGCGGCAAAAAGGTCGGTATTTCCGTAAAACCCGGGACCCCTTTTTCGGCTGTTGAAAAGTTTATGGACAAGATTGATCTGCTTCTTATCATGACTGTTGAACCGGGCTTTGGCGGTCAGAAATTTATGGAAGATATGCTTCCGAAAATCAGAGAAGCAAAGAAGTACATCGACGACCACGGACTTGTGTGTGACATTGAGGTTGATGGCGGTATTAATCCTTCAAACTTCAGCCTTTGTACGGAAGCAGGAGCGAATGTTATAGTTGCAGGCTCTGCCGTTTTCGGTGCCCAGGATATTAATAAGGCGGTTCGTGATTTCAAGGAGTAATTCCCATATGAACAAAGAGAGAACCATTGTGACGCTTCTGCGGGAAATTGCTTCGGAAAACGGATTTGATTACAGGACTTATTCATATGACTGGGTCAAGGCATTTACAAAGAACGGCAAATCAATGTATGTTTACGGATATAATTTTCCGATAAATCCTACGTCATTTACTCAAATAGCTAACGACAAGGCTTGTACGAGTGAAATTCTGACCGCAAGCGGTATTCCCAATGTCGAACACAGTTATTTTATGTCACCGAATGATATTCACTATGTTAAGTATCTTGGTGTTGACGGTAACTGGAAGCAGATGCTCGGACTTCTCCGGAAGTATGGGAAGATAATTTGCAAGCCAAATTCCGGTACAGGCGGTGCGCAACTTAAAATAGTTGAGGATGAGGCAGAGCTTGAAAAGGCGGTAAATAAGCTTTTCTCCAATGAAAGCACCATGTGTATCTGCCCGTATTATAACATTGAAAACGAATACAGAGTTATAATTCTTGACGGTGAGGTACAGCTTGTCTTCAGAAAAGTACGTCCTTACATCATCGGAAACGGTAAAGACAATATTGCTTCACTTTGTGCAAAGAACGGAAAAAAAGCCGATGATTCCCTCGGAATTAATATGGTTTATACCCCTGCAAACGGTGAAAAGGTGGAGATTGGTTGGAAACATAATCTCGGTCAGGGATCAAGTCCTGAGGTACTATGTGCGGGCGAAACCTATGATACCGTTACGGCACTTGCGAAAAAGACGTTGAAAATACTCGGTGGCAGATTTGCATCGGTCGACTGCGTTTGCGTAGACGGTAAGTACAGAGTGCTTGAGGTTAACAGCGGTGTTATGATGGATAATTTTGCTCTGACGAGTAATGATAATTACAAAAAGGCAAAAAGCATTTACAAGGCGGCAATCGACAAGTACTTTGAAATGCGGTAATTTATAAAAAATCAAACTGAAAGGTACAGAAAATTTTATGGCAATTTTTGAAAAAGGTAATGCGGTTATAGGTCAGTCGGGAGGTCCCACCTGTGCGATTAATGCGACTCTTGCGGGAGTTATACAGGGATGTCTTGCAAACGATTCCATTGATAAGATCTACGGCATGAAAAACGGTGTTGAGGGTTTTCTCAAGGAGGATTTTATTGATATAAGGGATTATTTTACAGGTCCCCGCGATAAAAATCTCCGACTTCTTGCATCTACTCCCGCTTCGGCTCTGGGTTCATGCAGAAAGAAAATTTCAGCTGATGAAACCATAGCAAAGATTTTTGAGATTCTTGAAAAGTATGAGATAAGATATTTCTTCTATATCGGAGGTAACGACAGCATGGATGCTGTTATGAAGCTCTCGACTTATGCCATGGAGCATCCGAATGTGTACGATGTAAACTTTATCGGTGTTCCCAAAACTATCGACAATGACCTTGTTCTTACTGACCATACTCCCGGATACGGTTCTGCTGCAAAATATATTGCGGTTTCAATGCAGGAAATTATGCGTGATGTTTCGGTATATACAACAAAGGCTGTTACAATTGTTGAAATCATGGGCAGGGATGCAGGTTGGCTTACGGCTGCATCGGCACTTACCAACCATCTTTGCGGCACAGGTCCCGAGCTTATTTATCTTCCCGAAACGGCTTTTGATACCGAAGAATTCATAAAGGATGTGACAGATAAGCTTAAAGAATCCGACTATGTTGTTGTTGCCGTTTCCGAGGGTATACGTGATAAGGATGGGAACTATGTTGCAGAAGCTGCAATGAGCGGAGCTGTTGACACATTTGGTCACAAGTATCTTGCAGGTACGGGCAAATATCTTGAAAATCTTGTAAAAGACAAAATCGGATGCAAAGTAAGATCCGTTGAACTTAATATCCTTCAGAGATGTGCTTCTCACATTTCTTCCAAGACCGATATTGAGGAATCAATAAAAATCGGTGAAGCCTCCGTAAGGCACGCTGTTGCCGGAGAAACGGGAAAAATGATTGTGGTTCAGAGAGTTGCGGATTCGGAGGAATATGTTATTGAAACTGCAGCTGAGGATGTATCGGAGATTGCAAACAAAATTAAGAAAATGCCCAAAGCTTTCATTGATACAAAGAACAAAACTGTTACTGAAAAGTGTATAGAGTATATGCTTCCGCTTATACAGGGCGAATATCCTTCGGAATTTGAAGACGGACTTCCGGTGCATTTTGTTTTCTAATGTAAAAACTTCAGTCGGGGGAAAACTCCGACTGTTTTTGTACAGGGGAATAATTTCACTTAATTATCATACTCAATTCATCTTATGCTGTTGAAATGCAGTAGCATGTATGGTATAATTTCTAAAACATACGGGAAAGGACTATCAATATGAAAAAAAACAAAAGAATACTTGCTATGATGATAGCATGTCTAACCATTCTATGTTCTTGTACAAAAGCGGAAATAAAAGAAGAGAATGTCCCGGAAAAGGCAGTTTTTAATGATGATGAATTCAAGGAGATTGTTGCAAAGACTCTTAATAAATCTACGGATGAGCTTACATACGACGATCTCAAAGAAATAATCGGTCTTGATGTGTATTACTATTCGGAGAGAATTGAAAATACGATGCAATATAAGGATGTTTGCTCCGTTACACTCAAGAGAGACGGATTTGACGAAGTTTTTGATATATATTACGATACTCCCATGGAAGAGAGAGAAGGTTTGGAATCTCCGTTGGATTACAGCTATAATCAGCAATTTGAGGATTTTGAGGGATATGAGGATATAAAGCTTTTAAAAAACCTTAAGAGTCTGTCGCTCAACAGCGAATATATTCTTATGGAGGATCCGATAAAGTATTTCTCCGAAATTACGAGCCTTGAGAATGTTTCTCTTTACAATTATGTAGTTGCAGACCTTGATGAAATAAGCAAGTTAACCGAGCTTCACACTCTCGGTATAGGCATCAATCTTCGTAATATTCCGAACGGAGTTGAGATCAAATACATAGAAGATCTTACGCCTTTGAAGAAGCTGACAAAACTGCAAAACCTTTCGCTCTCCGGCAATATAATTTCAGATCTTTGCCCCCTCACGGAAATAGACAGCATTACCAATCTTTCCATAACTAATGCTGCTCTCGGAGACATTTCGCCTGTCGCTCAGATGAAAAACCTCAAAAGCGTTTCTTTCTATTACAACGGCATTGAAGATATTACTCCTCTAACTAAACTTCCAAAGCTTGAGTATATACATCTTGATTATAACTACATTCAGGATCTCTCTCCATTGGCAGAACTTGATCCCAACATAGTTAAGTATGTTTCTGTTGATATGAATGGCTTCAGTGATGATACACCTTTAAAGCATCTCGGTAAGGACAGGGTAAATCTCGGTTATGAGCCCAATTGGGATTACGAATAATTTTTTAATAAATATAAAAATTTTGCAAAATCTATTGTAATTCCGGAACATTTGTGTTATAATGACCCTGTTATATGATTTTTAGTAATCGAAAGTTTATTATTTTTGGAGGACATCATGGCAAAAAATTATTCTAAACAGGAGAGCAAGGCATCTCTCATCTTTATTTGGCTGCTTATTATTCTTTTGGCTTTAGGTACATTCTTTGTAGTTAAGAGCTACAATGAACAGACATCTGAAATTATCAACAGCGATGCACTTGAAATAGCTTTTGCAAACACTATGGGTAAGCCCGCAGGAAAAATTACTGCAGATGAACTTGCAAGTGTTGAAGGTATAGATCTTTATGCAATGGGTGACACATCTCTTGCAATTTACTACCTCAAGGGTTACAGCGAAGTAACATCAGATGCTGATATATCTAAGTACATAGTTCAGGCTACAATGTCTCAGGATGAATTTATTGAAGACTTCCACCTTTTCACAGGTATCACAAGTTTTAATATCGTAAATTACAGCGGTGCAGATTTCATCTTTGATATGAACAAGATGCCCGCAGACTCATATAAGAATCTTGAATCTTTCTACACTTCCGGCGTTACCATCGACAACAACAGTCTTATCGGAACGCATACGGGACTTAAGACTCTTGGTATCTCCGGTGCAAATCTTGTGAGCATTCCCGATATTTCCAACCTCACAAATCTTGAAAATGTTGATTTCAGCTACAATGAACTTACAAATATTTCCGCTCTTTCTGTTCTTAATAATGAGAAGATTCAGAGTGTAGTTATCTCCGGCAATAACATTGAAGACCTCTCCCCCATTTCTCACATTGATGAAGATAAGATTACCAATAAAATAGAAGACGAAGAAACAACAGAAACTACTGAGGAAACAACAGAAGCTACTGAGGAAGAAACAGTAACTACTGAGGAAACCGCAGAAACCACAGAAGAAGCAGCTGTATAATCATTAGATCTTCCCCGGAATCTTGACTGATTCCGGGATATTTTTATCTTCAAAAACAGTTGACTTTTGAAAATTTTTATGTTAGAATACGAACATATGTTAGCAAT
The DNA here is from genome assembly GCA_045604705.1 of Eubacteriales bacterium. Taxonomy (GTDB): domain Bacteria; phylum Bacillota; class Clostridia; order Oscillospirales; family CAG-382; genus SIG622. Next base: position 35,903 of record JAZUOO010000068.1, read on the forward strand.
TTAATGTTGTCTAGGTTGAGGGCAGGAAGATTTTTTATCTAAAAGAGAATCATGGTTGTCCAGTTTTCTGACCGTAATGAATAACAAATTATAAAAAATGTTATCGGGATTGTAAAAATTGCGGTAAAGTACTTGTATTTTTACAAATAATATATTATAATATAGTATATCTAATTTTTGAAAAGAGAGTGATAGCTATGTCGGATAATACAGGAAAAACAAGGACGTTCTCGGTCGCAAGTGATAAAGAGTTAAAAATGTTCCAGATCATGTCTGCTGTCTATGCATCCCTTAAGGAGAACGGTTATGACCCAATCAATCAGCTCGTTGGATATATTCTTTCTGAAGACCCTACATATATCACTAACAGAAACAATGCACGAGGTCTTATTAGAAAGATAGACAGAGATGAGCTTTTGAGAACATTGGTGAAAAGCTATCTCGGTATTACCGAAGAGTGCTGATGCGAATTCATTTTTAGGAAAGGACTAAGATAAATGGTAAACGAAGATATTTTGACCTACAAAGGTCTGCCTCTTGTCAGAAGTGGAAATAAAATATACTACGGTGACCCCAAAAAGAAGTATATTCTCGTTCTTATTATACTCAAAGTCGATAAGACAGGAGAGATTCCTCTTCCTTCCCGTGTGCTTGTTCAGATAAGAAAAACAGACGGCACCGACGAAGTTGTTCAGGAAAAAGAAAAAACAAGTTTGGGAGATGCTTTCCAGCTGGGGCTTATCTGGCTTGAACGTGCTCTCGCCGAGTAATTTTCAAAAAATAAAATCGGGGCTTTCTCGGATTGAGATTGTCCTTTTTTACTATAATGCGAAATGTAATATTTTGCCGTAAAGGATTTTCTTATATGAAATCTTCTCAAAGTTTTTCCGTTATATTTGCTTTGGCTGTATTCATTATTGTTGTACTTGCTGTTTTATTTACCGGCGGCATAAAGTCAGAGTATGACGGAACTGTTAAAGATATTAATGTCATTTACGGTGCAGACGGCATTTCCAAGTCATATTACAATCTTAAAAACACCGTTGTCGGATCACCGGGGGAAAGTTTTATTATCCCGGAAGTCAATCCCGGAAACGTAGAGACTGCAGAACCAATCCAAAATGAAAACGCAGATACTACGATAAGTTTTATTGCGGCGGGAGATAATCTCATTCATCAGAACATCATTGATTATGCCAGGGTTCTTGCAAATGAGTATAATATCGACTCGGAATACTTCTTTGACCCAATATATGACAATGTCAGAGATATTATAGAGTCTGCAGATATAGCTTTGGTTAATCAGGAGGGTCCCATTGCAGGCAAGGAACTCAAGGGTTTTTCAGGGTATCCCACCTTTAATGCACCGGATGAAGCAGGCGATGCACTTGTCAATCTGGGATTTGATATTGTTAATATAGCCAACAACCATATGCTTGACAGAGGTGAACGGGGCTATGAAAAAAGCATTGAATTTTGGCAAAAACAGCCGGTTACACTTATAGGCGGCTATGTAAGCAAAGAGGATTTTGAGAATATACGTTACATAGATTACAATGGTGTAAGAATTGCTTTTATTTCCTACACTTACGGTACAAATAACATTTATCTTCCAAAGGACAGCACTATGTGGGTTCCGTATTATTTTGAAGAAGATTTTGTTCATCGTCATTCAAAGGAAGCCCGCGAGAATGCAGATATTGTAATCGCTGTTATGCATTGGGGTACGGAGCACGTCTTTTCTCCCAATAAGCAGCAGCTTGAGTATACGGAAATATTAGTCAACAACAATGTTGATGTTATTATTGGAATCCATCCCCATGTTCTCCAGCCAATTGAATGGAAATGTCGTCCGGACGGCAAAAGGACGCTTGTTGCCTATTCTATAGGAAATATGATGTCCTCTATGAGGTTCCCCAAAAATATGGTTGGCGGTTTTCTCAGCTTTAATATTGATTATACAGACAGATCAAATATATATATCACAAACGTAAAAATAATCCCTACTATGTGTTATTATAGCATGGATAAGGACGATGTAACTGTTTTCGAATTCATCGAGTTTCCTCGTGAACTTTATGCCACACACGGAAGCAGGCTTAATGAGGATGTGGCTTTCGAAACTATAAAGTCTTATATTACAAATACAATTTCTCCGGAGTTTTTACCGGATGATTTCTTGAAAAAAATAAATAATTAATATATTGAAAGGAACAAGAAAATGAAGACACTTATGGAAAAGGAAATATACGAACAGCCTGAGGTGCTTGGACGTATAGAAAAGACAAATGAAGAAACAATAGGCAAGATTGTTGCAGAACTCGATGCCAAAAAACCGGCTATGGCATATTTTGCTGCAAGAGGTACATCCGATCATGCTTCAATTTATGCTAGTTATCTTTTGGGAATATACAAGGGAATTCCCACAGGACTTGCAATGCCATCGGTTGTTACCGTATACGATGGTGCTCTTGATCTTTCAAAGGCAGTTGTTTTCGGGGTATCTCAATCAGGAAAGGCTGAGGATGTGAGAAACGTTATGCAGAGAGGTAAAAACGGCGGTGCTACAGTAATTTCCGTTACAAACAACGTTGACTCACCCATGGCACAGCAAGCTGACTACCACCTTTACTGCAATGCCGGCGAGGAAAAGAGCGTTGCCGCTACAAAGACGTTTACTTCTCAAATGTATAATCTTGCGCTCCTTACTGCTAAATGGGCGAAAAATGACAATCTTCTCGCAAAGCTGAGACTAGTTCCAGAAGCTATTTCAGAAATGCTGGATACCGTTTCTCCTGAAATCGATAAGATCATCGAAAGATACAGATTCATGGAAGAAGGCTTTATACTTGCAAGAGGTCTTAACTACCCTATCGCACTTGAGGGTTGTCTTAAACTTCAGGAAACGAACTATGTTAAGATGAAAGGCTATGCTGTAAGTGATTTCTATCACGGTCCCTTTGCACAGGTCGAAAACGGAACTCCCGTAATTCTTTATGCAGCAGAAGGTCCTTGTCTTACAAACGCTAAGGAAATGCTTGACAAGCTTGATTCGGTTGGTGCTGAAACCATCGTTGTATCCGACAATGCTGATTTTGTTGCCGGCAGAGAACGTGCTTTTAAGATCCCCTCTCTCGGAAGCGATGCTGTTTCTCCTTTCCTGTTTGCCACATTTGCACAGCTCTTTGCTTGCAAACTTACAGGTGTTAAGGGACTCAATCCGGATGCGCCCAGAAATCTTAAAAAGGTTACAGTTACCGTGTAAAACAAATTAAACATAAAAGCTGAACGGTCCGCCTTAATTGGCACGGACCGTTCTGTATTCACTGAACACATTTTCAACTGCTTCTTTAATATTTGGTGTATGTACTGCAAGCTTTTCGCCGTTGTAAAGAGTTTCTATTCTTGTTGCACTTATGGGATACTGGATTATTTCATGACCGTATTCCTCAAAATTAAAAATCAGATCCTTGTGACGGATGAACGTTGTAACTGTAAAGTTTGTATTACCGTTGACAATAAGATCAAGAAGATTCTTGACTATACCGTCTATACTGTTCTTGTTTTCCTTTTTAAGGAAAGATGTGAGTACTTTATATAGGAACTCACACTGTGTTTGTCTTCTTATCGCATCACCATCATCGTTCTGACCTGACTCTACGGCATAGCTTCTGTATCTTACAAGCTGAAGTGCTTCTTCACCGCTGAGTCTTGAAAGACCGGCCTGAAGATTAACAAGCACTTTTCCATCTGTGTTTTTATAATACATTCGTTGAGGAACGTTATACTCTATTCCACCGATCTCGTTTATTATGTTTACGAAATCCAATGAGGACATAAAGACATAATAATCAACAGGAAGTCCCGTTATTGCTTCTAACTTTTCAAGGAAAAAGTTCCTGCCTTTATGAATCAGTATATCACCGAGATAAACTTCATTTTTAACAGCCTCCGTACCGATATTAAGCTTAAGATATGTCGGAATCGAGCAAACGGTAAACTTTTCTTTTCCCTTATTGACATTGACAAGCACTATGGAATCGGCTCTTCCGATAGTGTCATCGTAGCAGCAAAGAAGCGCTGTAAAACCATCCTCTTCGACAGTTTTCTGTTCTTCTTTTACGGGGAAATTGTTTACGGGAATATTTACTTGCTCTCCTTCGTTTGTGGGCTGTTTATCATCCTCAAAATCAAGCTTACTCCAGATGAGCCATCCGATAAGCCCGAAAATAATAAGACTTATTCCGAAAGTTATGAAAAAGTTTCTCAAACTGCGCAACTTTCTTTACCTCCTTAGGGTTGATTGTGATTTATGCCGTTTCGCCGAACTAAATTTATATAAAGCCTCGAATGCAATCTCCGATTTTCTTTGAAGTTTGAATTGGTTTTTTGCGATGTCGGACGCCTTTCTGATATTCGCTGTTTTTGAAAGGATTGTAATCTGTGCTGTGTTTCGACACTGCTTCAACAATTCTTTGCCGCTATCATTGCAGGCAAGAACCTCAGTGAACTGCGGAAGTTCTTTTAATATGTCTTTTTTTACACCGTGTGCGGCAAATAAAAGCGATCTTCTAATCTTTACATCGGTAAGATGCTTCGACTTAAGGCCTTCAAAAAACACAGTAAAATCCTCTGAAGCAAGCATTTGACGGTAAATTACGTATTCAAAACCACCGCCAATTTCTGCAATTGATGAAAGTTCCTCCGGTTCTCTTGAAAGAATCGCTCCTCTGAGATAGTTAAACCAGGCTTCAATATCAACATTGCGGAAGTTATCGGCAAGAAGCTTACAGTCCCATGGTACATATTCGGATATTTTGTCAAACTCCTCTTTTTTAAGAAGCTCGCGGATTCTTGATGAGGAACATACACTGTCCGAGTATACTGTTCCGTCGTGGCTTGCAAGTTCCCTTTTTATCGGGAAAGGTGTTATTAATGAATCAGAAAGAAGTATTGCTTTCATGTATTCAAGGGCGAGAATGTCGTTAGGATTGGTGAATACCCCATATGCTTTCTCACCAAGAATACGGCGTGCGAGCATACCTCGAGCTTGTGCAAAGGACAGTTTCGGATCTTGCTTTTGAATTTCAAGAACTTTGTCTTTGCTGTACTGTACCAAAAACAAAGCACATTCATTAAGAAGTGATATATCCGCACATTCAGAGCCAAAGCCGATTGCATCAACACATCCAAGCGCATTCATAATCCCTACAGCACCATTTGCAAAATACTCTGCACTTGCACTTGACCATGGGAACGGCAGTGAGAGTACCAAATCCGCACCCGATTCAATCGCTGCTTGAGCACGTATTCTTTTATCAGCAACGGCAACCTCTCCCCTTTGAACAAAATTCCCGCTCATGATGCACAGGATGGTATCAAAACCCTTTTTTCTTATTTCGGAGAGAAGATATTTGTGTCCGTTATGAAATGGATTAAACTCGGATACTACTGCACATACCTTCATAAATTCCCTCAAAAAAACGTAAACTTTCACATTATAATTTCATTATACTCCGTTTTTTTGCAAAAATCAAGGTATTATAATGAATATTTACAATCTGCTGCATCTCACGAAACGGCAGAGCAAAGAATATCGTATTATTTTGTAAAACGGAAATGAGAATTAAGTTAAATCTTATTCAAATTCTTATATTTTTACAAAGCCTCAAAAAACACAAAATTTGGTATTGTAATTAATATACCTCTGTCAGACATTTTGTTTATCAGGGAACATTAATTTACTTAAGTTTACTATATAAATGTAAAAAATCACATTTAGGTCAAGATGTGTTTATTTTTATGTGTTATTCTTATATAGATGAGATATATTCTCGGATAGTTGTGTTTTACTAAAAGCGAAGCAATAATTTATTTTTGAAAGGAAGTACTCCTATGGTTGCTGAAAATAAAGTAAATGTTCGCGGCGTATATTTTGATAATGTAAATATGGAGGAAGCGGTCGAAAAGGCTATGGGTTTTATTGCCTCGGAGGACTGTGATTATATTGTTACTCCAAATGCCGAAATAGTACAGAACTGTATTGAAAACCCGGATAATTACAAAATAATCAACGGTTCCTCAATGACTATTCCCGACGGTATTGGTGTTGTGTATGCAGCAAAGATCCTGAAAACGCCGTTAAAGTGTAAGGTTGCAGGTTGTGAACTTGCCGAGCATCTGATTGAGAGAATCTCAAAAACCGGTGACGGTGTGTATTTCTTCGGCGGTGGAAAGTCGACGCAGGAAGCTCCCTGTATCGCCAAACAGGCGGCAGACAAGCTCTGCGAAAAGTATCCTGGACTTGTGGTATCGGGTTATAGGGACGGTTACTTTAAGGATGAAGACATGCCCGATATTATTGAAGAAATAAATAAGAGCGGAGCAAAGCTTTTGTTTGTGTGTCTTGGTGCCCCTAAGCAAGAAAAGTGGATATTTGCTAACAAAGATAAGCTTAATGTTCATCTCGCAATCGGACTCGGTGGCAGTCTTGATGTGTTCTCGGGAAACGTTAAGAGAGCTCCTAAGTTTTTTATTAAGTGTAACCTTGAGTGGTTTTACAGACTTATCTGTATGCCGTCAAGAATAGGCAGAATGATGAAGCTCCCAAAGTTTTTGTTCGGTACTATGATCCATAAAAACAATAATATACCTCAAGAGAAATAATTGTATTTTTTTGAATTTCAATTAAAAAAGCTTGTTCAATGAGAGGAATTTGCCATGAAGGTTAAACTAATTACACATACACCGGATCCTGAAATGACTATCGCTGCTGCGGCAAAGCTTTGCTACAGTTCCGTTGGTGTCGATGAGATATGTGAAAAGATGACGCCCGATTCCTGTGAAAAGTTTATTAATATGCTGATGTCATTGGGTCATGAGAGTCCGGTTGAGCACGTTACGTTTACATTTGCTATTGAAGGTGTCTCAAGATCCCTGCTGGCACAGCTTACACGTCATAGAATCGCTTCATACAGTGTTCAGAGTCAGAGATATGTCGGAAAGGAAAACTTTGAATATATCATCCCTCCGGAAATTGAGGCTGTTCCCGAAGCTAAAGAGGTTTTCGTAAGAGCTATGGAGCAGGACAGAGAAACATACAGGTTGCTTGATGAGATACTTACAAAGAAGCACACAGAGGCAATGATTGCTGACGGCATTGATGAAAAGAAAGCCGCTTCTGCCGGTGCAAAAAAAGCCCACGAGGATGCAAGATATGTCCTTTCCAATGCCTGCGATACAAAGGTCGTAATGACTATGAACGTTCGATCATTGTATAATTTCTTCTCACTCAGATGCTGTAACCGTGCACAGTGGGAAATAAGAGCACTTGCCAGAGAGATGCTGAAGCTGTGTAAGAATGTCTCCCCTATTTTGTTCGCCAAAGCAGGGCCTGCCTGTGTCAAAGGTGTCTGCAGTGAGGGTGTCATGACTTGCGGCAGAGCTTCTGAGGTTCGAAAGGAGCTTTCAGTATGAGTCTTGTAATTGCCATTGACGGCACGGACGCCTCGGGTAAGAAAACTCAGTCGGAAATTCTTGCTGAAACTTTACGCAAAAAGTTCGGGCTGTCCGTTAAAGAGGTTTCTTTTCCCGATTATGACGATAAGTCAAGTACGCTTGTAAAAATGTACCTTGGCGGCGAGTTTGGATCCAATGCAAATGATACCAATGCTTATGCGGCTTCCTCTTTTTTTGCGGTAGACAGATACGCAAGCTTTGTAAGACATTGGAAAAAAGAATATGAGAATGAAAAATCGGTAATAATTCTTAACAGATACACTACATCCAATGCGGTTCATCAGTTAGCAAAAATTGAAGATGACGCCGAAAAACAGAAGTTTCTTGACTGGCTTTATGACTATGAGTTTGTAAAGCTCGGGCTTCCTGTACCGGATCTTGTTTATTTTCTTGATATGCCTCCAGAATATGCTGAAAAGCTTCTTAACGGCAGATGCGATGAAACGGGAGCACAAAAGGATATTCATGAGGCGGATAAACAGCATCTTTTGTGTGCTTATTATGCGGCTCGGTATACCTGTAAGGCTTGGGGCTGGACACATATCTCTTGTGTTAAGAATGACAATATAAGGACACGAGAGGATATAGCTGATGAGCTTCTTACAGTATGCCAAGAGGAGCTTTTGAAGAAAAATATAATCTGACTGCATATGGGTAAGTAAAAATATGAACAGTAATGAGTTGCTTTTCCTTGGCACATGTGCAGCCGATTGGGCGTGTATCCCTGCCGACGACGTAAAATATGATACGGACAAAAAAATCAGGCGACTTTCTGCCGTACTTTTAAACAGAAAATATCTGATTGACTGTGCTCCATTTTCATTTGAATTTGCGAAATTTCTCTGAGTGGATCTATCTCAAATTACGGATATATTTCTTACACATTCACACTATGATCATCTTAACAGAGAATCACTTCTTGGTTTTATAAGAAACGCAGAAAAGAAAATAGTAGTCCATTGCGAGAAAGGTGTTATTGAACATTTACCACTTACAAAGGATGAACTGTGTCTTATTGACATTAAGCCGTTTTCGGTATTTGATGATATAGAAGTCCAGGAACTAAGAGTAATGCCAATAACCGCAAATCATCTTGTAGACCAATCCGATGAGGTACCGGTGCATTATCTTTTTGATATTAACGGCAAGAGTATTTTTTACGGTTGTGACGGCGGATGGCTTCCCGTTAAGAGCTGGAGATGCATTCTGAAAAAAAGACTTGATGCTGCGGTCTTTGACGGAACTGTCGGTGACGATTGCATAAACAGTAGTATAACAAGTCATAATTCGCTTGATGTAGTGAGAATAATGGTACGGTTTCTGCGTGCAAAAGGAACGATAGATGAGAACACTAAAGTAGTCATCAGTCATTTTGCAAGGACAATGCATCCCGGTATTGAGGAATGTGAAGTACATCTTGCAAAGGATGATTTTATTGCGGCATACGATTCCATGAAGCTTTCGTTTTAACATGAAATTTCAGCAAAGAAAGGAATTATAACATGGTATACGTTTTTCTCGCAAACGGTTTTGAAGAGATTGAAGCTTTGACACAGGTTGATTATCTGAGACGTGCGGGTATTGAGCTTTATACAGTCGGAATTAATGGAGATTGTATTTACGGTGCTCATAACATTCCGATAATATGCGATAAGATAATTGAAGATATTGATATAAAAGACAAGAATATTGACATGGTGATACTCCCGGGTGGTCTCGGAGGAGTAGATGGTATTTTAAATTGCAAAAAGGCTCTTGATTTGGTCGACTACTGTATTGAAAATGACAAATATGTTGCGGCTATATGTGCTGCTCCCACGATACTTGCGAAAAAGGGGTATCTTCAGGGAAAACACGCAGTATGCTACCCCGCAATGCTTTATGAGCTTTCGGATTGTTCAAGTACAGCGGGCAGAGTCGCAATTGACGGAAAGTTTATTACTGCGGCTGCGGCAGGTGTATCTGAGGAATTTTCATTTACGCTTATTGAGGTTCTTTGCGGCAGAGATGCGGCAGAGAAAGTTCGTGCGGCTATCGTTGCAAGATAACACACGTAAATAAAACATATATTGGCATTGCTGTATACTGTAATTACGGCAAACGGAGGAACAACTATGGCAGAAATAAGAACAATAAAGAAAGAACTTCGTGAAAAATACGTTACGGAAAGAAAGAATATGCCGGTGGAGGTTCGCAAGGCACATGATTCCAAGATTCATGACAGGATTTGTGCTTCAATAACATACAGACATTCCACGGAAATTCTCCTTTACGCCTCAATGGAAAGTGAGATTGATACATGGAAGCTCTTTGAAACTGCTGTAAAAGCAGGTAAAAAAGTTGCGTTTCCCAAAACATACGAGGATAATACAATGAAGTATTATTATTGTAGTTCAAGAGAAGATCTTGAGCTTTGCGAAAACGGTATTTATGAACCAAAAGCAGGACTTCCCGAATATGTCCCCTCAACACAGGCCTTGTGCATTGTCCCCGCTGTCGTATTTGACAAAGAGGGCTATCGTATAGGTTACGGTAAGGGTTTTTATGACAGATTCCTTTCCACCTTCACAGGAGTTAAGGTAGGTCTTGTTTACAGCAATATGATACTTCCCAAGGTTCCCAGAGGTAGATTTGACAAGCATGTTGATATAATCATCAGCGAAAGAGGGGTTGTGGCAGTAAATGCAACCAGATGACAAACAAACACAGCTAAGAAAGACAGATCGGGAAGGTCTCTTAAAAGAAAACAGGAAATCTGCATCTTTTTCGCGAAGAAAAAACGCACCTGTTCATGCTGAACAATCTGTAAAGTCTGCGCCGACAGTATATCCGAGAGAAAAAACGCCGACAATAATTCTTAAGAAATGTCACGGACCCGTGATACTTATATGCATTGTTATGATTTTGTTTATTGCGGCACAAATACTTCTCAAGTCGCCTGCACTTAACAAACAGAATCCCTATATTGCCATTGTCGTGGTTCAATTTTTTGTTTTTATTCTGCCTTGTGCATTTGTTTCTGCTTTCGGGAATCATAAAATGAACAGCGGACTATTCTACTACAATCTGAAATTCTTTTCACCGAGGATGCTTGGTTTTCTATTCTCTGCCCTCGCGGTGATGCTTTTTGGAAGCATGGTGATAAAATATCTCGGGTATCTTATTTTCGGTTCTGTGGGTACTGCTACGGTTGTTTATGAGCATGACAATATGTTTGCTCTTATTGCGGCTACGGTACTTGTACCTGCTGTAACCGAGGAGATACTTTTCAGAGGTGTTGTTTTCACCGAATATGAAAAGAGAAATGTAGGAGCTTTTGGGGCGATTATAGGCAGCTCGGTGCTCTTTGCGTTCATACATTTTGATATGGGTAATTTTATTTCCTATCTGTTTGCGGGAGTGATTCTTGCCGTTGTCATTCATGTTACCCGTTCGCTTATTGCACCGATCCTGATACATCTGTTAAATAACACAATTTGCCTGTTTACGGATACATTTCTGAAAAGAGTTTCAAAAGAGAGTATAAGTACCTTTTTTGTCTTATTCCTTCTCACGGTTATATTTCTTGTCTCTCTTTTTATTTTTATTGAGAGTCTTGAGTGGATATGTTCAACAAAAGCTAATAGAAAAACAGGTAAGGATTCTTTCAGTGAGCAGAACGATAACTTAAGACTTGTGCCTAAAAATACAAAATTATCGAGAATATTTTCAAGCGTTTTTCTTACACCTGCATTTATTGTCGTAATAATTCTTTATATTATAAATTTGGTAGCTTTTAATTAAATCGAAGGAGGTGGACAAATGAATTCAAAGGATAAGATTTCAATCGGATTCGACGAGCTTCGGAACAGTGTCAATAAAGAGCTTTACGGACGCAGTAATTCATCTGAGTCCGATCCCTTACAAATTAATAATACAAAACCCGCTTCCGACGAAATTTCCGATGTAAATTCATTTAACGATAAAACTGTTAAGACTTCCGACGGAACAAGGGTTTTTAATACCACAAAATACGATACGGCAGCTATTCATGCGTCAAATGTAGGCACTGCACCCGGAATGCTGTCTAATGGCAGTTATAAAAAGGTTGTTTCTAATCAGAATATACCCAATATAGATGTAACAGACAACGCTGTTTCATCATCAAATCCCACTTGGACAAAGACAAATGATGATAGTGGTGCAAATAGTGCGGCGCCGGTTACGAATAGCAATACTACAAGAGTTACATCAAATAATGGTGTAAATAAAGTTGGTTCCTTTTCGAACCAAAACGCCGGAAGCGTTGTTCCTAACAACGGTATGAACAGGACTGCCCCGACTGCTAATCCAAATGCAGTGGGTAATAATCCGAATAATGGCGGTGCTCGTGGCGGTGCTGCTTTTGTTCCTACACCTAATAATATTACGAGAGTTATGCCTCGAACATCGGTGGCAAAAGGCAGTGCTCAGAATAACAGTACAACAAGAATTATGCCCGGGGTTTCTCCATTCGTTAACAAAAGTTCCGGATATAATACCAATGATACAACCATAACGCAGAGACAGCCGAATTTTAACAGCTCGGCAACTTCGGACACCAAGAAGATTACTTACAATGTGCGTACTTCTGCGGATAATGATAGTAACAGAAGGACTGTTCTCATGGGAAGTGTCCCCGCAGGTGCTACATGTGTTTCACGCAGTAGGGTTTCCGATAAAAAGACTACAATTATGCCCACAATTCGCCCCGGATCGGCAAGTGCGAAACCCACAGGAGCTGATGCAGTCTCAAAAAAGAAAAAAAGACGTAAGAATAAAGGCAATCCTTTGGCTGGCGTTATTAAATTTGTTCTTTATGTTTCTTTTGTCATTGTAACTTCCATTTTCCTTGCAAAATACTTTATAGGCGTCGGAAATGATATATTCGCTTTCATCAAGGACACTTATAATTTCACGGATACGGTATATTCGGTCAAGGGAGAAGCCACTAATTCTTTCAAGATCACCGATACCAAGCTGAGCGGAGATAAATTTGAATTTTCATATGCATTTAAAAATCCGTTGACCGAGGAAGAAAAGAATACACTTGACGCTACTGTTATCGTGATCAGCGCAAAGGATAATTCCGTGATTCATAATTACGGTAAGTTCTATGAGAATGTTTCGGAAGGAAAACCCATATCTGTTGACCTTTCAAACGCAAAAATGACGGATGGTGAATATCTGCTTCGTCTTACGGTAAATACCGGTAACAGTGTTTCATATATAACCGAATTTACGTTCAGCAAAAAATTCGTAGATATAACGATAAAAGATGAGGCTTCCACAGGTGAGGTCGCAAGACTTCTTGAAGAAAACGGTGTAATAGATCATCCGACGGCATTCAAGCTTTACGCTAATCTGAAAAAAGACGGCAAAGCGAAGTATATTGCCGGCTCACATCAGCTATACCTCGGTATGGACTACGATGAGATTATATCGGCAATTTCTCCGAAAGCATATACGAGAAGTATTGTTAAGCTCACTTTCCCCGAGGGTGCAACAGTTGACGATATTATAAACAGACTGATTAATGGTGGAGTGCAAAACTCAAAACAGGATTATATTGAAGCCTTGAAAAAGTACGATGTATATGACTATCGCTTTGTTGACCTTTTGAAAGAACAGGGACTCAGGGACGGACGAGTATATTCTCTTGAAGGATACTTGTTCCCCGACACATATGAGTTCTACACAGATTCTTCACCGGAAGCTGTTATTGACAAATTCCTTGCCAACTTTGATGCAAAGTTCGATGAGTCTTTCTATGATGAAGCAGAAAGACTCGGATTGACAGTCGATGAAATAATCACAATTGCTTCACTTGTTGAAACTGAAGCAGGAAATTCCGATGATAAAGGTAATATTGCATCGGTATTCCACAACAGACTCAATAATGCTGCACTATTCCGCTATCTTGAATCGGATGCAACAACGGACTATGCTTCATATAATCTAAAATCAAATCTTAAGCTTACAGAATATAAGTGTCGTAAATGCGGTGAAAAAGCTACAAAATTTGCCACAAAATGCAGTAACTGCGGTAATTCCAATTCTTACGATGATTACAAGTGTGCAAGCTTCAGTGTGGATCTCTCCGCTTATAATCTGATAGATGCCGATTACTATATAAACTTCAATATGAGAACGGACACAACCCGATCGGTAGTATTGGTTCATATTAACAAGAAAACTGTCGGCGAAAAAGAGGTATACAGTATAACTTCGCAAACCACCTCCGACACACCCGCAAACGGTGATCTTAAGATTACCATTGCAAATGTTAATATTGATGCAGACAATATTCTCACCTGTGAGTTTAAATTGGAGCATAGCTTTGATTCCGAAACATTTATCAAGTTCCCGATGAAGCTTAATCTTTTCAGAACAGCTTACAACACCTATCTTACCGAAGGCATTATGCCAAGTGCTGTTGCAAATCCCGGATATGAATCCATTATTGCGGCACTCTATCCCAATTCTACAAATTATTACTTCTTTGTCGCGGATAGCAGCGGTGATTCTCACTTCTCGACAACCAACGATGAGCACAATGCAAAAATTGCCCAGCTGGAAAAAGTCGGTAAGGCGGTTTCAGCCAATTAAGAAAAGTCCCGACCGTGCATATCAGTACGGTCGGGTTAATTTAAGACGACAAAATTATTCCATAAAATCAGGGTAGAAGTTTTGAATCTTTCCTTTTACTCTGTTATATTGAAAGGATTATTATGAACATGAAGCGTCCCGAAATTCTTGCCCCCAGCGGCAACTTTGAAAAAATGAAATTCGCCATTCTCTACGGTGCAGATGCAGTTTATCTTGCAGGTGAACAGTTTGGCATGAGAACCGCTTCGGACAATTTTACAAGAGATGAACTGAAGACGGCTGTCGAATATGCTCACCAAAGAGGCGTAAAGGTATATGTAACGGTAAATATCCTCCCCCACCCGACAGAGCAAAAACGTATTCCCGAATATCTTGAATATCTCGAAAGCATCAAACCGGATGCGCTTATCATATCGGATCTCGGGGTTTTCTCCATGGCAAAAAAATATGCTCCAAGTATTCAGCTTCACGTTTCCACACAGGCAAGCACGGTAAATGCGGAAGCTTGTAAGATGTGGCACTCGTTGGGAGCGTCAAGGATTGTACTTGCTCGGGAACTGAGTCTTGCGGAAATATGTGATATAAGAAATAACATTCCTCCCGATCTTGAACTTGAAGCGTTTGTTCATGGGGCGATGTGTGTTTCATATTCGGGGAGATGTCTGTTATCAAATTTCTTTACCTGCAGAGATGCAAATAGAGGAAATTGTGCGCAACCCTGTAGATGGGAATATAATGTCAAAGAGATTCGTGCCTGCATTTCTGAGGTTAAGCGTCCGGAGGATGTTATAGAGGTCATCCAGGATGAGGGCGGTACATATCTTTTCAGTTCAAAGGATATGTGTATGATTGAGCATATTAGAGAGCTGTGTGAGGCGGGAATTGACAGTCTAAAAATCGAGGGCAGAGTCAAGAGTGCTTATTATACGGCTGTTACAGCAAATGCTTATAAACGTGAGGTCAATTCCTATTTTAAATCGCCTGAAAATTACCGCATGGATCCTGAATCCCTTGAAATGCTTGAAAGTGTAAGCCACAGACGTTACGGTACAGGTTACTATTTTGATACACCGATTGAAAATGCACAGATTGCCGAGGAGGGCGGTTATGTGCGTGAAAAGTCATTCCTTGCGACTGTTGAAAGCTATGATGCAAAAACGGGCAGATGTACGCTTCTTCAGCGAAATAAGACTGTTGAGGGTGAAAAAGTGCGTGTACTCTCCCCTTTTAAAGCTTCAAGGGAGCTTCTCCTTGAAGATATGCGTGATGAAAAAGGTAATCCCATTCCATCCTCGCCACATCCTAAGATGTTGTATTCTGTGAAAGCACCCTTTGAGGTACATGAGGGAGATATACTCTGCGGACTGTGACATGGAAAGTTTTTTAAATTTTTTATTTGATATAAAGTATATATTTTTGATATATATTTTAGTCGTAAATATACTAGCTTTTATTTTATGCGGAATTGACAAAAAATTTGCTGAAAACAGACTGCCAAGGGTCAGAGAACGGACTTTTTATTTTCTGTCATTTATTGGCGGTGCAGCATTGATGTTGCTCGGAATGTGCATTTTAAACATAAAATTAAAAAAAGCGGTTTTGTTATTCTTATACCTTGTTTTATTTTGATACATCTCATTATTCTTCTCCTGCTTGAAATTAGATTTGATTTTTTATCAGTTAATATTTTAAAAAATTTTATTTGCCCCCTTGACAAATCATTCAACATATGATATAATACTCGTTGTTGAGTGAATGGCCCGTTGGTCAAGCGGCTAAGACATCGCCCTCTCACGGCGAAAACATGGGTTCGATTCCCGTACGGGTCACCAAACAAGAGTCAGACGAACACCAAACCATACAATATATTTGATTGAATGGTTAATAGTGTTAAACCTTGAACTCGAATAAAGAAGAGAGCTACCGATTGCGGTGGCTCTTATTTGTTACCCTTGCTTTATTGTATGTTCCTGAATAATATCCTGCTTCTCTCGGTTTCAACAAATTCTATGAGGTTACAGCTCAGACACATGAATGTCCTTAGTGATTACGTCACTTTATTCCACACAAGGTACTACAGATTTATTTTAAGTTATTTTAACTCAAAATCATTGAAATGTTACTGTTAAAAAAAAGCGGTTGTTACACCGCTAAAATTTTTATTCCGCACAAGTTTCTTTTATGATATTGACTGCTCTTACAAGTAATTCGAAAGGAATGTTGAGCGCCGGGAGAAGTCTTACTTTTGTTTTTGCAGTAAGACAAAGGACACCCTTTCTCATACACTTTTTTACAATTTCAGTTGCGGGTTTTTCTGTCTCGATACCAATCATAAGTCCCATTCCTGAAATTCCCTTTACGCCCTTTGCGTCTTTAAGGGCTTCGAAAATATAGTCACTTTTCTTTTTTACATCTGCAAGAAATGTGTCGTTGATCCTTTCGAGAATATTGACAGCACCGGCACAGCACACGGGATTTCCACCGAAAGTTGAACCGTGATCCCCGAATCCTAAGACATTTTCAACCTTTTCTCCGAGCATACAAGCACCGAGAGGAAGTCCTCCACCTAATCCTTTGGCAGTGGTAACGATGTCAGGTTTTACACCGTAATTCATATATGCATAGAGCTCACCTGTTCTTCCGTTACCTGTTTGTACTTCGTCAACTATAAAGATGATGTCTTCTTTCTCACATATTTCGCCTATTGCCTTTACAAACTCAGGATTCTGTGGATTTACGCCACCTTCGCCCTGAATACATTCTATCATTATAGCGGCAATTTTGTTCTCCTTAACGAGCTTTCTAAGGTTTTCAATATCTCCTGCGGGAGTGTGGATGAATCCGGGTGTCAAGGGCTGAAAAAGTTCGTGATAATGCTCCTGACCTGTTGCGGCGAGAGTTGTCAATGTTCTGCCGTGGAAGCTGTTTTCGAGGGTGATTATTGTGTAAGTGTCCGCCCCTTTTTTTTCTGCGGCATACTTTCTTGCTGCCTTTATTGCACATTCATTTGCTTCCGCCCCTGAGTTTGAAAAGAATACCTTTTTTAGTCCTGTTCTCTCGCAGAGCATCCTTGCAAGTACAGCACACGGTTCCGTATAGTAGAGATTGGATGTATGCTGAAGCTTTGTAAGCTGGTCTGTCACTGCCTTTACCCACTCATCATCTGCGATACCGAAGCTTGTTACCGCAATCCCTGAGCCCAGGTCAATATATTCATTTCCTTCGGTGTCAATTACCATTGAACCTTTACCGGAGACTATTCCCACAGGAAAACGAGCATACGTTCCGGCAACGTATTTCTTATCTGTTTCTGTTATAAAACTCATTATATTTTCCTTTCAGTCACTGATGACCATCGTTCCTGCACCCTCGTCGGTGAGGATCTCCATAAGAATGGAGTGTGGAACTCTGCCGTCCATGATTATAACTTTTTTCACACCTTTGCCGATAGCTTCAACACAGCAGTCTACCTTAGGGATCATTCCGCCTGAAATAACACCTTCTTCCCGGAGCTTTGCGGCATCACTTACTGTCATTTCCGGAATTAGTGTCTCAGGATCGTCTTTATCTTTGAGGATACCTGCAATGTCTGTCATCATTATAAGTCTTTCGGCACCGAGTGCTCCTGCGATGTATGCGGCGGCTGTATCACCGTTTATGTTGTAGGCGTTGCCGTCTTTATCGCATCCAATGGTAGAAATTACGGGGATATAACCCTTTTCGAGAAGATCCGAGACAGGGGCTGCATTTACCTTGACAATCTTTCCTACATAGCCGAGACGTTCATCTTTCATTACTGATTCTATGAGTCGTCCGTCCATACCGGAAATCCCCATTGCTTTTCCACCCTTGGTTTCAAGAAGATTTACAAGAGTTTTGTTTACTTTACCGGCAAGTACCATCTGAACTATATCTACGGTCTCCTTATCTGTAATCCGAAGTCCGTCAACAAACTCGGGCTTTTTTCCAAGTTTTTCCATGAGCTCACTGATTTCAGGTCCTCCTCCATGAACAAGAACTATCTTTACACCGATAAGCCACAGGAGGACAATATCCTCCATTACCTGCATTTTCAGCTGCTCGTTAATCATTGCATTACCGCCATATTTCACTACAACGATTTTACCATTGTATTTTTTTATGTAAGGAAGTGCTTGAGTGAGTACCTCTGCACGTTCGGCATTTGAAAATTCGTTATTCATCTCTAGTTCCTTTCGATAGCTTGAATTGTTTTAGATCAGGTTCTGTAATCGCCGTTAATCTTAACATAATCGTAGGTGAGGTCACATCCCCACGCTGTTGCAGAACCATTACCGTCACCGACACTTACGATAATCTCTATCTCTTTTTCAAGAAGTATTTCTTTCGCCATTTCTTCAGAGAATTCTATGCCTGCACCGTCTTCGCATACGAAAATTTCACCCTTTGCAGACTTGAATGATACATCTACTTTCGTCACATCAACATCAGCACCGCTGTAGCCTATTGCACATAGCACGCGTCCCCAATTTGCATCAGCACCGAACATCGCGGCTTTAAGAAGGCTGGAGCATATTATGCTCTTCGCTACAGTTTTGGCTGTAATATCATCTTTTGCTCCACTGACTTTACATTCAAGGAGCTTTGTTGCACCCTCGCCGTCCCCTGCTATCATTCTGCACAGATATACCGTTACGGAGTTAAGAGCTTTCATAAATGCGTCAAAGTCCTCACCATCGCTGCAGATCTCGCGATTCTCTGCCATGCCGTTTGCAAGTACAACAACCATATCGTTAGTTGATGTATCTCCGTCAACACTGACCATATTGAATGTGTTCTTTATATCAGAGCTGAGAGCCTTAGAGAGCATTTTGGGAGAAATAGCACAGTCGGGAGTGATAAATACCAGCATTGTTGCCATGTTTGGATGTATCATTCCACTTCCCTTTGCAATGCCGCCGATGGTACATATCTTACCGTCAACTTCAAATTCAATTGCTATCTCTTTTTTAACGGTGTCAGTAGTCATAATACCTTCAGCCGCTGCATCACTACCATCCTTTGAAAGTCCGGAAATAAGTACGGGAATTCCGTCAGCTATAGGAGTGATATTAAGGGGTTGACCAATTACGCCGGTTGATGCAACGACAACATCGGAAGCTTTGATCTTGAGGTTATCCGCAAGAAGGTCACACATTTTTTCAGCAATTTCAATTCCGTTTGCATTACAGGTATTTGCGTTACCGCTGTTACAGATTACAGCCTGTGCTTTACCGTCAGATATATTGTTTTTTGTAACCGTGAGAGGTGCACCTTTTACAAGGTTTGTTGTGTATACTGCCGCCGCACTTGCGGGCATTTCACTGTATATAAGTGCAAGGTCTCTTTTGGTTTTGTTCTTTCTGATTCCGCAGTGAATACCGTTTGCAGAAAATCCTTTTGCGGCACATACTCCGCCCTGAACCATTTTCATAATATGTACTGTCCTTTCAATCATTTATATTACAAGTCCCGTAGTCTCATCTATACCAAGAACTATATTCATATTCTGTATTGCAGCACCGCTTGCACCTTTACCGAGATTGTCAAAGCGTGAAGTGAGAATAACTCTGTCGCTGTTTCCGGTAACGCTTATCTGCATATCATCTCTGCCGGAAAATGCGCTTGCAGACAAGAATCCATCATCGTCACAATTATCATCAAAGTGAATAAGCTTTCCGGTATATGTTTTCTTGTATATATTCTTTATATCATCAATTGTCCCATTTACGTCTTTCATAAAGAGCGGTATCGTAACTTCCATGCCGCTGTAGAAATCAGCGACAATGGGGCAAAATACCGGTTCAGTTTCTATGCCGCAAATAAGCTTCATTTCAGGAAGATGCTTATGACTCTGAGAAATACCGTATTGTCTGGGTGCACTGAAAAGAGGACTTCTGTCCTCAGACTGATATTCGGCTATCATTTTCTTTCCGCCTCCGGAATAACCGGTAAGTGAAAAACAAGTAAGTGCTGTACTATTTGATATAAGTCCTGCGGAAACGAGGGGTGCCGCAAGTGCTATAAAGCCGCTTGCGTGGCAGCCGGGATTTGCGATTCTTTTGGAGGATGCTATTTTCTCCCTGAATCCAAATAATTCAGGAAAACCGTATGTCCATTCGGGATTTGTTCTGTGAGCAGTTGATGTATCAATAATAACTGTATTCATGTTTTCACACAATACCACTGCTTCTTTTGCCGCAACATCCGGGAGACATAGAAATACTATATCAGATGAATTTATGGCTTCCTTTCTCGCCACGGTATCTTTACGAAGTTCCTCAGATAAAGTTATTATTTCAAGTTCTTTGCGTTCTGCAAGTCTTTCGTGAATTCTAAGTCCGGTCGTGCCTACGCTGCCGTCTATAAACACTTTTGCCATTTTGAATTCCTCCAATGTATAAATATACACAATCAATTGAATACTTGCATATTATACACTATATTTTAAAATTTGTCAAGCAAAAAAAGAATATTTATACACAAAGTTGAACATTTGTAAGATTCACCCTATAATTACGTGTATAATCTAAAATTTTATGCAATTTATTCAGAAAAAAGAGTTGTGGAAAGGTATCTGTCACCGGTGTCCGGAAGTATTACTACGATATTTTTGCCAGAATTTTCTTCTCTTTTCGAAATTTCAACGGCTGCATAAAGTGCCGCACCTGAGGATATACCTACGAGTATTCCCTCACATCTGCCCATATCTCTTGAAAGACGGAAAGCATCTTCTTCGTCTACCGGGAAAATCTCGTCGTATATTTTTGTATTTAAAACCTGTGGAATGAAGTTTGCGCCAATGCCCTGCAAACCATGAGGAGCGGCTTTTTCACCGGCGAGAAGTCTGCTCTTTGCGGGTTCAACGGCAACTACTTTAAGATTGGGATTCTTATTTTTCAAGTATTCACCAACACCGGTAATTGTTCCGCCGGTACCAACACCTGCAACAAAAATGTCCACTCTTCCATCGGTTGCATTCCATATTTCGGGTCCTGTGGTGAGTATATGTGCCTTGGGGTTAGAGGGATTTACAAATTGTCCGGCTATTATGCTGTTGGGTGTATTTGCCATAATCTCTTCAGCTTTGGTAACCGCACCGTTCATTCCCAGACCACCCGGGGTAAGAATTACTTCTGCACCGTATGCCTTTATTGTATTAATCCTTTCAACAGACATGGTATCCGGCATAACGATTATCGCCTTATAGCCTCTTGCCGCACAAAGGGATGCTATTCCGATGCCGGTATTTCCACTTGTAGGTTCTATGATACAGCCGCCAGGCTTAAGTATACCCTCGGACTCTGCATCATCTATCATCTGCTTTGCTGCTCTGTCCTTGATGCTTCCTGCAGGATTGAGATATTCAAGCTTAGCAAGGATGTTTGCCTTAACACCATATTTCTTTTCAATATTGCAAACTTTCAGTAAAGGTGTTTTTCCAATAAGCTGGTCGACACTTGTGTATATATCAGACATAGTATTCCTCTTTTCTTTTTTTTGCAAATTTTCACCAATAACATTATATCACACTTTTTTTTTCAAGTCAATCAAATATATATTTGTTGCAGAAATGTTTAAATTATACTTGATAATACTGAAAATATGTGCTAAAATATAGAAAAGGGGGTACACATTATGCAATATTTTAAGCTTGGAAATTATGAAGTATCACGAGTAATTCAGGGCTGCATGAGAATTGGCAGCAAGACTGATAAAGAAATAGATGAGCTTGTCAATACAGCATACGAAGGTGGTATTAACTTTTTCGATCACGCGGATATTTACGGTAGAGGTACCTGCGAGGAAAGCTTTGGAAAATTCCTTAATAGAAATCCCGAATTCAGAGATAAAATCTATATCCAGACAAAATGCGGTATAAAGCCCGGAATTTCCTTTGATTTTTCTTATGACCATATTATACAATCAGTTGATAAATCGCTTAGTCGACTTAAGACGGATCATATTGATTATCTGCTTCTTCACCGTCCGGATACACTTGTTGAACCTGAGGAAGTTGCAAGAGCTTTTGATAAGCTAAAAAATGAAGGGAAAGTCATACATTTCGGTGTTTCCAATCAGCACCCAATGCAGATTGAACTTCTAAAAAAGCATCTCGGTGATATACCGCTTATTATCAATCAGCTTCAGCTCAGTGTTGCTCAGTGTCCCATGATAGACTTTGAATTTAACGTTAACATGGTCAATGATTTTTCATCGAGTCGCGAGAATGGTATACTTGATTACTGCAGACTCAATGATATTACGATACAGCCGTGGTCACCGTTCCAGTACGGTTTTGTTGATGGTTCATTTATCGGAAACAAAAAGTTCCAAGCTTTGAATGATAAGCTGGATGAAATTGCGGCAAGGTACGGCGTAACAGGTACAGGGCTTGCAATATCATGGCTTCTCAGACATCCCGCAAAAATGCAGCCTGTTATAGGTACGACAACGCCTGCAAGGATTAAAGAGGTTTGTCATGCATCAGATGTAGTTATTACTCACGATGAATGGTACGAGCTTTATAAGTCCGCCGGCAAAAGGCTTCCCTGATGGCTGATATTGAACTGTATATATCCGAAAAGTATGACGGCAGGCTTGTAAAAGATTTGATCAGAAATGAATTGAAAATATCTTCCGGACTTTTGACACAACTGAAAAAATCACAAGGTATCAGGCTTAACGACAACATTGTAACTGTCGCACAAAGAGTAACAAGCGGCGATATTCTGACAATATATTTCCCAAAAGAAAAAAGGTCTGCCATTGAACCCGTTAATATTCCTCTCGATATTGTTTATGAGGACAAATATCTACTCGCAGTGAACAAACCAAAGGATATGCCTACCCATCCAAGTGTCGGAAACAGAGATAATACGCTTGGGAATGCCTGTATGTATTACTTTAAGGATACAGAATTTGTTTTCAGGCCCTTGACGAGACTTGACAGAGACACTACAGGAATTGTTGTTATTGCAAAGGATGCTCGGACAAGTGCAATTATCTCCAATCAGATACAAAAAGGAGAATTTAACAAGACCTACTATGCCATAACAAAAGGAGTCCCCTTCCCTGCTTTCGGACGTATTAATCTTCCGATCGGACGTGCTGACGGGAGTATTTTGAAGCGTGTGGTACGCAGTGACGGTCAGTATGCGGTGACGGATTATAGGATATTATGTGTCAAAGATGATATTGCTCTAGTGGAAGTGAATCTTTTGACCGGAAGAACACATCAGATAAGAGTGCATTTTTCGCATATCGGTTGTCCATTGCTGTATGATTATATGTACGGAAAGGAGATTCCCGGTGAAACACTATATCTTCACTGCGGAAAGGTTGAGTTTTATCATCCTGTGAGTGAAGAAATAATAACCCTGTCGGTCAAACCCGACTTCCCCATATTTGAAGAATACCTCGGAGCAAACTAAAGCCCCGGGGTATTTACTATTTTCAAATTCAGACTGAAACAACGCTATAACAAATCCTATAAAATTCACAATAATAATCAAATACATATTTTAAGCAGGAGTAAAAAAACTCCGGTAAAAGTTTCACAAAAAGTCCGCCGAAAACGACGGACTTGACTGATTATTTATCGATTATTTCTTACCGAACTTCTTATCAAGAATAACCCAAAGATTACTTGAGAGGCATACAGAGGAGTAAAGACCTGCAAGAATACCAACTATAAGGGGAAGTGCAAAGTTCTTGATGGATGTTACACCAAGGATATAAACCATACCTATGGTAAGCAGAGTTGTGATTGTTGTGAAGAGTGAACGTCTGAAAGTCTGCTTAACACTGCGATCTGCTTTTTCTTCAAATGTAGTACCGCTACCAACAATCTTAGTGTTTTCACGGATTCTGTCAAATATAACAATTGTAGCATTGATAGAATAACCGAGAATTGTAAGAGCAACGGCAATGATGTTTGAGTTTACGGGGAGCTGAAGAAGTGAATATGCAACAAATACGAAGAAAATATCATGGAGAAGACAGATGATTGCCGCAACTGCAGAGAGAGGTTTAAATCTTATTGCAATGTAAGCAAGCATAAGAATAACAGCGAGAGTTATAGCGGTTATCGCAGAGCTACGCAGGCTGTCTGAAATAGCACCGGAAACGCTGTTTGCAGAAAGAAGAACAACATTTCCCTCACCGTATTTTTCGGAAATAGCATCCATAATACCTTCACGTGTTTCACTGTCAATTTCGTTTGTCTTGATAAGTAAAGATTTACCTGTGCTGTCAGATACGGAAGTTACAGATGAGAACTTATCTTTAACAATGTCTTTTGTAATAGTTTCAACTTCACCGGTGACATTCTTGTCATCGGTACTGATACTGATGTTCATTTCGGTACCACCGACAAAGTCAACGTCCCAGTTTACTCCGCGAACAAAAATGCAGACAAGACCAAGAACGATGCATACCGCAGTAAAGAGGAAAAACTTACTTTTATTCTTTGTATAGCTGAATTTTTTCATTATTTCTTTCCTCCTTTTACATCATTTACAGAAGTCTTCTTTTTTGCAGCTCCGAAAAGAACAGGGTTGGATATTCCCATATTTACAAATGCATTGAGCAGGTATCTTGAGAGAAGCACTGCTGTTACCATGGATACTACAACGCCGATTCCGAGTGTAATACCGAAGCCCTTAACAGTACCCGTACCGAAAATATAAAGAACAACTGCAGCAATAAGTGTGGTTATGTTTGAGTCAAGAACTGCCCAGATAGCATGGCCAAAGCCGGATCTGCAAGCAGACTTTATGGTCTTACCGATTGTAAGTTCTTCTTTAATTCTTTCGTAAATAATTACGTTTGCGTCAACCGCCATACCGATGGTGAGAATGATACCTGCAATACCCGGAAGAGTAAGGTTAACGCCACTGAGAACGAGCACGAAAAGAATAAGAGCAACATAAGCGATAAGTGAGATGGTGGAAACAAGTCCGGGAATCTTATAAAGCACGATCATAAAGAGCATTACAAGAATAATACCGATTGCACCTGCAATAAGAGATGTTTCAAGAGCATCGTCACCGAGTGTGGGACCTACTGCACGGAGCTCTTCAACCTGGAGCTCAAAGGGAAGACGACCTGCCGAAATAAGAGCCGCTGTTTCTTCTGCCTGTTCCTTTGTAAAGTCACCGTTAATAACACAATCCGTGCTGTCAATCTTTTCATTTACCATGGGGCTGGAGATTACATCGTTGTCAAGCTTAATTTCAATGTAGTTCTTTCCTTCAGCAGAAAGAGCCGCCATTGCTTCCGTTGCATTTGCGAAAGCTTCACGGGCATCACTGTTGAACTGCAGTGAAATGAACCATTCAGCAATACCGTTCCCGTCAGAGTCGCCATAGACAGCCTCTGCCTTCACTACATCGTCACCTGTAAGCACTTCCGTTCCGTTGGAATCAACGAAGGAGAGCTTTGCTGTTGAACCGATAGCCTGGATAGCCTCTTCGGGATCGTCAATATCGGGAATTTCAACGAGAATCATGTTTTCACCGTATGCAGCAACAACCGCTTCGGTATAACCTCTTCTGTCGACTCTGTCACGGAGCATGGAAATAACTTCTTCCATGGAACCGGAATAATCTGTTTCTGCGCCGGAACCGTCGTCCTTGATTCCGTATACAATTGAGGTGCCTCCGACGAGGTCAAGACCTCTCTTGATACCGCCGTCCATTACACCTGCTATGTTCATGGGCTTAAAGCCAAGCATTGCAACCGTGGCTACAAATACTATACACACGAGAACAAGTATAATTTTACTGATGCTTTTTTTCATTTTTGTTCTTCATCCTTTCTTTTATGCTATTTCCTCCGACTTCCTGTCAAAGGTTGCCACAAATTATATTATATACTTTTTCATTCAAAAAGTCAACACATTTTTTGAAATTATAGCATTCATTTTTCGATATTTTGTGGTTATTTATTTTAGAAGATACAATTGTAAACGCATTATTAATTCGGAAATTAATTTTATCAAACAAGCTATCACAGGTTATACTCAAATTCCATTCGTGTTCTTACTTTACATAAATTAGACAGCCCTTTACGTTTTGATATAATCTCTATATATAAATTAAAAGAGTACATAACATACTCTTTTAATCTGCATTATTTACTTAAGATCATTTCAACACACGCAAGCTTTACACAAACACATAAAACATCAACCGCTGCTTTAAGGTCATCACAGCAAGGATATGACGGAGCAACTCTAATGTTTCTGTCTCTCGGATCCTTGTGATATGGGAATGCAGCACCTGCCGGTGTAAGAACAATTCCGGCTTCCTTGCATAACTGTACTACCCTTTTTGCACATCCATCCATAACGTTAAGACTTATAAAATATCCACCCTTTGGAGAGAGCCATTCTGCAACGCCTGTATATGCAAGCTGTTTGTTAAATGCATCAAGAATTATCTCAAACTTTGGTCTGAGGATTTCGGCATGACGCTTCATGTATGCATTAACGCCGTCTGCATCCTTGAAATATTTTACGTGTCGGAGCATATTGAGCTTATCGTGACCTATTGTCTGAATAGTCATTATTTTCTTTATATGCTCAATGTTGGAAACAGAGGAAGCGATAACGGCAACCCCCGCACCGGGATAGGAAACCTTTGAAGTCGATGTGAATTCGTATACTATGTCGGGGTTTCCGGCTTTCTCGCATTCATCGATAATGTTGAGAAGTTTATCACCGTCATCTGTCAGGTGGTGAACAATATACGCGTTATCCCAGAATATTCTGAAGTCCTTTGCTGCGGGTTTGAGAGAAGCAAATCTCTTTACGGTCTCATTCGAATATGTTACCCCTTCCGGATTGGAATATTTTGGAACACACCATATACCCTTTATTGATGCATCGGAAGAAACAAGCTTTTCAACAGCATCCATATCGGGACCTGTGGGTGTCATATCCACGTTAATCATCTCAATACCGAGAGATTCGCATATACCGAAGTGTCTGTCATAACCGGGACAAGGGCAAAGGAACTTGATGCTGCCCTGCTTTCCCCAGGGTGTATCACCACCGGGTACTCCGTAAAGCATTGCTCTTGTAACAGCATCATACATTAGGTTAAGGCTGGAGTTGCCTCCAACAATTACTTTATCCGGCGTTACTTCAAGGATTTCTGCAAACAGCTTTTTTGCTTCCGGTATACCATCCACTATGCCGTAGTTTCTGCAGTCTGTTCCGTTTTCGGTGATGCAGTCACTGTTTTTTATGAGTACCTTTAATAGCTCCTCGCTTATATCAAGCTGATCTGTACCGGGTTTACCTCTTGACATATCAAGCTTGTAGTTTTTGGAGCATATTTCTTTATATTTACATTTAAGAGCTTCAAGCTCTTTTGTAAGTTCATCTTTCGACGCTGATGAATAATTCATCGATATATTCCTCCGTTTGGTTTTATTACCCTATAATATGAAGAAAATCAAAATTCCGCATTTGATACTGTTCTGGGGAATGGAATTACGTCACGGATGTTGGAGATGCCTGTTAGATACATGATAAGTCTTTCAAAACCGAGACCGTATCCTGAGTGCTTTGTTCCACCGAATTTACGGAGCTCAAGATACCACCAGTAATCTTCCTTTTTAAGTCCCAGCTCGTCCATTCTCGCTTCGAGAAGATCAAGTCTTTCCTCTCTCTGAGAACCTCCGATAAGCTCACCTACTCCGGGAACAAGCATATCCATAGCCGCAACAGTCTTATTGTCCTCGTTCATTCTCATATAGAATGCCTTAATTTCCTTGGGATAATCGGTTACGAATACAGGCTTGTTGAAAATCTGCTCGGTGAGGTATCTTTCATGCTCTGTCTGAAGGTCGATGCCCCATCTTACGGGATATTCGAATTCGTGTCCGCTCTTGAGAAGAAGTTCTATTGCTTCGGTATAGGTTACATGACCGAAATCTGCGTTTACAAGACCGTTGAGTCTTTCGACAAGCCCCTGGTCAACAAACTTGTTGAAGAACTCTATTTCCTGTGCACATTCTTCAAGAACATATCTGATAACATATTTTACCATAGCCTCGGAAAGAGCCATGTTGTCGTTAAGGTCTGCAAAAGCAACCTCAGGTTCAATCATCCAGAATTCTGCGGCGTGTCTCTGTGTATTAGAGTTTTCCGCTCTGAACGTAGGACCAAATGTGTAGATTTTTCCGTATGCCATTGCAAAACATTCGCCGTTAAGCTGTCCGGATACAGTAAGATTTGCGGGCTTTTCAAAGAAGTCCTGTGTATAATCAATCTTACCCTCTTCTGTCTTTGGGATATTATCAAGGTCGAGAGTTGTCACCTTAAACATTTCACCCGCACCCTCACAGTCACTTGCCGTGATAAGAGGAGTATTTACGTATACAAATCCCTGTTCCTGGAAGAACTTGTGGATAGCGTATGCAGCTGCGGAACGAACTCTGAATGCTGCGTGGAATGTATTTGCTCTCGGACGAAGATGTGCGATGGTTCTGAGGTATTCAAGGCTGTGTCTCTTCTTCTGGAGAGGATAATCGGGTGTGGACTTACCTTCAACCTCAATCTCGCTTGCCTTAAGCTCAAAGGGCTGTGGAGCATCGGGAGTAAGAACGAGAGTACCCTTTACGATAAGGGATGCGGCAACGTTCTGCTTTGAAATATCAGTGTAATTTTCAAGATTGTCTGCCTCGAAAACAACCTGAATCGGCTTGAAGCAGCTACCGTCACCAAGCTCGATAAAACCAAATTTATTGCTTGCTCTTATTGTTTTTACCCATCCTGCAACCGTAATTTCCTTGCCGGAGAATGCTTCCGCATCTTTAAATATGTCTCTTACTGAAATATGTTCCATGATGATTTCCTTTCGGTAATTTATATTATAGTTTTAATTACAACAAATTGATACCATGCTTTGCAAGTTCCTCAATGTGTCTTTCCGGCCATATAGCGGACTGCACTTCACCAATGTGAGCCTTGCCGAGAAGAAGCATACAGAGTCTTGACTGACCTATACCACCACCAATGGTTAGGGGAAGCTTATCTTCCAAGAGCATTTTATGGAACGTGAACTTTGCTCTCTCCTCACAACCTGCAATCTTAAGCTGTCTTGTAAGCGATTCCTTATTTACTCTTATTCCCATTGAGGAAATTTCAAAAGCAGAGCCCAGAACATCGTTCCATACCAGTATATCACCGTTAAGCTCCCAGTCATCGTAGTCGGGTGCTCTTCCATCGTGCTTTTTACCGCTTCTGAGTTTCCCGCCAATCTTGGAAATGAATACCGTCTTCTTTTCCCTGGTGATAGCGTTTTCTCTTTCCTTTGCGGTAAGTTCGGGGTACATATCTTCAAGAGTTTGTGTATCAACAAAAAATACATCTTCACATACAGTGGACTTGAGCTTAGGGAACGCCACAAGGAGTTCACACTCGGTTCTCTTGAGAGCTCCTACTATACTGATAACGATATTCTGAAGAAACTCGGTGGTTCTTTCATTTTCATTGATAACTCTTTCCCAATCCCACTGGTCAACATATATGGAATGTATATTGTCAAGCTCCTCATCACGTCTTATTGCATTCATGTCCGTATAAAGACCGCAACCATGCTCGAAACCGTACTTGTAAAGAGCGTATCTTTTCCATTTTGCAAGGGAGTGAACAACCTGTACAGACGTACCTGTATCAAGAAGATCAAATTCAACGGGACGTTCAACACCGTTAAGGTCATCATTAAATCCACTTTCCTTCGCTACAAACATCGGTGCGGAAACTCTTTCAAGATTGAGAGCGTCGGCAAGATGAAATTCAAAACGATCCTTCGCAAACTTTATAGCTCTTTCTGTTTCCCTAAGAGATAAGACAGAACTATATCCATCCGGTATTACAAAATTACGTGACATAGTGCCTCCCGTAACAATCAAAATATAACATCCTATATTATAACACCAATTTGAAAGAATTGCAATAGCTAAAATGCATTTTTTAAAGATTTTAGGTCATTTTTACATTAAATTACAGTATTTTTTGAAATCTTGGTATTCGTTTAATTCAAAATGACAAAGAATTAATTATATATATGCTGATACAGGAATTATTTAATCAATTCGGTTTTTATTTACTGTGAGCAAGATTGATATTGACAATTCTGAATTTCCGTTGTATAATTTCAGTATTGAATTCTAAACGGAGAACAGTATGACTTATTTACCAAAACTTGGCTCAAAACCGATACCGATGTTTCCCTCGGAGCTTCCGGCGGGTGTGGAACAGGTTGACTTTGTATATGTTATAGGCGATGCATACGTTGACCACCCTTCCTTCGGTACGGCAATCATCTCGAGAATACTTGAAGATGCAGGATTTACTGTCGGTATTATTGCACAGCCGGAATGGAAAACTTCCTTTAAGCCCGCAAGCAAAATGGGAGTTACACGGTTTGGCAAGCCGAGGTTAGGGTTTCTTGTCAGTGCGGGAAATATTGACTCAATGGTCGCTCACTACACCGCTTCAAAAAAGAAACGCTCAAATGATTATTATTCACCGAATAAAGAAGCAGGACATCGTCCGGACAGGGCTACCATTGTTTACTGCAACAGGATAAGGGAAGCATTCGGGAATGTTCCGATAATAATCGGCGGTCTTGAGGCATCGCTCAGAAGATTTGCACATTATGATTATTGGGACGACAAAGTCAGAAGAAGTATTCTCATTGATTCGGGTGCTGATATTCTTTCCTACGGTATGGGTGAATATACCATTCTTACGCTTGCAAGGCTCCTTAACAGGGGTGTTCCGATTGAAAAGATTAAGGATATACGTGGTACAGTTGTAAAGACTTCGCTTGATTATGTTCCCTCGGGTGAGTATATTGAAACATCGGACTTTGATACATTGAAAACAGATAAGAGAGCTTATGCGGAGGCTTTTAAGCTACAGTATCAGAATACTGACAGTCACGGAAAGACGCTTATTGAGCTTTATGATAATTGCAAAATTGTCCAGAATCCGCCGGCTCCGATTCTTACTCGTGAGGAACTTGATAAGGTTTACGCTTTGCCATATACAAGAACATGGCATCCATATTATGATAAATTCGGAGGGATTGCAGCGATTGATGAGGTGGAATATTCCGTTACTCACAACAGAGGCTGTTTCGGTGGATGTGCTTTCTGTGCTATTGCATATCATCAAGGTAGAAATGTTGTTTCAAGAAGTAAGGAGTCGGTTCTTGCTGAGGCAAAGCTTCTGACAACTCTGCCAGGTTTCAAAGGTTATATTCACGATGTCGGTGGGCCAACTGCTAATTTCAGGTACAGTCCCTGCAAGGATGTTCTGGAGGGCAAAAGAGGTGTTTGTAATCACAGGAGATGTCTTGCACCGACGCCGTGTAAAAAGCTCGTGATTGATCACAGTGAATATGTTGAGATACTGCGTGAAATGAGAAAGATTCCCGGGATAAAAAAGGTTTTTGTACGTTCCGGGGTCAGATTTGACTACATTGTTGCGGATAAGAATCCTACTTTTCTTGAAGAGCTTGTTAAGTATCATGTCAGCGGTCAGCTTAAAGTTGCACCGGAACATATATCATCAAAGGTTCTCTCACAGATGGGTAAGCCGAATGTGGACATTTACAATACTTTCTGCAACAGATATTTTAAAATCACCGAAAAAGCCGGACTTAAACAGTATCTTGTTCCATATCTTATGTCCTCACATCCGGGCAGCACAGTGAATGAAGCTTTGGACCTTGCATTATATCTGAAAAAGAATAATATTCGTCCCGAGCAGGTACAGGACTTCTACCCTACTCCGTCAACAGCTTCGACAACCATGTACTACACGGGAATCAATCCTTTTACCGGAGAAGAGGTATATGTTCCTGCAAGCTATGAGGAAAAGAAAATCCAACGTGCACTTTTACAGTATAACCGTACTGAAAACAGGGAGCTTGTGCTCAAAGCAATCAGGCAAACCGGTCGAAAGGATGCGATGATATTACTGGGAAAATCCATAAATTCGTCTAACAAACGAGAAAACGATTCAAATATTGGAAAATTATCTGTTCAGAAAAACAATACACGTTCGTTAAATAACAGGGATACCACAAAAAACTCACATACTTCTTCAAAAAATATTCAGCAAAAGGGTTCTGCAAGCAACGGGAAATCTAAAAAAGGATGGGCAAAAAGCAAGCCGAAAGCGACCAAAGGTACTAAGAAAAAGCACTGAGAATCAACAAAAAGCAATATGGTGTTATTTTTAAACAAAATACTCTCTTTATCTAAAGTAACAATTTTATGTTGTAATTAATTAACAATGAGAAATCGTTACAATCTGAGATCTTGCTATCCATATGCAACCTATAACTTTAGGCGATTTATATTTCAAGTGACATATGTAACGAAGTTAAGCTTGCGGAGCTTCACAAGTAAAATCACTCATTATTTATGCTCGGTTTTATACCGGGCTTTTTTATACTTGACAATTAATTGGAATTTTGATATACTGTATCGGTAAAAAATGAATAAAGAGGGATAAAATTTGCAAGAAATATATTTTGACAACGCTGCAACAACAAGAGTTCTTGAAGGCTCGGCAAAGATTGCTTACGATATAATGGTAAATAATTACGGAAATCCGTCATCGGTTCACAAGTTTGGTTTCCAAGCGGAAATGCTTCTTAAAGAGGCAAGAAAGGATTTATTATCTACCCTCGGTGCTGATGATAGAAACTATACTTTGTTTTTTACTGCATCAGGAACTGAAGCGGATAATCTTGCAATCTTAGGCTATGCAAAGCTCATGACAAAAAAAGGAAACCGCATTCTCATCGGTAATTCCGAGCATCCTGCCGTATTTGAGTGTAAAAAAGATTTGGAGTCTCTCGGATACGAGGTTCTTTTAATTCCAAATGCGGGCGGTATGATAGATTATGATTTTGTGCGTAAAAATCTGAATGATAAAACCGTGCTTATTTCCCACATGACGATCAATAATGAAACAGGCGCATTTTATGATATTAAAAAACTTTGCAGGATAAGAGATGAGATGGCTCCGAAATGTCTTGTACACACGGATGCTGTTCAGGCTTTTCTTAAAACGGAGAAGAAACTTGCCGCTTGTAATGCGGATATGATTACAGTGAGTTCTCATAAAGTACATGGCCCAAAGGGAGTTGGTGCTTTACTTTGCAAGAAAGGTATCAGGCTCTCACCTGTTGTGCTCGGAGGCGGTCAGGAAATGGGAATTCGGAGTGGTACGGAAGCTCTGCCGCTTATTTGTGCATTTGCAAACTCCGCAAAGGTACTTTCAGAAAAATGCAATGATAATCTTGCAAAAGTACGCACACTACATAATTATGCCTCGGAAAGAATCTCGGTTATGCTTCCGGATGCAATTATTAACAGCGCCCGGAGCTTTACTCCATACATTTTAAGTATTTCTATACCGAAAATTAAAAGCGAAGTTATGCTTCGGTATCTTTCTGAAAAAGGAATACATGTTTCTGCCGGTTCTGCCTGTTCCTCTAAACACAAAGAAAACAGAGTACTGGTTAACTTCGGAGTTTCACCTGCTCTTGCGGATTCTACGTTACGTATCAGCTTCTCGGAGTTTAACACGAAGAATGAAATTGATATTCTTGTAAAGGAATTGTCGGACGGCTACAGCACGCTTGCCAAAATAAAATAGAAAAAGAAAATTCACGGGTCCAACAATGGATTCCGTGAATATTTTCGTTTTAAATCTTTATTGTTTTTTGATTTTCAGTCGTATCTTTCTCATAAGTATAAATCCTATATACAACACCATACCCACCGCTATTGCAACTACAAGATCAAATACAACGGTAAATATAAAGGTAACAACGAGTACGATTATATCGTCTAACGGCGCGGTTTTGCAGATTTGCAAGAAATGACGCCATTCACTCATATTATATGCAACCATGAAAAGAATTGCCGCAATTATCGACATGGGTATCCATTTTGCATAGGGCATAAACAAAATAAGAACAAGGAACAGAACAACCGAATGAACTATTCCTGAAATCGGGGAGCGACCACCGTTCTTCACGTTTGCGGCAGTTCTTGCTATTGCTCCCGTTGCGGGAATACCACCAAAAAATGCAGAGCATATGTTACCCGCACCCTGTGCTATAAGCTCGGTGTTAGAGTTATGCTTGTCGTTAATCATCTCATCGGAAACAACACAGGAAAGAAGCGACTCAATGCCTGCAAGTATAGCAATGGTAAAAGCACTCGGAATGAGTTTTACAATTTTATCAAGTGTAAAATCGGGCATATTAAACATTGGAGGTTTATTTGTAATATTGGGATACAGGTCTCCTATAGTGTTCACACCGAAATCAAGCAATTTTACTATCAATACACCTGCAATTACTGCTATGAGTGAGCCGGGAATCTTTTTGCTGACACGAGGCCAGAAGATAAGAATTGCAAGTCCGATAAGTCCGATAATAATAGAGAGAATACTTGCCGTAGATATATTGCTTACCACATTTGCTGCCTTATCCATAGTTTCAACATTATGTGTACCTGCAGGATATGTTAGTTGCAGAAAGTCCTTGAGCTGTCCAATGGCAATAGTTACGGCAATACCCGATGTAAAGCCCGTAGTAATGGTATTCGGGATGTATTTTATAAGATTACCAATATGTAGAATCCCCATTAGAATCAATATAACACCTGCAAGCACAGTAGCAATGGCAAGACCGTCAATGCCATGATCGGCAACTATACCTGCAACAATGACCGCAAATGCGGCTGTGGGTCCCGAAATATTAACACGGCTGCCACCAAGAAGTGAAATAACAAAACCTGCGACAATGGCAGTGTAAAGTCCCATTTCGGGTTCAACTCCGGATGCTATGGCAAGTGCAATCGACAGTGGCAATGCTATAATAGCAACAATTAAACCTGCTATTAAATCATTGAAAAACTGTTTGGAATTATATCCTTTAAGTGTTGTAATAAGCTTTGGCTGAAAGAAATTCATTATATACGGTCAAAAGACCCTTTCCCCCTAACATTAAATTATCTGTTATATTATACTATAAATCCCTCTAAATTCAAGTAATTTAAATAACATTTTTTAAAATTTTTTCAACAAAACAACAATTAATAATCAATTTAGTACCTTATTCATTACGAATAAAACCTTTCTGTTAAAGTAAAAATATTATACCATACAACCTCTTTTTTTGATGCA
Organism: Eubacteriales bacterium; assembly: GCA_045604705.1. GTDB lineage: Bacteria > Bacillota > Clostridia > Oscillospirales > CAG-382 > SIG622. The sequence continues at coordinate 71,301 of JAZUOO010000068.1, forward strand.
ACTCAAATTAACAAGCAGAATTTTTCATTTAAATGACTGACAAAGACGTAGTGTTTCTATTTTAATATGATATTTCTTTAAAAATAGTTTTGTCAGAAATCATGATTATGTTTATTGTCAAAAATACTAAAAGTGGCTTAAACACTGCGTTTAAAGCCACTTAAATATTTTTATGAAATCATTCCCACTCGATAAAGTTTTCTTATTACTAAACTTATTTGTTTAGTGTTTTATGGATTTTAGCGTGTATTTCCTCTCTAATCTCCATATTATTTTACTTTGCTAGATTTTTTAGTATCAAAGTAGTATCACGCCAAGTATCACATATATTTCCTCTTGACATTTATTATGATACCACAAATCCCAAAAGATTTCAAGTGCTTTGGGGAAAATTCTAAAATATGTGATTCTATTCAATTATATTATCAAAGGAAGAAAATAGCTCTATCAACTCTACCATAGCTTCCATTTGAAGGAAACCGTCTTGGTTATCATGAGCATATATAGATTCACCGGAAGCGTATTTTATGTCAATCTGCTCACCATACATATCAGGAAGTCCTGATACATGGTGGGTATATCTATTATGCTTTGCCAAATCATATTTTGACACGATTTTCTGAAGTTTTGTCATAAAAGAGGAGTCTGTTTGAAACTCATATTTATCTCCGTTTCCGGCTCGATCGTGCCAATCAAATTTTGCTTTTACTGTATCATCTTCCAACACAGCGCTCAACTTATAAACCTTGCCTGCAAGCTCGCTTTCTTCATCAAAAAATGAAGATATAAACGAAAACTCGGAACCATAGCTTATAATTTCATTTGATTCAATAACCTTTGGTGAATCATCGCCTGAATTGCGTGTTACAACACCACCATCAATATCATCTGTATTTCGCCGAGGTAATCCACATCCGCAAAATCCCATTGACATAAATAAAATTAAACTTAATAGCATTCTTGACATTATCTTCCCTCCAAAAAAACATACTGCCCCATATCGCAAAAATGATACAGGGCAGTTTTAACTATTGTTTATTTATAAAACGATAAAGGAATGTTACGACCTGTGCTCTTGTGCAGTTGTTGTCAGGTGAAAAGGTGGAGGCACTTGTTCCGCCGGTTATACCTTGTTCTACTGCCCATAGAACAGCTTTGTAATAATAGCTATCTGACTTCACATCGGCAAAAGGATTATTTTTTCCTTTCGGTTCAGGCTGACCTGCTGTTCGCCACAAGAAAGTAACAACCTGTGCTCTCGTACAGTTATCGTCCGGACTAAATGCAGTATCACTTGTACCACCGGTTATTTTACTGCCGAATGCCCATTTTACAGGTTTGTAGAAATAGTCGCTTGTTTTTACATCCACAAACGGCAAAGTTATTGCCGCAGGCTCGGGTGAACCAATCATTCTGTGGAGGAACGTTACAACCTGTGCTCTTGAACAATTTGCATCCGGTGAGAATGTGTTTGCACTTGTCCCTCCCGTAATGCCTTCATTTGCTGCCCACAAAATAGCATCATAGTAATACTGCCCCTTTATCACATCAACAAAAGGATTGGATTTTGTCTCCTGCGTTTTTTCTGTCTGTGTAGGCTTTTCCGGTTCTTCTACTTTTTCTTCCTCAAGAATGGGGAATGTGTAGCTGATACGAACGGAGGTATCGTGGAACCGTTCGATATCATCACTCTCTACGTAAAATCCATCAACCGATGCACTCACACTTTCAGCAAATTTTGCAGTATAATCCCAACCCGAACGGATTGTATCTATATACATTTCTACTGTATAAGCCTTACCTTCCTTGAAGGTGTCGTCATAGCCCATATATTCGCCGTCTTCGTACCAGCTGATGTTGTCGCATTCGTAATAGTTAGGCTCTGAAGATACAGGCTCTCTGTCTGCTTTCTTTCCGGCTTCGGGGAAATCAAGACCTGTCATAGTTATGGAAGAAACGGTAACTGCTGATGTTCTTTCAATGTGTTTTACGGTCATAAGAGTACCATCTGTTTCATACTCTGCCTGTTCACCGTTTACAATTACAACAGGGTTATACTGTGCATTATGATCTTTACTGAAGGTGTAACCGTCTTCTGCTCTTAGGAAGATTGTGACACGGTATGCGCTGTCGCTTGCAAGAAGAGTGTCCTCTGCAACTCCGAAGTCATTTGCGTAAAGTCCCCAGCGGATACCGTTCTTTGTAAATTCATCTCCGCCGTTAGCAAAGCTTACTCCCTCGCCGCTTATTAAACCGAAGTACTCAGGTGAATATCCTGTCTTAGGGTTTGGGATATTGATGTTTAAATAATCTATTCTGACTTTACCGTCATCAGCCTCACCATATGAAAAGTCACATCCACGACACTTATATACTATCGCACCGTCAACAGCTTCTCCGTTGTCAAAGTAGTGCTCTTCGTCGATAAGCACCTTGTTGCAGACCGAACACTGCATAAAATGCTTATCGCTGTCAAAGCGGAGATATTCGTCCTCATTATATGAGTGATTGCACTCTAAGTTATAAACCTTTGACCAAAGTATCACGGTTTTTTTAGTGGAAGAAAGTTCATAATCGCTTACTCTGTCGCCCATAATGGTAAAGTTAGGTGAATTTGAGAAGATATGGTCTCTGTCAAGTATTACCTCAACCTTTGCCTGATATTTTCCTGCAACCATTGTTGTTTCATCATCACAAGGCTCATCATTATGATACCATTCGACAGAAATGCTTTTTACACCCTCTGTACCGCAGGAAAGTATGTCAGGAGAAAGTGTCATACCGTAAGCATTTGTGCCATCGATATTAAGATTTGATATTTCTTTTCTGGCATCTCTGCCCGACATAAAATTTCTTCTGTCGGCGTTTGACATATGGTGTGTTACAACAACTGTAGCCGAGCCGTCATTTCCTGTAGCGTTAAGTTTTGACCATTCGCTTACAGGTAAGGTTTCACCGTTAAGCTCTGCTGTATTTCTCTGCGGGTCAAGCATATCAGAAGTAAGTCTTACACTTCCTACCTCGGATGCAGGATGGTACTTGTAGCCATATCTTTGAGCGTGTCCTATAACATAGGGTTCCCAATAACCGGTCAGTGTAACATTTATGGTCGGAACCAATAAAACACGCAGGTGATTTGTGCTGAAGGTTCCACTCTTTACCAATACCTTGGCATTCTTCGAAGCACCGAGAACATCGGCATTTCCTCTGCCCCAGAAGGTACCGCCGTTGATGTTTGTGTTACCGCCCAGAAGTCTTAAGCACGCAGAGCGTCCAAATTCAACGTCCACATCGTTATCGTTATCTTTGACATATGTTTCAAGACTTGAAAAACCTCTGCCGAGGAAAATACCATCGTTTATCAAAAGACTTCCATCTTTTACTGTGATACAGTCGCCGTTTACCTGCTGCCATGCATATCCGTCGAATCTTGCACCGATTGCCAATCCCAGAACTCCGAACTGTATAGTATAATCTAGCAGGTGTCTTAAATCGTACACATCTCTGCCGTCATATATCCACTGTTTTTTAGAGCGTCCCGCTTCTAAAGTACCGCCATTTACTGTTACAGTACCACCGTCAACCTCCAGGACATTTCTGTGTTTTACAGTATCGTTAAAATATCTTGGACCCATATCAGTTCTGGGTGTTTCCATTCTTCCATAGCAGAACAATTTACCCGAATTATCTCCGCTTGTGTCGTTGATAATAAGAGAGGCACCATTTGACACTCTTATCATAGTGGTTTCCACACCTGTTTCAGCATTAAGCTCAACAGATTTTCCGTTTAAATTCAATGTCTTTTCACCACTGCCAAGAGTTATCCAGTAACTGCCTACATCATTTACCTGACAAGTGTAAATAATGTCACGCGTTACAATAATATTCTTA